>NZ_FOGC01000005.1:31547-33521 GCF_900111105.1 Rosenbergiella nectarea | reverse complement strand
CCATCGCTGCCATGAGTCTATTCTCCTGTCCTTAGAGAGTGTACCTGCCGAAATTACCGAGGTAACGTCGTCAATGTATTGACGTTTTATTCCCTCATTCGTGTCATGTTTATCGTTGCGCGGGTCGAATACTAACCGATTTATAGTGAGCAAGGGGGAGAATCTACCAACGAAGATCTGAAGTCGGGAGATAAGTAACGGTTTCGACTTTATCTTGCATGTCGTAACGAATTTGCATTGTTATTGGGATATGAAAATCCTCAACAGCAAACCTATCAACCCATCCCATTGACATTTTCATTACCGTTTTCGGGGGAACAGACTTATCTGGTTCACCAAAAGTATCATGCACCCATATACGAGACATATTCTTTTGCAAAGGGGATGGAAGTTCATTCGGGAAAACCCAATTTTTAATGGGTTCATGCTGGAGTCTTAACGTAATACTTTTGAGGATTTTACCTGTACGTTTGAATGACAAAAAAATACCTTCCCTTGCCATTTCTAAACTTAAATTAGGGGATCCCGGAGCACCTGTCGGTTTTGTCATGTATGGAAAAATCCCTGCCTCAAGTATTTTTTCATAAGTTTGCCCCACGTTGCGAATTAAAGTTTCTACATTTACTGTCATTTGTATAACCCCAGTTCATTATTAATCTTATGTATTTTAGAACTCGCTTCTTTTAGCTGTATGTCTGTAGCACCATGTGCTTTCAAGCCTGGCGTCTCAATATCAAAATCTTTATCTTGCAGTGGTCAAGTAATTTTGAACAGGTGTTATATGCTGATGTTCGAAAAGTATTGGAATGAAGCAGTACAGAAGTTATACCGTACTGCCTTATAATGGGAATAATGACTACCAACGCATTTCAGATGTTAGTATATAAGATACTTCTTTGACAAAATTATTTAGACCGTAGTCAATTTGCAAAGTAATCGGGATAGGTGTGTTATGCAGTTGGTATTTGTCAGCCCAACCTAACGAATGCCTCAGAACTTTTCGTGGTTCCACACTGCCTTCAGGTTTGCCCAATGTGTTTATGACCCAATCACGTGACATTTCATGTTGTAATGGTTTTGGCAAATCATTTGGAAAAAACCAATCACAGTTACTATCTCGTTGAATAAAGAGTGTAATCTCTTTAAGCGTTCTATTTTCACGTAAAAAAGATAGAAACACCCCCTCTTTTACCATGTCTAAACTTATTGTCGGGGAACCTGAGTGCCCCTTTGGTTCAGTCTTATATGGTATAAGTTTGGCCTCATATATCTCTTTGTAGCTTTTACCAAGGTATATAATCAAAGCATTAATATTTACTGTCATTAATATAGTCCCATATCTGAATTAAATTTATGTATTTTAACTCTTGCTGCTTCAATTTGTTCTTCGGTTGCACCACATTCTTTCAATGCTGGCTTAATCGCATCAATATTACTATCAGCAGCAGCTCTTAGATTTCGTGAGTCAAGTTCAATCCGCACTGCATTACGTTTTCCATAGGTTTCACTAATCTTCTGATGAACTTCCTTTGGAACAATAATTGCTGCAACTTCATCCGAGTATTTTCTCAACTGAGCACCTTTCAAAGTGGGATCTAACTTCAAAAGATAAGCCTCTACTGCTGCTCTCGATGGTATATGATCAGCCTCATACTTCCCTTGACGAGATCTGCGCACAAAATCGCTATAACGCTCAACCTCCAAAAACTCAACAGCCGGCTTGCTCAGGTATATATAAATCGGCGGAATATCCGATAGTGGCAAGATAAGAATATAATCCGCAAAATTCTTTTCTTCCGGGGCCGGAGTGGTCGTTGCGTCAATACTGCTATCTTCCGGCAACGGATCCACAACGACCGGGCTCGGCATCCTGACTGGGTTCGGGTTACCTGTATTTGCAGGAACATTGACACCTGAACTGTCGGGCGTCCAGATGAGGGTAATACGTGGCTCTTCCTCTGTGGTAAACGTATA
>NZ_FOGC01000005.1:0-30402 GCF_900111105.1 Rosenbergiella nectarea | reverse complement strand
ACGTAAAAGTTGATGTTTGTATTCAGATCACAACATTCAGCATTAATCGGCCTCTATCCAAAGTGTTAACCCAAAGCAGTCTGTATTGCTGATTATCCAGCGGCAGTAAACTCGCTGGTTGCCAATTAACATCTGAGTGGCCGTATCCTCATTTAGCCAACCGAGATTGACGGGATGGATCTCGCCCCACATGGGCAGAAACTTACACTATCCAGCGTGCCTGCCAATCTTTCATCCAATGGGTTCTCTAATTTCGATATTAGTTTATTTTTATCCCCGACTATAACTTCATTGCTTATTTCACCCAGTTTTACTGCCCAGGTTCCTGACGTAATGGCACTGCCAACTATCAGGCCAAGAACATTGGCACCTTCAACAGCCGTCTGCGCATTCGCAGCGCTCGTCGCAGCGGCTGTCGCCCGCTGATAGTCGATTGCTTCGTGATCACCGTTCAGCCATTTATACAGGGCGCTGCGCTGCTTGGGTTCTGGGATCTCCTGCCTGACCTCTTCATTCTGCCCCTAAACAGTAGAATCATGACGGGGATGACATTGTAATTAAGTATTTCTTGAGGTTGCCTACACCAAAACCTGCTTTATAGCGCTTTTTTTCTTTAGCATAATTTTGAGTCATTCTGCGTTAGGATAAGGACCTCACTTAACACAGGAATAACGTTTATGACGGCAAATTCACTCCGTCCCCCTCTTCCCCCGTTTACCTTGGAATCCGCCATACAAAAAGTACGGCATGCCGAAGATGGCTGGAATAGCCGTAATGCTAAACAAGTCGCATTGGCTTATTCATTGAATACCCGCTGGCGAAATCGTATTACGTTTATCGAGAATCGACAGCAAGCGGCTCACTTCCTTGAAGGTAAATGGCAGAAAGAAATAAATTATCGGTTAATAAAAGAGCTATGGGCCTTTGACACTCATCGTATTGCAGTAAGGTACGCGTATGAATGGCAAGACGATTCGGGTAACTGGTTTCGGTCTTACGGAAACGAAAACTGGGAGTTTAATGATGAGGGACTGATGACTCACCGCCACGCCTCCATCAATGACAAGCCGATCACCGAGAGTGAGAGGCTATTTCATTGGCCCTTAGGTAAGCGACCTGTAGACCATCCTGGGCTATCTGATTTGGGACTTTAGTGGGTTTGTTTATTAACGGAGAGGGTTATGTTAACGGGCCTAAATCATCTTACTCTCGCCGTCAGTGATGTTGCGAGAAGCTGGGCGTTCTATACCGAATTATTAGGCTTTGTCCCGAAAACGAAGTGGAATACCGGGGCTTATCTCTCATTGGGGGAGTTATGGCTATGCCTTAGTCTCGACACCGTTGGCGAAAAAATGGATTATACCCACTATGCGTTTACCGTTTCGCCCGATGCCTTGACTACCTTAGTTGAGCAGATGAGGCTAAAGGGAGTGGAAGAGTGGAAACTAAATAAAAGTGAAGGTGGGTCGCTCTATTTCTTCGATCCGGATGGTCATAAGCTTGAAGTGCATGCGGGAAACCTTGAAAGCCGCATGGATTATTGCCGTCTTTATCCTTACCCAGGGATGGAATTTTATTAGAGAAAATATGCTACGCGCTCGATGCCCCCCTAAGCAATACCCAGAGAGCGAACTCTCTGGGCCTCAACGCGAGTTTACTCTTCGACAATGATCGGTTTCGCGATACTGGTTTTGGCTCCCCAGTAATAGCAGATCAACGCCACCACCGTGACAATGATCATATCCAGCGGAGTACTGAGCAGATTTAGCCCATCGAAGGTCCCTATTTTAGAGAGGATCAGCATCGCAATATAATAGGCTAATAGCCACCAGCTGCAGGCAATATCTTGCTTATAGGTAGGACTCTTTCTGCTTAACAGTGCATAACCGACCCACGCGACGATAAAGATTGGGATGAGGATTTCGTTCACCGGCCAACCACTCCAGTAGATCAACAGCGTACTGGCGACAAAAGAGAGCGGGCTTAAAATAGCCGCCATCGGTAAACGGAAAGGTCGATGTAATGCTGGCAGATGGGTACGAAACGCGGCTAAGGTCACCGGCCCAGGCATGTAGGTAAAGACCGTGGCAGAGGTCACCGCACCGATCAATCCCCCCCATACTTGAAATTCAGAGGGTAAGGTCCAGGCAATCGATAAGATTAACGCCAGCCATAGTGCACCGCGTGGCACGCCCGACTTTTCGTCTACCTCGCCAGCACTCTTCCAGAGATGTCCGTTACGTGCGAGGGCAAAAAGCACCCGCGCCGCACTCGCCAGATAGATGTTGCCGGTTCCTGCCGGGGAAATGACTGCGTCGACTAATATTAGATTGATTAACCACATCAAGCCTAAGCTGCGTGCTAAATCAGCATAAGGCGATTGAAAAATCGCTTTCAATCCTGCCCAGCCATGCGCAGAAAGTACGTCGCTCGGCACCGCCCCCATAAACGCATATTGCAAGGCAAGATAGATAACAAAGCTAACAGCGATCGCGATACAGATGGCGATCGGCACATTGCGTTGTGGATTTTTCGCCTCACTGGCAAAGTCGACGGCTTGCCGAAAGCCTAGGTATGCAAAGACAATACCTGCGCCGGTTAGCGAGGTGAAAACACCGTGTGCACCACCAGGAGGCGCAGGCGGAACCTGTAAGTTGGCCGAGTTAAAATAAAGTAGCAATGTAACGATGGTAATTAATGGCACGATAAACTTAAAGGTCGTGATAATCGTATTCACGCGGCCGAAAACGCTGACACTCCAATAGTTAAGTAGGAAGAAGATCACCAGCAGTCCAATCTGTACCGCAAACCCGAGCGTCGTCGGATTTCCATCGCTGTGGCCTAGTGCTGGCCACCAGTACAGCGCATATTGCCTGACTGCCTCGACTTCAACGCCCGCCGTACTGGTATAAGCTAATAGTGAACTGACCCCAATCACGAAACCGACGATATTACCGTGGGAATAATTAGGATACCGTACAAACCCCCCTGCACGAGGGATCGCCGCAGAGAGTTCTGCCGACACCAATCCGATTAATAAGACAATGATAGCGCCTAAGGTCCACGCCCACCCTGTATTTCCTCCCGCATAACCTGAACTATTTAACGCTGCATACAGCCAACCCGAACCGATCATCGACCCGATACCGAGTAATGATAAGTCGACTAAGCTGAGTTTTTTTTTCGATTCACCCTTTGCCATAAGCATTTTCCCCTGTCTTGTTTTTATTGTGAACTACAACGGGGATAAAGCAGGTTCTATGCCAATTTAAGTAAATAAAAAGTTAAATATTAATGGCTATATGTACTGTACATCATTGAAAACATCTTACGCCATTCATCCACTCGCCAGCTGTAACTGAACCCAACAGGCGCGTAAAACCGGAATATATTGCTGAGTTTCAACAGCCCGCTCGACTAAAGCCCCCACGATCGCTCGGCTTTCTGACACATTACCGGCCATCACATCCCGATAAAGTGAAGAGACGAGAGGCGTCTCGATATTCAGCAAGGTCTTCAGCAGTTGATTGATCACTTTTGAGCGCGGACGATAGCCCGCAGCCGTTATGACACTCAATACCTCGGTAAAGAGCGTCTCAATATACTGTGCTCCACCAGAGGTCGAGAGAATGCGTTGGGTATCGGCCCGAGCCAAACAGGTTACTCCGCCGAGCGTACTGAGAAAGAGGTATTTCTCCCACATCTCACTGGTAATATCGTCACTCGCTTGAAGGGTAAAGGCCACCCCTTCTAACTGCTGAGCGAGAGCCATCACCCCCTTCTGTTGCACCGGGGACAACGCACCAAAACTTATCCGGTGAAGAGACGTTACTTGCTCAATCTCATTTTTCGCATTGAGCGTCGCATAGATTTGACATAAGCCCCCCAAGACGCGATCACCATACTGGTGTTGTAAGGCGGCAATATGATCCATGCCATTGAGTAACGGCAGAATATAGGTCTTATCGCTTACCGCGGGACGGATCTGTTCGATGACTTGCGCTAAATGGGGGTGTTTGACGGCGAGAATAATCAGCTGCCAGGCGTTATCAGTCAGTGTCTCTGCGGTGAGGAGAGTAGGCGTTAGGTTGACGGTTTCGTGAAAGCCTTTGACCACTAATCCCTCATCGGCTAGCTGTTGTGCTCGCCCCTCACGCACTAAGAACGCCACCTCATGTCCGGCTTGCGCCAATCTTGCACCAAAATATCCGCCCGTTGCACCCGCCCCTACCACTAAAATTTTCATCGATTCGGCCCTAATTTATCGACGTTGTTTTCTCTTGATGAAAAAAAGGCCTGAATCATCAGGCCTTATTTTTATTTAGTGTCTTGCGCTTTGCTCTCGCCCAGCACTTTCAGTTTTTTCGACAAATCGCGACGCTCTTTGGAAAGCTCTGCATTTTTAATGATGTACTCGTCAACACGATCTTCGTAATCGCTACGCATGCTCGCAATAATCTCTTGTATTGCTTCGACGCTCATCCCTGGCTTGATATATTCGCTGAGGTTGTCGAGCAGTAATACGCGTTTCTGATTATCACGTACCTTTTTCTCGTTGTCAGTAATTTCACGCTGCAGCTTATTTTTACGACGAAACATTCTTACAAACTCAAGTACATCCTGGAATGACTGTTTTGCATTTTCCATGACAACACCTTTAGTTAAACCTGCTACGCAGGGGATAGATTTCTCGGATTTAAAAGCCGTTTAACGACGCAGCGCTAAACGGATAAGCTCTCGCATTCTTTCTAATTGTTTCGTTAATTCCAAACTTAACCAGACATAACCATAAACTGGGGTCAATTCTGCCTTAGCATGTTCAGCTTGGGCAAGCAGCTCAGTGAGTTCGCCGGTAATTTCATCCATCGCCGCACTACTTAACGCAAGCTGATCGCTTTCACTGACGCCATTACGCAGCATATCGGCCAAGGCGTCCAACATTTGTTCTGTCGTGGCTTGGGTACGACGCAAAGTCGGCGCATTAAGCAACAACAGATGGCTTTCGCGTGATGACCACCATGCGTTGATTTGCATCTCCATGGTATTGACCATATTGCGTTGAATGGTCTGAATACCTTCAAATACCGAACGCGGAATACGCGTCTCCTTACAGGCTGGCTCCAGTAGGCTTCTCATTTTGATGAGTGACGTCAATAACTTTTGCAACGGCTTATTTAATCGCGGTTTTTCAAGAAGATTTGACGATAATCCCGTGTGATAGATTTTACGGCTATCCACCAACGCATCAGCTAATCGTAACCGCCAGAATACGTAGGCGCGTTGCGTAAAAATTCCCGTGAAAAATATCGAGAGTAAGCAACCAAAGACGACGTCTCCTCCGCGCCACAATGCCGTAAGGAAATCGCCGGCCGGCGCACCGACCACAACCCCGAGCGTAATACCAATCAATAATGCCATATAAGGGCGTTTACCTAGGGTTAGATAACCGCAAAAGAACATCACAATTCCACACCAGCCAAGCATAAGAGGCAACGAGATCATTTCGAGTTTCAGTGCTATCAGACCTGAAATTGAACCAAGCACTGTACCAACAATCCGTTGTATTGCCCGTGGGAAGACATTCCCCCAAGTGGAGATCGGTCCAATCACCACCACCAAGGTAATTAAGGGCCAACTTCCTTCGGGTATATTCAATATCCGGATGAGCATGAAGGAGGCTAAGAACGCTATGGCTATACGGACGCCATGGACCCAGCGATAGTGTCTATAAAGCCAATATTCGAGTGTTGAGAGGGGTTTATCAGTTTTCACAGCTCGCGCTAAGTGTTAGAAGATAATGGTAGGCAGTGTACCCTTACTCATCGCATTTTTTAACCATAAAAGTAAAAAAGCCTCGCGAACGAGGCTTTTACGCTTAGAATTTGCGTTTAATGTAATCAATCGCGCGAGTAAAGATCCCTGCCTCGGCGACGGGTTGCAACGCAACCAACGGATAGCTAGCGAGTTCTTGATCCTTATCCATCACTTTGATTTGACCAATGGGCTGGTTCGCCGTCAGTGGCGCTTCAAGCTCTTTTTTGTCAATGATGTATTTCGCTTTGACGTTATTAATCTCATTTTTTGGTAGTGATAAATAAAGGTCTTTATCGCTTCCGACTGCAACAGTATGAGGGTTACCGTACCAGACGTTTTCATTGCCGATCGCTCGGCCTGCGTGGAACAGTTGCACGGTATCAAAATTATTCTGTCCCCAGACTAACAGTTTACGTGCCTGCTCTTCACGTCCCTTCGAACTTTTACCGCCCATGATCACGGCAATCAGACGGTGATTACCGACAACATTGGAAGCAATGATGTTAAAGCCCGCGGTTTCTGTATGACCGGTTTTCAATCCATCGACATGCAAACTATTATCCCACAATAACCCATTACGGTTATTTTGTGTGATACCGTTCCACGTTAACGTTTTCTCACTATACATCTGATAGAAATCAGGTTCACCATCAATGATGGCTTTAGACAGAATCGCTAAATCACGCGCAGTTGAGTGCTGCCCCGGTGCATCCAACCCGTGAACGGTTTCAAAGTGGGTATTTTTTAAACCTAGCTTCGCCACGTAGTGATTCATCAAGCCGACGAAATTTTCTTGGCTACCGGCAACATAATCGGCCAAGGCAACACAGGCATCATTGCCGGAATCAATAATCACCCCACGACTCAGATCACGAACCGTTAACACATCGCCCGGTTTTAGGAACATCAACGATGAACCTTTAAATACTGGATTACCCGTGCCCCAAGCATCTTGACCCACGGTGACTTTATCATCACGCGTGAGACGTTTTTGATCGATAGCGCGATCAACGACGTACCCGGTCATCAATTTCGTTAAACTTGCCGGATTGCGTTGCTCATCGGGATTACCAGCGGTTAAGATTTGGCCGGTCTTAGCATCCATTAGGACCCATGAGGCTGCATCAATAGAAGGCGGCGCTAAGGAGAAAGGTAATGCATCATCTTGCGCGAAAGTATGCGCAGCATAAAAAACTAAAGAAGTAACAACTAGAGTGGCGCGCCTTTTCAAAATAATCCTCGGTTATCTCAACTGTTCGAATAGTTGGCCTTTTTACGGTATTTTTCACCCTCTATCACCTGTTAATTGTGAGAATTTGTGAATATTTTTCAGGTTGGTTATATTTCACACAACACTACTTGTGACAGTTGATCCCCCTACACTGTCGAGAAGACTCTCTTCAACGAACCTGTGGTCGGCAGTCTTTGCACAGGGTCATGTAGGCTATCTCTAAAGTAAAGTAGATGAGGCTTCAACCTTCTTGGCCAAGGAGCTATGATTTCAGAATAGGCTATCAACCGTGAGCAGGAAAGTTAAGTTAACGATTTAACGTCACCAACCCTATGGGCTCGAAAACTGAACATGTCTTCTGTAAAAAATGCTAAATTACAGAATAATATTTTATTTTATTGAGCAGCGACTCATACTGGATGATGGAGATCCTCAGCAGCATTCTAAAATATTAAGCAAGTTGTTGATTTCAATGAATACAATTAAAAAAGTGACGATGGTGTATGAAAAACAACGAAACCGCACAACCCACCTTCCTCTTTCTCGATTATGATAACTTGCACTAAAGTAATTGTTATAAAAGGATATTATCTAAAGCACTTCTTAATTTGTACGCTTTTATGTACGCACTTCATAATCCTCACCCTCACCCCTCCGTAATTCTTTCACCATAAATGTCACCACGCCTAACACTCTGGCATCATCAAGAGCATCACTCATAGATAGTCACTTGCTTGTGTTTTTACAAATGATACAATTCTTATCAAATTCTTTTCTTTAATAAAAGGCAGTATTTAATGAGCAATGCTAGATTCAACTCGCTTGATGGAATGCGTGGCTTGATGGCTGTGGCAGTTTTGTATAGCCATTTAATAGGAACATATTATGGATGGTTGCCAGACAGGCCTCTAGTGGGTGCTGGATTCTGCGTTATGTATTTTTTCATGCTTAGCGGATTTGTTTTATCTGCATCGCATAAAGAAGATGAGGGAATAAAATACTTCTTTGTCAGGTTTTCTAGGCTTTTCCCTTTGCACTTCATCACGACAATATCAATGCTCATTATTTACACATTTAACAAGAAAAATGGGCTTTATTACTCTAGTGATGATGTTTTCAATATCAATGTTATCATTAAAAATATTTTATTTATGCATGGGATAACACCAAATAACTTTATTTTGCTGAATGAGCCATCATGGAGCATAAGCCTTGAATTTTGGTGCTCATTGCTTGTTCCTTTCATTTTAATGAAATTAGGACTAAAAGAAAAATTAATATCACTCCCAATCATAATGTTCTTAACATTTAATTTTTTCCCTGAAAATTTACCTCCGAATTTTCTAATGGCATCAATATGCATGTTGATTGGAAATGTTGCCTACACAATAAAATCTAAAAAATCAGTTATAAAAATAGCAGAAAGTAAATGCTTCGAGTTATTATCTGTTATCTCCATAGCAATATGCATTCTTGCAATATATTATGGATCATCAGGATTTGAATCATATATTTGTCTTATGGCGTTTTCCCCACTTCTACTAATCGACCTTACGAGAATAAATTTCATCCTAAAAAGAATACTTTGCTGTAGATTTATCTTATTTCTTGGGTTTATTAGTTTCCCTTTGTACCTTTTCCACGAATCAATAATCGTCTCTGGCATCATTCCAAGAAATTTAAATTTCTATATTTACTCTACATTAATTCTATTAACGACAATAATTATATCATACCTATACAACAGGTATATTGGATCTCCATTATACAAAAACTGCAAAAAAATAATATCTAAGATAAGTTAGCACCAATCAAGATAGTATTTGGTGTTATTTGGTAATATAGGGTAAGCTTTATAGCTTACCCTATAAAAATAATGCTATGCATCCATTAATTTATATTTAAAAAGAAGATGTTTTTTTATAAAAGGCTTTCATTTATTGATAGTTAACCCTTTCTTTTGCAGATACATGAATCTGAAACGAGCTATTATTCGAGTTATATATTGTAACGCTGGTGTTACCTACACTTGAAATCCAAGCGCCTGCCGAAACATCACCAGGCCCTGTGGGGTTTGCGATTGAAAAATTTACAACTGGAGTGTCTTTGAATGGGTACTTGTAGACCCAAGTTACTGATTCACCTGGGGATGCTTTTAGCACTGCTGATTGTGATCTTGAGTCAAGAAAGGTTCTCTCTTTTCCAAGTAGCCTGATCTCTAACGCAGACCCGTTCGCAGAGTTTAGAACACCATATGTTCCGTAAGGGCTATCCCCATAGTATGTTGACTTTATTTTGAAATAATTATCCCCACTATCTCCATCAGCCTCAGTGGAGCTACTCCCAAAATTTAAAACATTAGCTATTGTCGTTGTCCTAACATTAATGTCATTTCTTGCATTGATAGACGATGGATTAAGTTTTATTCCGACAGCATTAACCCCAGATGGATACCCAGAGCCATCCAAGTTCCCCATCACTACATTGCCTATTGCTCCATCTAGATATATAATGTCTGGCTGCAGATTTGTACTGGTGCCAAAAGGAGCATAAAAGGAACACGTTGAATCAAAGTAGCTCCCAGCTCCAGACAATCTTAATTGGGCGCTACGTGCACCTTCAAAGCTTGATCCAACAACATGTGCGCCGCCAGATATATTCGCAGCATAACGATGCCTAAGATTTTCAAAGTCCCCCCCCCTGGTACCACTACAGGAAATGTGCATTGCTACAATGTCGCATGACCCCTCCCCAGACTGATAAAACCCATCATATTTATTGTCAGCACAGCGGCTGGCATTTATTATAGAGACGTCGACTAGCTTAGCGTCATGAGGCCCCTTAAACCACCACCCATGCTTCCCTACATTTCGTATTCTAATATTGCGGAATGAGCTCTCTCTAAAATACAAAGCCCACTCAGCACCGGAATCATGATATCCAGATTCAATGCCATGACCTCCACAGTTTATAATGTCAATATCAACAAAATTTAGAGAGCTACCCCATACTGCAATACCCCTTCCTTTTTTTGACTCATCAAATTTTATGCTCTGACCATTCACGCCCCCATCTATCTCTATCCCAATAATTGTCACATGGTGAGCATATTCAACATCTGCACCTGTCCCAGACATCTGCATGAGATCATCAGTATTAGCGCCGCGCATTACATCATCAAAACCGTTACCCAGAAAAGATGTGCCTTTCCCTTCATTACCAATATAATCGCCGTACATTGCCATGTTTGGCTTGATGATCAATGTTGAAACTTTATATCTACCGGATGGGGCGTAAATGCCTACACCATTTTTAGAGCTAAAATCTATAGCTGACTGTATGCTAGTCGTATCATCCGTTACGCCGTCACCTTTGGCACCAAAGTCCTTAATGCTTACAATATCAGTATTTTTTTCATGCTGAGTTCTTGCCACTGCTCCAGAATATGGTTGCTTAATAGCTATCAATGAATCACCTAGTCCATCATTATCGGATGAAAGATCTTTCCTTAAGCCTTTATCCCCAACGATAAAAAATTTAGCCTTATCTACTTCCCATGTAGCATCAGTAGTACCGGTTGTTGTGTATGGCAGTGATATGCCGGGTGCAAGATAATATTTAATGCCACCCTTACGGATTTCATAATTTTCACTGGTTAGCGTTAATGGACCATCTTCATAATTACCTACTAACCTAACGGCCTCATCGAAAAGCTGCTGACCGTTTGTTCCATCTTCAGCCGCAACAAGTGATAGGCCTTTCCCTTCTTCTGCAGAAGCCAAGTCTCTTCTTAGACCTGTGGCGCTATCTTTATTCTGAGCGTCAATTTCTTCTTTCGAGTAAACACCTAGGTTATTACGAGACTGTCCAGGGTCAACTTCTGAAAGGTTATTTTTTGACTGAAGAAGGCTTTTAACTGGTAATCGGTAATCTACGTTGTTTTTATTGACGGGAATTACTGCATCGTCGCCATCAACTAGAGTGGGTAATTGTGTGATTCTTACTTTTTGATTTGCCATATTATGAAACCCTGTACCAAGCGATAAGGTTAATATATTCGTTTTTTGTTATGAATGACTGCCCGCCACCGGTTGAGCCAGTGGTGCCAGAGAAACTATGAGAATGTGAACCAATCTGCACCGTATGACTATGTTCGCCAGAATCCTTAGTATAAAAAGTCGTTCCACCTCCAGTTTTCATAACATCATTACCGCCTGTGGAGTTGGCATAGTTATTGACCCTATGTTCAATTCCATGGTTATGATTGCCATTGGTAGATGTTGTCCTTGTCCCGTGGTCATAGCTTGATGTATTACCTGAAAACCCATGACTATGTGATGGAATGTTATCCACAGAAAGCGTTACTGAGTCACTACCTCCCGTTTCCAAAACATCGCTCATCGCTTCATTAGCTAATCTAATTGTTCGTCCATACCCATTTATTCGCTGCCATCTTGTATTCGGAAATAAATTATTAGGATTCTGGTTAGTGGCAAAGAATAGTGTCACACCCACTGGATAGATGGCGTTGATCATGAAAGCACGAAGCACGGAAGCGGTTACTGACCGGTCGTTTCCACCCTGATTGATGTGGATAAGGTCATTAGCATCAACTGAGGTCGCAGCAGTAAGCTCAGTTAGGTATTTGAGCGTAATATCAGCCATTAGCTACCCCCCTTTGCTTTTAGTTCTGCTATCTGAGAGTAGAGATCATTAAATATATAGTTGAGATGGTTAGCCGTAAGCTTATGCCCTGGAATTATTGACCCATCTTGTGCTCTCACTGGTGGTCTAAAACCGTATTGCTGAACCTCATCAGGGATTGATTCTTTATTATTTTGACCATCATCAAACAGAAGGTCGTTTGCTGCGAAACTTTCCATTTATCACCTCGGCATTGTGCCAGCTAGCCGCGTATTCCCTATCGCACTGGAGGAAATACCGGAATCAATTAAGTAGTAGTCATCATCAGCAATGCTAATGAACTGAGAGTCAGTGGCGAGAAGTCCGCCGTCAGAAATGAAAGACATGACTGAATCAAGATAAGAGCCACCGATAAATGCGGTACCCCTAAGAAGACCCATTGCTGTATCGTCTGCAACCTCAAGTGCCTCACTATCACCCGTTCTTAGTGCGACGCCTGATTGCGAATCTATGCCAGCAAGTGAGAACCCACCCGTGCCATAGTCATGCGTCGTGTAAGCCTTAACTCCTGCCGCTGAGGAATTATCAATAATCTGAGAAATGGTGGCTGGAACAACAAGGCCGGTAACGTGAAGGTTGAACGCGGCGAAGGGCATCTCAACAATCTCAATGTCTGTACTTTGCGTGAGTGATGCAGCAAGCATCATGACCTGCCTTGAAGTTCCTGAATAGAGTGAAGACAAAACCGTGTTTAGTATCTCCACTCGGTAATCATCATCATTCATCCCATTGCGCGAGACATTTGCATAAAAACCGAATCGGTCCAACTCGGAACCGACTGCGGAATTAATATTCTCAGACTCGTATATGTATTGGGCCAGCGCATCAATTTTCTGGTGCATGACACCCATGGCCGCGAATACCAGCGGAACCTGTTTATTGCGCCTGTAGTAATCTGTCGGCCGTGATTTAATCTTCTCTATGAAGTCGTAGGTTACCCAATCAGACACCAGATACCTCTATAGCTGCTTCAGCAACATTTGCGTATTGAGTATCTGAAATAGAAACGTTGTCCTCGCTGAAAGTCATACCGTCAGTGCTGACACTGACATTTAATTTTCCGAGTCCAGTCGTATTCGAGTAGATATAGCCATAGATGCGTTGAGTAATGACATCATCACCGAGAGATAAAGTAGCGAAGTAGTTCTCCACACCTTCTTTAATCAAGGTAATAACTGATGCAGGTAAATCCTCTTCAGTATCTAGGAGTTTCACATCGACTTTAACGTACAATGAAACCAACTCAGGCCGTGAGAATTTTACATCGCGTGAACGCCCGTAGGAGTCTTTGACTGTGATGGTTATCGTGCCATATGTCGCAACCCCTGCAGCTTTATATTTCCAGATAGTTTCAGCCACATCCTGCTCTAAGCCGCCATTAACAACGCACTGGATTGACTTAGCATCTTGCCCTGCCGCATTGGTCGTCATACTGTCATTTTCGATTACTTCTGCAAGCGTCACACCCTCAACATCAGATAGCAAATGTGAGCGGATGGCTGGCTCTGTAGCTGCCCCGCCAGTACTTCCTCGTGCTGCTTTTAATCGCGTGCGATAATCCGTATCCGACTCTCTATTTGAACCCGTTGACCCAGCGATAAGATTTTTAACACCAGTCCAACCAGTCACTGCGCTAACGGGCGTCGATAAACCGCCAACTGGAACGACTATTTCTCCAGTATCAGTTGCTTGGAATATTGCAGGTGAGCCGATAGATACCCATGACAGTCCTGCGCCAAGCGAAACCGCATAGCCTTGGATTGCGTTTTCAGAAGTCAAATAAACTGATGAACCTGTCGATGTAGCGGTGAATTGACTAGTCGCATCAATGAGCTTTGCCAGCCCTAAAGCAATATCAGTTACCGTATCACTTGCGCCTTTTGTGTAGGTCAGGTCAGTTCCAACCACTCGCACTGTGTAAGTGCCCTCTGTGTTGTTGTTTACCTTGAATTGACCATCTACCAATGCTGTACGGCTGATTATTGATGCGGATTCGAGAGAGAATTGATAGTTGCCGAACGATGCTAAAGCTCCCACAGGCACTAGCGTTGATTCTGTGCCGTAAATCACAGCATTAACCTGGGTTTCAGTCTCATCATTACGAGCAATACCGAACCAAGTACCTATCGCATCAAGCGCGTAGCCAGTGGCGGTATTTAGTGAGCGAGAAGCCCACAACAACTCTAGCGCCTCGAAGTGAACCGCAGCAGCCTCAGCCTCAACGCCAATCCACTGCCCGGTACCACTATCTGCCTCTCGGTTTATCGGCCCTACCACTTGCTCCAGTGCGTCACCTATATCCTGCACGCACTCTGCTAGCGTAGGCTTAATAACCCCGCTATCTGTCACATATTCAGAAGCCATTAGATTTCCTCAGGCAATAAAAAACCCGCCGAAGCGGGTTAGTAATGTTTTTGTTTGTTAGGGATAGGCAACTATGCCGTAAGGTGTCTCCACCTCGAAATTTACTGTGAGCAGTCGTTCCTTGCGATCAAAGTTATATTCGAAGGTGTTTATCTTGCTTACCCCATCAGCAGCTAGAATCTCTGTTTTGATGGCTGATAGCGCCCCATTGAGAGTTATCTGCTTACCAAGAATAGACTCGAAGTAAGGCACTCCGAATTCACCATCGAGGAACCATTCACCACGGAATATAGAGAGTCTAACCTCGATTTGCTGTCTGACTCGTTCAGCGCCATCAACGTATTGAAGGACTCCGGACTCAAAAACTATCTGACCGTCCTGTAATCTGAAATCAATCATTTTTTTCACCAATAAAAAACCCGCCGAAGCGGGTTATGGTTAAAATTTAGAGTTATATTTTTGCTATGGAATTAAACTGGAATATGTATTCAGGCTCTGTGACCTTACCTCTAATTCCTAGGCTAGACTCTCTAATACAGTTTTGACTATCAGATATGAATTTACCTGAAAACCTAACTATATCGCCTTCTTTTAATTGAGATGCAGTTTCAAACAACTCACTTCCCGGTGTAATTAAAGTGTGATCGCCGTAGTCTGATATATCATTATTCCAAGTTTTGACGTTGATGTCTTCTGATAGACTGATACTCACAACACCCTTGCCATCGCTGTTCGATGACATGGTATCAACTTTCCCGATCCATTCATTCACATGCTTATCCTGAACCACGCTACAAACTAAGGCATCCCTTTGAGCTTTAATTCCTCCAAGTTGCATGTCATTTTCAGCCGATTTTGCCTTATCTTGTGCGTCTTTCACTATAGAAACGAAATCCTTTTCTACAGTAGGCGCATTTTGATATGCAGCGTCAAACGCATCAGGACCCTTAGGTTTATTATTTACCACGTAATACCCGATCGCAACGACTGCTAAAATGACTAAAGCTTTCTTATTTATGGCCATTAGTTTTGTGGCTCTCCAGTTATTCCCCCGCTATCGCCGGGATGTTTGTGTGAGCCTAGTTTAATATCATTTACTATCACATCGCCAGTGACATTCATTTCACCCTGCAATGTGTGCGTTGTGGTTATTTCCTCAATGCCTCCCGGAGCATTGATTGTTAGCTTTCCATTTTCATCAATGGCTATAAACGCATCACCATGATACATCCTCACATCGTTATTACCTGGGACTTCATCGCTGTAATCGCCACCTGGTACAACGTAACTGTCAACAAGGTCATAGCGGCGCAGGTCGTCCGGGTCATCTATCGATTGTTGGCAGCAAATCATTAGGCATTTGTCTCCCTGTGATACTGGCCCTTTAAATCCAGCTTGTCCGCCTGAAAAGGTAGGCCAAACAAAGCGCAGGTTATGAATTATAGGGTGTGGGTTGCTGTCACCGTCAGGGAACTTTCTCTCACCAGACGGCTTAACGGTTACTCGTCCATTTTCATAACTGACAACTTCACAAGGGATCGCAGTATTAACCTGATCAATCTGCCCATTAATAAATTGCTTCAGTGCTTCTACGGAATCACTTTTATCACTCATTTTGGAAACCTTAATAATGCCTCAACATTCCATGCTTGACCGTGGGTGTCGCCTGTATAACGAGCTTCTTCTACTCGAAAGAAAACACCGTCAATACCCCGTGAAATCAATTTAATATAGGCACCTGGATAGATAGCAGCATTCATCAGCGAGGATACTCGGTAACCCTGAACTTCAAGCGTGTTTCTGCTTTTCATTTTAGACGTAGGGTCATCAATATCAATCACTGACCTAATGACACCTTTTTGCCCGTACTTTATACCTTGCTTCGCTGCGGTCTTTTCAGTCATGGTTTTTGACTCTCGACGAGGATAGCCAATCATTCCTGTGTCTTTAGAAAGCACCACAGCACTTTGGGAGAAAACCCCACCTTTCTTTATTACCTGTAATTCTCCATCTTGTGCTGACCACTCCAGACCGAGAAAACTACACACTCTGTCCATTGCATCGCCTGCTCTACCATTAAAGGCAAAGCCGGATAGGTATTGTTTGTCAGCAATCCCTTGACCAAGTTTCAACGGTAGACCGAAATTAGCAGCAATAATCTTCATAACTGCCAAGGCTGAGGTGTTAGGGGGGTTACTTGCAGATATCTTTGCATCACGTAAGGGAATGATACTATCTCTCATATCAATCTCAGTAAGGACATCTGGGCCATCCTGATAAGTCAGTGACCGACACACTGTCCCTACAAAGATTGTTACGGGGCCTACATCTTCTTTGTATCCAACTTTAAGGATAACAACGTTATTCATTGTCTCCAGCATTTTGATAGTGTCGTCGTTAGCGTTGTAAACTTTGAGGTGACATGAATTGGCGGTGCGAGTAGAGGATTTAGTGATATCAAATTCGAAACGCAATTCTTTGATGCTCACTGCATCGCCATCTGGTTTGCCTATTAGCAACTCTGCTTGTCTAAGAAATGACGGCATTGATTTCCTCTCTCGTGATGTATACCAGCACAAAGTCATTGCCGAGAGAATTGAAGTCAGCCTCAGCTTTATCGCCGAATTGCCGGATGAATATAAATTCTCCGTCGATATTGGGTACTCTGAGATTTTGCAGCAATGGAGCATCCCTCACCATTCTGATACCACCAATAATGATGCTCGACTCCCTGTCGTAAAGCGATAATGACCAGAAGTTGAATCGCTGATTCCATTTAACTCTAAGCGTCATCGTTTCGCTGCCAATAGCTAACTCTGATGTCTGGTCAGCTAAACCCGACTGTAAGCCAATCGTTATCATTACGGCCCCCCCCAAAACTTGGTTACTACATCGGTAACCTTGCTTTTTATGCTTGCCCCGCCGTCATGGATAGCCTCAAGAAGCCCTTTATCAGAACCAGATTTACCATTGCTGTTATTACCAGACACTCTCTTTTGAGTGTCCGAATCAGTGCTGTTCGATGCGCCAGCCTTTTTGGTTGAGGTTGATTGCTTATTTACACCTAATCCAGTTGGTATTGTGGTTTTCTGAGAGGTTACTATACGAACGTTAACCGCCTGAATGGTAAACACTACCGCATCGCCACCATCAGGTGTACGTGGGATGTTAACCGACTGTAAGACCATATTTGTGTAGGTCTTGTACCGGGTATAAATCGTAACCAGTTGCTTAGACTTACGTAGCGCATCGAGCACATCAAAAGCTTGAGCGACATAATCTTGGTTTAGTGCAGTTCCATCTATTAGCCCGCTGACCTGATTGACCAAACCGAGAATAGGTGCATTGCTAATCATCCCAGTAATGCTCAGTGTGTCTGGTTGGTCAATGATGTGATCGGCAATCGGGGCGCCATTCTCTACTGGATTGGTAGTAACATCGCGCTTCCAGTCGTGGGTTTCCGAGTCGATAGTGTTGAACTCAAGATTTCCCACATCCGTATCTGTTAGTTTGAATGTTGAATCGCTACCTGCATTCCATAGAAATCCCAGAATATCGGAGTAAGCCATTATCTGTTTACCCCACCATTAAGAAGGAGGCTATCGCTACTGAAGCGATCGTTGCCTGTTTCAGCAAAGGTTCTTTGGGCTGCATCCTTGAGGAATGCGACCTGCTGCTCACCGGTACCAGCAGGAACCTCGATGCTACCGATTGAAACTGTCACGGTATTTGTCTGAGTAGGATTTTTAGATAATCCTGCAATATTATTTTCAGTGACAGGAATTGGGTTATAAATTCCAGCGTCATTGACGTTTTTATGAAAGCCAGCCAAGACGGATGAAAATGTGTTTTTGTAATCTACACTGCCGTCATCACCTCTAACTGTATTTTCATTGCTATCCATAAACTTATTACTAAGCCACGGCCATAGCTTTGTGGTTCCAAGCTTATCACCCCATTTTTGGGCAAAATCTTGACCAGCATTAAAGAAATCTGCAACTTTCTTTAAGGAGTTAAGTGCCCAGATTGATGTATCTCTAAGGTCTATCATAAATCCGGACAAAGCATTCACTTGGTCGGCATACTCTTTTACTGGTCCTATTGATCTTTCCAGTAAAGAACTTTGCCCATTCAGCCAGCGATTCACATCATCACCAACAGCATAAAGAAGAACTAAAGCGGCTATGACAAGAGCAATAGGCGATGTGAGCGCGGCAAATGCAGCAGGTAGCAGCCATATAGCCCCAAGCAAACCTGCCGCTCCAATAGCAACGGTTAGAAGCTTGACTGCATTTTCAGCACCACCCAAAGCATCTACACAGACATCCAATGCATACTCGACTTTATCTGCCAGCCATAAAAACCAATTTGCTAGCCGAGTGATTGCGGTAGAGCTTCGGTTCATGCGGTTAATGAACGACTCCCACCGAACGCCGATGACGGTAATCGCTTGCGTCACAGTAAGCGGCATTGTTTTGAACTCTGCTTTAACCTGACCCGACATTTTCATAATGCCAGCGATTATTTTACTTATTGCTATGCCGCCACCTGCCCCCTGAGTCGCTTGTGTAATTTGCTGAAGAGACATCCCCATGCTTTCACCAAGACGTTTCGCAAACGCATCGGATTGTTGCAGAATTACCTTGAAATCCTCCCATTGCAGCTTACCCACTGCGAAAGCTTGTGATAACTGCTGGATAACCCCCGATGTCGCCTGCCCACTCGCCCCAGCAAGTTGTAATCCCTGCGCCAGCGTATCGACAACAGTAGACAAGTCACCTTGTGTATGGATAAGGTCATGGGTGGCCGCGCCTATTGCCGTATAAGCTTCCGCGTAAGTCTCTATCGAGACCCTTGAATCCTGAGCGTGCTTTGCAACATTATCAAAAGCCTCTGCGGCACCGTTGAGCGACACAGGCATTTGACCTAACCGAAACTGCAATGTCTGCATGTGGTCGGCTGCTTCAATTATCGACTTAATCCCGATGCCCGCAAACACACCGGAAATTATGGAGCCGAGGTTTTTGAATGAGTCGGTTAGGCTATTAACCCTATTATCGACCCTATCTAAGCGCCTGCCTGCTTCGTCAGAACCCGTAAGACCAAGGCGGATTAAAAGCTCTCTTATAACCATAATTAATCCTCCGATGCGTAGTAGTCCATCATATCGATAAGCCCGTTAAGCTTAATCAGGTCAAGTGCTGACACCTGACCCGACTTAACGCCCTCTAAAGAGCAATGCCCTTTGAGTATTGGGCGCCACACCCAAAACTCAACCTCTACGTCGTCGCGGAGCTTGCCTTCTGGTTTTTTTCCTTTAACTCGTCCACTTTTTGGGTCATTTTTTGCTGAAGGTCTGACAGGCTGAGACCAAACTGGGCAAGCAGACCATTGAGTAAAGGGCCAAAGTTGATTTTCACGACCTCCCACACCACCTGGTAAAACTCGAATAAGTTTTCATGGCTAAATAAGGAATTAAAATCGCTTTGGCTGGATAACTTCTTACTTTCAGTCGTACAGGTCACGACAGACTTTTGTAACATTGGGAAGATAATGTCTTTCAGCGCTTGCTCATCGAGCGCACTAATGACCTCGGCAATATCGGTCTGCTGTCCAACGCCCTTGCCGAACTTCTTGATAATTTTCGGCCACATCAGGGCAATAGTGAAGGCATCCATCGCCGCCGCAGAGTAATTGCGCTCCCCTGCTTGAAACTCTATAAATTGCATCGCCATGATTAGTTATTCCCACCAATAAACATTTCTAGGTCTGCTGCTCTAAATGTCCAGACTCGCTCACCTACTGCTGCGGTAGAGAATGCTACGGGGGGCAAGGTCTCTAACCAGCATTGACTTGCTGCGAGAACGGTACGCCCTGAGAAGTCCGTGACTGAGATTGGATAAGCTGTCCGACCTTCAAGGAAGAGGCTATCTAAATTAAGTAATGCTGATAAATCATCGTTGGCCGAGCTGGTTTGTAACAATCTCACTTCAACTGTTCCCGACTTATCAAGGATGATTGCGCGCCCCGTAGCTCCATCTAAGCCATTTCGATAAGCTGCGAGGTTCTGAGAGCGAGTAACGGTCACTGCATCACCATCTGAGAAACCGGTGATAATTAGTGGCCCAATAGTTAGGTGAAACTCAGATCCGTCGAAGGTTCCTGATAATCCGTAGTTAGCAGCCATCTGTTACCCCTCATAGCTGTAAGAAAGTGTGCCAGTAATTTGCACAAGTTGGATTGCGCCAGCCAGCAATGCATCGAATGTGATGTATAGGATGCGTGAGGCTTTTACGTCTGCATCGATATCTGCCGCATTTGGATAGCTTATTTTGAAACCCGGTACAGTATTGCCGTCAGAATCTTGCTCATCGGGAGCAATGACGCCTTGCGTTTGAGCATTCTTAAGGCGAGCACGTAAGTTGCTAACGATTAGCGCAATACCAGCGTTGGTATAGGGAACCTTAGAATTACGAATGATTACTGATGCAATAGAGGTTTGGATGTCGTTAATTAGCCAATCACGATCACGAACCACATCAATCCACTCACCCGAGACTACCTTTCCTGATGCTTTCAGCTCTGTACCGACGCCGAACAGATAGGTGTTATCGCTGTATTGCTCGTAAGTGTTGACGTTCTTGTCAATCAGATAGCCCTTCTCAGTATCGCTGAACGCGCTAGGTGTCATTGATGCCAGTGATTTGAGAGCGAATACTGTTGCGCCGGGGTCTTTGGTGAAGAATCTACCCATTACGGCAGCATCTGGATATTGCGTGGCTGCATTGCGGTCGGCAATTGGTACAGTTCGCAGATATTGCTGTGACTTCAATTGGCTTGCTACATCGTCGGTTGCCGATGACCAGACTGATTCATTTGCAGTGCAAGCAAAGAATAATTTTGCCTGCGTTTCAGTCCAAGCAGCACCTTGGGAGATTAGCGAGTCATTGCGCTCAACCAGTGACCAGCCGTACCAAGTATTATCGACTGCCTTAATTGCTTCCATATCAGTTGCGAGGTTCGATGTGCCACCTTGTGCTGATACCGATAGATTTGAACCGCCAGTTACTGCGAACGATGATGTTGCGTCAGTCTTAGGTAGTGACAGATAAGAGTCGGAAACTACCGGTGTTCCAAATAGTGCTTTGAGCGTGGCGTCTGCTTGAATTGCCGAGTTAAGACCATTAAGCACTTCATCAACACCGTCGCCATCGACAGCGGTATAGGCAACGGATTCACCATTGATGCTTAACGTATAGACCGCGCCAGTAACGATGGTGCTACTTGTCAGCCCGATATTGATGGTTGCCGCATCACGGCGTCCAACGTAGGCAATTTTAGGTCTAGGTGACTGACTAAAGATCGCTGACAACGCTAACAGTGTCTGTGGGTCTAGACCGTCACTCACTGCCGATGAATAGGTTGAATACTTACGCAGCCGGTCAGTGAAGGCTGTTGTCGGTGATACCACGAGAGGGATGCCAAACGAGGCTTTACCGACTGTGCTAGTGTTGAGAGAAATATCAACATTAGCAATGTCATTTAATGATGCCATCTTGTTCTCCGTTATGATTTTACGGTAATGGTTTTATGAATTGTTTGGCCCTGAATCTCTCCAGTGGCATCAACTGTTTCGATTACTCCGACGTTGTCAGAGTATTTGGCGGCATATCTAAAGTTCACATCGATATTTGCCATCTCTTCGAAGTTTGCACTATCGCGTAAAGCTGTGAGGTCGGTAACGCTGCCGGCAGCAAAGAGGATGAGGTTTAGTTTTCGCATCAGGTCATGTGATGAAACCTTTCTGATGCTGTTCACCAAATTATCAGCCTGCTCCCTAGCCCCTATTCCGAAGAAGTTAATCAGGATTGTTCCCTCTCTTACTCCCACGATTGGCATCAGGCCGCTGCCGTCCACTAGTCCGTATTCATCGCTTCCAATGGCTTTACGAGCATTGATGCGATAGGTTGCGTAGGGTAGCTTGGGGCGCGGCCCATTCTGATTAGCACGAATAAAGGGGATTTCAGACAATTGAGAGAGTAGAGAATGAGCGACCGTTTCAAGTTGGTCAGCCATCGTATTTCCTCACTGCGTAATATTTATAGTGTGGAACGATTCCGTTTTGCCATGGCTCTCGGTGGGTCAGTTCGTACCAGAAACCCTCGATTTGCACGAGTGCTGGTTGAATACCTTCACCCTCAGCGCCATCGTTAGTGACCTGCAATTTATCGTCACTGTATAGTCGTCGGTAATCGTCAATTCTGCGGCCTTCGGCGAGATGCTCTATCTCTTGCGTGTCTTTTATAGACTGCGCGGAGAAGTAGCCTGTGGATTCTTTATAACCGCCCTCTTGCCACTCACCATTAACATACTGACCAACCGAAGGGGTTCTTACAGCGTGAGGCTTGCGAAATGGATTCATCACTCGGTTTCTCCAGCCGCTCGTATGGCATAAGTTATCGAGTTGAGCATGACGCCAGTATCAATAAGTGGTTTATTTGAGCCTTTCCTAGCTACAGTGTAGGGATCGTTAGGCGCCCAATTACCATTAGTGATACTCTTCTTTAGCCCGTCGACCATATCCAAGCCCAATGAATTCAAAAACTGACTAAACGTAGCGTTACCCATCGCTACCTGAGTCATTCCGTTTTTTGCAAATTGGTTAATACGTTCTACGCTTGTGTCGAAATACTCTCTGACAAAGGGTCTCTCTGGTATATCAAGTGTGCCGAATTCATTCATCGCTGCATATTCAGCAACCTGTACACCGTCATTGATTGCTCCATGCTGGATGCCGACGACTAAATCTTTATCCGCACGTCGCAGCTCCCTGCGTAGCCTGTCTTGCAGCCTGCGGTTATCTGAAATAATTATCGACATATCGCTCCCCTAACTTCTCCTCTCGTCATCAATGCCATGCCTCGACCTTTTTTACGAAGCAGCGCTTTGAGCAAGTTGCCGTAAGTGGTACCGGATAGATAATCACTGGAATCAGAAACACTGCTGTAGGTAATTTGCAAGTCGCCCTCTTTGCGCGAGGTTATGCGCCCCGCTGAAGTTGAGCCATCATTGCTATAGCCGCCAGGTGAAGCCATGATATGAGCTGCCATTAGAGCGATAGCTAAGCCGATGCTTTTGCCATACTTACCTGAACAAACGAAGTTTGATGCAAGGCCGAGATAATCGTTAATCGTAGAATCAGTAACAGCCGCAAATTCAGGAGCGATTAACCTGAATATTTCAAGCGGCGTCTTTCCTTCATATGCGGCGCTGGACATTAGGCTTGTTCCTGCGATTCTTCAGTGGACGGTGCGGATTCTTCAGTCACTGGATCATCTTTACCAGCAATGCGCAGCTCTCCTTTAGTGATATGCGCCTGAATCGTTTTATTCTTCTTCCACTTGTCATCGACTTCTTTTGTTGATCCGGGAGCAATTAGCACGCCGTCGATATAATGAGGACGAGCTGACTGATTAGTAATTTTCATTGCGTGTTCCTTAAAAGAAAAAAGAGGCCGAAGCCTCTCAGATACCTTTGATTAAGTGCATGGTCAGTGGGCGATAAACCTGAACGCCAGTAACTCGGCTGTGACATGGCACTTTGAATGCCAGGTTGTTCGGCTGAACCGGTAACTGCTCAAACGCTTGCGGAATTTCCATTGATGCGTTGTCTGCATCACGCTCCATCACCAACACGCCACGAGTACCAGCGCCGTCAATATCTTCCAGTTCGTTCACTGCGTAGATAGTGATACCTTGGTACTGTCCACGGAAGTAGTCGAGGTAAGATGTCGCCGTATTAGGCATCGCCTCTGAGAGCGTTGCAAACGCAGTCGGGGGAAGCCCGATAACGTTGGCATTGTGTAGCCCTTTGGTAATCGCATTGATTCCAACCACGGCGGCTTTTAGTTCTGTGAATGCTATCGCAGCAGTCGTCCAGCCAGCGGAAGTCGTTACCGGAATGTTCGGGTGAGCTAACACGCCAACAATCTGAAAGTCCGCATCACCACGAAATGCCAAGTCGTTAGTTTTCGTATCATGCGCTCGGCGTGACGCATTGGCTAAACGAGTTGACAGATTCTTACCCGTTGCTTGTGATGCGCGAATTTCCTGAAGATCGTACTCATAGTAGGTCCCGAGTGGAAAAATCTTTCCGGTTTCTTCTCGGTAATTCGCACCTACATTCGGTAGTTCATCGCTATAATCAGCGATAATTCGCGCCATACCCACAGCATCAAAGACACCATAAGTAAATGTTTTAGCCCAATTTGGAATTTCACTGGTTACCGGGAAAAGAGTGGTCGCCATCAGGCCAGGATATTCTTTTTCGTAAACTGTGGCTTTAACCACTTCCAACTCACGAGCAAGGAATATTGACTCTCCCTCGTCCATATTCATGTGCTGAGCTGCGGCCTGAATCGAACACAGGTCAGCTTCGTCATAGTTCATTTGTGACATTTTTTGTTCCTTATGCGGCAGATGTTGCAGTTTGTTCGCGGAGTTGAACTTCAGCTAAATTAACTACAGTGCCAGTGCTGTCAGTAAAAGTAGTGAATCGACCAGTGAAGGACCAACCTGGAACAGCAGTGCCGCCGGTTGATGCGACTTTACCACCATCATTACCACTGGTGAGCACCTGAACGGTTGCCGCAGTAGTTGGCGCAGCAGTAAGATTGGTCACTGCCCAGATGCGGCCGAAGGTCATCACGTTGACCGCATCACCTGTTTCATACTGGCCTGTCACGCAACCGAATTGGCTGAAACGCGCAATGCCTTTGATCGTGTCGGTAGAAGCAGAAACCTGTTTAACAATCTCACAGTCATTACTGACTGAGACAGTTGCCACGGCATATCCAGCCTTGATAGCTGATTGTGCTGCGCAGGTTCCGTCAGTATTCTGTAATGAAGAGTCAGAGCGCATACCTGGCATGGCGATTTGCATCGCTTCATCGTAAGAGGTTTGAACTGGCATTATTTAGTCTCCTTGCCTTGTTGACGGGCAATCATTTTTTCTCGGGCAGCTTTAGAGCCAGAAGCAGGGGCGGATGATTGGTCTGCCATGTCTTGTTTCATTGTTTGACGTTTTGATGCGGAAACTTCACTCTCGACCGCAATATCAAACGCAGCACCAATGTAAGTGCCGTCTTTACCATCAAGGTTTAGACCGGGTTTTAATTTACCGAGAACTGCTTTACGCACTTCAAGGTCATCAAGTCCATCACACTTCACATCATGCTTGGCAGCGATTGTCTCAAGCCCTGCACGAACTTTGATTTCTTCTTTCGCATCAGCACGAGCCTGTTCTAGCTTGCTGTCAAAATCAGCAGCATCGGCTTTCAAGGTGTCGCGCTCTGCGGTCAGAGTGGTAACCTGGGTTTTCACAGTGGCAAGCTCTTGCGCTTTGTCCTCTGCGTCTTGTTTTAGCGCCTGATATGCGACAACAACCTCGGGGGCTGCTTCATATTCAAGGCCGCTATCTAAGCGGAGTTTTTGCATTGTTTTACCTTTGGTTGGGTTGTTGTCATCGTCCACAGTGATTTCTTCATCACCATCGAGATTCAGGGTTGCCATGTCACCAGCTCGGGCCTTTGTGACGATAGCTAAGTGGTTTACGCGAATATTCCGCTGCACAGCATCGTAAGGCTGTCCATTCCATTCGCCGGGCGCTTCATCAAGATCGAGTCGATATCCGAGCGAGAGCTGTCTAGCGCCGCCATTTTTGGCTTTACTAATCGCTTCATCGGCATGAATGATTACTGGAACCTTGACGTTATCGCCGTCTTGCTCAGCGACACCCATCATTGTTCCTACTTGGTGCTTGCGGGCATTCTTTGCTGTTACGGCGCCTGGATGACCGATAGTGACCGGCTTACCTTTGAATGATGCGAGCGAATCAGCGTTAAATACTTCATCAGGTGGGCGAAACTCTCTGCGTACTGTTCCATCAGGTTGACGGTAACTCTGAATGCCAACGCGCCCGACTACAGGCACATCTTCCAGATAACCGTCCTCATTGATAGACGCACGAAGTTCGCCCCTGTCGTAGCGGGTAACTTGTTTCATATATTTACCTGTGATTAATCGATATTAAATACAGAGTTTGAGAAGTCAGGCTCAGCGTAGCAGCGGCAACGAATTGGTTGTCCGGGGTGACCATCGCGAGGTGGTGAGTCCCACTTATATTTTTTCCCTTCACGGTCAATGTGGATTTGTCGCTCTCTTTGGTCTAGAACGCCTCTCCATATATAGCCATCAACCCCCGCATCTTTTTGCCTTTGCTGCGTCAGGGCGGCGTTTGCTTTGCCGATTTGGTCGATAGCAATAAGCTTTGCTCTGCTTTCTGACACTGAGTATCTATCTGTGATTTGCTTTTTTATTACGCTTGAGGCTGACCCGTTCATTACGCCACGGCGCACTATCTGCTCCATATCCGAAAGTTGATCGGCTGAAATTGAATTAATCAGCGCAACGTTTTGTGCTACCCAGTTCGCTTGCATTTCAGCTAGCCATCTTTCCGCCCGATAAGCATCAACACCTAAAACGCCAGATGAGGCTGGAGCTTTAGTCAGTCCGATGATCGCCGCCTGTGAAGCTGGTATATCTACACCTGTCCCGCCTTTTACAATTATTCTCCACTGCCTATCGTTAAATTGACTGGTCAGCGCGAAAAATGAAGGCAACTTCTCAATAACAGGATTGAATATCCGTTTAGCGAAAGCCTCGAGGGCGTTAATAATTCCCGTTAAATCATCCTGCCAGCCATCGAAACGAATATCGCCATAGGCTGAGGTGATTTCTTTGTTAAGCTGTCGAGTAGCCTTAAGTATCTCTCGCTGGTAATCCCTCGCCACGCCATCAGGGTGAAGCCAGACTCTCTTTTTAGCCATTATCACTCCTAATCAGTAACGTACCAGCCTCGACGCTTCAATGTTTCCTGTAGTTCTGTTTGGGATATACCAGCGTTGGCGACATAAGCCTCATCAGCTTGCGACCATGCTTGGGCTGTTTGTGCAAGTTGCAGGTCACTAGGAACGGTTAGCGGATTAAACTTAACCGTCCACGTTTGCTCATTAGTCAGCAGCGAAACCAGCTTTTCAATGACTGGCCTAACTTCTTCTTTCTGTTTGCGACCAATAAGCTGCTTCCATGACTCGGGAACATCAGCTTCACTGGTGCTCAGTCCTGATGGCTGCGTGCCAAATAAAACAGACTCAGCAATTCCGGTCATCGCACAGATAAGGCGTTTCTTCTCGTTCTGGATATCCGTCACGCCGGACAAATCGCCCTGCATAAGTTCGTATTCTTCGTTATCAGCATCAACTCCTACCATGTTGTTAATGCCGCGAGTCATGTCAACCATTGCCATGCGTTTCTGCGCTTCTGCGTTACCTTCATCATCTCGGCAGATGTCAGCAAGGCCCTTAAATTTCCAGACCGCCTGTTGCTTTCTCTCAAGAAGGCTGGTTGCGTGACGATGACTCATACCATAATCGACCAGAGCGTTATAGATACCCTGTAAGCACGATGCGCCCCACCCGTTGTTGTTACGCCGGATTTGGTTAGGGATTCTCTCACCATCGATCACAATCAAGCGTGATGCGTGAATGTAATACGGCTCACCACCTTCGGGGCTGACTTGATACTGGATAACCTGACCGTAAGTAGCGTTCTCAGGGTTAACATCGCGCAGAAAAGGATTTACTTGATAGCGGTCATATACTCGGACGTATTCAAGCTCTCCGTCAATCAGTGGGTCTTGTAGTCCGTTCCGGTCATTAACGCCAAGCACAATTACCGAGCCGCCGTACAGTCGAGACCATGCGAGCGCATCAGTGACGTGCTGTGTCAGGTTTAATTCATCCCATTGCGAGTGAATGTCTGCCTCGTTAGATATGCCGAGGATGGTAAATCCAGCCCTCAGGCACTCGTCAGCGACTTTATCGACTATCTGCCTACCAATCCCATCACCGAGATAGATATTGTCCAGTGTCGTGCGTTGTAGGAGATATGCACTGCTAATGCGAGAGAATGATGACCTATCGCCAGCATTCCCCGAGTTCATAAAATTGTTCTGGTAGCTGTCATTGTGAAATGACTTCTTAGCCACCTTCTTTTGCTGCCGTTGGTTTCTCTTAGCCATTGCCTATACCTTAGCTGGCAAGAGATTTGAGCCTCGCCAGTGCGTTTGATGTTGGCGCAAAGGCCATAATCAGGGAGTCGGCCATATTTGGTGACGGTATTCCCCGTTTTTTCATGTCTTTTTTACTCTCAACCTTTACTCTTCCGTTGCCGTCATAGTCAACCCGTGGGCGTGACAATTCGGCCTTGAGGAATTCAAGGTTTTGCAGGTCAGAAGAAAGTGAGATTAACTGGTCGTCGCGGAACTTCTCGCCGTGCTCAATGGCGCGCCAAGTGTTATAGAAACGGTCACGAACCGCCCACCAAGACTGAGCCTTGAGGTTGGAGAACATATCTCGGTTAGTTTTGCCGGGTAGGTAATTGTTATCAGGCTCAAATACTGATTCTCCAGCATTGAATCCACTTACCTGCCGCTTTGCTAGGCGCTTCATGTGGGCTTTTACGCCAGCACCCACGCCTATTGAGTCATAGGTTATCTGGTCAGCCGAAACAGAATCAGCGAAAGCATTTACTCGGTCGGATGAGTCGATAACATCACCCTTTTTCCACTCCTGAACATCCAGAACGATGGAGCCGTGAGCATAAGTCAGCGCATTACTGTCTGCGCCCTCATCTGCTACGTCAAAGCCGATCCGCTTCTTACCTGATGGCTGAAACCCTAGCTTGATGTGAGCATCGACCGCCGCAGCAATCCATGAAGGCTTGATTATCGCTAGGTCACTATCAGCAACCGGCTCACCTTCCCAAATATGCAGATAAAGGTCGTAATCACGCTCTTTGCACTCTTGCATCTGTTTAGGTAGCGGTGTCTCATCAAAGTGAGGATTGTCCTGATAGTTAGCCTTAACGATTATCGTGCCCTCTGGCGGGTTAACGATGAAACGCTGATAAGTGTCGTCCAGAATGTTCTTCGGGTTAAACGAGACCCAGACCTCGGCGTTCTTGTCACCACGAATAGAGGGCAATAACACCTCCCACGAATCCTTGGTCACCGCCTCAGCCTCTTCCACCCAGCAGATACCGACACCCTGCACTGATTTAATCTTTGTGACGTTATTCTTCACGCCTAGAAAGATAAATGTCGCGCCAGTACCAAGATGGGTGATCGTGTTTTTCTGTATCTCGAACTCATTTTGATAACCGAGCCGATAAATGGTCTCTGATAGCAGCTTAATAACCGAGTCGCTAATCGAGCCTTGAAACTCACGGGCACAAAGGATTACCGTCTTGGTCCTTCTGGAAACCTCTACCGCTAACTCAGCAAAGAAATAGCTCTTACCACTTCCTCGCCCACCGTATGCCACCTTGTAAGGCGCTGCGTTGATGAATGGTCGAAAGTGAGGATTAGCCATTTCCGAATATGTCCGAGAGTGGTTTGGTAGTTATGTTGACTGAGCCAGTGTGCTCAATGACTTGTTTATCGAGTCCAGTAATCTTGGCTTTGCTCATTGTTGCCGAAACAGCAGCAGAGGCTTGAGGTGTTTCAGCGTGCAATGCCGCTTGCCTTGCCTCTTCTAGCTCTGCGAGGATGGTATCAACCGTTACGCCATGGCGCTGTTGAATGTCGCCGCGCAATTCATTCATCCTTGTTGCGATCTTGCTGTTATCAAGCAATGCCTTAGCGTTTCGGTTAACTGTCTCAGGCTTCATCTTGTCAGCAGCATACGCCGTCCGATAAGCCTCAGAAGCATTACCTTTCTCGATGTATGCCTGACAGAAAGCCTCTTGCTTAATTGTCAGACCTGCCATATTTATTCCTAGTTGATTGCATTAAACAGCACCCGATAGGATGCTCTGTGATGCAGAGAGCCGTTGTGAAAGTGGCTCTCGGGTTGGTTATTTTTTTGATTTCGACGCTCTCAAGGATTCTTTCCTTTCTTTCAGTGTCATTAACGCCTCAATCAACACATCAACGTTCTCTATGCATGCAACACCTTCGGCTACTCGACCACATGAGAAGTAATCGACTGCACTTTTAAGATATCGTTGAGTGGTTACCAGTTGAGATTTTTCATCTTTAGTCATTAGTCACTCCCGGCAAGCAGATTTGAGACTGTTTCTCTAGTCGCTCAATCTTGGCTAATAGCACTGGTTTCTTAACTCGCCCCCATCGATTGAGTAGGCGACCGGACATGCTGGCCACGTCTTTCT
>NZ_FOGC01000006.1 GCF_900111105.1 Rosenbergiella nectarea | reverse complement strand
GTATTGGTTGCGGGGGCCGGATTTGAACCGACGACCTTCGGGTTATGAGCCCGACGAGCTACCAGGCTGCTCCACCCCGCGTCCGTGGAAGCGCACTATACGGATTACACCGATCTTTGCAACCCTAAATTTCGAATATCTCGAAAAAAGTCAGTTTTCGCTGCAAAATCACCCGGGTAGTCCTTTTTTTAAGCATTTTTTGCGGGGAACGCGCTTTACAGTTTTAATCTTTTAGGGGCTCTGTTATCTTCGCCAACAGACATTGAGCGATAAGAGAGACTCATGAAATTCCCACTACTGAAACTAGCTGTCACTGGCTCACTGGTCGCGATGTTACTCGCGGGGTGCTCATCGAGACCCACGGATCGAGGCCAACAATATAAAGATGGTAAAATCACTTCACAATTTGCCCTCCGTAATCAACCTAATGCTATCGGTGCACCCGTTAACGGCGGTGACTTCGTTACTCAAGTTCAGCAGGTACAAGGCGCCTCTTCGCGCATGTATCAGCGCCAGCAAAGTACCTTTAACGCCATTCAAAGTTGGTTAAACGCAGGGGGCGATACCCGCCAATTACGTAATTACGGTATTGAAGCCTGGCAGATGGAAGGGGCGGATGATTATGGTAACGTTCAGTTCACGGGCTACTACACCCCCGTCATTCACGCGCGCTACACCCGTCAAGGTGAATTCCAATATCCGATTTATCGTATGCCGCCGAAACACGGTCGCTATAAACTCCCTAGTCGCGCAGATATCTATAGTGGGGCGATCGATGCTCGTTATGTGATTGCATGGAGTAATTCCTTAATCGATAACTTTATGATGGATGTACAAGGAAGCGGCTATGTCGACTATGGTGACGGTCGTCCACTCACCTTCTTCGGCTATGGCGGTAAAAATGGCTGGGCTTACCACAGCATTGGCAAAGAGTTAATCGATCGCGGTGAAGTGAAACGCGAAGATATGTCGATGCAGGCGATCCGCGATTGGGCGGATAGCCATTCATATGCTGAAGTTCGTCAGCTGTTAGAGACCAACGACTCGTTTGTTTTCTTTAAACCTGAGCCTTTCACGCCCGTTCGTGGAGCCAGTGCGGTACCGTTGGTGGCGAAAGCTTCGGTAGCGGCTGACCGATCGTTGATCCCACCGGGTTCTGTACTGTTGGCGGAAGTGCCGCAGCTTAATGAAAAAGGCAAATTTAACGGTAAATATCAAATGCGCTTGATGGTTGCATTGGATGTGGGCGGCGCGATTAAAGGTCAACACTTCGATATCTATCAAGGTATCGGCCAAGAAGCCGCACATTTAGCGGGATTCTATAACCACTACGGAAGGGTGTGGATCCTGAAGTCTGCGCCTGGCGCGGGGGTCTTTTCGGCTAACCCGGTTTTTAGCCAATAAGCGGTATAGCGTTTTATCTTAAGAGTTGAACAACGATGACAGAAGCATGGCAGCAGCGGTTTTCCGGTATTACACGGCTATACGGTCAACACGCTGCACAATTTTTTCCTGACGCACGTTTCTGTGTGATTGGGATTGGCGGCGTCGGGTCTTGGGCTGCCGAGGCCCTTGCCCGAACGGGGATTGGTCATATCACGCTGATAGATATGGACGATGTCTGTGTGACCAATACTAATCGTCAACTGCATGCCTTAAAAGAAACAGTGGGTGAGCAGAAGATTGAGGTGATGGCGGCACGGCTACGCGAGATTAATCCGGAATGTCAGGTGACCTGCATTGACGATTTTATCAGTCCGGAAAATGTTGTGGAATATCTTAACCACTCCTTCGATTATGTGATTGATGCGATCGATGCGATCCGCCCCAAAGCCGCCTTACTGGCATTTTGCCGTCGACATAAAATCCCAGTGGTAACGGTAGGGGGAGCGGGTGGACAGATCGATCCTACGCAGATCGCGGTGGTGGATCTGGCGAAAACGATTCAAGACCCGTTGGCGGCGAAATTACGTGAACGTTTGAAGAGCGATTTTTCCATCGTGAAAAATAGCAAAGGGAAGTTAGGTATCGACTGCGTTTTCTCGACTGAAGCTTTACGCTATCCGCAAGCCGATGGATCGGTGTGTCAGGCCCGTGCCACCGCCGAAGGGCCTAAGCGCATGGATTGTGCCTCAGGCTTTGGGGCAGTGACTATGGTCACTGCATCTTTCGGCTTTGTGGCGGTATCTCATGCGTTGAAAAAGTTTATCGCCCGCAAGCTGCGCCAAGTAGTGTAGTGTGCGGTAAGATTTTAGTATGATAAAAACGAATAGAGTTTGATACTTTTTATCAGTCAGTATGAGTTCTCTGAAGAAATTTTTTCCCGGACACCAATTTTAATGAGGTGTCCGAGCAGTATTTTGTCCTTCGATAAGGAATTTCTAGAGGTATCACTCTTTAATCGGTAAATCCGATTGATTGCTACGGACGATTAGCTGAAGACGCTACAGTGTCAATTGATTGAGTCACCAGATAAAGGAGACTTAATTCAGGGAACTTATGGACTGAATTAATTCACAATGGCTACCGGTAATCAAGGGAAAAGCGGCAGGGCTAGAGTCATATACTTTTTTGCGACAAGTGAGACTATCTATCTGGTGATGGCTTATCCTAGAAGAACTAAGGATAGTCTAAGTGCGGCAGAAAAAACCGTACTGAAAAAGCGGGTTCAACAACTCAAAGGTGAGAGGTAGCATGAGTATAGTTAACGCATTGAAAGCCTCTCTCGAAGAAGCCGTAGCGATACAAATGATAAAAAATTACCGTCACGTGTAACCCGATATGATGATGCTGATGTCAAGGCTATTCGGGCGTCGCTCAATATTTCACTGGCTAAATTGGCGGAAGCGCTGGGTACTAGCCTTGATACCGTTAAAAGTGAGAACAGAAACGACGTATTGATTATCGGGTAGTAACTAAAATTAGTCATAATGGGAATCATACTAATAACATTTTATCCTAAACTTTAGGATTATATGGATATTTAAAAAATGGTTGAATCCCCCCTCCCACACTTATAAAAACATAGTTAGTTATTATTTTTATAACTGGTAGGAGAGAGGTTTATTCTTTATTTCTTCTGATTTATATAGTTGGTAAGAAATGCTTGAGCATCACCCTCTTTTGATAGTTCTTCGGAATAGACAATGTCTATATTTTGAGGGTCATTAGGGAGATATAACTCACCGCAACATCTACTGTTTATTATCATAGCCACAAATTTTTTGCCATTCACTGTTGTGGTATATCTAGTGTCTTGGTCAGTTTTTTCCACTTTCATTTTTTGGATCTTAAGGTTCCAATCGTTATCGACACCTTCTACTTGAACTAGAGCCTCATTCTCACTCTTTGGTCCAATCCTTAGAGTCCAAACCTTTACTCCTTGTTGACCATCATATGCTACTACATTACTGGCAACATCAGGTCTCCCTGCTGCATTAACAAATGTAGAAAACAAAAAAAATATTAACGCCAATGATTTTTTCATTACTGTCCTTTAATTTTTTAAAAAAGTGAAAATATAATTAAATATAAATATTTCAATTGCATTTTAATAATAAGTGTTTTTATTTATGATATCAACTTTGTTTTAGGTTTTAATAAACTTACATCTTTTTTTTCTTTATTTAGGAATTTTATTAAATTTTGGTTTTCAATCACGAATAATGAAAAAACGTAAAGGGCAATTAGCATGAGTAAAAGATCAGAAATCATTGATGGAAAATATGCGGCTTCTCAAAAAAAAGGGTTAGTTTACACCGAGGTTCTTGGGTGGGTTGATCTGGGGCATGCTCAGGGTGATGATATCAGAAACCTTCTCTCTATGATAAAAAAGGGGAAGGCATCTGGCAGGGAGTTTTATGATATTCGGTATTCGCAGGGGATGACTGGTTTATGGGGACAGTTCAGGTCAGGAAAAATGATGAGTTGGCAGATAAGGCGGGGAAGACCGGATTGGGAACAAAAAAGTATCGCGTTGGCGATGACAATAGCTAGAAAGTTTGAGGCGTTTCAAGGGGCGTTCCCCAATAATATGGTAACGGACAGCGGCTTTAGTGGTGAGGATCTTGTCTCAGACTTGCTGGGTTTTTACAGGGTTGTATCGATTAATAATCCTTTTCATTTAATCCGGCCTATTAGCAAAATTGAGGCACTTAAACGCTGGGATCACTACGGTAAAATAGGGAGTTGGAAGAATGAGACGTTCCAACCTTTGTTATTTCCAAGCCCTGAGAAAAAAAGCGAATGCTAGACCGTACTTAGGTGAGTTACCAACGTTCATGAAACAGGTTTTTCCATACAAAATTTTTCCTCTGGAAATGTCCTCCTTTCAAGAGGAATGGATAAAACGTATGTTGTTATTGGTTCAGGGAATAACAGGATGGGTCTGTGAGGAAATTCATAAACTTGCTTGCAATAACACTATTTACTTTGTGCGTGACACTATATCTTGGAGGGCCGTATCTAAAAATTGGATTTGCTAGTAGTGCTCATTATACAGATAAAGATAAAATTGAATATGAGTATTACACACCAGAAGTGCTGAAAAAATGCCTAGAATATCTAATAGTTATGAATTCACTTACACTAATGTAAGCGGTCCTCAAGCGTATGTTTTTTCTATTAATTACCATGGTGTTTCGGATGTTAATGGTTTATATGAATATTTAATATCGGAGGGGTATTTTCTTCAAAAAAACTTGTGATGTTGAGGCTGAGTGTTGGAGAAGTTATAGTAATAATGATGTTATTTCTGTCAGTAACTTTACTGATCCAAATGAAGTTTTTGTAGATGTTTACCGAAGCGATGACACAAAGTCTTTAGATAATCGTCAATGATTTACTTGAGATTTTTTGCCTCCCATCGTAATCTCTGGCTGCAAACAAAAAACTACCGCTACCAACGGTGGTTTGGTTGCCGAAGTTCAGAGCTACCAACTCTTTACTTCGAGGTAACTTGCTTATAGGGAGCGAAGTCACCAAAACTGTTCGTTAAGTGTAGCTGCATGAGAGACGTTATGGTAAATCCTTTGTTTATTTTGAATTACGTTTTTCTGATGTGTAGCTAGCTAGCTGATCACGCATGGCCTCTTTAAGCTTTGTGACAGTTATATCTCTTTGTTTAGTTATCATTTTTTTTTGTTCAATACTCAAGCCTTTCCATTGCTGTTCATCTGGACCAATGGATTCGCGGTACTGAATAAGTTTATCTGAACAGTGTCCAAAGGCCTCGTCCGAGGTTTCTTTTGAATCCTTTGAAGTATTAATATTCACATCCGCATAATGGAAAATGCATGATGTTAGGTTTTCTGCCGTAGTTTCCAAGGTTGAAGCACTTGACCCGAAGGGGATAAAGAGAATCAGACAGATACTTTTTAGTTTCATTACTTGGCCCTATAAAATTTAAATAATAGTGGTCTATATGCCTCCGTGGCCGGTATATAAAAATCACGGGGAGCTTTTTACATCATTTTGCTAAAATTCTCTGTATTTAACATAAGAGTGCTGTTGCGCACCGCCGACACGCCACTCAGCCGTAAAACCCCTTCAACCGTCCAAAAGTGACACTTTCTCTAGCTAAAACTGGGCAGAAATTGTGTTACCCATTTGTTGTCAGCTTCAGAGTTTTAGTTTGAGCCGCTTTAGCAGCTCAAAAAGCTATCTTTACCAGTACTGTCAGGGCTATTTAATGGTGCACGCTTGAAATATCACCCTTGTAAAATTAAAAAAGGTTACTGTCTGCGAATTAAGGTTGGATGTGTTGAAAATTATTAAACATTGTTTATTTTGCACTCAGCACAAGTCTTAATTTTTTACCAAGTTTAATATGACCAAACATTAAGCACGCTCTAAGGCGGCACTCGCCGCATTGTTAATCGCTTGGGCGACCGCCGTTAAGCCGCTATTGCGTGTCGCGGAGAGATGGTGGGCTAATCCTAAGTCGTTAAACACGGCTAACAGATCTTTATCGACCAGTGCTTGAGGAGAATCGCCCTCACATTGGCTGAGGATTATCGCTAATAAGCCTTTAACAATACGACTTTCGCTTTCGAACACAAAGTGGAATTGGCCCTGCTTTGTGAGCTCATGAGCGATCCACACACGGTTCTCACAGCCAAAGATCTCATTCTCTGTCGTACGAAACGCTTCCGGTAACGTTGGCATTTGACGACTCAGGCGGACTATCTCCCGGTATCGGTCTTCCCAATGAGGGCTTTTTTGTAATCGTTCTGCGATATCTTTCGCGGTGATATCTGTACCAAAAGGGTGAGCGGGAAGCTGCATAAATTCGGCCTTACTCTTCTTCAGTTAATAATTGATAGGCAAAGGTGACGGCTTTCACCAATTTCTCGACATCATCGTCAGTATTATACGCCGCGAAAGACGCACGTAAGGTGCCATGAACGCCCAACGCCTGCATCAAAGGCTGCGCACAGTGTTGGCCCACTCGTAAGGCCACATTGTGTTCGCTAATCAAGGTGAATAGGTCGGCACTGTGCAGTGATCTAAAAACGAAGGAGATAATCGGTGAAGCTGCCGCCCGAAATAGAGTAATTCCCGGCAGTGTTGCCAATTGCGCGGCTGCATGGTCGGCGAGCTTAAGGGTCCACGCTTCTGCGGCTTGCCAATCCACGGTCTGATGGAAATCGAGAGTGCTTGCCAAGCCTATTACCCCAGCGATATTCGGCGTACCCGGCTCGAAGCACCACGGGGCAGGGAGCAAACGATAACCGTTGAAGTCTACGTGGCTAATCATTTTTCCCCCCCCTTGAATGGGGCGCATCTCGTCCAAACGATCTTTGCGGGCGTAAAGTACGCCGATACCTGTTGGTCCGTACAATTTATGGCCGGAAAAAACGTAAAAATCAGCATCCCACTGCTGTACATCAGTCGCTTGATGGACAATTCCTTGCGCACCATCCACCAATACCGCAACACCAGCCTGATGGGCGAGCACAATAATGTCAGCCATCGGCGGCACATAGCCGGTCACATTCGACATTTGCGTGACGGCAACGAGGCGAGTGCGTGAGGTTAATCGTAACGCCAATTGCTCGATTTCCAGCTCACCCTCTGCGTTTACCGGCCAACGAACGATGTTGGCCCCAGTTTTTTCTGCCAGCATTAACCAGGGTAATAAATTGGCATGATGCTCTACTTCGCTGACTAGGATTTCGTCGCCGGGATGGAGCTGATGGGCTAACCATGCATCAGCGACTAAGTTAATGGACTCTGTGCTGCCCCGAGTCCAGATGATTTGATTGGCGTCGGCGGCATTAATTAATGCTGCGACTTGCTGACGACAGGCTTCGTAGCGTTCGGTCGTCTCTTTTGCCTGAGAATAATGGCTGCGATGAACCGTGCCGCCGGTTTGATAATAGGCTTGTGTCGCCTCAATCATCGCCTGTGGGCGCAGGCTCGTGGCGGCACTGTCGAGGTAACAGTTTGGTTCGTGAAGTGCTGGAAACTGCTGGCGAAACCAATCAGGAGAGAATTTTCTCATACTGTGCGTAACAACCTTTTTTTAATCCGAAACCATGGCAATTTTTCTTACATAGCCTATGGTAAGTATAAGAACTGAAAAAATCAGATCTATAATGGCTGAAGAAATTCGATATGGAGATAATAAATGAAAAAGCATCTTTTAGCTGTATTGGCTGTTTCAGGCTTAGCTTTTACTCTTGCAGGGTGTTCGAGTAATTATGTTATGCATACTAATGATGGGCAGACTATTGTCACTCAAGGTAAACCTTCTGTAGATGAAGATACCGGCCTCATTCTTTATAAAGATGGCGCAGGTGTCAAACAACAGATCAACCGTTCAGAAGTTAAAGACCTGACTGAAGTCGTTCAATAACCCCGCTTTAAGACTGGTGGCTTTCGCGACCAGTCTTCTCCCTGCATTACCCCGTTTAGCATGAATTAAATCTATCCGTTAACTACGCAAACGATTGGTATGGGCGCGAGTCGATCCGACCGTCATCCTCACCTTGTGCTGTTTTTAGGCAAAAAAAAACACCGCCTAAGCGGTGTTATAAACCATATACTATGGACAGACAGGGTGTATATCACAGGAAATAGTGGACTCGAACCTTCCAAGTCAAATGCAAACACAACATCACCACCTAAAGCGTCCTTCGATAAGCGCTTACGCTTACCGCAATATCACCTTCGGAAGTGGGCGCAACTATAGGTATTTAGTGGAAGTTACTCAATGGACAATTTATAATGCTTCACATTATAAAAACTAATGTTGTGATGGCTACCCGCTATCGACTAATGAGTCCCTATAGGATATGTCAAAACGTCTTCCTCCCCTTAATGCGCTCAAAGTGTTTGATGCTGCTGCACGACACCTCAGCTTTACGCGTGCCGCCGAAGAGTTATTTGTCACGCAAGCAGCAGTGAGTCATCAAATCAAAGCGTTAGAGGATTTTCTTGGATTAAAACTGTTTCGTCGGCGTAATCGCTCGCTGTTATTGACGGAGGAGGGGCAAAGTTATTATCTCGATATTAAAGAAATCTTCTCAGCCCTTAATGATGCGACGCGTAAATTGCAAGCGCGTAGCGCGAAAGGCGCGTTAACGGTCAGCCTACTGCCCAGTTTTGCGATCCAATGGTTGGTGCCCCGATTAACGAGCTTTAATCAACAACATCCTGGGATAGATGTGCGGATCCAAGCGGTCGATCGCGAGGAAGATAAATTGGCGGATGACGTCGACATTGCCATTTTTTATGGCAGAGGAAACTGGCCGGGCTTACGGGTTGAGAAGTTATACGCAGAATATCTATTACCCGTGTGTTCTCCTGTGTTGCTTACTGGCGAACGTCCGTTACAATCCCCCGCAGATTTAGAACATGTCACGTTACTGCATGATGCCTCGCGTCGTGACTGGCAAAGTTGGGTAAGGCAAGTCGGTTTACCACATATTAATGTGCAGCAAGGCCCTATATTTAGCCACAGTGCGATGGTGCTACAGGCCGCTATTCACGGCCAAGGCATCGCGCTAGCGAATAATGTGATGGTACAAAGCGAGCTTAGTTCGGGGCGTTTAGTGTGTCCCTTTAACGAAGTCCTCTCCAGTAAAAACGCTTTTTATCTGGTTTACCATGACAGCCAAGCAGAACTCGGTAAAATAGCCGCCTTCCGACAATGGATTATTGACACCGCTGCACGCGAGCAAGACAGTATAATAGCTTGATGCCCTGCACGATTGAGAATGACAAGGGAGGATAATGAATAGTCGAGTGATCTATATTTTTGTCGCCATTAGCGGCTTTCTGCTGGTGGCATTCGGTGCGTTTGGCGCCCATGTATTGAGCCATCTATTAGGCAGTGAACAGCTGGCATGGATCCATACTGGATTACAATATCAAGCGTGGCATACCTTGGCGATACTTGGTCTGGGATGCGCCACGCAGACCCGCCGCAATATTTGGTTCTATTGGAGTGCGGCCAGTATGGCCTTAGGCGTGGTGCTGTTTAGTGGCAGTCTATACAGCTTGGCATTGTCGCACCTACGCTTTCTAGTCTTTGTTACGCCAATGGGAGGACTTTTCTTCCTGATTGGGTGGTTGTTGATGTTAATTGGCGCACTGCGTCTGAGAAATAGGGCGAGTCGCCATGAATAAAGTATTACTGTATTGCCGACAAGGTTTTGAGAAAGAGTGTGCAGCGGAAATCACCGCAAGAGCCACTGAGCTTAACGTCTTCGGTTTCGCTCGGGTAAAAGATAACTCGGGATACGTTTTATACGAATGTTATCAGTATGAAGATGCCGATCGCTTAATCCGCGAACTCCCATTTGAAACCCTCATTTTCGCCCGTCAGATGTGTGTAGTCGGAGAGTTGCTTAAAAATTTACCGCAAGAAGATAGAATAACCCCTATTGTGGGTATGCTGACCGGCGTGGTCGAAAAAGCAGGAGAGCTGCGGGTAGAGGTACCGGATACCAACGAGGCCAAAGAGTTACTCAAATTCTGTCGTAAATTTACCGTGCCGCTTCGCGCCGCCCTCCGCCAAGAGAGCCTACTGCTAAATTACGAAAGCACTAAGCGGCCAGTTGTGCATGTTTTCTTTATTGCACCGGGGACTTGCTACGTGGGGTATTCCTACTCCAATAACAACTCTACGCTATTCATGGGGATCCCGCGTTTACGATTCCCTTCGGATGCACCCAGCCGTTCAACGTTAAAATTGGAAGAAGCCTTCCATGTATTCGTGCCGGCAGACGAGTGGGATGAGCGTTTAGCGAGTGGCATGTATGCCGTGGATTTAGGTGCCTGCCCAGGTGGTTGGACTTATCAGTTGGTGCAGCGCTCGATGATGGTCTTTGCGGTCGATAACGGTCCAATGGCCCCTTCATTGATGGACACGGGACAGGTCACGCATCTCCAAGAAGATGGTTTTCGGTTTCAACCGCCACGCAACAACATCAGCTGGTTAGTGTGCGATATGGTTGAAAAACCGATCAAGGTCGCGCATTTAATGATGCGTTGGATCGGTAATGGATGGTGCCGAGAGGCGATTTTTAACCTTAAGTTACCGATGAAAAAGCGTTACGAAGAGGTCACGCAAATTTTGTCCATGATGGAAAGTACGCTGGCTGAGCAAGGGCTTAATGTCCAAATTCGCGCCCGTCATTTGTACCATGATCGTGAGGAGATCACCGTCCATATTCGTCGTATCTGGAGTGCTTGGGCTGGACGGATAGACGAGCGCTAAAATCAAGCAGGTGTATAGCGTAACTGACGCAAGTTACCGCTGAGGGATAAATCGGTCCGTAGTTCGGCTAATTGACGGCTGATAAAGGCGCTATCTCGCCCCTGAATAAGCTTGGTTTGCCACTTAACCGGTATTTTATCCAGATGTTGATAGAGCTGTTCCAAACAGCCATATTGACTAATCAGTATTTGAGCGCTTTTTGGTCCAATCCCCGGTACGCCGGGGATTTTACTGCTCGAAATTCCACATAATCCCCAATAATCGGTGAGCTGTGCGGCCTGCACGCCATACTCTTGAGCGATAAAGGGGACATCTAGCCAGCGTTTTTGAAAGTAATCACGGATCTGAATATGGGCTGAAAGTAGCTGACAGTAACCTTTATCTGTCGAGACGAGCGTCACTTGATGGCCTGCTTGCCGTATTTTCACCGCTAAAGTCGCCGCTAGATCATCCGCCTCTTCTTCTGGTGAGGTCCAGCTAGTAATTCCTATCTCAGTAAACGCCTGTTCGATCGCGGGGAGTTGTAGGACGAGATCTTCCGGCATCGCATTACGTCCCGCTTTATAATCCGGGTAGAGTTGGTGTCGCCAACCGCTTTTACGCTGAGGATGATCGAAGACGGCGACAACGTGGGTCGGTTGGCTATGATGGAGGAGTTGTTTCGCCGCTGAAAGGCAACCTGTTAAGCAGTGGCTACCTTGTACGGCGTGGAGTCGGCGAATTAAATTCAACGCATCAATAATGAGTAAATGATAAGTCATCAGTGTGGTTCTCTCTAGGGCTGCGCAGGGTCGGCGCAGCCTTTTGAGTTAGCGGATAATTTTATAGCAAGGGACATAAGCACTACCGGGTAATTTCATCCGTTGCTGCGCAACGAAGCCCTGTAGCATTTCATCCATCCTCGCCATAATATCGCGATCACCGTTAATTAAGTAGGGGCCATGTTCCGCAATTTCGCGAATACCCACCTCTTTGACATTACCGGCTACGATACCGGAAAACATTCGGCGCAAATCGGCCGCGAGCTTCTCTACCGGTTGATCTTTGAACAGTTTGAGGCCCGTCATATTTTCATGCGAAGGGTAGAACGGATGCTGTAGCTCGCTATCGATATGTAATGACCAGTTAAAACTGTAAGCATCGCCAGTATCGCGGCGGTATTGTTTTACCGCTGGCATCGCTTCTTTCATCACGCGTGCGACTTCCGCTGCATCACCAATAATAATACGGTAATGTTGCGTTGCCGCGTCTCCAAGAGTGTGACGGATAAACTCATCAAGCATGGTGAAGTAGTCTTCGCTCTCTTTCGGGCCAGTCAGCACCAAAGGCAGCACTTGTTGCTGGTTAGCCGGGTGCATCATGATGCCTAATAGGTAAAGCAGTTCTTCGGCGGTGCCAACGCCGCCCGGGAAAATAATGATACCGTGGGCGATGCGGACAAAGGCTTCGAGCCGCTTCTCAATATCCGGCATAATAATCAGTTCATTAACCATTGGGTTAGGCGGCTCTGCTGCAATAATCGAAGGCTCAGTCATACCGATAAAGCGGCTATCGTGATAGCGTTGCTGAGCATGGCCTACCGCTGCGCCTTTCATCGGCGCTTCCATCGCCCCGGGACCGCAGCCTGTACAGACATTCAGCTCACGAAGGCCTAATTGTTTCCCCACTTCGCGACAATATTGGTATTCAATTGGATTGATAGAGTGCCCACCCCAGCACACCACCATATTGGGTAACTCACCGACATGCAATGCCCGTGCATTACGCAGCAGGGAGAACACCATATTAGTGATATACACCGAATCGGTGGGTGCGTGCTGTTTGACGCGTTTATCGGTATTCAGTTGTGCGGTCACGAAGACAATATCGCGTAACACGGCGAAGAGATTCGCTTGCAGCGAGCGGATAATTTGCCCATCGACAAAGGCGGCCTGGGGCGGGTTAATTAATTCGAGTTTAACGCCACGCTCACGGCGCAACACATTAATTTCATAATCCTTATACAGTGAAAGAATGGCGTCACTACTGTCGGTTTGACTGCCGGTATTCAAAACTGCCAATGAACAATTCCGAAACAGCTGGTAGAGATCGCTGCTCGCCGACTCTTTAAGCATGTCGACTTCAAGCTGCGAAAGAAGATCCATCGCTCCTAACGGACTAACATGGGTGATCAAGTGAGCTCCTTAGTATTTATCCAGAAAGTGGTGGTAACGACCTGCCACTTTCTGTGTGTGACTTCCAGGCTACGGCGTGACGCTTAAGGGCATCAGCCCCTTTTTAGTATAGCGTTATTATTGTCGCGCCAGGCGGCGGTTATGTGGAGTAAAGTGCTGATTAGTTCGCCATGGATTAATATCCAGACCGCCTCGTCGCGTGTAGCGGGCATAGACAGTTAAGACCTGTGGCTCACAAAGGGCCATAATATCCATGTAGATCCGTTCAACACATTGTTCATGGAACTCATTGTGCTGGCGGAAGGAGAGGAGATAGCGTAATAGGGCTTCACGATTAATTTTTTTACCCTGGTAGTGGATCATGACGGACCCCCAATCGGGTTGCTGGGTAATTAAACAGTTAGATTTTAATAAATGGCTAACTAAAGTCTCTTCAACCGACTCATCACTGGTCGATCCACGCAAATAGTCACGATTAAATTGATAGTCGTCGACGGTGATTGCCTGCTCATCGATCACTTCTCCAGCAAAATCATCAATAGGTTGCGCGGCGAAATCACTTAAGCGGCGTAAGGTGACACGGACCTCGCCCTGTGCGCACTGGCTTAGGTCACGCACCAAGGTCTGTTCGACACTTTGCCAATCGCTGAAACGCGTTTGGTTAAAACTGTTTAGATAGAGCTTGAAACTTTTGGATTCGATCAGATTCTGGCTAGAGGCAGGCAGTGCGACATCGCCAATGGCGACTTGAGGTATTCCGTTCTCGTTCAGCCAAGAGAGCTCGTAAAGCGTCCAGAAATCCTCTCCGTGGAAGGGGAGTTGGCCTTCATCAAGCTGTAAGCTATCGCGATTCAAGCTCCTAGGCACTGCTTGTAATAGGCTAGGTTGATAATCAGAAATATAAGCGGTCGATTTCCCCAACGTTAGGTCTGATAAGGTAGGATGGTTTTCGTAGTCGGCCATTGCATCTGTGCCCAAGTAAATGGATGATGGAAGAATTGTAACTGATTCAGAGTAATAAATAGAATGTTAGATGAGACCTCACAACACCTTAGCGATTTCACCCAGCGTTACTGCCAGCGTTGGGAGCAGGAGCGCCAAAGTGCTCCGCTAAACGATCAGCTTATAGGCATCGATTCCCCTTGTTTATTAGCGACCAATGAAAACGGTATCACTTGGCAACCTCAGCCTTTTACCTTACCGAAAAATTTGGATTCTGTGTCGAAAGGCGTCGATTTAGTCGTTCAACCCTCAGTCGTGGCTTTTTATACGACACAATTTGCAGCAGAAATGCCAGCATCGTTCGAGGGAATGCCGCTAACATTGTTACAGGTGTGGAACCGTGAGGATTTCACGCTACTGCAACAAAATCTAGTCGGGCATCTGGTAATGAAGCGGCGCTTAAAGCATAGCCCAACGTTGTTTATTGCGACGACTGACGACGACTCGACGATTATTGCTGTCAATAATCTCAATGGGCACGTTATTCTTGAAACTCTGGGTAAGAAACAGGATAAGGTGCTGGCACCTTCTTTGTGCGATTTTCTTCAAGTGTTACGTCCTAGGATGTGATTTTTATCGCTAGATAAGTAAATAAGATTGCTCTTATAAGTTTGACCTGCGTCACAAAAAAACACAATTAATCAAAAAATTAATTTATGAAACATATTTCGAATCAATTGGTTAAGTTTTTAACAATCAATAATTAAAGATTATTAAGAAACGTAGTGAAATAATCTGGTTGTATATCGCCATAACTTTGAGAAAATAGACGGGTCAGAAGGATGTAAATAAGTTCTAAGGATGGGCCCACGGATGGAACCGCTTTACGTTCAGTAAAGCGTGGGAATAGTTGATTAGGATGATGAGCTATTTCTAACATTAGGGAATCTTCTGCAGAAGGATAGGCTACAAAGGAAATGTAGCTGAGTTCATAGGATTATGTAGTCAGGAAGACACATCCTTCTGGATTGTCGAATCCTATGAATTAGCAGGATGCAGACAGCGGTAGGATACCGCACCAAATTAGGGAGTACCGTTTTTCGGTACTCCCTTTTTTTCGTTTATCACTCTGATCATGATATGATCTATCACTATTAATCACCTATCGGGTAAGCGTTTTAGCTTATTTCTTCCCCTACACCAAGAATATCGCCTCAAAGACTGAAATGACGGATACGATGTCATTAGAGAGTAACTTGGAAGAAAGCCTCCACTCGGGGCAGCTGAAATGAGTATCCTGCTGAGTTTTAGGGTTTTCTGTGCTTGAGATTATTTATCAAGACGAATGGATCGTTGCCGTCAATAAGCCGGCCAATATGTTGGTACACCGCAGTTGGTTGGCTCGTCACGAAACACAATTTGTTATGCAAACCTTGCGGGATCAGATTGGTCAGCATGTCTTTACCGTGCATCGGCTAGATCGACCAACCTCTGGTGTGCTGGTGTTTGGCCTGTCTAGCGAGGCTGGACGTGAGTTGTCTCAGCTTTTTGAGCAGCACAAAATGCGTAAAATTTATCATGCACTCGTTCGAGGTTGGATCGAGGGTGAAGGGGTGATCGATTATCCCTTACGAGAAGAGCATGACAAAATTGCCGATAAGTTTGCCACGGGTGAACCGGTTACACAGTCGGCGGTAACGGAATACAAAACATTAGCCCAAGTGGAGATGCCTTATCCGGTAGGACGCTATGATTGCTGTCGTTATAGCTGGGTGGAATTAATCCCCCAAACTGGGCGTAAGCATCAGCTTCGTCGGCATATGTCTCATCTACGGCATCCCATTATCGGTGATACCGCGCACGGTGATCTGAAACAGAACCGGGGTGCCGCTGAACACTTCGGCTGTCAGAGGCTTATGCTACATGCCTCGATGCTTTCTTTTATCCATCCTTTCACCCAGCAGCTCATCACCTTAGAAGCTGGAATGGATGAGACGTGGCAACAGATGTTGCAGCAGTTTGGGTGGACGGGTTGATTCATTCACTGGATTAACTCAGCACGTACAACGCTATTTTTACCTGTGGGATGCCATCGCTATGGTGCAATTTTATAAAGCAAAAAAAACAACACCCGTCCGTAAAACCTTCCAGCTCTCGGTTGATGGGCTAGATCAATTTGGGCAAGGCGTTGGCCATCACCAAGGTAAAGCGTGTTTCGTTGAAGGCTTGCTTCCGGGGGAAATCGGTAAGGTTGAGGTTATTGAGGATAAGCGCCACTACATGCGCGCCAAATTGGTCACCTTATCTCACGTTAGCCCCGAACGACGGGAACCTCGCTGCCCCATTTACTCGAAATGTGGCGGCTGCCAACAGCAGCATATTAGTGAATCTTTACAGCAAAGCTCGAAAGCCGCTGCGTTAGTGCGGTTACTTAAACCGGTGGGTGTTGAGAAAATCGATGACGTGATCAGTGCAGAGAGTTGGCATTATCGTCGTCGAACGCGGCTCAGTTTGCGCGTTGATAACACCGGCCAACTCATTATGGGATTTCGACGTAAAAAAAGTAATGAGATTGTTTCAGTCCAAGACTGTCCTATTTTAGTGCAACGGCTGAATACTTTACTCCTTCCGTTACATCGCTGTTTGTCTCAACTTGAGACGGTTTCCCATCTCGGTCATGTTGAGCTGGTGGCTGCGGACAACAGCACGGTTACGGTAGTACTCAGACATTTACGTCCCCTATCGTCGAAAGATATTAAAAACTTGGAACAGTTTTCGCATAATCATTCTGTTTCACTTTTTTTAGCGGATGGACAGCAACAAACTCTGCTGAGGGGTGAAATGCCGTGGTATGGTATTAATCAGATAAATTTATATTTCAATCCTCAGGGATTTATCCAAGTTAATGCGAAAATTAATCAACAAATGATTGATAACGCTATAAAATGGTTAGATATCAAACCGACCGATCGTATTCTTGACCTTTTTTGCGGAGTAGGAAACTTTACGCTCCCTTTAGCAAGATTCGCGAGTTCAGTCACAGGTGTTGAGGGTTTAGCAGAATTAGTTGCTAAGGCGGAGTACAATGCCCAACGAAATAACATTACCAATGCTGCCTTTTACCAACACAATTTAGAACAAGATGTCTTGCAGCAACCTTGGGCAAAACAAGGCTTCACGAAAGTCTTATTAGATCCCGCTCGCGCTGGCGCGGCAGAGGTCATGCCATATGTGTGTGCGTTACAACCGGAGTGTATTGTCTACACCTCTTGTAATCCCGCTACCTTGGCACGGGATAGCCAGATCGCCGGTCAGTTTGGATACCGGGTGGTAAAAGTGACGATGCTAGATATGTTTCCACACACTGAACATCTTGAGTCGATGGTGTTGTTTGAGCGTCGTTAAGCATTAAGTCTATAGTTATGCGGGAGAGATCATGGTTGCAGTAAGAAGCGCACACCTTAATCCGTCCGGAGAGTTTGCGGCCGAGCAATGGATTGAGAGTCTACATAATATCTCTGAGCCGACAGGTAAAACATTAACGACCTGTTGGAGTTACTGTCAGGAAAAAACCCTCGATCATCCTGCGCAGGCAATTCTGCTGAGTCGCGGTATAGAGATGGTAGAAATCTTGACGACGCTGAGCATGGATTGTGACACGTTGTGCGCCGCGCTGATTTTCCCGCTGGCCAATGCTGGCGTGCTTGATGCTGAGCAGATTAAAGACGCTTACGGTAATAGTATCCTTTTTCTGGTGAATGGCGTACTGGACATGGATGCCATTCGCCAACTCAAAGCCATTCAAAATGACTCAATGGCCTCAGAGCAGGTGGATAACATCCGCCGCATGTTGCTGGCGATGGTCGAAGACTTCCGTTGCGTGGTCATCAAGTTAGCCGAGCGTATCGCCTACTTGCGCGAAATGAAAGATGCCCCAGAAGACGAAAGAGTTCTCGCCGCTAAAGAGAGCTCTAATATCTATGCGCCTCTCGCTAACCGCTTAGGAATTGGTCAACTTAAATGGGAACTTGAAGACTACTGCTTCCGCTATCTACACCCTGAAGAGTACAAGCGAATTGCCAGCTTGCTCCATGAGCGTCGAATCGACCGCGAGATGTACATTGATAATTTCGTGACACAGATCCGCGATATGATGAGCAAGGAGGGGGTGCGTGCTGAAGTCTATGGTCGACCTAAGCATATCTATAGTATCTGGCGGAAAATGCAGAAAAAGTCACTGGCTTTCGATGAGTTATTCGATGTCAGGGCCGTACGGATAGTCGCTGAGCGCCTACAAGATTGTTATGGTGCCCTCGGTATCGTGCATACACTCTTCCGTCATTTACCGAATGAATTTGATGATTATGTGGCGAACCCTAAACCTAATGGTTATCAATCTATCCACACGGTGGTGTTAGGGCCGAAAGGCCAAACGGTTGAAGTGCAGATTCGAACTAAACAGATGCATGAAGACGCTGAATTAGGGGTGGCTGCGCACTGGAAATATAAAGAAGGCAGTACAACGCCAGTAGGAAGAGGGGCGGCGGGCCATGAGGGCCGTATTGCTTGGCTACGTAAGCTGATTGCTTGGCAAGAAGAGATGGCGGACAGTGGCGAAATGCTGGAGGAAGTCCGTAGCCAAGTGTTCGACGATAGAGTCTATGTTTATACCCCTAAGGGTGATGTTATTGATCTGCCTGCGGGGTCAACGCCACTCGATTTTGCTTACCATATTCATAGTGATATCGGTCATCGCTGTATCGGCGCGAAAATCAGTGGACGAATTGTTCCCTTCACTTACCACCTGCAAATGGGTGACCAAGTTGAAGTGATCACGCAAAAGCAACCCAACCCGAGCCGAGATTGGCTAAATCCGCATCTAGGTTACATCACGACCAGCCGCGGACGGGCAAAAGTGCATGCTTGGTTTAAAAAACAAGATCGCGATAAAAATATCCTCGCCGGCAAGCAAATCCTTGATAATGAGTTAAATCAACTGGATATCAGCTGGAAGGATGCGGAGAAATATTTGCTGCCTCGCTATAACATGACCTTTATGGAAGAGATCTTAGCGGCGATTGGTGGGGGCGATATTCGCCAAAACCAAATGGTTAACTTCCTGCAAGCGAAGGTTTATAAACCGAGTGCAGAAGAAGAGGACCAGAAAGCCTTAGAGCAGCTTACGCAGAAATCGGCCAGTAATCAGTCAGCCCGTAAAGATAGTGGCCGTATTGTGGTGGAAGGTGTAGGTAACCTGATGCATCATATTGCCCGGTGCTGCCAGCCGATACCGGGTGATGATATAACCGGGTTCATTACCCAAGGCCGCGGGATCTCAATTCACCGCGCGGACTGTGAGCAGCTAGCGGAATTGATTAACCATGCCCCAGAGAGGATTGTCGATGCGGTCTGGGGGGAGAACTACTCCAGTGGCTACACCTTGGTGGTGCGAGTCGTGGCCAATGACCGCAGTGGGTTGCTGCGAGATATTACGACGATTCTAGCCAATGAAAAGGTCAACGTGCTAGGCGTTTCAAGCCATAGCGATACGCGTAAACAACTCGCCACCATCGATATGGAAATCGAAATCTATAATCAGCAGGTATTAGGACGAGTGATTTCTCGGTTGAACCAAATTCCTGATGTCATCGATGCCAAGCGGCTTCATTAAATTTTTTGCAAACCACTCTCAGGAGTGGTTTTTTTCTTATTAAGGGGTTTTGTTATGAGTGATTCATCATTGTCGCAGTTACTGTCAGTGATGCAGCGCTTGCGTGATCCTGAGCAAGGTTGTGAGTGGGACAAGCAGCAGACGTTTGACACTATCGCCCCCTACACGTTAGAAGAGTGTTATGAGGTCTTAGATGCGATTGCCCGTCAAGACTTTAGCGATCTGCAACAAGAGCTAGGGGATCTACTTTATCAAATTGTTTTCTATGCGCAGATGGCGTCAGAGCAAGGCCGTTTCAACTTTCAGGACATTTGCCAAGCGATCACCCAAAAACTGATCCGCCGCCACCCCGATGTCTTTAGTGACGCTAACTCGACTCAGGGTTGGGAGCAGATAAAACAGCAAGAGCGGAAAGCAAAAAGCCAATACTCACTGCTCGATGATATTCCTCACGCCATGCCTGCATTACTTCGCGCAGATAAAATCCAACAACGCTGCCAGACAGTAGGCTTTGATTGGGATACGCTTGGCCCAGTAGTGGATAAGGTCAAAGAAGAGCTTGATGAGGTGATGGAAGAGGCGACAATGGTTGACCGTAATCCAGAACGCCTCGAAGAAGAATTGGGCGATTTACTTTTTGCAACGGTTAATCTTACCCGCCATTTAGGCGCGCGGGCGGAGACAGCGCTGCACAAGGCTAACGTAAAATTTGAACGGCGGTTTCGTCAAGTCGAACTCAACATCATCGAACAAGGCCTTACCCTTGACCACGCGAGTCTAGAACAGATGGAGCTAGCATGGCAACACGTCAAGCAAGATGAAAAAATGGTCAAGGATAAGTAGACGAATGATTGCTGATTGAAATCAAAAGAGAGGCGTGGCAGATTAGGTATCATCATTATAAGTTGAACAGTGAAGGCGGGTGAATGAGCAATTGTGACACCACAGAGTTTCGGGTATACTGCTTTCCCGTCCTGGTGCATCCACCGTCTTTAAACCTAAACCTTCAGGTTCTGCATGACAACTAACTATATTTTTGTGACCGGCGGGGTCGTTTCCTCTCTGGGTAAAGGCATTGCTGCAGCCTCTCTGGCAGCCATTCTCGAAGCTCGTGGTCTTAAAGTGACTATTATGAAGCTTGACCCCTATATCAACGTCGATCCTGGGACGATGAGCCCTACTCAACATGGTGAAGTATTTGTCACGGACGATGGTGCCGAAACGGATCTCGACTTGGGTCACTATGAGCGTTTTATTCGTACCCGCATGAGCCGTCGTAACAACTTTACGACTGGACGCATTTACTCTGAAGTACTGAGAAAAGAGCGTCGTGGTGATTATTTGGGTGCAACCATCCAAGTTATTCCTCATATTACTAATGCCATTAAAGAACGTATTATCGAAGGCGGCGAAGGCCACGATGTCGTATTGGTAGAAATTGGTGGTACGGTTGGGGATATCGAATCGCTGCCTTTCTTAGAAGCTATTCGTCAAATGGCGGTGGACGTAGGACGTGAGCATACGCTTTACATGCACTTGACCCTGGTGCCTTACATGGCAGCGGCTGGCGAAGTTAAAACCAAGCCAACGCAACACTCAGTCAAAGAGCTACTCTCTATCGGTATTCAGCCGGATATGCTGATCTGTCGTTCAGATCGTGCAGTGCCAGCCAATGAGCGAGCAAAAATTGCGTTATTCTGTAACGTACCAGAAAAAGCAGTTATCTCACTTAAAGATGTTGATTCAATCTATAAAATCCCAGGGATGTTGAAATCTCAAGGTTTGGACGACTACATCTGTAAGCGCTTTAACCTTACCCCACCGATCGCCGATCTCTCCGAATGGGAACAAGTCATTTACGAAGAAGCGAATCCAGGTGGTGAAGTCACTATCGGGATGGTAGGCAAGTACATAGAACTTCCCGACGCTTACAAATCGGTTATTGAAGCTTTAAAACATGCAGGCCTTAAAAACCGTGTAACAGTCAGCATCAAACTCATTGATTCGCAAGATGTTGAAACACGGGGGACAGAGGTGCTGAAAGATCTGGATGCGATCTTGATCCCTGGTGGCTTCGGTTCGCGCGGTATTGAAGGTAAAATCATGACCGCTCAATACGCTCGCGAAAATAAAATTCCTTATTTGGGCATCTGTTTAGGGATGCAAATTGCGCTGATTGAATTTGCACGCAACGTAGCCGGTATGCAAGACGCAAACTCCACAGAGTTTGATGCAAATTGCCAGTCGCCTGTTGTGGCACTGATTACTGAATGGCGCGATGAAGAAGGTAACTTAGAAGTTCGTGACGAGAAAAGCGATCTGGGCGGCACCATGCGTTTGGGTAGCCAACCTTGTCAGTTAAGCGACGACAGTATCGTTCGTAAACTCTACGGTTCAAGCACTATCGTTGAGCGTCATCGCCATCGTTACGAAGTTAACAATTTCTTATTGAAACCAATCGAACAAGCGGGCTTACGTATCGCGGGTCGCTCCGGCGACGATCAATTGGTCGAAATTATTGAAAACCCTAACCATCCTTGGTTTGTTGCGTGTCAATTCCACCCAGAATTTACCTCAACGCCACGCGATGGACACCCACTATTTTCAGGATTTGTGGGTGCCGCGGTAGATTTTCAAAAGCGGATGGATAAGTAAGCTTTTTGGTGCAGCCAGTGAACCTTTCACTGGCTGTGTGTCTTAGATTTAAGAACGTTAGCTTAACTAGTACTGAGGAACAACGCATGTCCAAAATCGTAAAAATCATCGGTCGTGAAATTATTGATTCGCGTGGCAATCCGACTGTTGAAGCAGAAGTGCATTTAGAAGGCGGTTTCGTAGGGTTAGCGGCTGCGCCATCAGGCGCGTCTACAGGTTCCCGTGAAGCACTGGAATTACGTGACGGTGATAAATCACGTTTTCTGGGCAAAGGTGTGACTAAAGCGGTTGCAGCGGTCAATGGTCCTATTGCGGACGCGTTGACAGGTAAAGATGCCAAAGACCAAGCTAACATCGATAACACCATGATCGAGTTAGATGGTACTGAAAACAAATCAAAATTCGGTGCCAATGCCATCCTAGCGGTCTCCCTTGCTGCGGCAAAAGCGGCTGCCGCGTCAAAAGGTCAACCTCTTTACGAGCACATTGCTGAGCTTAACGGTACTCCAGGCAAATTCTCTATGCCATTACCGATGATGAACATCATCAATGGTGGTGAGCACGCTGACAACAACGTCGACATTCAAGAATTCATGGTGCAACCGGTTGGCGCATCAAGCTTGAAAGAAGCAGTACGTATGGGCTCAGAGATTTTCCATCACTTAGCTAAAGTACTAAAAGCTAAAGGCATGAACACCGCAGTGGGTGACGAAGGGGGCTATGCGCCAAATCTTGGCTCTAACGCTGATGCCTTAGCGGCGATCGCTGAAGCGGTAAAAGCAGCAGGCTATGAGCTAGGTAAAGACGTTACCCTAGCGATGGACTGTGCTGCCTCTGAGTTTTATAACAAAGAGACGGGTAACTATGAGCTAAAAGGCGAAGGCAAAACCTTTACCTCTCAAGAGTTCACCCATTACTTGGAAGAGCTGACCAAGCAGTACCCAATCGTTTCAATCGAAGACGGCTTGGATGAGTCTGACTGGGACGGCTTCGCTTACCAAACGAAAGTACTGGGCGACAAAATCCAGTTAGTCGGTGATGACTTATTCGTAACCAATACCAAAATCCTTAAAGAAGGGATCGATAAAGGTATTGCTAACTCAATCCTAATCAAATTTAACCAAATTGGTTCGCTGACCGAAACGTTAGCGGCAATCAAAATGGCGAAAGATGCTGGATACACTGCCGTCATCTCTCACCGTTCAGGTGAAACGGAAGACGCAACCATTGCAGACCTAGCAGTCGGTACCGCAGCGGGACAAATCAAAACCGGCTCTATGAGCCGTTCCGACCGAGTAGCTAAGTACAACCAACTGATTCGTATTGAAGAAGCGTTGGGTGGAAAAGCAGCGTTTAATGGCCTTAAAGAAGTGAAAGGCCAAGCATAATCGTTTTAATCGCCCGATAAAGCCCTCATGATGAGGGCTTTTTTTTTACTCTATCTTAGCAAGAGCCGGTTCATAGTGTGGTAATAAAGAAGGTAATTGAACGCTCACTTTTTCCAACTCAGCCAGGGTAAAAAGGCTGAAAGGGAAAAGGAAGCAAGTGGTATCAAGGTTTGAGCCAGAGCTTAACTTGACCGGAAAAAATACTGTATTGATGAGCTCTGCAGGGAGCGTTTTTTCTATCGCTGAGAAGTAGCAAAACCCACTCTCTTCGTGATAATTCACGTTCAGCGTAGGTAATTGATCGGTACAGATGTGTTTGGCAAGTTGCGATTTAGTATAGCGTTCCTCGATCAAAGAAGTCAGATACTTCATTAAGTATGAAGAGGCAAGGAATGACTCGACGATATGAAAACTGGCTGGCGGGTAGACACTGCTTACCGCCTGATTTAGCTCAGTGAAGCGGTTAATGTACTCTTGTGGTAAAGCGAGAATAGCTACGTTATAGGTAGTGCCTAAAACCTCATAGAGTTCGGTCAGATAGATAATTTCAACTGAAGTGGGTTGAGAATAAAGCGGTAGAGAGATGTTCTTTCCAAACCCTAGCATGGCGTAGCTGTCATCCTCAATAAGTAGTGTTCTGTTTTGAGCTGCCCAGTCAAGAAGCCGGCTCTTCCGTTCATCACTCATACGCGTAGCGGTGGGGTAGTGCAAGGTGGGCATGCAAAGCAACGTCGCATCAGTGATAGCAGGAAGCGCTTCAACGCATAATCCCTGATGATCAGTAGGCACGACAATTACCTCGAATTGTAACTGTGTAAAAAGAGCGCTAACTCTTGGCGAACAAGGATCGCCGACGATAATGACTTTTTTTCTGCCACATTGTTGTAAAAAAAGGGCAATCAACGTCATGGCCTCTTGATGACCAGAACAAAGCAACAATGGAGTGTCTTCGACGACTAATCCTCGCGATAATTTGAGAAATCGTTGTAAGTACCCGGGCGAGAGGGAGGAAGAATAACGAGAAAAATTATCGTAATTACTGACCCAGCGTTTAATAAAATGAGGAGGGAACTTACAAGGGCGCTTTTGCATCAATTTCGACAGTTGCTGCTGTGAGAATTCTTCTTTAGAAACGGGGTTATCGAATGGAGATTGATCAGATTTTGATGAGCAATGCTGGGAAGCGTAAAACCCGTTCTTTACGACGCGATAGCCACTCCTTTCAAATCCTTGAATATACCCCATTGATTCTAGATGTTTATAAACGACTAATACTGTGCCACGAGAGATATTATAACGAGAACTCATACTACGAATTGAGGGGAGAAAGTCTCCTTCATTAAGTGTTCCTTGTATAATCATTGAAATAATTTTATTAATGATTTCTTCCTTAACTATTCCTTTAGCCCTTGTCATGTTATCTCCATGATAAAATTGCAATAGATTAAATCATTATTAATTACATAAAGAAATGAAAAATTCTCGATAACTAAGTGAAAACTCTTTTCACGCCTTTAATATCGGCATTTTTACTAAAATTATTAGATGAAATTATTACGATATTAACTATAAATGATAATATCTTTTAGTTTTGCTGACAATTTTTTAAAACCAAACTGTATCTTGATTAAATGGATTAATAAAGTAGCATCTGTTTTGTAAATCCTAATAAATTTACGGTGATTTATATAATATTAAGGATAGATCTCAATATCAACGCCTAATTGGATAAGGAAAGCTAATGAAAAATATTATGATGTATGGTGTAGTCTATAGCCACAACTTCATCAGTGATGGTCTGAATAAGTTCAAGCAGAAGCTGAGTAAAGAAGACGGCGTAACCGCAATTGAATATGCGGTAATCGCCGTAGCCATCAGTGGACTGCTGTTAGCCGTGTTTGGCAGTGGAGATAAATCGTTCATCACCGCAATTACTGATAAATTCAACACGTTAACTGAAAATATCAAAGATACAGTCAAGTAATAACGTATAACTTATAAAGTTATATTATTAGTAGTCGATAAAGGAGTTAACACTCCTTTATCTAAAATGTCGCAGATTATGTTATTTTTAATTACTTTATTACTGATTAGAGTATGCTATACCGATATACGGTATAGAATAATAGAAAACAAGTGCGTAGTAATTATTCTATTAGTTAATATTCTTTATTTTTTTATAATGGGGAAACTACCCTATCTATTATCCTCAGTAACTATTTTTGCAGTAGGTTTTTTTTGCATAGTCTGTAATTGTGTGGGGGCTGGTGATGTTAAATTACTCTCGGTGCTAGGTATGATGTTTCCACTTAGGGAAATTCCTGATTTTATATTTTTGGTCGCACTATCAGGCTTACCATTGATCCTCGTTGTTTATGGTTTACATCGTTTTTCAAAAGGAATTTTTTCGAAAACGTTACCATACGGTGTGGCCATAACCAGCGGGTATTTACTTAAAACATTAATGTAATTTAGGAATTAACGTGAATCAACGGCTGATTATTATCGTTTCTATCATCCTATTTTTATTGGGTATTGTAGGAATTTATTTATCTGATTCGGGAGATGATGTTTCCGCAGACGGAGCTCAACAGCAAGCGACACCACGCGTAACCTATTTTATTACTAAACGTATCATGGCGGCTGGTGAGCTGATTACGAAAGCCGACTATGAAGAGAAAACTGAAGATGTTTCTGATCCAGATCAAGTACCTGAAACGGTCGAGTCGGTTGAGGGGTATTATCTCACTGAGTCAGTGAAGCAAGGAACAACCTTGACCAAAGCACTACTGACTCAAGACAAACCTGTTCAACGCCAATCAAATGAGCTTTATCGATTTACCATCGATCTAAATAGAAAATACATCAATAACCTCTATGGTTTATTACCTGGAGCAGATGTTGATGTGTATTTAAGATTCGAATCGCCTAAGCGAGAGCACGATAATAAATCGACGATATTCAGAGGCGAATCTGTAGTAAAAATTGTTAAGTTATTCAAAAATAAGAAGTTACTTACCCCTGTAATGAAAGGTAGTCGAGCATTTTCAGAAGAAGAAAACAATTCTATTAACGCAAGTACGATTTTAGATAATAAATCAGAGGAATATACCGTAGACATAGAATTAACTCGCTCTGATCTCAAAAAGATTTATCAAATAGAAAATAAATATGAAATTATCGTCTTCCCTGCTGAATCAGTGGTATCAGGAAAAAGCGTAAGCAGCGCAATAACAAAGGGTGCTAAATGATGGTTGAATGTCGAGTAGGTTATGATAAGTATCATTCAGTAATAAAAGTCATGCTATGCATTCTCCTCATCATGCCGTTATGTGTTCATGCCGAAACAATTTACCTATCTAAAGGTGGAGCGCGAACAATAAAAAGTAACACCCCTATTGATACAGTGTTTACGACCGACTCTAACGTGGTCAATTACAATATGATTAGTGATAACGAAATCGTTATTTATGGCGTGGATAATGGTGACGGAGAGATATTGATTGTTCAAAATGATAATACGCGAAGCATTAAAGTTACAGTTGATCCGCTTATTGGCAAATTAGCTAAACAGATTGAGGATCAATTTGTCGGTTCTACCATAGGATTGAAGAAAGTGGGGGATAGCTATTTACTTACTGGAACTGCGGCTGACGAAGAAAGTCGAGATGCTATTTATCAAATTGTTGGTGAAGCGTTGGGCTTAGAACGTAGTGAAATTAAGACCAAATTCTCCAGTGACTCCAGTGATTCGGCGAAATATGAACAAGATAATATCGGTTACTTGAGCCAATACACTTATAGAAAACTGCAGAATAAGATGAATTTACCTTTTGCGAATCAAGTTAATGTGAAGATTTCAATTGTTGAATTAAATAGAAACTATAGCGATGCGTTGGGTATTGAATGGGGGCAAGCGATGGATGTGGGGAGCTTTGTCTTAAATAAATTAAAATTCGATGCGACGCAATTAACATCAGTGATTAATGCTTTAGGAAATGAGTCCGTTGCCAGGGTCCTTGCAGAACCCAACCTCTCAGTGTTGTCGGGAGAAACCGCTGACTTTTTAGTTGGGGGAGAGATACCGATTCTGACAAGTTCATCTAACGGGAGTAGTGTGAGTTATAAAGAAGTCGGTATCAAGATGTTGGTCGCCGCGAAGGTAGAGAATAGTCAGAAAGTGCGTCTCACACTCTCTCAAGAAGTCAGTAATGTAGACAGTAACAACATTAGTAAAACAAATGAGTTAGTTTTACCTTCAATCAAGTCCAGAAAATCAAGGACGACTATAGAACTCGCCGACGGTGAGAGTTTTGTTTTAGCTGGATTATTAAGTGAATCAGAAAAAGAAGTTCTAAAGAAAATTCCGTACATTGGTGATATTCCTGTGCTTGGAGCCTTCTTTCGTTCAACTTCTTCGCAACGTGAACGGACAGAATTAGTCGTCGTTGCGACCGTAAACTTGGTTCGCCCCATTTCGTCGTCGCAAGTTTCATTACCAAGTTGGCAGAGAAGTACACTGCTCGAGCGCTATCTTAACATTGGTGGTTCTAGTAACCAAACTTCCAAAAAAGCGGTCGTTGATTTTCTTGAACAAGGAGGTTTCATTTACTAATGCGAAATTATACTCGGTATGGATTATTCAGCCTCACCCTTTTTTTTGCGGCATCGCTTTCTGCCAAGGCAGGTGATTACCGCTTCAATGTGGCCGGCCGTAGCGATATAGAGCAAGAAATTACCGTTGCTAAATTACTCCCATTTTACCAGTACATGGGCGGACGGGTGGAGGTTCAGTGGGCAAATCCAGAATTGACGGTATCGGTTGAAAATTTAGTAAGACTTCTCATAAAAGAAGGTATTCGGCAGCAAGATATCGTACGTAATTACTCACAGAGTATGGCGACCAAGAATCAGAGTCGAGATTCGATTAACCTAGTACTTAAAACGCTAGCTAGCCGTAATAATTGTTCATCTTACGGGTTACGTTATTCTTTTAACACAATAGGTGAAGAAAGTTGCGCAATTAATGACAACATTGATGCAATGAAAATACGGAAATAACCTTAATTCAGTAACGCAAGGAATGACAATGTTACTCTTTTCCGATAATACCAAACAGGATGATCTCTTAGAATATTCAATATTGGTTATCACCCCCGATGCTAATAAAATGGAAAAAGTGTGTGAGCAGCTGTCGATGCGCGATGTAGGCAGTATCAAGCGTTTTGCGGGGAATGTAGAGCAATTAGATCAGTACGATGATACTGCAAACACAGATTGTATAATTTTCGATGCTTCCCATCTCGATTCGCCGGAGAGCATTATTGAGACCATAGACCTACAATTATCGAAAAATATTATAAAAATAGCCTTTAGTACTAAAGATTCATTGCTATTAGCCGACGAGTTCGAAAAAAAAGATATAAAATATTGTCATTATCCTAGTCAAATTAGCAGAATTGGTCATTTAGTTGTTAGAACATCTAAAGAAAGTACCAGTACTAATACCGCCATACGTATTACGTTGTTAGGCTGTAAGGGGGGAGTGGGTAACTCAATGCTGAGTTATCACGCTGCAGAATTCATTGCCAACAAGCGCCAATCGCCGACACTGATTGTGCAAGGTGCTTATGGTAGTCAAAACCTAGATTTGATCTCCAAGGTGGCGATCTCAAATGAAGTTACGCTCCTCCAAAAAAACCTTTCTGCTTTATACGAAGAAAGGAGTAATGCTTGGCAATTTTACAATCAAGTCTACGAAAAATATGAATGTATTATCTTTGATTTCACCGCCTATAACGCGGCGGAAGACAACATTGAGAATGTATTAACTCACACAGACTGTCTTTTATTAGTCTGTGATAGAGATATTTCTTCAGCACGAACAGCTAAAAAAATTCTCGAAGCTAATAATCACTTAATGAATAGTAACAATGGTGTTAGACGAGTTTTCGTTTGTCATAATCAACATCATGGAAAAGTCAGTGGCGAAATCAATAGCCAAGAGATTTCAAGCTTAATAGGTAAGCCTGTAGATGTGGTAATCCCTTACTTAATGAAAACGGGCGATCCTTCATTACCTATTAATTTTAGCGGAAAAAATAGTCAATACCTAGAATCTTTATGCAATCTACTCTTAGGTAAAAAAAGTGGGAAGCCTCCTAAACCTAGCTTATTTGATTCAATTAGAAAAATATCACAACGGGGATGATAAGCGATGGTTGATAAATATGATGAGATAAGTAAGCAACTTCGCGGTTTGGTACTGCCAGAATTAAATATTGACGTTATCGAAAATTTATTAAACGATCGTGTTGGACTGATCAGAGAGATATCGAGAACGGTACAGCGGATTAGTGTTGAGAAAAATCTTTATCTACCCTCTGAAAATACGCAAATTCTTGCTGCTGCAATTGCCGATGAAATCCTTGGTGTGGGTCCACTTCGTGAACTAATGGAAGATCCATCTATTAGCGACATCCTCGTTAATGGTCCAGATAAAATATTTGTTGAGCGCAGTGGGAAATTAGTCCGTACCAATAAACGCTTTATTGATAACCAACAACTTACCGAAATCGCTAAACGCCTCGTTAACCGTGTCGGTCGACGTATCGATGAGTCTCAACCTCTGGTTGATGCACGAATGAGTGATGGTAGCCGTTTGAATGTGGTAATTAACCCCATTGCTTTGGATGGGACCTCAATCTCCATCCGTAAATTTAGTAATGTATCGAGAACACTAAAAGATTTAGTGAATTGGGGCGCGATGAATGAGCAAATGGCAAATTTCCTCGCGTTGGCGGTAAGTTGCCAAGCGAACATCATTATTTCTGGCGGAACAGGCTCAGGAAAAACGACATTACTTAATGCACTCTCACGACATATTAATAGCGATGAGCGCATTATTACGTTAGAAGATGCTGCTGAATTAAAGCTGCAACAGGAGCATGTTGTACGCCTTGAAACCAAGATGGCCGGGGTCGAAAGTAGCGGCCAGGTTACGATGCGCGATCTTATGATCAATACATTACGTATGCGGCCGGATCGAATTATTGTTGGAGAGTGCCGTGGTGGAGAAACGTTTGAGATGCTGCAAGCGATGAATACCGGTCACGATGGTTCGATGACAACATTGCATGCAAACTCTCCCCGTGATGCGGTTTCCCGTCTAGAAAATATGGTAATGATGGCGGGATTAAATCTTCCTATAGACGCCATCAGAAGGAATATTAGTTCTGCCGTTAACTTACTGATTCAAGCCAACCGTTTACATGACGGTTCTCGTAAAATCACGCATATCAGTGAAATTATGGGGTTAGAGGGAGATACTATTATTTTGCAGGATATATTTTCTTTCGAGATCAGTGAGTCAATCAATGGAAAAGTGCAAGGGAAATTCGTAACACCAGGGTTGTCGATACGTTCTAATATCTACTCACGAGCGAAGATGCATTCAAAAGATATGTATTTAAAACAAATTTTTGGTCAATAAGATGAAATCCATTTCTTTTATCTTTATTATTATCTCTCTCTTATTTGTTTGTATGGTTATCCTGAGGATCAGGAAAACACGTCATATTTTTACAAGGGAAGATGACCGAAAAAAATTGCTATTCTCCTTGATCGGACAAAGTACGTCTGAACGTGACAATCAATCTCTAAAAAAGGTATTGGTACAGAAAATCAGTGAAAAAATATTTTCTATTAAGCATGTTTTTATCGCCGATAACCTTGTTGATTTGATCAAGAGAATAACAATACCGGTTTTCTTTGTACTGATTATACAAATTATAAATATTAATTTCTTTCACTTTCCAGGTTTACCGATTGTGTTAGTTCTCACACCGGTGAGCTATTTTGTATGGTACAAAATTTTGCTTAAAAAACGGAAGAAAGTTTTTGAAATCGATTTTACTGAATCAATATCCTCCATTAACGGAGCTATATCTTCTGGCCGAACCTTTCTTCAGGCTATGGATGATTATAGTAGGAACAATAATAATAATTTAGCGAAGGAATTCGGTATTATCACTAGGCGCTTGAATTTTGGTGATAGCCCTGAAGTAGTATTTCTCGATTCTTGGAAAGTCTACCCATACAAGGAATATTATTTCTTTATTGTTGCAATATTATTAAATATCAATAGTGGAGGTCGTCTACGAGAAGTATTGGGTAAGTTACAGCGCTCCTTGGCCAGTAATACGGCAATGGAGAAAAAAATGCTTACGCTCACATCGGAAATGCGTATGGCCTCTAAAATTACCGGTGCAATTCCTTTTTTATTCTTGATCCTTCTAAAATTCATAAGTGAAGAAAATTTTAATTTTATCTTCGATGATCCAAGAGGAAATGTCTTACTCTATTATTTATTAGGTAGTGTTGGCTTTGGTACTTTAGTCATCAAGTTTCTAATGAGGAAAATATAGTATGAAAGTATTCTTCTTATTGGTTTTCGCGATACCTGTTGCATATCTTATAGTCTTTATTTTAGGCAGAGTTAGACAGGCTCAAATAAAAAATAGCTTAACGCTTGTGGATGCTAAAACACAAGAGCTAAAAATTCAGGAGCATAAAGACCACCATCACACTGAAGCCGTCTTAGAGCAGAACAGTCAAACGTTAAGTTTATATCGTCGTATTGATGGCAGTTTTATTTTGAAGATTGTGCTAGCCATTATTTTGAGCGTAGTGAGTTTTATCATAAGTAAGGTAATGTCTTGGGAGTTCAGCGGTAGCGATTATATTGTCGTCGTCGTCATGAGTATGATCGTTACAATCGTTCTGCCCAGCACTTTACGGGCGATGTATGTGAGGAAGCGAGTTAAAACATTGACGGCTGAACTACCTTGGATGATTGATCTCCTTGCTGTCAGTATTCAGTGCGGAATGACACCAGAACAAGCCTTTAAATTTCTTGCCACGAAAATGTCAGGAATCAATCCCGATTTCGTCCCTTTTCTACAACGCTTGGTCAGACGGACTGAGATGAGTGGCCTGAGTAATGCCCTCTATCATTTTAGCCGTGAAATTCCTTCCACTGAAACACGACTGTTTTGTGCCATGTTGGAACAGAGTTTACAGTATGGATCATCATTATATGAACAGTTGATGGATCTTTCCCGAGAAATTCGCGAGATCCAACTTCTTACTACAGAAGAAAATATAGGGAAATTATCCGCAAAGATGAGCGTGCCATTAATCCTCTTCTTTATGTTTCCCGTGGTTATTATTGTTGCCGCACCCGGCATTATGAGGGCTATTGCTAATGGTTAACTGTTCACGCTATTCAATTATCTGTTTCACCGTCGCATGGTTAATGGTCGGATGTTCGAGTAATGATAATTTTTCTGGATCTTATAAAAATAATGTTTCGCACGCCAATGAGAGTCTTTTACTAAAAGTAAAAAACTATTCTGGGCTAATAAAAATGAAGCGTGATGAATTAAAAAAATCCAATAATTCTAAAGTGCGATATGATTTAGCTAATTATTACTATCTTTCGCAAGATTATCGTTCATCTATGTATTATTTGAAGCCACTTCTATCCTCAGGTGCTTCACCTGACATCTATTTACTGCAAGCTAAAAACCTTTCGGAACTCGGTGAGTTTAAAAAATCGCTACAATTTGTTGATATTGCATTGAACAAAGATAGAAGTAATTCTGATGGATTGAATTTGAAGGGTGTGATTCAAGCGCAGATGGGGGATCTTGACAACGCTCTGGTCTCCTTTTCACAGGCAAGGGCGGGTTACAGGCAAGAAGAAGATGTTGTCAATAATATGGCCATGATTTATATCATCCAAAAAAAATATACTGAAGCTGTGCAACTGCTGTTACCGATTTATTTACGAGGGTATAACAATAGTCAGCTTGAGCATAATTTGGTCTTTGCGTTGGCAAAAAGTGGTGACCTTCGCTATGCGAAGGATATTATAAAAAAGCGAAGCTACAGTAAGCACCCAGATCTCTTAGCCACAGACCTTTTTAATGTTCAGACCTTTTAATCGAGTACAGCGATGAAGCGTTTATTAAATAAATTTACCAATAATAGTGGTGTAATAGCCATAGAGTTTTCATTTATTTATATTATTTTTATCGGTTTTGTTTTCATTATTTTTGAAGTGTGTAAGTTTCTTTTCGTGGTCGTCGCTATGGATTACTCATTATCACAAGCGGCTAGAAATAGTGCTTATAAAGATAATCAAACCTCTAATCTCGATTACACGCAGGCTTTTAATGATTATTTCTATAAGCAAAGTGATTTCTGGGTAATGTTTATTGACCCTAAAAATATTCAAGTTGACGCAAGCTTTTGCACTAGTGTTAATGATGTTATTAATAACCGATGCTCATCGGTTTATAATAACAAAAAGAGATTAGGCCTTTACTCGGTCAGTTATCGGTATAGGCCCATTAAAATAATCAGTAATATGGCGTGGTCAGAGTCTCTTTTTTCACAGCTTGATAGTTTTCTGACCAGAAAGGTCGTTTACATGATTGAGTCATCGAGGTAGCGAATAAATGAAATTCTACTCGATCTTTACCAATAATAAAGGTAGTGTAATCGTCGAAGCAGCATTTATATTTTCATTCTTATCGATAATAACGGTAGCGATCCTTGAGTATGGTTCTTGGTTAGCGATGAAAAGCCAAGTAGAAAGGGTTAACTATTCTATTGCTTCTGTTCTTCGAGAAAGAAATGAATTATATGGAAGAAGAGAAGCTTTTTCGAATAACGATGTGAAATAAATTTACCAGTTGGTCAAAAGTTTGACCTATCATCGCTACGATGCAGAACTTTGCCTTCGTGTCGAAGCGGTCCACTTTACGCAGAATGATAAGAAAACAATAAGTTCTGTTCAAAAGTTAGATTATGGTTCGCGGCTATGTAACTCTCTATCAATACCCGAAATACGAAAGAAAATTGAATTTTCATCCTACAGTAGTCGTAATAGATGGTTGCCACTGTATCAAGTTTCTTTGATTGTCCCTACGCCTAAAGGAACGCTGAATACCCTTTTAAAAGGTGCCAATATTCTTCCTGAGTATGTCAGTGCACACACTATTCTTTTAGTGAGGTAATAATGGGTAAAGTAAGTCTATTAGGACTTATACTATTAATGCAACTCTCTGCAACGAGTTATGCGTCGATGAAGAATAACCTTGAATGTTATGTTTTTATTAATAGCTCAGTCCCTACTCAGTTGGCGTTATTTTTGGATTTTAATGAGGAGTATTACTTAAGTCCGACGTTACAAAATAAAGGAAAAGTGACATTCATTAATATTAGTAATCAACTTATTTCCAATATTTATATCATTCCTATTATTAATGATACTCAAGGAATTTGGGTAAGGAAATTTAAGCCACAGAGTTTACCAACTGTTTTTATTATCCATAATAAAAAAAATTTGCTACGAGCCATTACGACAACTGCGGAGATACGCCAATGCTTACAAGGAAAGTAACACGCGCGATACCGAGGATGAAAGATGAATATGGCGGGGTAATGATTTCATTTGCTGTGCTATTACCTCTTCTTATTGTTCTAATCGCCTTTGGAATGAACTCTCTGAAGATGTTTATCGCTAAATCTAAATTAGGTGATGTTTCTGCAGAAATAGGGTTAATGGTTTCCGCTAGTAGCTCAGTGACCCAAGGAAGTGAGCCCTCCGCAAGTATGAAAAAAATGTTAGTCAACTATGCTAAGGAGTTTTTTCCAGAGAGTACTAAATCCCCAACATTATCGGGGACTACCTCGACGGTTGGCAATGATGTTGATAAGAATGCAGCATTTATGACTTATCAACCCATTATTAAAGTCGAGTTACCGTTTCTGTTCTATCACCGTTCGTTAAGTGAAGACAAAAAGAACTTCACTGTGAGTTCATCCGCTATTACGGTGACAAAGAAAGTGTCACGACCCGTGGATATCGTTTTTGTTGTCGATTTTTCGACATCACAGCAAGGTGCTGGCATAAGATTATTGAAAGAAACTTTCAAAGAGTTAACCGAATTCATTCTTAAAAGTAATCCGGATTCAAAAGTTGCCATGGTGCCATTCAGTTCAGGTGTCGCGGTAAAATATCCTGAAACCAACCAACGTGGCGGCCCTAAAGCAGGTTGCAGCGTGTTATTCGTGCCTAAAAAAGGGTGGGACATTAACTATGCCTTCTGGGGGGATAAATTCATCGATAGTAGGTATAAGAACCTAAACCAGCAAACATACTATATGGATACTCATCGTTATAAGTATTATTCCGATAATGTGAGGCAGTCTAGGCCAGCACTCCCCCTACAAACCATCCTAGATAAATGGTGTCGAAAAAACGATAGTAAGGGGGGAGAAAAGGCAGGGCATGACACCTATTCCTGTTTTGATAATCGATTTAAGGAACAAGATATACTTGGCAATACCTTCTATGCCGATGATATTTTTTCAAAGAAATCAATGGAAATTATTACCAACGAATATGCTAGGGCGGTTCAAGTAAAACAAGCGCAACTTAATTCGTTTACCATCGAGCATATCGATGCAGTGGATTTTCCCGAAACGCTTAAAAGAATGTTTAGCGATGAGGCGATTATAACGTTTCCTATGTTGTGGACGGGAAGGGACGATGCTAAATACCGTACTTTTAGTCGAATGTGCCATAACACGGGTTGGTGGAATAGAGACGGTCAGCTTGCAGATGCTAGACTTTATTCATGGTTAATAGAGCTGACCAACGATGCCCAGGAACTTGACCAATTTCAAAATATGAAGCCACAGGGCTGGACCGCAACTTCATCAGGGTTAGTACGCTCTGTGCCAGTGATGATGAAGGGACATAACCCGCGGAAAATTTTTGTGATTATGTCTGATGGTGATGATAGTACTGGTCCTAAAAAGGTCACCGACCGCTATTTAAAAGACTATAAATTGTGCGATAAAATTAAAGAGGGTATCCTGGAAAGACCTGAAACCAACGCTCAACGGGTCGATATCTATTATGTATCTACCACTAACTCGACAGCAAGGGTAAATAAGTGGCGTGATTATTGTACGGGCGAAGGCAATGCAGCCAAGGCGGTAAACCGTAAGCAGGTGGTTGACCTGATCAAAGGTTTTCTTAGCGATGAGATCGGCAGTTTTACCCAGTAGGCATCATTGGGACATGATCAATCGGGTAACTTCTGCGATAATAGCCTTTTTCGAGCTGAAATTGAGTGTCCATGCTTTACCCAATTAATGAAATGTTCCAAACCTTGCAAGGTGAAGGATTTTACACTGGCGCACCCGCCATCTTTATTCGTCTCCAAGGATGCCCCGTTGGCTGTAGTTGGTGCGATACTAAGCACACTTGGGAAAAGTATGCTGACCAGCAGCAGCCACTTGCTGACATTGTGCATAAAATGGCGGAAAGTGAGGCGTGGGCGGATGCTAGCGTCGAACAGCTGCTGGCAGTGATTGCCGAACAAGGTTGGACGGCAAAACATATCGTGATCACCGGCGGCGAGCCTGCGCTCTATGATTTGACGTTGCTTACCGAACAATTTGAGCAGGAAGGTTTTCAGTGCCAGATCGAAACGAGCGGCACACATCCTATCCGCTGCTCGGTAGCGACTTGGGTAACGGTATCGCCAAAAGTGAATATGCGCGGTGGCTATGATGTACTGAACAGTGCTTTGCTTAGAGCGAATGAAGTGAAGCATCCGGTTGGACGTCAGCGCGATATCGACGCGCTGGATCTTCTGCTAAGCCAAGTTCCACCTTCTACTCAACGCATTATTGCCTTGCAGCCGATTAGCTGTAAGAAGGCTGCCACTGAACTGTGCATTGCGACCTGCATCGCGAGGAACTGGCGCTTTTCAATGCAGACGCATAAATATCTTAATATCGCTTAAGGATTACTCTCCGCGATAGGTACAGCCCGCGGTACAGGTTTCTTTAATCATCACTGCGCTCAGCAACGGCAGTTTGGGTTTCATTTGTTGCCAAATCCAGACTGCAAGGACCTCACTGGTCGGATTTTCCAATCCGGCGATATCATTCAGATAGTGGTGATCTAATCTTTCATAAAGAGGCTTAAAAGCCGCTTTTAATTCCGCAAAGTCCATTACCCATCCAGTGTGGGCGTCCACTTCACCGGTAATCTCTAAACGAACGAGGAAGGAATGTCCGTGCAAACGTCCACATTTGTGCCCTTCGGGAACATGCGGGAGAAAATGCGCCGCTTCGAATTGAAATTCTTTAAATAACGTCGTGACTGCCATAGCGTTGATAAAATTCCGCGATAGATGAGTGAAAAGGGGGCAGTTTAACGTAAAAGTTAACGCTTCTCACCCTTTTCGCCGTCAACCCATCATATTGTTAATCTGTCTTTAGGCTAATCAGTTTTATCGATAAGCCTTACTACTAAAACGAGTTAGTGTATTTAGTTATTTAATATACTTAAGCTGTCTTTATCAGTAATAATCGTACGGTTACTCTACACTTACTGATATTTTTGCCCTTGGCACTGGAATACGATAAGCAATGACCACTCAAGCCCCTCAGCTGCCGCTTAGTGCGGAGCAACTTGCCCGCTTACAAGACGTCACTCAAGAACTGACTTCCCATCAACTCGCGTGGATCTCTGGGTATTGCTGGGGGCGTCTTGGCGACTCCTCGGCCGTTTCGAGTAACCCAGCAGTGTCTACGCCTGCTGCGAAAGTCGAGCAACCGAGTATTACGTTGATTTCTGCTTCACAAACCGGCAATGCGCGGCGTTTAGCGGAGCAACTACGTGATGATCTACTCGGCGTGCAGCTTCAGGTTAATTTGGTCAATGCGGCGGATTATAAATTCAAGCAGATTGCGGCAGAGAAGATTGTACTGGTGGTAACCTCCACTCAAGGTGAAGGCGAAGCGCCGGAAGAAGCGGTGGCGTTTCATAAATATCTGCACTCCAAAAAAGCCCCAGCATTACCCGACGTCCGCTTTGCGGTCTTCGGTTTGGGCGATTCTTCTTATGAATTCTTCTGCCAAGCGGCGAAAGATTTTGATCAGCAATTATTCTCTCTTGGCGCAGATCGTTTATTACCGCGTGTTGACGCCGACGTAGATTATGCTCAGGCGGCTGAGCAATGGCGTTCAGACGTCGTCGCGAGCCTCCAAGCTCTGGTCCCGGCCAGTTCGCCACAGGCAGTTTCGCAGGTTGCCTCAGGCACTAGCGATACCTTAGATAGCACACCCTACACTAAAGAAGCGCCGCTCACCGCAACGCTGTCGGTCAGTCAAAAAATTACGGGTCGCGAGTCTGACCGCGATATTCGCCATATTGAGATCGATATCAGCGAATCAGGATTACGTTACCAAGCGGGCGATGCATTAGGCGTGTGGTTTAAAAACGATCCGGCATTAGTGAGTGAAGTCCTCGAGTTATTATGGATTGACGGGGCTGAAACCGTCAGCGTTGAGGGCGTCACGTTACCGATTAGTGAGGCATTACGCAGCCGTTTAGAATTAACCGTCAACAGTAGCAAAATTGTCGAGAGTTATGCCCATCACTCAGCGAACGAGACTTTGCTTGGCCTAATAAGCGATAAAAGCGCACTGCAACAGTTTGCTCAGCAATGGCCTATCGTCGAAATGATCCGTCACGCACCGACGCAGCTTACTGCTCAGCAACTCGTCGAACTCCTGCGACCGCTGACGCCGCGTCTTTACTCTATATCGTCGTCGCAAGCGGAAGTCGAAGATGAAGTCCATATTACTGTTGGTGTGGTGCGTTACGATATTGAGGGCCGTGCGCGTAGCGGAGGCGCATCTGGTTTCCTTGCTGATCAGTTACAAGAAGACGATGAGATTGAGATTTTTATCGAACATAACGATCACTTCCGTTTACCGACTGAAGGGGATACGCCGGTCATTATGATAGGCCCAGGGACCGGGATCGCTCCCTTCCGCTCTTTTATCCAACAGCGGGATAACGACGGGGCAGAAGGGCCTAACTGGTTATTCTTTGGTAACCCTCATTTCACCGAAGATTTCCTCTACCAAGTGGAATGGCAGAAGTATGTAAAACAAGGGCTTCTCACACGGATCGATCTTGCTTGGTCGCGGGATCAAGCAGAAAAAGTTTACGTCCAAGATAAACTTCGTGAACAGGGTGAGGAAGTGTGGCGCTGGATTGAACAAGGTGCCCATATCTATGTCTGTGGCGATGCTACCCGTATGGCAAAAGATGTCGAAAACACTTTATTAGAGATTATTGCTCAATATGGTGCGATGGACAGCGAGTCTGCAGACGAATATTTGAGCGATTTGCGCATTGCTCGTCGCTATCAGAGAGATGTCTACTAATGAGTACAAAATATCCTGGCCCTTTAGTCGTAGAGGGTAAATTATCCGATGCTGAGCGCCTGAAGAAAGAGAGTCATTTCTTACGCGGGACGATCAAAGAAGACCTTAATGATGGCCTGACCGGCGGCTTCAATGGCGATAACTATCTGCTGATCCGCTTTCATGGCATGTATCAACAAGATGACCGTGACATTCGTGCCGAACGAACGGAGCAGAAGCTAGAGCCACGTCACGCTATGATGCTGCGTTGCCGTTTACCTGGCGGCATTATTACGCCTCAGCAATGGTTGGCGATTGATCGTTTTGCGCAAGAGAAGACGCTATATGGCAGTATTCGTTTAACTAACCGTCAAACCTTTCAGTTCCACGGTATTTTGAAGAAGAACGTTAAGCCTGTGCATCAGATGTTGCACGAAGTCGGCCTCGATGCGTTGGCGACGGCAAACGACGTCAACCGTAACGTTCTCTGCACCTCGAATCCGGTAGAGTCTGCTCTGCACCAAGAAGCCTATGAATGGGCTAAGAAAATCTCTGAACATCTGCTCCCCCAAACCCGTGCTTACGCGGAAATTTGGTGGGATAAAGAGAAAGTGGCGACCACGGATCAAGAACCTATCCTTGGCGAAACCTATCTGCCACGGAAGTTTAAAACTACGGTGGTGATCCCACCTCATAATGATGTGGATCTCCACGCGAATGATCTGAACTTTATCGCTATCGCGGAAGAGGGCAAATTAGTCGGTTTTAACTTACTGGTGGGTGGGGGGCTATCGATTGACCACGGGAACAAAGCGACATATGCCCGTACCGCGACGGAGTTCGGTTATTTACCTCTCGAAAAAGTGTTAGACGTCGCGCAAGCCGTGGTGACGACACAGCGTGATTGGGGCAACCGGACCGATCGAAAAAATGCGAAAACCAAATATACCTTGGAGCGCGTTGGGCCAGAAGTCTTCAAAGCGGAAGTCGAGAAGCGTGCTGGGCTAACCTTTGCTCCTATCCGTCCTTACGAATTCACCACCCGGGGAGATCGTTTTGGTTGGATTAAAGGGATTGATGACCATTGGCATTTAACGTTATTTATTGAAAACGGACGTTTACTCGATTACCCAGGCCGCCCGTTGAAAAAAGGCATAGCGGAGATTGCCAAAATTCACCAAGGCGATTTTCGGCTTACCGCAAATCAGAATTTGATTGTTGCCGGGGTACCTGAAAGCCAAAAAGAGGCGATTGAAGCGTTGGCTGTCGAGCATGGTTTGATGGAGAAGGTGACGCCACAACGCGAAAACTCGATGGCTTGTGTGGCATTTCCTACCTGTCCACTCGCGATGGCTGAAGCCGAGCGCTTTCTACCCGGTTTTATCAGTGAGGTGGAAACGTTGATGACCCGCCACGGTGTGGCAGATGAAGCGATCGTGATGCGGGTGACTGGCTGTCCAAACGGTTGTGGTCGGGCGTTATTAGCCGAGGTCGGGCTGGTGGGTAAAGCGCCGGGCCGTTATAACCTTCATCTTGGCGGTAACCGCATTGGAACCCGCATCCCTGCGATGTACCGTGAAAATATTCAAGAAGCGGAAATACTCTCAATCCTCGACGAACTGATTGGCCGCTGGGCAATAGAGCGTGAACAGCATGAAGGCTTTGGTGATTACACCGTTCGTGCAGGGATTATTCGGGAAGTTATCGATCCGGCTCGTGATTTTTGGGCCGCAGTGGAGGCGTAATGGCTGAGCTCAACTTAGCAGAATTAGTCTTATTAGATAAAAGTGAACAACAAGCGGCCCTAGCGGCCGTTAATCAGCAGCTTGAAGCCTTAAGTGCTGAAGAGCGCGTGGCTTGGGCGTTGGAGCATCTTCCTGGCCAGCATGCGTTGACCAGCAGTTTCGGGATCCAGGCTGCGGTAAGCTTACATCTCGTGGCGCAACAGTCCTCTAACATTCCGGTAATTTTAACCGACACGGGCTATCTATTCCCCGAAACCTATCAGTTTATCGATAGTCTGCAACACCAATTGCAGCTCAATTTACACGTCTACCGCGCGGCGTTATCGCCTGCCTGGCAAGAAGCCCGTTACGGTAAATTGTGGGAGCAGGGGGTTGAGGGGCTCGAGCGTTATAACCAACTTAATAAAGTGGAGCCGCTGAATCAAGCCTTGAAAACGTTGCAGGTGAAAACGTGGTTTGCAGGCTTACGTCGCGAGCAATCCGAAAGCCGATCTCAGTTGCAAGTGTTGTCACTGTCGCGGGGGATCTTTAAGTTTTTACCGATCGTCGATTGGGATAATCGGCAAGTGTATCAATATCTGAAGAAACATGGCCTAAGCTACCACCCTCTGTGGGAACAAGGCTATCTCTCGGTAGGGGATACCCATACGACGCGTAAATGGGAGCCGGGAATGCGTGAAGAAGAGACGCGTTTCTTCGGGCTGAAACGCGAATGTGGGCTACACGAGGGTTAATGCTTGATCGCCGAGGCGTGCGTAGGCGTCAGTGAACCACGCAGTAGCGGCGTCAGAATAGTTACAAGCTGATAACTACGTTGCGTCAGTCGGTGCGGATAGTGGCGGTTGATGTAGGCTAAGTTATCTTTTGCCGCGTTATCACGTAACACTGATTGCGTTTCTCCGGTCGCTAAGGTAGTAAGCTTACCCGCATCCGATGACGTGACACGCAAGTAGGGGAGACCCACTTGTTCGTAAGCCGTGAGCGTCCGCGAACGGCTGCTTGCTAGCTGCGCCGTCAATAATTGAATAGCATGCTGCTGAGCGATCGCTTTGGCCTGATCCGTCGTTTGTTTGCGCACCGCCGCTGCCGTCGTATTGCCACTGAGGAAGGCGAGGTGCTTCCCGGCGACAATATTTGTCATATCCACTACCAGTAACATATTTTTACGCTGATCACCCGATAAGCTTTTCAAGTAATCACTCATCCCTTGCAGGGGCGGCTGGGTACCCCCTAACGCCACAAAACGTAAGCGATATCCATTGTGATGGTCGGCTAAGCGCTTAGCTAATTCCAACATAACGCCTAAGCTGGCAGCATTGTTATCGACCCCTTGACAGTTGAGGCCGCCGACATTGTGCAGGCGCTGCTGAGCAGTGTAAGACTGTGGCGTATCGATATGAGTCATTACCACGATTTCTTGAGGTAACTGCCCGGGACGTTCTGCCACCACCGAGGTCGCTGATAACGGACGCACGGCCCCGGGTTCATAACGGATATGTACGCGATACCCCAACTGACTAAACTGCTGTAGCAAATACTCTGCGGTCAGAAACTCTGCTGGCGTACCCGACATCCTGCCGGGGAAATACGTGGCAATGTAGCGAGTGTGTTGTTCAGCCACCTTACCAAGATTCGAGTCAGAATCGGCATGGCCTGCAAAAGGAGTGAGTAAAAAACCTAAGTATAGGGCTGCCAGGGCCGATTTATTCTTCAATAAACTTAACATTATTAATGGGTTCCACTCGGTGGCTCAGCCAAGATAATAGCATTAATCACCTCACGTAAAGTCAGCAAATTATCTGATTTACTACGGCCAAAGGCTAAAGCAAAAAAATCGCTAAGCTTATTCCATAAAGTTACTGCTCATTCCAAAACAACATTTCATCAATAGGCAATTAAGCTTATATAGTTTATTCATTGAAAGACTAACTTTACTGAGTGTGTGTGGACTACTTACCGCTATTTGCTGAATTAAAAAACCGCCCGGTTCTAGTAATAGGTGGTGGAGAAATCGCATCGCGAAAAATCGATCTTTTACTCCGCGCGAACGCTATCGTCCATATCGCCGCTCGTCAGCTCTCGGAAGAGGTTAACGCGTGGGTCAATGAGAAAAAAGTCTTATGGATCGCCACAGAGTACGATGCGGCACAAATTGATCAGGTTTTCTTTGTTATCGCCGCGACCGACGATTCAATATTAAATGAACGGGTCTATCAAGATGCCCAACGTAAGTTTAAATTGGTCAATGTCGTCGATGACCAAGCCCGTTGCAGCTTTATTTTTCCCTCAATCGTCGATCGGTCCCCGATTATTGTGGCGATCTCCTCTGCGGGTACGGCACCGGTACTTGCTCGGTCATTGCGCGAAAAGATTGAGACGTTATTGCCTGCACGGTTAGGCGATGCTGCACAGCTCGCTGGACAATGGCGCGATCGCGTTAAACAGCGTTTCCATCGGATGGCGGATCGACGCCGTTTTTGGGAGCGCCTTTTTAACGGTGAATATTTACATCAAGCTACGGCTGGCAATCTGCCTCAGGCTGAAAAAATCCTGGCAGATAGCTTGCATCAGCCTATTTCACAACGTGGTGAAATTTATCTAGTCGGCGGTGGGCCGGGAGATCCTGGTCTATTGACCCTACGAGGTCTACAAGTCATGCAGTTGGCCGATGTGGTGCTTTACGATCATCTGGTCAGCGAAGAGGTATTGGATCTTGTCCGTCGTGATGCCGAGCGTATTTGTGTGGGTAAACGGGCCGGCGCTCACTCAGTCCCGCAAGACGAAACTAACCAATTACTTGTCACCCTGGCGTTAGAAGGGAAAAAAGTCGTTCGTCTGAAAGGCGGCGACCCGTTTATTTTTGGGCGCGGGGGCGAAGAGCTTGAAGCAGCCGTTGCGGCAAACATCCCTTTCCAAGTCGTTCCCGGGATCACGGCAGCAGCAGGAGCAACCGCTTATGCGGGAATTCCGCTGACCCACCGTGACTATGCGCAAAGTGCGGTGTTTATCACCGGACACTGCCGTAAAGATGGACGGGAGCCTGACTGGGCGGCCTTAGCCTTAAGCGATCAAACCCTGGCCATTTATATGGGCACGGTGAAAGCGGCAGAAATTAGCCGTCGCCTGATCGAACACGGACGCGCCGCCGATACGCCCGTTGCGGTGATTGGGCGAGGGACTCGACAGGATCAACAGGTGTTGACCGGTCGCCTCGACCAGCTCTCGGACTTAGCGGCCAAAGCGCCTACGCCGGCATTAGTGGTGATTGGCGAGGTTGTTCACTTACATAAGCATTTAGCCTGGTTTCAGAAGTCATCCGCATCGATTACTTCCTCTTCAGCGCTTACACCCATTATTTGAGGTATCGTATGGACCCACAACGACTAACTCACCTGCGTCAGCTGGAAGCAGAGAGTATTCACATCCTACGCGAAGTGGCGGCAGAATTTTCTAATCCGGTCATGATGTACTCGATCGGTAAAGATTCTTCGGTCATGTTGCACCTAGCCCGTAAAGCTTTTTATCCTGGCAAATTACCGTTCCCCCTTTTGCATGTCGATACGGGCTGGAAGTTCAAGCAAATGTACGAATTCCGTGACCGTACCGTCAAAGAAATCGGCGCAGAGTTAATCGTCCACCGTAACCCTGAAGGGGTGGCAATGGGCATTAATCCCTTTGTGCATGGTAGTGCCAAACACACCGATATCATGAAAACCGAAGGGTTAAAGCAAGCATTAAACAAATATGGGTTTGATGCGGCTTTCGGTGGCGCTCGCCGCGATGAAGAGAAATCCCGCGCTAAAGAGCGTATTTATTCGTTCCGTGATCGTTTCCACCGTTGGGATCCGAAAAACCAACGGCCAGAGCTCTGGCACAACTATAACGGGCAGATCAACAAAGGCGAAAGTATCCGTGTGTTCCCGCTCTCTAACTGGACCGAACTCGATATCTGGCAGTATATCTTTTTAGAGAATATTGAGATCGTTCCCCTTTACTTGGCCGCGGAGCGACCGGTATTGGAACGTGATGGTATGTTAATGATGATCGATGACGACCGCATTGACTTACAGCCGGGTGAAAAAATTGAACAGCGTAAGGTCCGTTTCCGTACCCTAGGATGCTGGCCGCTGACGGGCGCGGTAGAGTCGTCCGCTGAGACGTTACCGGAAATCATTGAAGAGATGTTGGTATCCACGACCAGCGAGCGTCAAGGGCGCGTTATTGACCGGGACCAAGCCGGATCGATGGAAATGAAAAAACGCCAGGGTTACTTCTAAGGATCTGATTATGAATAATGCATTAGCACAACAAATTGCCGAACAAGGTGGCGTAGAAGCTTGGTTGACCGCTCAGCAACACAAAAGCCTATTAAGATTTTTAACGTGCGGCAGCGTCGATGATGGGAAAAGTACCCTGATTGGCCGTCTGTTACACGATACCCGTCAAATTTATGAAGACCAGCTCTCTTCGCTACACAATGACAGCAAACGCCATGGTACCCAAGGTGAGAAGCTTGATTTAGCCTTACTGGTAGATGGCTTACAAGCCGAGCGTGAGCAAGGTATCACTATTGATGTGGCTTACCGCTATTTTTCTACCGAAAAACGCAAATTCATCATCGCGGACACCCCCGGGCATGAGCAATATACGCGGAATATGGCAACGGGTGCCTCGACCTGTGATTTGGCCATCCTCCTCATCGATGCGCGTAAAGGTGTACTGGATCAAACTCGCCGCCATAGTTTTATCTCAACCTTATTGGGTATCAAACACTTGGTCGTTGCGGTAAATAAGATGGATCTGGTTGAGTATAACGAGACCACGTTTAATGAGATCGTCCAGCAATACCTCGATTTTGCAGAGCAATTACCGAAAGACCTCGATATCCGTTTCGTTCCAGTCTCTGCTCTAGAGGGTGAGAATATCGCGGCTAACAGTCAGTACATGCCATGGTACAGCGGGCCAACACTGCTTGAAATTCTTGAAACGGTGGAAGTGATAAGAGTGAGTGAAGGGCAAGCTATGCGCTTCCCTGTACAATACGTCAATCGTCCAAACCTCGATTTTCGAGGCTATGCCGGCACTGTTGCATCAGGCACGGTATCGGTTGGACAAGGCATCAAAGTCTTACCGTCCGGTGTTAGCAGCCGCGTGGCTAAGATCACTACTTTTGACGGCGACTTACCGCAGGCTTCGGCAGGCGAAGCCGTGACGCTGGTGTTGGAAACGGAAATTGATATTTCGCGCGGTGACCTGTTAGTTGACGGTGATGCACAATTAAGTCCGACCCATGCTGCAGAAGTTGATGTGGTATGGATGGCAGAGAATGCGTTACAGCCGGGACAAAGTTACCAGATTAAAGTAGCAGGTAAAACGGCACGCGCGGTGGTTGATGAAATCATTCATCAAGTCAATATTAATACCTTAGCCACCAGCGAGGCGGAGAGTCTGCCGCTAAATGCCATTGGGCGTGTCGCCTTAACCTTCGATGAGCCGTTAATGCTTGACCCTTACGCAGAAAACCCGGTTACCGGCGGCTTAATCTTTATTGATCGCCTTAGTAATGTCACCGTGGGCGCGGGCATGGTGTATCAGACACGTACGCTCGACGCGACACAATCGACCGGACAATTCAGTGCTTTCGAACTTGAACTTAATGATCTGGTCCGTAAACACTTCCCACATTGGGATGCCAAAAATTTACGAGACAGCCTTAAATGAGTCGGCAAGCTGAAAATATTGTGTGGCATGAACATGCCGTCACACCAGAAATGCGTGAAACGCTGCACCGCCACCGTGGTGCAGTGGTCTGGTTTACTGGGCTTTCGGGGTCTGGCAAGTCGACACTTTCAGGTGCCGTGGAGCAGGCGCTCCATCAGCTGGGGAGTAGCACCTTTCTGCTCGATGGCGATAATATTCGCCAAGGGTTGTGCCGAGATCTTGGGTTCAGTGATAACGACCGCAAGGAGAATATTCGTCGTATCAGTGAAGTGGCGAAGTTGATGGCTGATGCCGGGCTGATTGTCTTAACGGCTTTTATTTCGCCGCACCGTAGTGAGCGACAGTTAGCACGTGAGCTGATTGGTGAAGAAAGATTCATCGAAATATTTGTCGATACGGCCCCCGAAATCTGTGAAGCTCGCGATCCGAAAGGGCTCTATCGGAAAGCGAGAGCGGGTGAAATTAAAGACTTCACGGGGATTGGCTCCGGCTACGAAGCGCCGCTCTCACCAGAATTACGGGTCGATGGCGAACAATTGGTTACAAAACTGAGCGAGCAAATCATCAATCTGTTACGTGAGCGCGCTATTATCGCAGCTTAACCCTCCAAGGATAAGTTACGATTGCTATGCCAGAGTTGCCAGACCCCGTTATGATCCGTCCCTCATTACCTAAAGAGTGGCCCTCAACACTCGTTGCGGGGGGGTGCTTTGGCCTTTTTGCTTACTTCCTCGCAATACTTTCCCCCTTCATCGCGTTCGGGGCCAGTGTACTGTTTTTTTTCCTCTATACTTGGCCTTTCTTTTTGGCTTTATTACCCGTCGCCGTTTTTTCTGGGATGGCGATTTCGGTTTGGCAACAACAGAAGATCTTCCTAACTTTTATACTGACACTACTGCTAGTGAGTGGCAGTTTTTGGGGACTCTTTTATGCGTTTGTCGGCTGGTAAAGCCACAGTTATCTCACTGCGTAGCCTAAAAGTTGTCGGAAAACGCTGACTTGCGACAGGTTACAGTGGAGTCGGGCGCTAACTTATGGGAAGATTAGCGACTCTGTTGGGGGGAAGGATGGGAAAACTCACTTTATTGCTACTCATTTTACTGGGATGGTTACAATATTCATTGTGGCTCGGTAAAAATGGTATCCATGATTACAGTCGCGTCAGCGAGGAAGTTACGCAGCATCAAGATGCTAATGCCAAATTAAAAGCGCGTAACGACCAACTGTTCGCTGAAATTGACGATCTGAATGGTGGTTCCGAAGCCATTGAGGAACGTTCTCGAGATGAACTTGGGATGATTCGTCCTGGTGAAACCTTCTTTCGCTTAGTGCCTGAACAGAATCGTAACGCCGTAAATAATTCGGCATCAGGACAATAACAACGACGAAAATCAATGATGAAAACCGTTTCAACTACGGGAATTGTTGCTGTGGTTCCTGCTGCCGGTATTGGTAGCCGCATGCAATCATCTTGCCCAAAGCAATATCTCTCTATTGGCCCCAAAACTCTTCTTGAACACAGCATTGCGGCGCTTATTGATCATCAGGCTATAAATAGGGTCATCGTTGCGTTGCACCCTGAAGACGATCGATTTCAACAATTACCTATTGCGCGTGATCCGCGTGTCAGTACGGTGGTGGGTGGTGCAACCCGTGCAGAGTCAGTATTAGCAGGCTTGGCGGTGATTGACGCTCAGACGACATCTTGGGTGCTAGTGCATGATGCCGCTCGGCCATGTTTAGCCTCTGAGGATCTTGAGCGTTTAATCGGGTTGACTAGCCATTCTACGGTGGGAGGCTTATTAGCCACCCCTGTTAAAGACACGATGAAGCGGGCTATTGCTAGTGAACAGCGCGTGCAACACAGCGTGGAACGCGCCGATCTTTGGCATGCGTTGACCCCTCAATTATTCCCCCTATCGCTACTTAAACAGTGCTTACATCAAGCACTTGAACAAGGTAAAGAGATTACGGACGAAGCCTCCGCCTTAGAGCTAGCGGGCTATCAGCCAATATTAGTAGAAGGGCGAAGCGATAATTTAAAAGTGACTCGCCCGGAAGATCTGGCGTTAGCGGGCTTTTATCTCTCTCAAAAAAACCAATAGGAGCATTATAATGCGTATTGGCCACGGTTTCGATGTACATGCTTTTGGCGGGGAAGGTCCCCTGATAATTGGAGGGGTTCGCATTCCCTTCCCGCAAGGTTTTCTTGCCCATTCTGATGGCGATGTCGCCTTACACGCATTAACAGATGCTCTGCTCGGTGCTGTCGCGCTGGGCGATATCGGCAAACTGTTTCCCGATACCGATCCCGCTTTCAAAGGCGCGGATAGTCGCGGACTGCTGCGTGAAGCTTGGCGTAGAATTCAAGAGAAAGGTTATGCAATAGGGAATGTCGATGTGACGATTATTGCGCAAGCGCCAAAGATGTTACCGCATATTCCACAGATGCGTATTAATATTGCCGAAGACTTAGGGTGTCATATGGATGACGTCAATGTCAAAGCCACCACCACCGAAAAACTCGGGTTCACTGGCCGTGGTGAAGGGATTGCCTGCGAAGCCGTCGCGCTACTGGTAAAGGTTGGCGGATAATGGAGTCGACTCCACTGCAATGGCTATTGGGCAAGCCAACAGCGACAGGCATCATTAAACAGTCAGCGAGTGACTTCCGTGTTATTGAAGATCTTGGCTATACTGCTGATCAGCAAGGTGAACATTTATTAATTCGGCTACGTAAGACGGGGTGCAATACTCGTTTTGTGGCAGATGCCTTAGCGAAATATTTGAAAATACCGGCCCGAGAAGTCAGTTATGCGGGGATGAAAGATCGTCACGCCGTCACTGAGCAAACGTTCTGCGCGCGCCTTCCGGGTAAAGAGATGCCAAGTTTTGCACACTTTACCCTTGAAGGGGTGGAGATCTTGGACGTGGCACGTCACCAACGTAAAGTGCGTATTGGTGGTTTGGCCGGTAATACTTTTGAACTGATCGTGCGTGATGTCAGTGATAAAGCGAGTGTCGAGCAACGGTTAGCCGCGATTGCCGAACGAGGGGTCCCCAACTATTTTGGTGAACAGCGTTTTGGGCGAGACCGCCATAACTTAACGCTCGCACAACAGTGGGCAACAGGAGAGATACGGATTAAAGACCGTGCCAAGCGCAGCTTGCTACTCTCCGCAATACGTAGTGATATCTTTAACCAAGTTACCAGTGCTCGACTCGCGGCACAATCCAATCTCTCTACACTATGGGTGGGCGATTGTGTGCAGCTTACCGGGCGGGGGAGCTGGTTTGTCGTGAGCGAAGAAGAATTTAGCGAGACGCTAACGCGTGTCCAACAAGGTGAACTGCGTATAACCGCCCCATTAGTCGGTAAGGGGAACACTGTCGTGACTGGCGTAGCCGCTGAATTCGAGCAACAACAGTTGGCGACGCAACAGGCATTTATCTCGCTGTTATCAAATGAGCGTGTCGATGCAGCACGCCGCGCGATGCTCGTTTGTCCGCGAGACATGACGTGGACATGGTTAGATGGCCAGCATTTACAGCTTGACTTTTGGTTGCCAGCAGGCAGCTTTGCAACCAGTGTCGTTAGAGAACTCGTGTTACAGGGAGAAATGATTGAGGATCCTGCTGAGTAATGATGACGGTGTCTTAGCACCGGGTATTCAACGTTTGGCCCAAGCACTGCGTAGCGTAGCAGTAGACGTCCAAATTATTGCTCCCGACCGCAACCGTAGTGGGGCATCGAGTGCATTGACCCTAGATATGCCACTGCGCACTTATCATCATGACAATGGTGATATTGCCGTGCAGCACGGTACTCCGACAGATTGTGTCTATCTTGGTGTGAACTGCCTGATGACACCTGCGCCCGATATTGTTATCTCTGGGATTAATGCTGGCCCAAACCTTGGCGATGATGTGATCTATTCAGGAACGGTTGCCGCGGCCATCGAAGGCCGTCACCTTGGCTTACCGGCACTCGCGGTATCGCTAAATGGCAATACCCATTACGATACCGCTGCCGAGGTTACCTGCCAGCTTCTGAAAATACTGGCGAAACATCCGCTGCGGTTGAGTCCGGTACTAAACATAAATGTTCCTAATCTCCCTTTAGCGGAAATTAAAGGATGGAAAGTCACTCGCTGTGGTTATCGCCATCCTGCTAATAAGGTAATAACTCAGCGTGATCCGCGGGGTGAAACCCTTTATTGGATCGGGCCACAAGGTAAGCCGCATGATGCGGGTGAAGGGACAGATTTTGATGCGGTAGAACAAGGCTATGTTTCTATCACTCCCTTAGGTATTGATCTTACTGCATACCATGCAGTATCCCAATTATCAGAATGGTTAGGGAATGTCGAGGGCCCAGTCACATGCTAAGTCGGCGTGTAGAGATGTTACTTGATTACTTGCGTCAGCACGGCATTGCTGATGAGTCGATACTGCGTGCTATTTCACTGGTACCGCGTGAACAATTTGTCGATGAGGCATTTGAGCATAAGGCTTGGGACAATAACGCACTCCCTATCGGCTACGGTCAAACGATTTCGCAACCCTATATGGTTGCGAGAATGACAGAACTACTCGGCCTAACGCCTTTTTCACGAGTACTCGAAATTGGCACGGGGTCGGGTTACCAAACCGCTATATTGGCGAATTTGGTTGAGCACGTTTATTCGGTCGAGCGGATCAAAGGCTTACAGTGGGCGGCCAAACGACGACTGAAAAACCTCGATTTGCATAACGTCTCAACACGCCATGGTGATGGATGGCATGGATGGGTTTCTCGTGGCCCTTTCGATGCCATTATTGTGACTGCAGCCGCTCCTCAGATTCCGCTCGAGCTTGTGGCGCAATTAGCCGATGGGGGAGTGATGGTTCTCCCCGTCGGCGAGGAGCAACAATTTTTACAGCGAATCCAACGTATTGGCGAAGAATTCACCGACGATATGATTGAACCAGTAAGGTTTGTCCCGTTAATTCCAGGTGATCTGGCTTAACGTTTTCCTCACATCGTCTCATAGCCTGTCTTGGCGTTGCCTGCTATTATTGGACGATTATTTCATTTAAGTTGTTTACAGTCCGAACGAGGATCGTAAAACCAATAGCCGTAAGCCTTATGGGGGAATGAATGAGCAAAGGAAGCAACAGTATTAATTATCGCCAGATGGCGCTCGCCTCATTGATTGCTGCCAGCTTGGCAGGATGTAGTTCTGATAGTACCGATTCACAAGCCCCGATCACAGCTATTGGTGCGAGTGGCGGAGCGCCAGCAGGCTCCACCCAACGTGCGGTTCAGCAGTATCCGAGGACGTCGTCTACTGTCCCACGTGCGCCACGTTCAATGGCCGCACAACCCGTTCAGGCGTCTCAGCCAGTAATGCCAGTACAATCGACTCAGCCGGTTCAGTCTACTCAGCAAGTGGTCAGTAGCCAGCCAGTGAAACTGCAAAATGGCAAAATTGTTTATAACCGTAATTATGGGAATATTCCTAAGGGTAGTTATAACGGCAGCACCTACACTGTTAAGCGCGGTGATACATTATTTTATATCGCATGGATTACAGGTAACGATTTTCGTGATCTTGCACAAAAAAATAGTATTGCAGCCCCTTACAGCTTAAATGCTGGCCAAGTTCTCCAAATTGGTAACGGTGCGGGACAACCCATAACAGGGCCTAATGAAATTAGTAAAGCAGATAACATCTCTTCTAATAACAATAGCGCAAATAATGTTCAGAGAACCGTTCCCAAAGAGGTTGCACAACAGCCAATAGTTACGTATTCTGAAGATTCTGACGAACAAAGCAGCAATAATTCTGCTCAATCAAGCAGTAAATTATTACCGAGCAAAGCGGCTGTAACAGGGAGTGCTGCGGCGCCTATTGTGGCACCGGCAACCGCTCCGACCGTCAGTAGTACGACCAGCTCGACGCCAATTACGACTTGGCGTTGGCCGACAAAAGGAAACATTATTGATGGTTTCTCGGCGTCGGAAGGTGGAAATAAGGGGATCGATATTGCGGGTTCTCGTGGTCAAGCAGTGGTCTCTACAGCAGCAGGTAGAGTTGTGTATGCAGGGAACGCGTTACGCGGTTACGGTAACCTGATTATCATCAAACATAATGATGATTACCTCAGCGCCTATGCACACAACGACACGATGTTGGTTAGAGAGCAACAAGAAGTCACTGCCGGTCAAAAAATTGCCACCATGGGCAGTACAGGGACGAGTTCGGTAAGATTGCACTTTGAAATTCGTTATAAAGGAAAATCCGTCAATCCGTTGCGTTATTTACCGCAGCGATAGATGCAGGGCCTTCTGGCTCTGCCAGGACCAGGAGGCATCACAATGAGTCAGAATACGCGTAAAGTTGAAGAGTTACATGATGTTGATTATGACGATCATGAGAATGTAGCTTTCGAAGAGCAGAATGCGACCAGCGATTCTAAAGATGATTATGGAATTTCTAGCGCAGAGGAAGATCTCTTTTCGCCGAATTCATCCCAACGGGTTCTGGACGCTACTCAACTCTATCTAGGTGAAATCGGTTTCTCGCCACTGCTTACTGCAGAAGAAGAGATCTATTTTGCTCGTCGTGCGCTACGAGGCGATGTCGCTTCACGCCGTAGAATGATCGAAAGTAACCTCCGTCTGGTGGTGAAAATTTCGCGTCGCTATAACAACCGTGGCCTGCCGCTACTCGATCTGATCGAAGAAGGTAACCTTGGTTTGATTCGTGCGGTCGAGAAGTTTGACCCTGAGAAAGGTTTCCGCTTCTCTACCTATGCGACATGGTGGATCCGTCAAACAATCGAGCGGGCTATCATGAACCAGACGCGTACCATTCGTCTGCCTATCCATATCGTTAAAGAATTAAATGTGTATTTACGTACTGCACGTGAACTGACGCAAGTTCTGGACCACGAGCCAACTGCCGAAGATATTGCACAGAAATTGGATAAGCCAGTCGAGGATGTCAGTCGAATGCTTCGCCTTAATGAACGTATTGCTTCGGTGGATACGCCAATCGGTGGCGACTCGGAAACGTCATTACTGGACATGATTTCCGACGACGATGATAACTCGCCAGAGTACACCAACCAAGACAACGATATGAAGCAAAGTATCGTGAAATGGTTGTATGAACTGAATGCCAAACAGCGGGAAGTTCTCGCGCGTCGTTTCGGTCTGCTAGGCTACGAGCCAGCTACGCTTGAAGATGTCGGCCAAGAAATCGGACTTACCCGCGAACGTGTTCGTCAGATCCAAGTTGAGGGTCTACGTCGTTTACGCGAGATCTTAGAAGGTCAAGGCCTGAGCCTTGATGCACTATTCATGTAATCGACCGTTACCGATAAAAAAGCCATCGTAAGATGGCTTTTTTTTGTCTAGGATTTAGAGCAGGGTTTTAAGGCGATAGATCCATTCCAGCGCTTGGCGGGGACTAAGAGTATCGGGATCGAGTGTTTCTAACGCTTCGATCGCTGGAGACGTTTCTTCGACTAATAAGGATAGTTGGTTGGTATCCTTATTCGCCGTGGGAGTATGGGAGGGCTGTGCCTCCAGTTCACGTAATTTTTGCCGAGCGCGTTTGATGACCTCTTTCGGTACACCGGCTAGCGCCGCGACAGCCAGCCCATAACTCTTGCTGGCGGCCCCTTCACTCACTGTATGCATGAAAGCGATACTATCGCCATGCTCCCGAGCATCAAGGTGAACGTTCTCAACACCCTCAAGTTGCTCAGGCAGCGCGGTGAGTTCAAAATAGTGGGTGGCAAAGAGAGTCAATGACTGTAATCGGCTGGCAAGATTTTCCGCGCAGGCCCAGGCCAGTGATAATCCATCATAGGTTGAGGTACCTCGTCCAATCTCATCCATCAGCACCAAGCTATTTCGGGTCGCATTATTGAGGATATTGGCTGTCTCGGTCATTTCGACCATGAAGGTCGAACGCCCTGAAGCGAGATCATCGGCGGCACCCACACGGGTAAAGATGCGATCTATCGGGCCGATCTTTACGGCTTCAGCCGGGACATAGCTGCCGATCCAGCTTAGTAAAGCAATTAATGCGGTTTGCCGCATATAGGTACTTTTACCGCCCATATTAGGGCCGGTGATAATCAGCATCCGGCGTTGGGGTTGTAGCGATACGGGATTGGCAATAAAGGGTTCTTTTAGTACCTGTTCAACCACGGGATGTCGGCCCAGCGTGATCTCGATACCCGTCTGTTCGGACAATTCAGGGCAAACATAATGTAATGCTTCAGCGCGCTCGGCCAAATTGGTCAACACATCGAGTTCCGCTAGCGCTGTTGCACTCTGCTGTAAGTCGGCAAGATGTGGCAGCAATTGATCGAAGAGCTGGTCATAGAGCGCTTTTTCCAAGGCCAACGCTTTGCCTTTAGAAGTTAAAACCTTATCTTCATACTCTTTTAATTCGGGAATGATGTAACGCTCGGCATTTTTTAAGGTTTGGCGGCGTACATAGTTAATGGGGACCAAGTGACTTTGTCCACGACTGACTTGAATAAAGTAGCCGTGTACCGCGTTGTAGCCAACTTTTAGGGTATCAATCCCTAAACGGTCGCGTTCACGAATTTCCAAGCGGTCAAGATAGTCTGTCGCGCCTGCGGCTAAGGCCCGCCATTCATCCAACTCTGCATGATAGCCTTCGGCAATAACGCCACCGTCTCTCACCAAAACCGGCGGCGTCTCGACGACGGCCTGGTCGAGTAATTCACGAAGCCCAGCAAATTCTCCACTGCGTTCGGCTAATAATTTGAGAGAAGGGCCAGAAGTTTCGGTCAGCAGTGCTTGAATATCAGGAAGCTGATGAAAGGCGTGCCGCATACGCGCTAAGTCTCGAGGACGCGCTGACCGCAAAGCTAATCGCGCGAGAATACGTTCCAAGTCACCAATTTGATGGAGTAGGGGCTGTAGCGATGAGGCTAATGGCTGTAATTCGGCAATCGCCTGCTGACGGGCAGTAATGATCGCGGCATCTCGTAGGGGCGTATGCAGCCAACGTTTAAGCATCCGGCTACCCATCGGGGTAACGGTGCGGTCCAGTACTGAGGCAAGCGTGTTATCCGTACCACCGGCGAGATTTTGCGTTATTTCTAAGTTTCTGCGCGTGGCGGCATCCATGATAATGGTGTCTTGCTGGCGCTCCATAGTGACACTACGTAAATGCGGCAATGCAGTACGCTGGGTATCCTTAGCATATTGTAATAAGCAGCCTGCCGCCGGTAGTGCGAGTAAGGCTTGTTCTACCCCAAAACCTTGTAAGTCACGGGTACCAAACTGTAATGTCAGTTGTTGCCGCGCGGTGGAAAGGTCAAATTCCCAGATGGGGCGGCGGCGTAAGCCTCGGCGCTGTTCAATTAAATGAAAGGCGGCAAAACCTTCAGGATAGAGCAGTTCTGCGGGATTGGTGCGTTGTAGCTCTGCTGCAAGCGTCTCCTCACTTTCTGCTTCGGTTAACAGAAAACGCCCTGAACCAATATCCAGGGTCGCATAGCCGAAACCTTGTTTCGTTTCATAAACTGCGGCCAGCAGATTATCTTGGCGCTCATTCAGTAAGGCTTCATCACTGATCGTACCTGGCGTGACGATACGTAATACCTTGCGTTCTACGGGGCCTTTACTGAGTGCTGGGTCGCCGACTTGTTCACAAATCGCGACCGATTCCCCCATCTGTACCAGCTTGGCTAAATAGCCTTCGACTGCATGGTAGGGAACCCCAGCCATTGGAATGGGTTGCCCGGCAGAAGAACCCCGTTTGGTTAATGAGATATCCAGAAGCTGGGAGGCACGGCGTGCATCATCAAAGAATAACTCATAAAAGTCCCCCATTCGATAGAACAGCAAGATATCGGGATGTTCAGCCTTAAGGCCGAGATACTGCTGCATCATCGGGGTGTGGGCGGCTACATTTGCGTTGTCATGGGTCGGCATAACTCATATTCCATTAAGTTTAAGGTAATCAGTGATTTTTTTAATTCTTATTCAGTATCACTAAGCCTTATGAAAAATTACCCAACACATCAGTCAGCGCGGGATCAGAAACTATAGTGTTAAGCGGGTTCGGAAAAATTGTACCGAATACACCCTTACTCCACACGGCGGTTGAAAAGTATTTTATCTTAGTCACCTACAGGCTGTCGCAGATAAAATTGAGAGGCTTATCGAAAGCTGGGCTTGAAATAGTCTGCGCCCAACCGCTCATTCTATAAATCTCCCTATTAGCGCCATTCTTTCATCGGGTGATGGCTACTTTGACTTTCAGTGTTTTTACGTTATGACTTAAGGCTGAGGAAACCTAAAACGGTTAAAGAAAAATATTAAACGATATTGCTATCATCGCCATTGTTGGTGGACTGACGGGAGTGACCACGGCTGTTTGGCGTCGGCGGTAGTGTTATGACGGTCCCTCTGCTACGTAAACATGGCTTTAGCATAAAAGACTGTATTAGCCATGCTAATCCGCTCTCCCTCCCTGTGGCCTTATGTGCAACCATCACCTATACGATCAACGGCTGGGGGAAAATTCCGGTAAGCGGTTTTCTTGGCTATATAAGCCTCACTACACTGGCAATCCTGATAGTAACGGGTGGCGTAGGGATCTCTATCAGCCAGCGTAATCTACCCAAAATCGCTGATGGGTGGCATGCCCGGCTTTATGTTTTACTGTTAATTGCGGTGCTGGTCGCAATGCTAAGCTAAGTCGGTAATCGTTATACTCTTGCACTAGAGGGCTCACCCGTCATATTTAGGCGCACGGGTGAACAGTGCTCCTGCTTATCCTTATGTTGGCCGCCACAGATCTAGGCGCTGCTCCTCAGAAATACCATAATAGGCCGATGGGCCTCCCGCACGCAGTATCGGCGCTGCATCAATGGTTTGATAGATCCCCTCACTGTCCAGTAACGATGCCTCTATATGAATCATTACCACTTCGCCTAATACCAACCAACTGTCGATAGGCTGATCTTGGCTATCGCGCAGTTGGAGCAGCTGGGTTAGCCGACACTCGAAATGTACCGGGCTTTCCGCCACACGGTCGACGGCAATAAGTTTGCTTTGGACCGGCGTTAATCCGGCTAGTGCAAACTCGTCTTCGCCATGAGGCAGTGGCGCAGAGGTTTGGTTCATTGCCGGCGCTAAGGGCTGGGTCACCAGGTTCCACACAAACTCTTTTGTTTCGGCAATATTTGCCACGCTGTCTTTCCATCCGCTACTGGCGAAACCAATGATCGGTGGGTGGTAATTAAAAAGATTAAAAAAGCTATAGGGGGCTAGATTCCGTTGGCCTGCGGCATTGCGTGAGGAGATCCAGCCAATAGGCCGTGGGGCGATAATGGCATTGAGTGGGTCATGGGCTAAACCATGACCCTGTGCCGGTTGATAACTATGAGTTGCTTGCGTCATCGTCGATATTCCTCATTACTGAAGGGGCGTGACTGTCAGTATAGTGCAGACCCGGCATCGTGAGGATTATGCGCCAGCTCTACTCCCACGGAACGAAACTATTAATGATCCCTTGAAAGTGTTCGCGTTGCTCAGGTTGAGGAGCCGCCGACGCAAGCGACAGCATCACGATATTTCTTTTATAGGGGTTTAGGTGCTGATGCAGGGGTAAGTGAATAAAGGCGCAGTGCTGAGTAAAAAAACAGCCCTCATATAAGAACTTATGGGTTTGTTGAATTATTTCACATTGTGCGGGCCCCAATGTGCGGGGGGGTAACGATGTCTCAAGGGTAAAGGCGGGCACTTGGCGTTGCATTTTCTCAACTTCTTGATCGACAAAGTGCTGGAGATCTTGATTATCGTTAAGCCGTCCATGGTTGATAATAATTTGATAGGCATTATCTTGCTTATCGATAAAGTGAAGCTGATGCACACTGCGGTTGTCGAGCGGAACCGGTGTAAGAAAATACCCATCAGCAAAGGGATATTTAGATAGTTGACCATCCATAGTAATTTTTCCTTAAAGTAAACAATAGGGCCCATCTTCCTTTGACCAAGGCCATTCGATGATAATCCCCCAGCCAGACCCCTCCCACCACGAGGCAAGGCGTATCAGCGAGGGAGGACGATTAGGGGTCGACCAGCACGTAATATCAAGCCTGCCGGATCGAGCCATCACCTGAGCAGTTGAATACTGGTACTGAGCCAGGCGCGGCGTATTCAGGCCATAGAGATGAATAAAGAGCTTATCGGGTAACGTTGACCCGATTAATGACGTCACGTTGATCGGCTTTGTATGATAAATACGGTGAGCATTACGCCATGCGGCATCGTTAGGCGGGGGAGGAAAATGGCTACGACACTCTGGCGACAAACAGTCAGCGTAGCAACTGGCTAACTGAAAATTTAGGCCACATTGGTGTTCGAACTGCTGGCGTGTTCGCAGTGGGCCAAGGGTTTTATCCCCTGCTTTGAATTGAGAGAGGGTGGGTAGGCCCAATAATCTTTTCACGTGCTGTTGTGATCGAAGCTCCCGTGATATCCAGGTTCGGTCGACTTCACCCGCTTGCTGAGCGGAGAGACTCTGGTCGTTCCAAATTTTCGGGGCGTCTTGACGAGTATAGTGGTGCCAGAGAACGGGATACCCCAGGTGATAAATATCATAACCCCAGCTAAAAGCGCGCAGTGACAGCGTAATTTCTTCCCCTTCAAAGAAAATAGTCGAATCATTACCGACTTCCGTCACAAAAGCACCTTGAGTAAAAATAAACCCCGCCGCCAAAAAACTGCCTTGTACCGGATAGGTACTGGTTAATACCCGGCTCGCTAAGGTCGGCAGTCCCTCTGGATTAAAGGTATTAAAAGTGACGCGATGAGCATGTTTAGCAAAGACAATATCGCCTTCCGGTGTGGTGTGATAGCTCGGTGGATAATTACTGATTAAGGGTTTAGTACACTGTTGGCTCAAGGTAGCGAGGGTATCAATTAAGCGTCTATCCCACATTTTATCGAATAAGCTATGGGCATCAATCTGCAAAAACCACTGTTCATCCTGATAAAGTTGATCACACAGGGCGCGAGCAAAACCGACCCCTTGCGCCTTTTGATAAGGCAGTGCAATCAGTTCAACCAGTGCAGCGCTGCCCTGAAGTTGGTAAACCGGAAACCCAGCAATTGCCGAGACCGAAGCCGGTGCCCATCCCGCCTCAATAAGGCGATTGAGATCGTTATCGTCCTGCCAATAGATGGCAATATGCAATTTACTGGCATCTTCAGCTTGGGTAATCACGCTATCAAGCGTCTGCCACAACTCTTGATCACGATAACTGGCGATATTGATAAAGATGCGATGATCCATCGTTAATTTATTCAATCGTAAATTGTATTTCCGCATAGGCGGTGAATGGCCCTGCGGCGGGAGGACTGTTGAGGCCAGGTCTTAAAACTGCTTGCCAAGTAAAGTTAGCCTCGCCTAGGCTCGCAATATTGTTCAGGCTTTCGCTACGTGTGCCATCCACTAGAAGTAGATTTTTATTACTGTCATAAATCGAGATACGCAGTCGATCGTCCTGTCCTGCGGAATCTGTCACTTTAATGGATTGGTGGTCGCTGCTGAGTGTCTGGGCACTGATTGATGCTCGGGGTGAGAAGCGCTGGTAATCACTGCGGCAACTAATTTTAAAGTGTAGATCGCGATAAACCCCCTGCGCCAACCCGTTAGCATTGACCCGATTAAAGTCGATCGTTTTACTGGAGTCGAGGGTACAGCTAGGAATACTCTTCAGGGTTAAGGCCCCTAAATTTAATCGCATTGAATAGCTACTTGGCGTTGGAGTGAAGAGGTAGTTGTAGGCAATAATACCCAGTGGTAGGAGTTGCGCGTCAGCATTGGTCGAGAGCGAGAGCGTGTCGGCAACTTTATAAAATTCCAATCGATAAGCCGATCCAGGTTCGTAATCGAACGTTCCTTTCAATATGCCATTAGGGAACACCATTGTTTGTCTTTTAGGGTAACCGCCATAACCATCTCGACCATTAGTCCATAATACTTTTACCGCAATGCCAGGAATATCTGTGGCGTAGAGTTGATTAGAAATTTCCCGATTGGTGAGGTAAATAAGCTGTCGTCCATATTCAGTCCCGCGATCACAATCGTCGTAACCAATACGTGCAGTGATCGGTAAACTGTCAATACGGGCAAAAGGGCGATCGACACTGACAGGGGCATCGGCATCAATGATTAAGGTTTGAGAAGGGATAGTCAGGGTTGTGAGTGTGCCGCGGGCTAAAAAGCAGGCGGCGTAACCGGAGCTATTGAGTGTGATAAGTAAAAATAATCCGTATAACCATTTCATTTTAACATTCCTTTTCAAGAGTGAGCAGAGAGAGAAGCTCGCGAGGAAAGCGTTGACTAATTTGCGGGTAATCTAAGCCAATACTGTTTTCAGCAAACGACAAAAGGAGACTCAGTGGACTACTGGGCTCGTAATAGGCGAAGTTCTCGCGGATTTCGCGCAACTTTTCGCGTGCTTCGCTGCGATAGTGCAATGTCTCCACCCTTGACGGCTGGCCAGCAGCAGCCGTTAAAATAGGGGTGTCATTAGGGAAGGGCCCCTGAGGTTGTCGCTGATGAAAGCGGCAGAAAGTGGCTAATAGCGATGAAAGATGAGGAAAAGAGAGTGAATCAGTTCCCAAGGCGCTACTGGGTAACTGACATAATTGGTTTAGGCGTTGCTGTGCTACAAGACAAGACTCAAAAAAAGAGTGGTGATGGTGATAGAGTTGTTGTAACCGCTCTCTTTCTGTTAACGAACGTGTTTTATCAGAGAGGATCCACTGTTCAACTTCCGAGAGGGAGTAAGCCTCTTCCTCAGCGGTAATCAAGGTACACCGTCGGAGTTCAGCCACGCAGCCTTCAATCTCGTCAAGACCGGCTAAAGCGTTGTGGCGGAATTCTGGGACATGATCGCCTTCATCATAGCATTGCGGATGTACCGCTTCTGGCCATCGTTCAAGTAGCGCGATTAACAGTGCAGTTCCCTCGATAATAGAGGTTATGCCTTCTTGCGGCAAATGGGCGCGTATTAGCAATATGATCAGGCGAATATCTTTAGTTTGTTGACTCAACGTATGAAGGGTGGGGAGTAACGACGACCATTTAATCGGGGTGGGGGCTTGAACGAACTCCCCGTATTCAATAGATAAAGACGATGAGACCTGTTGCTGTAAGGCCAAAAACGCCGAGTGATAATCTAGGGGCGTGCCACAGGGGTGTTCATCATTGATAGGCTCCCAAAGCCATGGGTACTGAGCGAAAATTGGCGTTAAAGCTGACATATTCTCTTCCTTGAGTCATTGTCACGCGTTCAGTGTTCGACGCTAAGACGGGATGGATAAATCATACCTAATTGAGGGGTACCCTCTTCTTCATTGGCCAGCCACGTATCGAAGCCTAGCTGCTGGCGACTGGATAGCGCGCAGGGTAGTGGGGGGGGGACAGCCAGAATAAGCTGAATATCAGAGTGATAATTGCCTCCTGTAAGGTGTTGGATAGTTTGTGCAATACGCGCTAAACGATCTTGATCGGGATGTAAGGAAAGATATTGCTCATAAGTCAATGGGCCACACCACACCTTAAATTTATGACCGGATTGATAACTTGCCTCACCGAGGATCGCGCCATGGCCTAATAGCGGTGGGGAGGCTTTATCATCCAGACGACTTTGCTCTTCAAGGTTTAGTGTAATCCAACCGGGTTGGAACTCCTCAACTTGGAAAGGTAAATGAAACAACGCATTGAGCGTTGAAATCAGATCTTGTGGCGCGCAATTTTTACGTGCGAGATGAAAGCTTGCGGAGAGGAGCTTATGCCGTGTGAGTGGTGGGGGCGTAGTAGCGGGTATAGGCAGCCCTGATAAGCAATGAACATAATATGAAAATCGATCACACTCTGGGCGGTCCAAGGAGGCAGTATCTTGCGCGGCATACCAAGCTCGGAAAAATATCGCCATACTTCGATGATGGAAGAGGTCGATAAAATCGATCAAAGCACTATCTTGCTGTTGGGTGCGGGTTAATGCTAATTCTGAAAAATGGAGCGGCAGCGGCCCCTGCGGTCCCCAAACGCCTAAGCTAAAGAGCTTGATAGCTAATTGGTTATCTTGCCAAGTGAGTGAAGCGATCTCACTGGCCGGAAAAGCAAGGCTAACCGCTTGGCTTAATCGAAAATTCTCATCCTTCAGACTTAATGCGCCACCCGGAATCGGTTTTTGTGGATCCAGGGCTGAGAGTTGTCGCAGAGTGGCCAAGAAATTTCCCGACCAAGGGGTATTAAACGGCAGGTTTTTCAGCGCGTGGGACTTAGGATCCAGAAGGCGAGGGCGACTCATAGTAGCCCCCGTTGACCGACAAATGCCGGCCAACAATGAATGCACCCACGTTGCAATGACACGAGTTCCAGCTCGATAAAACTATTAACGGCGGTGTGTGTAGAGAGAAATAGGTCAATAACATGTCCGAATAAAAACGGACTATGGTTAGAGAACAGGCTCTCGTCTACCGTTAACGTACAGCTCACACCGCGACTGTTAAGTAATAAGTCATCGTGAGATAAGCGCCTAACAATAGGCTGGCAAGTTAAGCTCCTGACACTACGGATAATGGCGTCAGAAAAGCTATCGCCTCGATGTAAAAATAATTTTAATCTCTCGCGTAATTGTTCTGCGCGCTCAGTCGGGTGATCGGAATCAAACGGCTGATAGGCGCATTGTAAGAGATTAATCAATTTCCACGCAGAGTCAGCATAGGCAAGCGAGTTATGGCGTTGGCTAATACCGGTCACGAAGGTAGCACCAGTAGCGGGAATACTCTCCTCAAGCTGTAGGTCGAAACCCGCTTTATCAGGTTTGGGGAGCTGGCGCGGTAGATGACGATTAGAGACCAAGGCATCAATATGCAAACTGGCTAAGCGCGGAGAATAGGGGGGCTGAGATTGATCGACTAGACTTAGCCATACATCACTTTCTGTCGAGTGGCGTTCGGCAAAATCACCAATAAGCTGCGGTGTGCGTTCTAAAGAGAAGTAACGGCCCTCGTTATTTTCAGCCGCTACAGGTCCCTGATAGAGGGGATAAAACGTCGCCAACGCTTCCCCCTCACGGCTAAAGCCGCTGACCGAATTGACCAAGCAAACCTCATAGTCGGCGGGCCTGCTTCGATCGACGACAAGATGGTGTTTTAACGCGCTAGGGGAGACGTTGACTCTATCGACTTTACCGGGAAAGAGGTTAATCACGGGGACACAATGCAGACTAAAACGCTGGGCGTTGACCAGTGGGGCAAGTTCATTAGGGAAATTATCCAGCAATAGAATCACCTCGATTTGATTTTCTTGGCAGTGACGGAATGCGCAAGCGAGGCGAGAGAGTGAAAAAAAATAAAATTGAGCGCGAAAATCAAAAAAATCTTTTAGACAGCGATAGCCGTGATGGCTTTGCCAGAAGGGCTGTGCGGTGGAATAAACGCTAGGACGCGAGCGAACCAGTGGCTCAGTCTCTTGGCTAGAGAAGAGCGCGAAGTACGAGCTAGACTTCACGGCAATCCCTGAATAATGGCAGGCCAGGAGCTCAAACAAATGGGACGAGACCTGTTCATCGCCACTGAGGTAAATCGGTAGCTCATCGCAATCGGTCAGTTGTGAGAAGAGCATTCCATGCGAGAGGGACAAGGTTAGGCTGATTGCAGCTTTAGCCGTGATCGCGTTACCTGTTTTATCGATATTCGTCATCACCTCTGGGGAGACTTTTGTCAAAGCAGCGTGTTCTAAAGTAATAGGCCAAAGTGTGAGCGGACGGCATGTTCTAAATTCACAACGAGTATTATCTTTACTGATGACTTGGCTCATTAACGGCGTATCGGTATCGATGGTATAGCCAGTGGTCAACTCCCCTTGCGTAATAGAGGGATGAATTTTCACTACTGATTTGGCGGGAGTAGGCATGGTAAATTCTGGAGAGAGGCTATTGAGTAAGCGTTGAGTAAAGGGTTCAAACTCAGCATCAATTTTTAATTGTGTTCTGGCATTGAGAAAACAGAAGGAGTCGATGAGCCGCTCGATCCAAGGATCCACAATGGCGGTGCTGTGAATATTAAGGCGCTTAGCGATTTTGGGGTGCTTTAGTGCAAAATCTCCAGCGATCTCGCGCATAAACAGTAATTCCCGTCGGTAGTAGTTAAGGAACCGTTGGTCCATGAAGGCATCTCCCAAGAAAAGATGAAAAGCGATGATGAATAGAATGATTATTTTTATAACAACGTCAAAAAGCTAATTAAACCTCGGCCATTAATCAATAAATTAATAGTTATTTTTATTTAAATAGGAATTTGAATCGAGCTGTTTTCTTAAATTGTTAGTTTTATATGATAAGTTCTTTATCTTCTAAATTTATTGAATAATATCTTATACCGGTATCAGAGAAGTTGTGTTGATATTAAAGGATAAATATTGATGGCTTCTCTGGTACGGGTTAATTTCCATGGGTTACCTTTAGGAATATTAACAAATAGAACTTAGAAAGTGATGTAGGCTTGTTATTTAAAGGAGTGCTTCTTCTGGTAATTAAAAATGAAGCACAGTCAATACCTTATTCAAAGGAATGCTACACATGTCAAAATATAAAGTACTATTATGTACCGCATTATTATTTCCCCTTTCACAACTTGCTCATGCAGCAGATCCCACAAAGTTAACCGATCAACAAGGGATTATTACTTTCACTGGGGCGTTAACGGGTGAAACGTGTGAGATCGTTGGGGATAGAAACTTTAATGTCTTACTGCCAAAACTCTCGATCAGTACTCTTAAAGAGTCCGGATCTGAAGCAGGTTCTAAAGAATTTATAATATCTGTAAAAAACTGTTCTAGCACGCTGAAAAATATTGGCGTGCATTTTGAAGCGGTGGGAGGGAGTGATAAGGACTCAGTCACCGGCAACTTAAAAAACAGTTTAGCGGGTGCTACCAATGCGGCTTCTAACGTTCAAGTTCGTCTCTACCAGGAGCAAAAGCAAATACGCTTGGGGGATACCTCAACGGCGGTTGCATTAGTGAATAATGCTGCGGACATGAGGTTTGCAGGGGGCTACTACTCAACAGGACAAGCGACAGCGGGTCTGATTGAGGCTAAAGCCATCTATACCATTGCTTATCCATAATCGTCATACCTCACTGCCACGGAAGGTTATCGTGGCAGTTTTTATTTAACTGGAAATCGTTATGAGACAAGCAATAAGGATCAGCGTGAAAGGATTAGCACTTATTTTTCTTGTCACGAGTGGGTTATGGAGTCACTGTTACGCTGGAGTAACGCTAACGGGTACGCGCATAGTCTTTCTGGAAGGGCAACAAGAAAAAATTGTTAGAACTTCAAATAAAGGTGAGCGGCCCGCATTGGTACAAGTCTGGGTGGATGAAGGTCAATCTACTGTTGAGGGGACTGAGCTTGAAACGCCTTTCATGGCAATACCACCACTCTTTCGTATGGAACCCGGTAAGGGACAGAGTATTAGGGTCCGCTATCTCGGGCAAGACTTGCCAACAGATCGAGAGTCTGTGTTTTGGTTTAATCTACTCGAAATTCCCCCCGATGGTGGTGGAGAGGCGCCGAGTGAACGACTCTCCTTGGCGTTTAAAACGCGAATAAAGCTGTTTTATCGCCCGGCATCATTGACTGAAAGTAGTGCTGATCAGGGGGCTAAAATACAATGGAAACTAGGACAAAATGGCGAGTTGGTCGTTGCTAATCCGACGCCTTATTATCTCTCGTTCTATTCAGTGGGGCTCAGCGCGGGAGGCCGAACGCAAGAACTTGCCTTGTCTATGCTTAAACCTTTCTCCGAACAAAAAATAATTTTACCTTCAGCGGTACGTAACAAGATCTTTAATAAGATTAACTTTGAATTAATTAACGACTACGGCAATGGTATTCAATACCAAGGTCAATACAGAGAGGGTAAAGGGTTTACCGTCAGTAAAAAATAGCCGTTATTCATTTATCTATTATTCAGGACGATGCATAGCCATGGATGAGCTAAAGCAGAATACTGGAGCTAAAAATTTCGTAGGGATTGAGAAAAGCGATAAATTAAATCGCTTTTATTTACGAATAATTGCTCTGACTTACCCTATTGTCGGGGTGTTCGCTATCTTACCGATAGGGTGGGCAACTGATCAGACGTTACAGCCAACAGACTTATCGCTTAACCAAGCGAAAGGAATGTCCTTTGATGCAAATTTTCTGCATGGTCAAAAAGTTGACTTGGCGGCATTTGAGCATGGAAACCCTACGACGGCAGGCGATCATCGCGTTTCAATTTTTGTTAATGACAAGCCTCGTGGGCGGTTTCTTATCTCTTTCTTACCTTACAGTGATAAGCCTCAGGGCTATGCCTATCCTTGTTTTACACTCGCGACCCTTCAACAATTAGGAATAGAGGTTGAGTCGGTAGCAAGGGATAACTCCGTTGTGAACAGTTGTCGCGCACTCGATCAATGGATCCCGCAGGGCCGTTCCCACTACGAAAGTAGCGACTTTATTCTACAGCTTACGGTTGCTCAGAAGTACTTTCGGCCTCAAAAACCGGGGGAAATTAGGCCGGAGCGCTGGGAACAGGGAAGTAATATCGCGTTTATTGATTACAACGTCGATGGTTATAGTCAACGCGTGTCATCCTTGAATAAAAGCGGTACGACGCAGCAGAAAACCTTGAGCTTTGGTTCTCTGCTCGGCATCAATCTTGAAGGGTGGCGTCTGCGCTATCGACAAATAAGCCGTAAAGTACAGAATGCTTCGTGGCGCTATCATGGCCAGTCAGCCTATGCCGAACATGATATCACTCCGTTAAGAAGTCAGTTTAGAGTCGGGGACACTTGGTCTTCCGGTGAAGTCTTTGATAGCGTAACTTTTCGCGGGGCACAGCTGCGTTCAGATCACCGTATGTTGTCATCGACACTCCGTTCCTATACCCCTCATTTCTCCGGTATTGCCGAAACTAACGCTAACGTTACGCTTTGGCAACAAGGGCGATTGGTTCAACAAACTAGCGTTCCGGCTGGCCCTTTCGATATTGACTCTCCGAGTGTCGGGGGGTATGGGGGAGATTACACTATGGTGATTGACGAAGCGGATGGCCGAAAAAGGGTTTTTATCATCCCCAATTCTGCACCGCCGTTAATTCTTAATAAGTCGGTAATCAAATATGAAGTCGATATTGGGAAAATTGATCAGACAGCGATATTACGATCGCCTTACTTCATACAGGCAAACCTTTTTTATGGGTTAACGGAAAATTATACTCTTTACACCGGAACCCAAGTCGCAAATGGCTATCAAGGTATAGCCTTAGGCAACGCATTGAATACCTTTTTAGGTGGTATCGCGATAACCGGAAATATCTCGCAGGAAAAATCAACTAAACAAAAATTTAAAAGCAAAGGGGGTAGAGTCAATCTGTCGTATAGCAAATATCTGCTTGATACTCAAACCAGTATCAATGCATCAGTCGATAGAGTAGTGTCTGGAAATTATCGTACCTTAAATCAGAGTAGCTATGAGCAAGGCGGGCTAGGATATGGAATCTATCCAGCAGTAAAACAAAGGGTATCGCTTTCCATTGGTCAGCCGATCACGGAGAGTTTTAGCGTTAATCTCTCAGCATCAACCTATCATTATAAAAAACGTGCGACGTCATACCAATATAGCCTATCAATGAATAAGCAGTTTACCTCTTATAGCTTGGGGGCGGTTTTATCGAGAAGTCAATCCTATTCAGGTGTCAACGACAATACTCTCATGCTCTCGTTGAATATTCCTTTCGGTAGGGGTTCTGAAAGAAAACCCATTTTCGATTCTCTCTACAGTACTTATTCTCATGACAATGATGGGACGAATACATTACAGCATAATATCAATGGCCATTACGGAGAAGAAAATGCTTTGGTCTATGGGTTAGGGCTTAATAGCGAAAAAGTTAAGCAGGGAAAAATAAATAACGGTGTGCAAGCGAATATCGCTTATAACAGTTCCCAAGGCCAATATAGTACCTCTTTTAGCCGTAATCGAAGCCATCAGCAATATTCTTTATCAGCCAATGGCAGTGTAGTGGCGCACTCCGCGGGAGTGATAGCGGGTAGGCAGCTCGGGAATAATCCTTTTGCCATTATTTATGCGGAAGGGGCGCAGGGCGCAAAAATTAGTAATGGTCATGGCGCAACGATTAATCGCGGGGGGTATGGCATTTTACCGTCACTCACCCCTTATCAGGAAAACAGAGTCGCGGTTAATCCAGAAGGGTTACCGCTTACGGTAACCCTTGAAGAGAACGAAGCCACTGTTATTCCACGGATGGGGGCTGCGGTAAAGGTTAAGATGAAAACCCAAACGGGGAAACCGTACTTATTGAAGGTCCGAGATAGGCAGCAGAAACTTTTCGCCATGATGAGCCAGCTCTTTACTGAACGCTCCCCTCACTTAGCCTTAGTGTCGCAAGCGGGAAGAGCCTTCGTTCAAGGCTGGGACCCCGAACGTGAAGCCTTGTTTATTCGTGATAGCGTGACCAACGAAACCTGTCAGATCTCCGTCGACCAAGACTTAATCGAACAAGCTAAAAAAATAAGCGATGAAATTATCTACAAGGAGGTTAGCTGTCAATGAAGAAATTAATAAAAGGAGGATGTTGTAGTGTAGGATTTTTTTTACTATTCAACCTATCACAATCCCTTGCCGCGACCACCAGTTGTCGTGACGATTGTCATATCGATGTGTTATTCAAAGGTGAATACCTTGCCGAAACATGTCGACTTACGATTAATCAAGCTTCTTCGCAAGAAACGATCCTATTACCTGAACTATCAACGTCACAATTCACCGCCCAAGAAAATGAATTAGGAATGAAACCCTTTACTATTCAATTAACGGAGTGTCCTGAAAAGCAGTCGGTATTATTGTCGATGCATGCTGAAAACGCTTTCTATGATGCATTGACCGGTAATTTGAAAAATACCCGAGGGACAGGGATGAGCGAAAATGTCCAAGTCAGAATTAGAAAGGAAAATGGTGAGCAGTTAAAGATAAATCAGGTCAATACGGGGCAGACTTACCAATATGCTAACGGAAAAAATATTGAAACTCATCAATTTACCGCGAGCTATTATTCAGTAGCATCACTGCCCCCAACGCCGGGTAAATTAATGGTTAGAGCCACCATTAATATTAACTATCCGTAATAAAGAACAGGATGTATAGAATTATTTAACAGGGAGAGAATGAAATGAGCATTAAGGATTCGCAAAAGTTTATTGCGAGAAATCGAGCCCCACGTGTACAGATTGAATACGACGTTGAAATTTATGGTGATGACAAAAAAGTTAATCTCCCCTTTGTGATGGGAGTTATGTCTGATCTGTCAGGAAAATCTAAGGTAACTCAACAACCGTTGAAAGAGAGAAAATTTCTTTCAATTGATATGGATAACTTCGATGACCGTATGAAGGCGCTTCAGCCGAGAGTGTTATTTAATGTGGAGAATACTTTAGGCGGTGAAGGGCAATTATTAGTCGATTTAACCTTGGAAAGTTTAGCTGATTTTTCACCAGAAAATATCGCTAAAAAGGTCACCCCACTCGCCCGATTATTGGAGGCCAGAACTCAGCTGGCTAATCTGCAGACGTACATGGATGGAAAAAGTGATGCGGAAAGTTTAGTGATGCAGTTCCTCAACGACCCCGACCTATTGACTGCGCTAGCAAGTCTACCCGCTGCAGAGGATAAGGCTACCCCATCACCGTTGGCCGAGGAGTGAGGGATGAAACAGGCAAGCAGGACAACAACCGCCGTAACACAAGGTAATCAGGTCTCAGCCGAACTGCCCGCGCTGTTACAAAAGGCGTTTCGCCCACAAACCGACACTGCCCAACACGCCGTAGAATCTGCAGTGAAAACCTTAGCGCAACAAGCTTTGCAAAGCGCCATTATTCTCTCTGAAGATGCCTACAAAAATATCGCCGCGTTAATCGAAACGATAGATCGCAAAATATCGGAACAGATCAACGGTATCCTTCATCATCCTGAATTCCAGCAACTAGAGAGCGCTTGGCGCGGCTTACACTATTTGGTCACCCATACTGAAACCGATGAGCAGCTTAAATTACGCGTGCTTGATATTTCTCGCGATGAATTGAGACGTAACTTGAAACGCTATAAAGGTGCGAATTGGGACCAAAGCCCGATCTTTCGTATGATTTATGAGGAGGAGTATGGACAACTCGGTGGCGAACCCTATGGCTGCTTAGTCGGAGACTACTATTTTGATCATTCTCCAGAAGACGTGGATCTCCTCACGTCATTGGCGAAAATTGCCTCCTCTGCGCACGTTCCCTTTAATTCTGGGGCTGCCCCTTCCGTCATGCAGATGCAAAGCTGGCAAGAGTTGGCTAACCCTCGCGATCTGACCAAAATCTTTACGCAAAATTTGGAATACACGTCGTGGAATACCCTGCGGCAATCGGAAGACGCTCGCTATATTGGACTAGCGATGCCACGTTTCTTGGCGCGGCTCCCCTATGGCGCACGAACGAATCCGGTCGAGGCGTTTGCTTTCGAGGAAAATACGGCTGGGGCCGATCACAGCCACTATATTTGGGCAAATGCAGCCTACGCGATGGCCGTTAATATTAACCGCTCTTTTAAACAGTATGGGTGGTGCACGATGATCCGCGGCGTAGAGAGTGGCGGCGTCGTTGAAGGGCTTCCTTGTCACAGCTTTCCAACCGATGATGGCGGAATTGATCTAAAGTGTCCCACTGAAATCGCGATCTCGGATCGGCGCGAAGCCGAACTGGCAAAGAATGGTTTTATTCCGCTGGTACACCGGAAAAACACTGATTACGCCGCCTTTATTGGCGCTCAGTCGTTACAAAAACCTACCGAGTATTATGACGACGATGCAACCGCCAATGCGACCTTATCAGCCCGCCTTCCTTATCTTTTCGCCTGCTCGCGGTTTGCTCACTATTTGAAATGTATCGTGCGCGATAAGGTAGGTAGCTTTAAATCCCGGGAAGAGATGGAGAAATGGCTGAATGACTGGGTAATGAATTATGTTGATGGCGATCCCACTAACTCTTCTCAGCAGACTAAAGCCAAACGGCCCTTGGCCGCGGCAGAAGTACTGGTGACGGATATCGACGGTAATCCAGGTTTCTACCAAGCTAAATTCTACTTACGTCCCCACTTTCAATTGGAAGGCTTAACGGTCTCGCTACGCATGGTGGCCAAGCTGCCTTCGGTCAAAGAGAGCCTTTAATTCTCTATCATAATCATTAACAAGGAGTGTATATGTCTCAAGATATTTTTATCAAATTCGACGGTATAGAGGGAGAGTCACAAGATGCACAGCACAAAGGAGAGGTTGAGGTCTTGAGTTGGGGGTGGGGCTGTTCACAGCACTCCAATATGCATCAAGGATCAGGGGGCGGGGCAGGTAAAGCCACCGTTGATGACTTCACTTTCGAGCACTATATCGACCGAGCAAGTCCGAATCTCTTAAGTTATTGCTTGTCAGGAAAACATATCAAAAACGTCAAATTTATCATTCGTAAAGCAGGAGGGGATCCGCTGGAATATCTCACAATCAGCTTTAGTGATGTCATCATCACACGCATAACTCATGCAGGTTCGTCTCAAGAAGATGTACGAGCGAGAGAACAGGTGAGTTTCTCTTTCACGGCGGTCACTGAAGATTATGTGATGCAAAATGCAGAGGGGAGTAAATCAGGAGCAGTTACCGTCAACTATAACGTGAAGTCTAATTCACTCAACTAGTAGAGATTATAGAAAGAAATAACAGATTTCTAAGCGTATTGTGGAGTCTGTTATTTCTCTCTCTCCAAATTGAATTTTTTTATTCATAGTGATTGTGAAGGGGGATTCCTGTGCCTTTAATTTATCGATATATATTTTTCCTTATTTTTTTTCTTTCAGGTTGTACCCTTAAACCAACGAGTAGTTCGGAGGTCAAAGTCCACTTTATCGCTGGCAGCGATATTAATAAAAATAAAAAAGGGGAGCCATCACCAGTACAACTCTTTATTTATCAGGTAAATAACCAAGATAATTTTAGTGCAGAAAATCCACTGCTATTAGTGTCGTCATCGTATACGAATACTCGCCATGATTATAGCCGAATCGCCGAGATTATTCTTCAGCCCGGGCAGCACAAAACGGTATCGCTGCCGCTTAAGACCGGCAGTAATACCTTTGCTTTTATTGCCGCATTTAGGGAAATGGTAAATAACCAATGGTCGGTCGTCCATACTGTCGAGAATCCACCACATTTTATTTGGGAAAAATTATTTAAAGGTCAACCGGTTCCACAATATATCCGACTACAGGCTTCCACCGTCGCGCTTTCAGAACAAGGAATGTTATGAAGACTAATAAAGTGGTTTGGAGTGAAGGCCTCTTTTTAAGGCCGCAACTTTTTCAACAGCAAGAACGGTATTTTGAACACTATATCCATCAACGGGCATCAATATTAACGCCTTACCATTGGGGATTCTCGCAATTAACGGTTGATCGTAAAGCGCTGGACTATGGCAAGCTGGTTATTAATTCAGCGAGGGGGATTTTCCCTGATGGGATGCCTTTTGCGTTTCCAGAAGAGTGCTCGCCGCCAAAACCCCTCACCTTATTGCCTCAGCACTGTGGCCAGCAACTCTATATAGCATTATCACTGGCGGTTCCTGGGCATGATGAGACCTTATTATCTACTGCACGGGACACCTCGTTAGCACGCTTTGAAGCCAAAGAGCATCTGGTTCATGACAGTAACGCAATACATCGAGAACCTCGGCATCTGTTACTCGCTCAATTAAGTCTTCGTCTGTTACCGGAATCGGAACTGAATGACACCTGGATCGGCATCCCTTGTGCGAAGCTCAAACATATTGAATCAGACGGTCGGGCGATCATTTATGAAGAGGAGTTCATCCCGCCCGTTATCGACTGCCGGACCAGCGCGATGCTAATCAGTTGGGTCCATCATATTTCAGGACAGCTTAAGCATCGGGCTGAAGCTTTCGCGCGACCATTGACCGAGCAGGGTCATAGCGACTCACTGGCTGTAAGAATTGAAGAATACCTCTTATTACAAATCTGTAATCGTTATCAGGCAAGACTCGATTATTGGTTACAACGTCCGCTAGTTCACCCAGAGGTCTATTTTTGTGAATTGGCTAGCTTACAAGCGGAACTTGCCACCTATTTATGCCGACAACGACGTCCGCCACCCGAGGGATTTAGTTACCAACACAAAGAGTTAGTGGAGACTTTTCGTCCATTGATCGACGATATCAGCCAGCAGCTCAATCTGCTACTCAGCAAGGCCGGAGAGTGTTTTGATTTTCAGCGCCAGTCGAATGGGATTTGGGTCACTACCAATCCTGATCTACGGTTAGAGGAGTACCAAGCGATTATCGTAGCGGTGAAAGCAGCCGTCCCACAACAGCAAATTACGCAGCATTTTATTCAACAAAGTAAAGTCAGCGCGCCACGCCAAATACAAGATTTGGTACGTTCACACTTACCGGGTGTAACACTACAGTTGCTTACCGCGCCCCCTCGTCAATTGGCACATCACGCCGGTACCTACTATTTCGAATTAGTGAAGAGTGGCCGTGATTGGCAAAACATTCTTGATGAACAGGCGGTCGCCCTGCACATTGCCGGGCGCTTTACGGAATTAAGATTACGGCTATGGGGGCTGCGCGATAGATGACTAAATTAGAGACATTATCTACCACATCGCTTAATGAGCAAGGCAGTGCAGAGTATTCACTCAATACGATTGATAGCGAGCTGCAGAGCTCATCGCTACCCAAGAAACACTTTGTTGGCGAAAGTGTTGCTCAGCGATTATTACAAGCTCGCGATAATCAGCACCCGTTGTATTGCCTCGCTAAACCGTTACTTAACGTACTCAGCGATATCCCACTGCGAGTTGAACACATTGATTCGGTCGATATTTTACGATCCTGGTTAATTTATGAAGTCACGCTCTTCTCACAATTATGCGAGCAGCTCAATATCCCGTGGCGGAAGATGACTATCGCACGTTATTGCCTATGTACCGCATTAGATGAGGCTATTCACACCACCGAGTGGGGGATAAGTAGTGGGTGGTCTCAGCAAAACTTGTTGAACTATTTTGAGGAGGATAATGACGGCGGGAATAAATTTTTCCTACTTGCTGGGCGACTCGCAATGAACCCGACCGACTATAGAGATGTACTAATTTTAATGCTGCATATTCTTAACTTAGGGTTTGAGGGACGATACAGCATTCAACAAGATGGCAAACAGCAGTTAACCCAAATTCGCCAGCAGCTTTATACCTTACTGGTGCCCTACCTGGCAGGCACTGAAACAGCAGTGTCCACGGACTATCGTCCGCCAGAATGGCCTATCGAACGCAGTAAGTTTATGTCGTTACGGGGCGGTGCCTTGCTTAGCCTGATGCTGGTGGTGGCAACCTACGGGGCATACCGTTTACAACTGAATTACCGTCTCTCTCAATTAACTCACACCGCCACGCAACTATCGTATCATCTCTCGCTTGCACCGATGCAACATTCTGTCATGACCTTACCTATCCTACTCAAAACGGATATTGAACAAGGGAGATTAACCATCGAACAGGTTGCTGAGGGCTACCATGTGAAGGTGGTCGACAGCGCGATGTTCGCTTCCGGAAGTACCCAACTTTTTGCTCATCATTACTCAGTGATCGAGCGAATCGCCCAAGCGACCCAACAGCTTGGTGGGGCAGTCACATTGATTGGGCATAGTGATAGTCAACCCATTCGAACCAAGAAAAATACCTCTAATCAACAATTATCCCTGCAGCGGGCTGATGAGGTGGCACGGATATTTTATCGTTATGGCTTTACCGATAGTCAACTACAGCGAGTAGGGGCAGGAGAGCACCAACCACTCACCGCTAATCTAAATCTAGCGCAGCGTAATCAGAATAGACGCGTTGAGTTTTTCATCACTTTGTAGAAAGGGAGATTAGACAATGGAACTGTTGAAGCCCGTTTTCACCAAATTAGTCGGTCGACTCTTGGTAGCCAGCGTTGTGTTGTTATTATGTTGTATGGTCGCACTCTATGGTGATCAATGGGGGATTGGTCACTCCTATCCCTTAGTCTCGCCTTATCATCGCGGTATGCTTAGTGTGAGTATACTGCTTTGCGCGTTGACGCTGTATTATGGTCTACCGCGGTATCTCATCATGGCGTTGGTCTCGATTAACCTAGTCTGGTTACTGGGACCCTTTGTCACGCTTGGCGAGATAAAGCCACTCGACTCGATACTCCTGCGTTTCCTGATCTGCGTAGCCATCGCTATGCTCGCTTTAGGCTATTATCTTGCGGTGATTGCCGTACAGACCGATGGTGCCCTAGCGCAAAAATTTTCTTCACTGCCGTTTCTGCCACAGTACGTTCCGCCCCGATATCCACAATTAACGCGATGTTTTAAAGATTGGCGAAAAATCCTGCGTAACCTCAAGCGTCAGGTGCCATTAAGTAAACGGCTTTTTTGTCATACGTCGGCGAATGACCAGCAAGCCTGTATTGTGATGGTCGGCCCCTCACAGAGTGGCAAAACGTCTGCTTTATTGAATGCGGAACTGATATGGACGTTACCGTCGCAACAACAGGTCGCACAGCAACCTATAACCAGTACCGAACATAGCGAGCTTTGGCTGACAGACAACGCACTATGGTGCGACACACCCGGTCGTTATTTTGATCCCACACTGGCGACTCGCGAGACGGCAGATGAGTGGCATGAATTGGCGAAGCAGCTGGTTGGGATGAAAGCTGTTGCGAAAGTCGATGCGATTATCTTAGTCATAGATTGTCCGCGTTTATTGTCCTCAACCGCTCGACAACTCACTGAATATGCTGCCTTGTGCCGTGCGAATTTACGAGTGTTACAGCAACAGACGGATCGGCCATTACCGTTCTATATTTTTATCAGCCAAGTCGATCATCTGGTCGGTTTTCGGGAATATTTTCATGAACTCTCCCCGAAAGAGCGGCATCAGTTATTGGGAGAAAAGATTGAACAAGATCCCAATATGCCATTTCCTCGAATCGAAATCATCAGTCGGCAGCTCGGTTCAATGGTTGACCGGATCGAAAAACAGGTACTGGCTAAACAGCATCAGGTTGAAGACGTTTCAATTCGCAAAGGGATCGAATGTTTTCCTGAAAATATTGAAGCCTTAACCCGAGCGATAGTGTTCTTTAGTGAACAAATGAGTCCATCGCGAACCGAAGGGATCCCGAATAGTGTTCTTGCACTCCAAGGGATTTATTTAGGGTGCAGCGAGCTATGTCGTGAAAGCACTTATACCTACCCCCAATCACTGATCAGACAATGGCAGGGACAGTCTCACGGTACCGATCCCAGTGAGGTCATTGCCGATAAAGTGAGTGTGAGCGATAAAAACGGCGAGACTTTACCGCGTTCCTTTAGGCACTACTTTATAAAAACTTTCTTTCACCATCTTATTATTGACGACTATCGATTACGGCAGTCGCTGTACCAAAAGCGCTTCCTGACTCGGTTTCGTCGAGGGGCACTGTTCATTGCGATCCTGACCCTCGGCGCGATGACTGTCTACGGTATGACCATGAGTTATTACACTAATCAGCGCTATCTTGCTGACTCTCGGCAGGCGCTGACTCGGCTCGATCAGCAAGTCAGGACCACTCAACTTCCTTTCGACCTGGCGCTCAATAAGTTAAACCAATTGATGCCTACACGTCCTGTTGGCCTTGAGTCGCCCCATTTTTTATCAGGGGATTGGGGACTGACAATGCCCGGTCAATGGGCCGATGAGATTAATACGGTTTATAACCAATGGTTAATCGATCACCTACTGCCGAGGGTAGAGAAAGTTACGCTCGATGAGTTATCGACACAGTTATCGGGGGGGGATCCTCAAAGGCTTTTCACAACGCTTAACGTTTATCTAATGTTACAGGGCGAGCTAGAGAGCGATAGTGCGTTGTTGGAAACATGGTTTGCCTCTCATCCCGTGCTGTTATCGGCTGTTGAAAGTAAGGACAATCTTCCGCCATTGCTGCGTCGACTTTTTCGGCAGACAACGTGGCAAGCCTCCGTGGACTCAGCCGATTGGCCAATGATTAATGCTGCGCGTCAGATATTATTACAACAGCCTTTAACGACTTTTCTTTACCAAGATATTGTGCGGCAACTCGGGGTAGTATCCTTGCCGATTATCGACTTACCGCAATTAATCACCTCTTCTCACCCCTTACTTTTTACCTTCCAAGGTAAGGTCAATTCGTCTGCGGGCCGATATAACTTACTCGGCGTTCAATACTGGGATAACCAGGTATTCACCACTCATTTCCCATTAGCCGTGGCCCGTGTCAAAAAGATCCTTTATGGGAATAGGCATGCTAACGCCCCGGCTCAGCTGCCTATCGAGCAGCAGGGACTTTGGCAGCAAGTCACGTTATTGTATCTTAAGGAATACCGTCAATATTGGCAGGATTTTCTAAACGGGCTTCAACTTAATCTGTCAGTGACAGACCTCGGGTCAAAACAAGGGAAGCAGCGTCATCGCATAGAGTACCTGTTAAAAGATTTTACCAGCCAAGATTCTCAACTACGCCAATTATTGCGCAATGTCGCCCAGCAAACCCAATTGGCGCCGCTCCAACAAGAGGATGAACGCTCGACGCTTTCTCGTTCGGCTACCCAGGCGCAGGATTTCCAAGATAGGCAGCAGAAACGCGAAAATGTCGATCACTATTTTATCGCCTTACATCGTTTTATTGAAACGCCGACCTCTCACACGTTACTCTCATTAGACCAGTTAGAGCTGGCGTTAACCCAACTCTACATCACCATGCAGGCGACGGGCGTTACTACAGCCAGCCAGCTTAAGACCTTAGTCTCTGGTCAGGGTGAAGCTTCTGGACTCAATGCGTTTTTACTTCATCTTAATCAATTACCTCAGCCATTACCGCAGCTATTCGAAACATTACTGTCCGTCGCCCAGCAGCAGGTGACCCAACAGACTTGGGCGGTTAATGCTCAGCAGATCAATCAGGAAATTATTCGTTATTGCCGTCAGCATCTGATGGGACGCTATCCTTTTGCTACTTCTGGTGTCGAGGCCGATCCTCGTGCTGTGGCAGAAATGTTCTCGCCTCAGGGGAAGTTAACCCGCTACTTTACACAATACTTAGCCGATAAGGTGGACACCCGTCATCGACCTTGGCGTTTCGTCACGGCAGATCAGACCATTTCTCCACGGCTTCTGACACTTTTTGAACAGGGAGAAAAGATCCAACAGCAATTATTTCCGCAGTCATCCCAGCAACTGGGCTTCGAACTAACGCTTGCCGTTAAGGATCTGGCGAATGGTATCACTCAGTTGATGATCGATAACGATGATCAGCAATTTCGTTATGTTCATGGCCCGATCTTACAACAAAAAATACGTTGGCCAGCACTCAGTCAGTCCCCCAGTTTCCAGATACGGGCTGTCGCCGCGGAAGGACGCCCCTTATGGAACATTGAGGAAAATGGCTACTGGGGACTCTTCCGTTGGCTTGAACGCAGTAAAAAACAGTTTGTGTCTCGCAGTCGTCAAACGGTCATTACGTTAGGGGAGGGATCTGAACAAGCACTCCTCGCGGTAGACGGGCTTGGCACATCGGTTCCTCATCTGATCAGGCTTTTTCGACAATTTGACTGCTCGATTACGGAGTAATCGGCCATACCGCTAAACGCTACTCAAGGAAGAAAATGAATAGAATAATGACGTTAATCAATCTTGCTGAGACGACACCGCAACTGGTGATCACCCGATTATCAGGGAGTGAGGCGCTCTCCACACTGGGCCATTACTGTATACAGGCTGAGACAGTGAGCAGGGAAGAGGAGAATGACGATAACGTGGATGAAATTGAATTAAAATCCTTAATTGGTCAATCCGTAAGTCTACGTATTGCGTTAGAAGCCGAGCTCCAGCCTTCTTCGTCTGATCCACCGGTTAGGTGGATTAATGGGATTATCGAGAAAGCCCGCTATTTAGGGCATGATGCGCAGCATTCGCAATATGAGCTGATGATTAGACCTTGGTTGTTTCTACTCACGAAAACGGTCGATTTCAAAATTTATCAGCAAAAATCGGTCGTCGATATTCTGCACGATGTTCTGAAAGATTATGGCCGGCCCTATGAGATCCGTCTCGAGGAGGCCTATCCATCGCTAGATTATCAAGTGCAATACGGGGAGAGTGATTTTGACTTTCTTCAACGATTAATGGAGAAATGGGGCATCTATTGGTTTGTCGAACATGCCGAGAATAGCCATAAAATTATCATCGTTGAGAGTCCACAGGCCCATCCTCCTTTTATGCATGATGGGTATCAGACGCTTCCTTATCTCGCGCAATCCCCCGATTATCAAGCACCCTATATACATACCTTTCATTATCAAGAGGCGTTAACGACTGGTCACTGGGTCACGTCTGATTATGACTTTACTGCGTCAAGAAAAACGCTGTCGGTGACTGAACAGCAACCTCGAAAAACGCACCTCAATCGTATGGAAATCTACGACTGGCCGGGGGACTTTACCGATACTGACGTTGGCGAACGTTTGGCCAAAGTTCGAATTGAATCATTGGGGGCACAAGGTCATCGTTGTTCAGGGAGTGCTGATTTACGGGGGATGCTCTGTGGATCGCAATTCACGCTATCGAATTATCCCTTAGGGAAAGCGAATCGATCCTATTTCATCTTGAGTACTGAGCTAGAGATTATCAATAATCGCCAAAGTTCAACGGAAGTTATTTGTCAGACCCGTTGCCACTTTACCGTACAACCTCTCACTAAACGTTACCGTCATCCGCAAAATACCCCGAAACCCCGGACCTTCGGTCCCCAAACCGCTAGGGTAACAGGGCCTGCCGAGAAGGAGATTTGGACCGACCAGTTTGGTCGCGTCAAAGTGCGTTTCCAGTGGGATCGCTACGGTCATAACAGTGAAGCTGACTCATGTTGGCTACGGGTCAGCCAAGCTTGGGCGGGCAATCGCTTTGGAGGAATGTATATACCGCGAGTAGGTCATGAAGTGATTGTCGACTTTATTCAAGGCGATCCGGATCGCCCACTGATAATAGGGAGCCTGTATAACGACAAGTCTACCCCCCCTTGGGCTTTACCCAACAATGGTAGTCAGAGCGGGCTTATCAGCCGTAGCCTAGGAGGAAGTGAGGTAAATTTTAACGGTATCCGTTTTGAAGATCGGTTAGGGCAGGAGCAATACTGGGAACAAGCAGAACGAGATATGCACCGCTTAACTAAACAAAATGAAGTACAAGTGATTGGAGCGTCGCAACAGGTGGAGGTTGGGCAAAATTATAGTTCTACCGTAGCAGGCACCAGTAATTATGTCGTGGGTGCATCAGTGGGCGTCACGGTGGGCGGCGCGCATCATACTACGGTCGGTGGCTTAATGAGTATGAACGCGGGCGCAGCAATAGGGATTAACGCAGGAGGCGCGATAGGTATCGCGAGTGGAGGAGCAATGTCAATGGTCACGGGGGGCGCGATGGGATTAGCGGTTGGCGGCGCGATGGGCTTAAGTTCAGGGGGGGATTTAGTCATCTCCGCAAGTCGCATTCGCCTCATCGCCGATAGTCAAATTATCTTACAAGCGGGGCAAATTGATTTTAATCCTGGTGATGCAGGTCCACGCGGCGGAGGCGGAGGCGGGGGGATCATCGGTCTACCCGGAATTAAACCTACTGCAGGATTATTCGTCGGTAAAAGGTTATCGCCTCCAACACCGACCATCACCAGTAGCATCAATCCAGAAGTTTAACCCGTTAATAGGAGGTAACTTATGCTTATTGCCAGAGTTGGCGATATGACATCGCATGGCGGCACGGTTCTTAATGGTTTAGCGACGGTTCGCTGTTATGGGCTTCCCATCGCCTTAGCCGGGATAAGTGTCACCAGTTGCTCAACCTTACATGCTGCGAGTCCAATGATAACCGGTTCTACGGCCGTCTTTGCTACAGGTATGCCGATAGCCCGTGTGGGGGATACGACAGGATGTGGGGCTCAAGTGGTGAGTGGGGCAGCGAATGTATTTATTAGAAATTGAGTTACTGAAACAGGAGGATTTTTCTACACAGCATCAGCTGTTACTGAAAAATAGTCGGCAAGGCGATTACTATTTTGAAAAAAACAGTAAAAACAATCGCTTGCAAGAATTGGCAAAAGAGTTTTGGCTTTATCGAGAAGCTCCCTGTTCCGCTGTACACGCTAAGGCACCTGTAGCGGATTGTCATCATGAAAAGCTATTTCGACAGCAAATTCAGGAATCGGCGCAACAGCTGGTGACGACCCTAGCACAGAAGCCATTAACGATTGCGCAGATCCTACAGCAACTTGAGCGAGAACAGCCTGATTTTATCCCGCTCGGTAAGACTTCATTAGGTTCCGATATATTACGGAGTGTTGATAATCAACACTCCCTTTTGGAAGCGTGGAGGATAAAAGAGGATGCAACGTTAAAGGACTGTCGATTATGAGAAATAAACGTTGGGGAACGCCCGTGACGCTGCATAAGCTATTGGACGATACGCCGCTCCAAGAGGATACCTTTTCGTTAGACGCATCGACGATAAAACGTTTCATTACGGAAGACCTGAGTCAGCTATTAAATAGTCAACCGACTGAAATTCCTGTTCATTATCAAGGCGGGCCTCTGATTGAGGCCTCTGTACTGAATTATGGGTTAGGCGTAACTATTGGCGATGCTATTTCTTCACAGCACTATCAAAAAGTTGAGAGAGCGATTAAAACCACAATCATTCGTTTCGAACCTCGTATTGATCCCCAAACCTTAACAGTCACTGTCCTACCCATCTCGGCACGTACTCAGTCGATATCCCAATTGAGTCTTAGTATTTCGGCGCAATTACTCTCCTACCCGGAGAACCTATCACTGACGATAGCGGGTACTTACGACACCGCGACGGCAACGACTTGGTTTGAGTGATTAGCGTAAAAGGTAATAAATATAAGATTATTGTATTTAAAGCAATGAACAATAAATAAATCCTATTCTCATATAGCTTTACTTGCCCTATTCTGGTGGGTATTGGTTATTTACTGTTTATTTGGAAAGTTTTATTTAAATTACAAAAGCTGTGCTTACGGATAAAAAATGGAAGTATTAATTGTCAGGGTGGCAGGCGGAGATGCTTACTATAAATTAGGGATTAGTTCATTGATTATTAATCAATGGAAGGGAAAGAATAAAAAAGTGCGTATCGTTCCTGACGATGCGAAAACATATCATCTTAGTTTTGATTTCGACGAAGAAGTTGTCGTTATTCACGCAACCTACTTTACAGGAGCATCCCACGCATCACAGTTAACCAAATTACCTTGGGGAAATATTTATGTTCCCTTCAATTGTCGTCGAAGCACTTTGGCGCAGATCGAAGGGAAGATTTCTAGAATTTTAGCTATCCCAGATTGGAAGATACCTAATGATTTCGATTTGATTAACATCATTGCACATAATGATCTCAAACGTTATCAGCAACTCTCGCCGTCTGAGTTTATGATTATTACCTTTATAGGCCAAGGGATTGATTGTAATTTAATTTCAAAAAAAATGGATCGTTCCATTAAAACGGTCCGTACACATTATCGAAGTGCTTGCCGAAAGCTGGGTTTTGATAATCAAGCCGATTTTTTTAGGTTTGCAAAATATATTTCAAAAAATAGTCAGGGCGTTATTAACGCACTCTGCTTATAAATAAGGACGTTGTGATGAATAAAGGAACTTCATCGAATAATAAGGATAGCTGTTTCGCCAAAAAACATATTTTGTGTTGTGCACTTTTTTTAGGACCCGTTGAGGGGTTAGCAGAGACTTACGAAAACTTAGTCCTTGAAAATTCAGGTTATTGGCAAGATATTACCATAGATAATACTATAACTACTGGTGGCGCCCTATTGATTAAGAATGGTGCATCAATCAACCTGACAAATGCAGATATCACGGTTGGATTGATTAGTGGAACCGGTATCAGGACACATGTTGGTAAATTTACCGCTGAGAATTTAAAGATAAATGTTAAAGATAGCAATGGCAGAGCGTTAGGAATAAGTATCGGTCCAACCAGCCAAGTTAATCTTAATAACATGACTCTACTCAACCAGGGGAAAGGTGAAGGGATCGTCTTCAATACCGAAGAGAATACTGAATCTGGATTGAATGTTTCGAATAGTTCAATTGAAACCACCGATGGCTCAGGGATCCGCGCAATGTTTGGTGTGCTAACGCTAACGGATGTGGACATCTTAGCGCGAGGTGATTTTGGCCATGCCATCGATATGAACACCGGCACCAAAGATCTCACTATCCGCGGTGGAAAGTTGTGTACGGAAGGGGATCAAAGCTATGGGATTTGGATGATCCACGATGGCGGTAAAATGGTTGCTGAGGGGACGGAGTTTAGAACCACGGGAGTAAGATCCCATGGACTGGTCTTACAGCGTTCCTTTCCGAATATGCCATTAAGTGAAGCCATCCTCAGCTCAACCATGTTCAATATTGTGGGGGATAGAGCTTACGGTATTTATGCCGAAGGAAATCTCTTTGGGAATAGCGTGCATATCGATACTTTTGGCCGAGGAGGCCACGGTATATTTGCGGTCGGTGAGGGCGCAGTAGAGTTAAGCAATTCGAATATTTCGACGTACAACGATGCTGCTTATGGAATGGTCCTACTCAACGGAGCGAGGGTAAAGGGGGAATCCGTTCACCTTCTAACAGAAGGGGAGGCCTCTTATGGCATTTATAATGACGGTGGCTCTATTGTACTTAACGATAGCGCCATTCAGGTGACGGGTGATAAGTCTGCTGGCATCTTGGTCAGTGGCGATAGCTCAAAAAGTGATTTTTCATATAGCGAGATGAGTCAGCTAAATCCTTCTACAGTACTTAACAACACCTCCTTATACAGTAATATAGGCTATACAGGCAATGCTATTATAAGTGTTAACGGTGCCTCGGTGGTGAAATTAACTGATAGCGAAATCGATTATAAAAATGGCTACGCATTCAGTGCGCTGACCACCTCCGATGATCAACAAAAAACGTATGCTTCTGCCCTATATATTGATGCGTCTAATAGTACCATTTTGGGCAATATTATCGCCACAGATAACAACAAAATCTATGCAGACCTTAAAGGTGAGCGTGGCGTGTTAACTGGCCAAGTGACCAATATTGAGTCCTTAAACTTACAGCAAGGCCGCTGGAATATCACGGGGACTAGCCAAGTCAAATCACTTAACAATGACGGTAGTATTGTCTTCGAGCGAGGGAACACCGATCATCAATTAATCATCAATGGCGATTATAGTGGTTCGGGATCACTCAGCCTGTCAACGGTCCTTTCGGATGATAATTCCCCGACTAATAAAATGATTATTAAAGGGGATGTTTTATCGGGGAGCTCGACAGCGGTAAGCGTGGATAATTTGGGAGGAGTAGGAGCCGAAACGATCAAAGGGATCGAATTAATTTCTGTCGGAGGCACCTCTTTTGGTGAATTTACTCAGCAAGGAAGGATCGTGGCCGGTGCTTATGAGTACAATTTAGTCAAACAGGCAGAGAGCTGGTATTTGCATACTGGATTCCCCGACCCGACACCGGACCCGACACCGGACCCGACACCGGACCCGACACCGGACCCGACACCGGACCCAACACCAGACCCGACGCCAGACCCGACGCCAGACCCAACACCTGACCCAACCCCTCGCCCTGACCCGACATACCGTGTCGAAGCCGGGAGTTATCTGGCAAATGCTATTGCCGGTAATACGCTGTTTAATACGTCACTATTTGAACGCGAATCCGATCCTTTTGAGCAAGAGACCTCACGACTTAGCCAAAATACCTCTAATTTGTGGTTAAGACAGGTGGGTGGCCGTAGTAGTTGGTCTGACAGTAGTGGTCAGCTCAAGACAAAATCCAATCGCTATGTTGCTCAATTGGGGGGAGCATTATTAAATATAGAGACACCGTCAGGGGGCAGGTGGACGACCGGGGTCATGGCAGGCTATGGCCATCACAATAACTCTACCGGTTCCGACCGGGTTGGGTATCGCGCTAAAGGCAGCGTTAATGGTTATAGCACTGGCTTGTACTCAACCTGGATAAACGATAATTCCGGTAAAGGGGGATACATTGATAGCTGGTTACTCTATAACTGGTTTAATAATTCCGTTAAGGGAGAGCAGCTGAGTCCTCAATATTATCGTTCTAAGGGGGTTACCGCCAGTATCGAAACAGGATACGTCTCCGAACTATTAAGATTTAATGGCAGTCTTGGATCTGAATATCGTTGGTACTTTATGCCGTCGGCGCAACTAATCTATCAAGGTGTTAAGCACGCCGATTTTACTGAAGAGAATAATACGCGTATCAGCAACGTGGGTAAAAACACTATACAAAGTAAGTTAGGGATCAGGAGCTGGATGCGCGGTCGGCATCAACTTGACCAACAAACAGAGCGATATTTCCAGCCTTTCGTCGAACTTAACTGGATTCATAACTCCAAACCTAACGGTGTCCAAATGGATAGCACCAAAGTGGAACTTGCCGGAGCAGAAAATATGGCAGAAATGAAACTAGGACTTGAAGCCAAACTCTCCCAGCAAGGCAGTATTTGGGTGAATACAGCCGTTCAAATTGGTAGCCAGGGCTTTAATGATAATCGTCTTACATTAGGTGGTAAATGGAGCTTTTAAATTAAGATAACGTAATGGCTTAAAGGCGGAGGCAGACTGCATGGGAAATATTCAGTTAGTGCAGAAAGTTTTCGCCTTTTATATTATGCTAAGACATCAATATTCCTGCTTTCTTAGTATGAGAAAGTCGATGTAATAGCTAGTGGAGCTCGCATGCGATTTAACTATCTTATCGTACCTATCATCACTCTTCTCTGTTCCTGCAGTAGCCACTCGCACCGTGAAGATAATGAAACCGCGCCTCAAGGCGGGTTCCTCTTAAAGCCCGCAACCTTGTCCCAAAGTGACCTAACCGGGGACTTTGCGGGTAACCCAAGAGCAGAAGCATTTATCGATATGATGGTCGAAAAGCATAATTTTAACCGTCAGCAACTTATCGCATGGCTTAGCCAAACCCGCCGTTTGGACTACGTCCTTAGATTAATGGATCGTCAAGCGCCAAATTACACACCTGCACCTGGCCCTAACGGTGCGTGGATCCGCTATCGTAATAAATTTATAACCGATTCGAATGTCCAAAATGGCGTTGTTTTTTGGAATCAATACCGCGATGCACTGGCAAGAGCGGAAGCGCAATACGGTGTGCCCGCCGAAATAATTGTTGGCATTATCGGGGTTGAAACGCGCTGGGGCCGGGTCATGGGAAAAACCCGTATCATTGATGGTCTCGCAACACTCGCCTTTGATTATCCCCGTCGAGCAACCTATTTCAGTAGTGAACTCGAAACCTTTTTAGTGATGTCTCAACATGAGCAAGACAATCCACTGACGCTGCGAGGTTCTTTCGCGGGAGCGATGGGCTATGGTCAATTTATGCCATCCGCCTACAAACAATTTGCAGTAGATTTTAACGGTGATGGTCACATTAACCTGTGGGATCCCGTCGACGCTATCGGAAGTGTTGCGCATTACTTTCAACAAAGTGGCTGGAAAACAGGACAGCCGGTAGCAATCGTCGGCACGGGGCAAGCTCCTGGCTTAGAAAATGGCTACTCGACACGTTACACCGTCAACCAATTACAGAACAGCGGTTTGAGACCTCAACAACCGCTTTCCGGCTCACAGAAAGTGAGTTTGTTGCGCCTAGATATGGGGAATAGTTATCAGTACTGGTTTGGCTTACCGAATTTTTATGTGATAACACGCTACAACCACAGCACCCAGTATGCCATGGCGGTTTGGCAATTGGGTGAGTCGGTACGCGCTTCTCGGCAAAATAATCTGTAACACGAAGCAATAATTGAGTGCCGGGCAGTAAATGATCGGCTCGGTACGCCATTGTTGACGTAGAATTGTTAAGCTATTGACCTGAACAAAGTGGGCGGAAAACTATGAGCGACCAACTGGCCCAACTGAGCCAATTACTCGGGCATCATCTTAGGCAATCGCAGGCCACCCTCACCACTGCAGAATCTTGCACCGGGGGAGGGATTGCTAAAGCGATCACGGATGTTAGTGGCTGCTCCGATTATTTCGAGGGGGGGATCGTCACTTACAGCGAGCGATGTAAGCAGCGCTATTTAGGTGTATTACCTGACACCTTGCGACAGCATGGTGTGGTGAGTGAAGCCGTAGCCCAAGAGATGGCTGAAGGCGCTTGTCTTGCGTTTTCAGCTCACTATGCCATCTCGGTTACCGGCTATGCGGGGCCGGGCGGCGGTACCGAGGATAAGCCAGTGGGCACGGTCTGTTTCGGCTTTGTATCGGCTCAGGGGAGTTCAACTACCCATACCTGCCACTTCTCCGGTAGCCGTGAGACCATCCGCCAGCAGTCGGTGACCTTTGCCTTAGCGACAGCGTTAGAGACATTTTTCAAAATTAAACTTGATACTGTATGACTATACAGTATAATTAGTCCGGTAAATGCATAAGCATAAAAATCCCCTTGCTGGCGAAACCAGTACGATTAGGAGTTGAAATGGCTATTGATGAAAACAAACAAAAAGCACTTGCCGCTGCGTTAGGACAGATTGAGAAGCAGTTTGGTAAAGGCTCTATCATGCGTCTGGGTGAAGACCGGACGATGGATGTTGAAACCATTTCAACGGGATCATTATCCTTAGACATCGCGTTAGGAGCTGGCGGCCTACCAATGGGCCGTATCGTTGAGATTTACGGACCTGAATCATCAGGTAAAACAACGCTGACACTACAAGTTATCGCTGCTGCGCAACGCAAAGGAAAAACCTGCGCCTTTATCGATGCTGAGCATGCGTTAGACCCGGTTTATGCTAAGAAGTTAGGTGTTGATATCGACAACCTGCTTTGTTCCCAGCCAGATACCGGTGAGCAAGCGCTTGAAATTTGTGATGCGTTAGCCCGTTCAGGTGCGGTAGATGTCATTATTGTCGACTCCGTTGCGGCACTCACACCGAAGGCTGAAATTGAAGGCGAGATTGGTGATTCTCATATGGGCCTCGCGGCGCGTATGATGAGCCAAGCGATGCGTAAATTAGCCGGTAACTTAAAACAATCTAATACACTACTTATTTTCATCAACCAAATTCGGATGAAAATCGGTGTAATGTTTGGTAACCCTGAAACCACAACGGGGGGTAACGCATTAAAATTCTATGCCTCAGTCCGTCTTGATATCCGCCGTATCGGTGCGATCAAAGAGGGGGAAAACGTGGTGGGAAGTGAAACCCGTGTGAAAGTGGTGAAAAACAAAATTGCGGCACCTTTCCGCCAAGCAGAATTCCAAATTATGTATGGCGAGGGGATCAACTTCTACGGTGAGTTGGTTGATTTAGGCGTGAAGCATAAGTTTATTGAAAAAGCGGGCGCTTGGTATAGCTATCAAGGCGACAAAATTGGTCAAGGTAAGGCTAATGCGGGTAACTATCTGCGTGAGAATCCGCAAATGGCCGCGGAAATTGAACAAAAGCTGCGTGAAACCTTGTTGAACAATCCAAGTCATGAAGGTGAAACCTCCCCAGAGAAAGAGATGTCTGGCGAGAATGACGAGCAAGATGAATTTTAATATTGTATCGTGATGTGAGTAACGGGAGTCTGCGTATGCGGCTCCCGTTTTTCGTTATGGAGACTGAATAAAGAGGACATCATATGGAGACCAACGTCCAGAGGAAAGAAGTCACGTATGCACAATTGTTACAACGCGCGGTATGGATGCTGGGTCAACGTGACCATGGAACAGAAGAGTTACGGGAAAAATTGCGTTTAGCGGTCACGAGGAAGTCATTACGCGAAACAGCTTATCAGTATTGGGTCGCAGAGGAGACCTTGGAAAGCGTCATGCAGTGGTGTAGAGAACAAGGCTACTTAAATGACGAACGCTTTTGCCAACAATTTATTCTGCAACGAAGTCGTAGAGGCTACGGACCACAGCGGATCAGCCAAGATTTGCAACGCAAACAGATACCGTCGTCGACAGCACAGCACGCATTACGCCACACTGAGGTCGATTGGCAGCAGTGCGCCCAAGACGTTGCCGAAAAGAAAGCGGGCCGACGTTGGCCAACGACCTATCCAGAAAAAGTGAAGTTACAACGTTATCTTTACAGCAGAGGCTTTCAAAGCGAAGATATCCGTGCTGTTTTTGAAAATATTTCCTCGTGAATAAGATTGAGATTTTACTTCGCCGTGAAGAAAACTTATCTTATTGAGACTTTTAGTTCCCTATCATAGGTCGACTGTGAACATTCCAGTGACTTAGATATAACGGAACGTCTGTTAAGCAAGATACCAGGACATTTATGAGCAAGAGTACTGCAGAGATTCGCCAGACGTTTCTCGATTTTTTCCAGAGCAAAGGCCACCAAATTGTTGCTAGCAGTTCGTTAGTACCAAACAATGACCCGACGTTACTCTTTACTAACGCAGGGATGAACCAGTTCAAGGATGTGTTCCTCGGTCAAGACAAACGTGATTACTCACGTGCAACGACCTCACAGCGCTGTGTTCGTGCAGGGGGCAAACATAACGACCTCGAAAACGTTGGCTACACCGCGCGTCATCATACTTTCTTTGAAATGCTCGGTAACTTTAGTTTCGGCGATTACTTTAAACGTGAAGCGATTTCCTTTGCATGGGAACTCCTCACCAGCGCCCAATGGTTTAATTTACCTAAAGAGCGTCTATGGGTAACTGTTTATGAAACCGATGATGAAGCGTGGGATATCTGGGAAAAAGAGATTGGTATTCCCGCGGAGCGTATTATCCGTATTGGTGATAATAAGGGTAGTGCCTATGCTTCAGACAATTTCTGGCAGATGGGTGATACAGGCCCGTGTGGCCCTTGTAGCGAAATTTTCTACGATCATGGCGACCACATTTGGGGTGGCCCTCCAGGATCCGCTGAAGAAGACGGCGACCGCTATATTGAAATCTGGAATATCGTATTCATGCAGTTCAATCGCCAAGCTGATGGCACGATGCTTCCTCTGCCTAAACCTTCCGTTGATACGGGAATGGGCTTAGAGCGTATTTCTGCGGTACTGCAACACGTCAACTCTAACTATGATATCGACTTATTCCAAAAACTGATTGCTTCTGTGGCACAGGTGACTGGAACACAAGATCTGACCAATAAATCGTTACGCGTTATTGCTGACCATATCCGTTCTTGCGCATTCTTAATTGCCGATGGTGTTGTGCCTTCTAACGAAAACCGGGGTTATGTGCTACGTCGGATTATTCGTCGTGCCGTCCGCCACGGTAACATGTTGGGGGCGCAGCAGAGCTTCTTCTATAAATTAGTTCAACCACTCATCGAAGTGATGGGTAGTGCCGGCGATGAGTTACGTAAACAACAGCAACACGTTGAAAGCGTATTAAAAGCTGAAGAAGAACAATTCGCTAAAACATTAGAGCGTGGCTTAGCCCTGCTTGATGAAGAACTTGCTGCACTGCAGGGCGATACTCTGCAGGGTGAGATTGTTTTCCGTCTCTACGATACCTTCGGTTTCCCTGCCGACTTGACCGCAGATGTCTGCCGTGAGCGGAATTTGAAAATTGATGAAGCCGGTTTTGAAGCGGCAATGGAAGCGCAGCGCCAACGCGCCCGCCAAGCAAGTGGCTTCAGTGCGGATTACAATGCGCAGATCCGTGTAGAAAAAGACGCCGAATTTAAGGGGTATGACCAATTAGCTTTCCCAGCCACAGTGAGTGAAATTTTTGTGGCGGGACAATCTGTTCAAACACTGCTACCAGGACAATCGGCGGTAGTCATCCTCGATAAAACGCCATTCTACGGTGAGTCGGGTGGACAGGTCGGTGATACGGGGGTGATCTCGACAGAACAGGGTGATTTTACCGTAGAAGATACGCAAAAATATGGTAAGAGTCCGGGGCATCTAGGCCGCTTGGTCGCGGGTGAGTTACGGGTCGGACAACAGGTTAATGCCCAAGTTAATGAAGCGAGACGGGCAAAAATCCGCTTAAACCACTCCGCAACGCACCTATTACATGCCGCATTACGTCAGGTTCTTGGGCCGCATGTGGCACAGAAAGGCTCATTAGTTAACGACAAATACTTACGTTTTGATTTCTCTCATACGGAAGCCATGAGCGAACAGCAATTACGTCAAGTCACTGAGATTGTGAACCAACAAATCCGTTTAAACCTGCCGGTGACAACCGAGATTATGGATATTGAAGACGCCAAACAAAAAGGGGCCATGGCCTTATTTGGTGAAAAATATGACCAACAGGTACGCGTATTGACCATGGGTGATTTCTCGGTAGAACTCTGCGGGGGCACTCACGCACAGCGCACAGGTGATATCGGTTTATTTGTACTAGACTCTGAGTCGGGTACTGCTGCAGGTGTACGTCGTATTGAAGCCTTTACCGGTCAACGTGCACTGGATACGGTATTTGCGGCACAGGATCAGCTGACGCAAATAGCACAACTGATCAAAGCGAATAGCACTAATCTTAATGACAAGATTAAAGCGCTAGCCGAACATACTCGTGTGCTTGAAAAACAGGTTCAACAGCTTAAAGACCAGCAGGCGGCTCAGAAAAGTGCGTCGTTAGCTGATCAGGTTAGCGAGATTAATGGGGTAAAAGTACTCGTCAGTGAGCTACCTTCTATCGATCCTAAGCTGCTTCGTACCATGGTCGATGATCTGAAAAATCAATTAGGTTCAGCAATTATTGTATTAGGTACAACCAGCGAAGATAAAGTTTCACTTATTGTTGGTGTCACGAAAGACCTAACTGATCGCATCAAAGCGGGTGAACTTATTGGGCTTATTGCACCGAAAATCGGAGGCAAAGGGGGCGGTCGACCGGATATGGCGCAAGCAGGAGGGAATTTACCTGACGCGCTAACCGCTACACTCGCGGAAGTGCCTGCGATGATCTCTAATCAATTACAATAAGTTAAGTTGATTTGGCTAATGGCCCAACACACTCTGTTGGGCTCATTATAAAATCATTTAATGAATCTCTTGATAAAGTCAGGTAAGAACTGTGTATTTCGGCTAAACTATTATCAAGCATGAGTTATTACGGATTGAGTGAATTTTATTAATAAAATACTGTCCTAATTACTTAGCGTTAACGATGGATGTGCCGGGTTGTGCAGAAACCCGACTCTTTTAATCTTTCAAGGAGCAAAGAATGCTTATTCTAACTCGTCGAGTGGGTGAAACCCTCATGATCGGTGATGAGGTAACAGTGACAGTACTCGGTGTTAAAGGGAACCAAGTCAGAATCGGTGTTAATGCACCTAAAGAGGTTTCGGTGCACCGTGAAGAGATTTACCAACGTATCCAAGCTGAAAAAACTCAGGACTCTGAGTACTAATCTCTCTGCACTCACCAGGGGCAGGTTGCGAAGCGGCTGTAAAACATAATTATGTTTGCAGCCGTTTTTTTATGTATTATAAAAGAAAAACGCCGAGTAAATGCGCGAATTGCTGCGGTTTTGTGCAAACAAACAATCTTCTCGAAAAAGTGTTTGACTTATAAGTCGGGGAAAGTAATATGTGCGCCAACGCAGCAACGAACGGTTACGCAAGTTTCTCTCGGTGCTAAGTTAAGAAGTAAATTGGTGAGGTGGCCGAGAGGCTGAAGGCGCTCCCCTGCTAAGGGAGTATGCGGTCAAAAGCTGCATCGAGGGTTCGAATCCCTCCCTCACCGCCATTTACGCATCCGTAGCTCAGCTGGATAGAGTACTCGGCTACGAACCGAGCGGTCGGAGGTTCGAATCCTCCCGGATGCACCATAATGGTTGTTACACACTTCTTCGGTAAGTTTGTTACCTGTCAGTTACAAGAATTCTGTAATGCATCCGTAGCTCAGCTGGATAGAGTACTCGGCTACGAACCGAGCGGTCGGAGGTTCGAATCCTCCCGGATGCACCATTATTCGTAATGAAATAAATCACTACCCCGTTTTACCCCCATACTCTGCATCCGTAGCTCAGCTGGATAGAGTACTCGGCTACGAACCGAGCGGTCGGAGGTTCGAATCCTCCCGGATGCACCATTCGCTTTTCTTCCCTAAATCTATAATCTTTATTAAATAATTCAATTGTTCTGCGCTAAGATAGCTTTTTACTGCCATAGCATCTAAGGTTTACTCATGTCCGCGACAACTGGCTGACAATCGGCTAGAGTATTGTCAGACTAATGATTGAATTAAAAAGACTTTCACCAAGGGAGGTGTCAGTGTTACCTGACGTTACTAAAGCGTTACGCTGGCTACAACAACAGCCACAGCTCTTAACTGGGATTGGACGAGGAATCGAACGGGAATCCCTTCGTGTTCGGGCTGACGGCTCATTATCAGAACAAGGCCATCCTATAGCGCTTGGATCAGCACTGACCCACGATTGGATAATTACTGATTTTGCTGAATCATTAATGGAGTTTGTCACACCTGTCGATCGCGATATCCCCCATCTGCTGACGTTTTTACGTGACCTGCATCGCCACGTTGCGAAAAATATTGGCGACGAGAGGCTTTGGCCGTTCAGTATCCCAGGAACGATCACCGATACGGAAACTATTGCATTAGCCGAATATGGCTCCTCTAATCTCGGCAGAATGAAGCACATCTATCGTCAGGGCCTAAAACATCGCTACGGCTCCCTGATGCAGGTCATTTCAGGTATTCATTATAATTTCTCCTTACCCACCGCCTTTTGGGAAGCGAGAGCGCTTGCTGACAATGACACTCGACCTGTACAAGAGATTGCCTCGGACGGTTATTTACGCCTTATTCGTAACTACTATCGTTTTGGCTGGATTATTCCGTATCTATTTGGTGCTTCGCCGGCTGTCTGTGAAAGCTTCTTAGGTGATAATCCAGTATCGAAGACGATGGAAAGTGATGGGCAAGGGGCTCGTTGGTTCCCTTACGCAACATCGCTACGGCTTAGCGATCTGGGTTACACGAATAAATCGCAAAGCGGTCTGGAAATCTCCTTTAACTCTTTAGATGAGTACGTGGCGGGTTTAAAAAGAGCGATAGCTACCCCGTCAGACGCTTACGAGAACATGGGGTTGTTTGACGCTCAGCAGCGGCGTATTCAACTCAATACTAACGTCTTACAAATCGAGAACGAACTTTACGCGCCTATCCGTCCTAAGCGTGTTATTCGTCGTGGGGAAGCCCCTTCCGATGCATTGAAGCGCGGAGGAATCGAATATATCGAAGTGCGTTCATTGGATATCAACCCATTCTCTGCCACGGGGATCAGTGAAGAACAAGTCCGTTTTCTCGATCTGTTCCTGATCTGGTGTGCATTGATCGATTCGCCAGAGATGGATCAAGCTCAGCTAAGCTTCGTGAAAGGTAATTGGAATACCGTTATTTTAGAAGGGCGTAGACCAGGCCTTAAATTGAAAGCGGAGTGTGGACAGCAGGATTTCTCGTTGCAGGAGGCAGGGTCAGCACTGTTCGATGGATTAGTCTCAATCGCTAAGATCCTGGATCAGGGAGAGGACACCGCTTATCAGACGACGTGCCAGACCTTAGGTGGCATGATTACTGATCCTGAAAGTACCTATTCAGGTAAAATTTTAAGTGTGATTAAGCAAGAAGGGTTTATTGGCAGTGGGATAACGTTGGCAGAGAACTACCGTCAAGCATTGCGACAAGAACCTTTAGAAATCTTAAACGCCGATATTTTTGCAGAGAAAGCCGCAGAGTCGATCACCGAGCAGCAGAACATTGAAGCGAGCGATACACTCTCTTTTGAAGAATATCTTGCTTCTCGTAAGGGATAGCCGATTAGCAGGCAAGAAAAAGGCCACTTCATTGTGGCCGAATAACATCTTAGTTGTCAGGATGATGATAACAAATGCGCGTCTTTCATAAATTAAGACGTCGTAGAGTGTAAAAAGTTCATCAAATCGAAAATTTTTTTTAGCGAGGTGAAATATGCCGTTATTGGATAGCTTTACAGTAGACCACACCCGTATGGCTGCGCCTGCAGTACGTGTGGCAAAGACCATGAATACCCCACATGGCGATACCATCACCGTATTCGACCTCCGTTTCTGTATTCCTAATAAAGAAGTGATGCCTGAGCGCGGTATCCATACGCTGGAACACCTATTTGCCGGCTTTATGCGTAATCACTTGAATGGCGACGGTGTAGAGATTATCGATATTTCGCCAATGGGATGCCGGACCGGTTTCTACATGAGCCTGATTGGTACGCCAGCCGAACAACGCGTGGCCACCGCATGGAAAGCAGCGATGGAAGACGTGCTGAAAGTTCAGGACCAGAAGAAAATTCCCGAACTGAACGAGTACCAATGCGGAACTTACGAGATGCACTCCCTGAGCGAAGCGCAAGATATTGCTCGCCATATTATCTCCCATGATGTGCGCGTAAACCACAATCAAGAATTAGAACTTCCTCCTGAAACGTTGAAAGAGCTAGAAATCTAACGTCTTCTACGCCAATCAACTGTCAATAAGCCGCGATCGGAAGTTAACCGACTCGCGGTTTTTTTATAATAACGATCACAAATAGCGTAGATAACTATTATATTTGTTGTGATTAGCCTACGTAGTATGCTTTATAGACAGTAACGTGCAAGGAATGCACAGACCTTTGGTGTCACCAACACCTATGGAGCGCAAGGATGCCTACTGAACGACAATTTACCCGCCTTTATTCTCTTATTCGCCGGTTCCTTATTTACTGTGGTGTAATCGTTATTTCTTTAATGAATTCGTGCTCTGCTGCGCGAGCCACAGAAGCACAGTGCGCAGAAATAAAATTTAGCTTGAGCCAGCAGGCTACTTTCGAGCGTCAAGCGTTCGATGCAAGACTGACCTTACATAACGCTAGCCCCTTACCTCTGACCGACGTTAAGGTCGAATTACGCTTTTTAGACACGCAATTGCAGCCAGTCCAGGCTTCAATGGAAAGTGTATCGAGTCAGGCGAGTTTTTTTTACCAGTTACTTGCTCCGTCGATGGATCTATCCACGGTCACGGCTCAGCGCGCGGAGACGCTGCATTGGCAAATTATTCCGACCAGAGGGGCGGCAGTGAGCGCCACTACGCGTTACTACTTGGCGGCAAAAGTCAGCTATACCCAAGGGGAACGCCGAGAAGAGTTTGACGTCCAGCCAGTTGCCATCATGGTGAAACCGCTTCCTGAACTTACCGTCGATTACTTCCTTCCTGGCGAGGTCTATGGCGATGATCCTTTCACCGCGGAAATTGAACCACCGATCCCGTTTATGCTAGGCGTACGCGTTAAAAATAGTGGGGCGAGCCCCTCCATCGCGACAACCATCGAATCGGCGCAACCGACTATTCGTGAAAATCAACAGAATCTCCTTACGCAGTGGAAGCTCTTATCGACACAGGTGGGGGCACAACCGGCTGAACGACGTATGCAATTGAATCTTGGCAATATTGATCCTGACACTGCTCGCGTGGGGCGGTGGATTATGACTTCCCAGCTTTCAGGACGATTTGTTGATTTCACTGCGTCCATTCGCCATGGTGACGCGCTCGGGGGGGAACTGACTTCACTCATTAAACAGACTCGTCAGTGGTATTTATTACATGATGTGTTAGATACCCGTGCGGGCCGGGACGATATTCTCGATTTCTTGGTCATTGAAGGCAATGGACTTCGTTTGTTCAGTTCTGAAGGGGACGACACAGAGGTCAGCGATGTATCAATCGACACGACAAGCCAACGCAAAGATCACTACCTCAGCCTATCTCTGCCCAAAAACGCTCATTTTCGTTACGTAAAAATTGACGATCCTTGGAAAGGAAAAAAACCGTTACGCGCTGCCTATCGTGGCGACGGTTCGAGCCTCCCTTTGGCCAATGCCTGGTTATCAAAAACGCGAAATGCACAGCTGCAATGGCACTACAGCATCAATGTCTTTTTACCCCCCGGTCGCGAAGAAACCGTCATTACCGAATTTTCCGAACCTTCACAAGAGAACAGTGGACAGATTACGGGAAGAGTATTTTATGACAAGAATGGCAACGGGCTAGTGGATAAGGGAGAGCGGGGCGTCGCTAAGGTGCCGCTTACGCTGAAAGGTATCGATAGTCAGGGGCGGCGATGGTTACAAAAAGTGAAAGCCGATAGATCTGGGCGTTTCCGTTTCGATAAGGTGGCGGCAGGGACCTGGAGTGTTAACGTTGAGCCTCTTACCGGTTTTGTTGACGGTAAATCGTCACCAGGGACGGCTTCTGGACATGCTGTTGCGGGTCAGATCCGCGATATAGCCTTATCGCCGGGTGAAAAGGTTAACCAACTATTATTTGCTAAACAGGCAGCGATTCTCCCAGACACTGGTCAGGCTGATCTCGAGATCAAATGGATTTTCCCCGCCGTTATGGCGCAGAGTTATCAGCCCTGGTCAGTCATGCTGGTCGTTAATAATCTCTCACCTCAGTCAGCCAAAGACGTACGCGTTCAAGTGTCTTGGCCGATACGCAGTATCTCACACAAAAAAAATCGCAGTTGGTCGATTCAACAGGGGGAGCTAAGCGCTCATCCCAGCTATTGGCAAAAGGGCGAGTGGAATATTGGTGAAATGGCGGCTAACAGCCAAAGGGTACTGGTAATAGAGGGATTCATGCGCCTTAACGCTCGACCACAAAAGGTGAATTTTTTTGCACAGGTCGGCAGCAAAAGCCTCGACGACAATGTAGACAATAATGTGGCCCAGCAGTCGATAGTGGTCAGTGAATATCAGCAAAAAAATCCCCTTAACGTTGATTTTAACCAATGGATTGAAGATGAGTTAGCGGCGTTGGCCAGCAAGGCTACGTCTAAGCCGTAATATTCAGGACGAAAATTATGCAAAGAGCAAGAAGAACGCTGACGATCAGTGCTTACTTACATCGTTTGGCGGTAGCGTTGGTGTTATGCGGTGGAATAGCGGTATCCCCCGCTTTTTCCGCCGTGAAACTGGTCGAATTTGGTATGTATGCTGCCGTCGGGAGTATCCCGATTGGTTTTAGTTTCAATTATTACGGTAAACCGGTTGATGAAGTGGTCGTGAGCCGTTACGGAATTCTCAGTATGGAATCCGGTAATATTGCTCCGTCGTATAATAATTTTCCTCTCCCCACTAATCGTCGAGCACTGTATGTGTTCTGGGATAGCTTAAATCTTTTCAATCTTAATACAGATGGGCGTGTTCACTATGAAACCCAAGGTGTCGCCCCTAATCGTCAATTTATCGTGCAGTGGAGCAATTTCACCGCAGGACTGGCCAGACAGCCAGTAGGCGATTTTCAAATCATACTCGATGAGAGTTCAGGCAGCATTAAGTACCAATACCGTAACCAACAAGGCAGCTCAACGGTGGGTCGTAATGCAACCATTGGTATCGAAGGGCCTAACCTAAAATTTATCCAGATTGGCTACCGTGATCAGTACGCGGTGGGGGATCAGCAGGCCATTTTATTTACACCGTTACCTGACTCGCTTGATTACCGCGTCACTAAACAGGCTGACTTCTCCTTTATTGATCTCACTCTCGCGGCGCCGCCAACGGGGTATTATCTTTTACCTGAGGGTAACGAAGTGAGCGGGGAGGCGGTTGACATTGAAATCGTCACCGATGCTCCAGAGGTTCAACACATTGCCTCGGTCGATTTTTTTGTCAACGAACAGTGGCTTTCGCGACAGTTAACAACGCCATGGCGGACAACATGGCCGACGACAGCGTATGAAAAAGGCCGTTATCGGCTAAAAGCGGTGATCGCAAACCGTGATAACCGTACTACCACGATAACTAAAACGGTTTTATTGCAAAGAGAACCGCCACCGATCCAAGCTTCCCCTTATTTAGCCGAAATCATGGATATTTCACCGCCCGTTTCCTGGCAGCCCGACCAGTCGATCGTCTTGAAAGGGAAAGCATGGACGCGTGAAGGGACATTGCCTGCTAAACAGCAACCCTTACTCCTTCATCTACGTCGCGACGAGCAGATCCGCTCGTTTCATCTTAACAGCGATGCTGAGGGTAACTTCCACTATTCCTTTATGCCTAAATTCAGCGATAACGGTCAATGGCAGGCTACTGTCACGCATCCTGACGAAAAAGAGCTGCATTTTCAGCCAGAGCAATCATTCCGGGTTGAACAACTCTTATTCAGCCCGACACAGCAAGCATTGGCGGTGAGCAACAACGAACCAATGAGGATCAGTAGTGAAGCGACGACCGCTGCCTCCGTTAAAGGGTTATATTGGACGCTAAGGGCTAAGGATCAACCTAGCAAGCGGTTACCTGCCGGGGTAAGCCTGAGTAAAACGCCAGGTATAGATATTGCGGCGGGTAAACAGGCCGAGCTGACGACTGAACTAACGATTTTACCCACAGCAGGGAGTCAAGGGCAGGTTACCCTCACTGCGCTAAGTCCGTTATCCGCCGATCATTCTCGTGGCCAACTCAGCGTGAACTGGCATCGTGTACCTGATAGAGCCAAACTGGCCCTTAGTCCTCAACGACTCAATATCGGCTTAACACGGGGAACCCTACATACCGAGACTGTGCAGTTAAAAAACGAGGGGAACCGGCCTGCCGAACAATTACAGTTAAGGTTGGTAGATGATCAGGGTAAACCGGCACCTGACTGGATATTCTTCTCGTCACCCACCCTACTGGGGACTCTTGCCCAAGGGGAAAGCCTGTTATTTGAATTAACGGTAGTTCCCCCGGCGACGGTGGATGAGGGAGATTATCGATTTCGGGTAATGATAAAAGATGACCGCCAAGCAGAACTCTCCTTACCGGTGCAATTAGCGATCAGTCAGTCGGGGCAATCTCGGTTGTCCTTCCATCTTACCGATATCTATACCGCAACGAAGGATAAGACTGGGAAAGACATTGCGGGCATCAATGGGGCAACGATTGTTTTACAAAATGAAGCTGTTCTGAGTCAATTATGGACTCTGACCAGCAATGAACAGGGGGAAGCTTCCATTGAGGGGCTTGCGCCGGGAACCTACCTTTGGCGTATCAGTACCGATCAGCATCAAAGCCGTCAGGGCAGAATGGTTGTTAATCCTGGGGAAAATGTACAGTCTGTTTTTCTTGATTACCAAACGGTCACTATTCATTTTGAGGTAAAACCGACGACAATTGATGATCGTTATGAGATCGAGCTTACTACGACCTTTCAGACTGATGTGCCGGCTCCCGTCCTAGTTTTTAGTCCAGCGGCGATAAACTTAGCGGGGTTAACCCCCGGTTCAGAGAAACGGGGCACCCTTACCCTTTCGAATCATGGCCTGATACATGCCGAGAATATCGAGATGATATTGCCGGCCTCAGACCCACGCTTTACCTATCACTTTACTCAGTCGATACCGAAAACGTTACTCCCGGGTGAACAAATCTCGTTAGGTTATCGAGTCACTGCGCGACCGCCATCGGTCGTCGAAAAGGGGTGGATGCGACGAAACGAGACCGCAGCAAATGCCGGGTGTTCCGCCTACCGCGCGCCAGTGAGAGTGGGGTGGCAAAGTACTTGCGCAAGCGGTCAACGGGTTGCACAACAAAGCCAAGCACTCTTCTATGAACTCTCCGGGGCAAGCTGTAGCCAGGCTAATTTGCCGTTAGATGGGCAGGGGGGGAATGTTAATTTCCTCGACTGGCTCCCTATCGGTAGCAATATTTTGACAGCGGGTTGTGCACCTGACTGCGACACTGGATGTTGTCAACCACAAGGGAAGGTGGCTGGGGATAGGTAATCCCTGAGCTCACTCCTTACGCCCTCGGCGAATGCAAGGATGCATACAATGTTAAGAAATGTTAGAACCTCTACCCGCCACTTCACGCTGCGCGTCCTCCTCCTGCTGTGGTGCGCGATCTTTACGCCTTGGGTCAGTGCGAACAGCCCGCTTAGTCAAGGCTTCTCTTCGCGGGTGAGTGCAGAAGTCACCTTACCGAATACCGAGTACCAAGAAGCCACGGTCGACTTACGCGTTAAAATCCTCGGTGGGGAGCTAGTACTGACCCGGGCTTGGGTAAATAGTCAATGGATCATTAATCCAAGTTGGGCAACGCTCCGTTTTCAAGGGCGCGGTAGCGAGGGACGCCCATTACAGATTACCCGTGCGGGCACTCGCTATCGGGTGGATCAGCAGGCCGGACTTTATCGCGCAAGGACCTCTACACTGCGCCAGCGCGAGAAGGGATGGCAATGGCAAGACAGCCAAGGAAACTGGATTGATTACGATACTGCTGGCCGAATCACTCAGTATGGCAACAAGAATCTTATCTTGGCTAAGTTCGAGTTGGATAGCAGTGGGCGGCGGCTAGCCGTTAAGGACCACCACGGTCGGGTGATTTATCGTTTTCAGTACGATGAGCAAGAGCGCTTAGTGTCGGTCAGCGATCTCAGCGGTCGGACGGTAGGTTATCAGTGGCAAGGCAACCAGCTGTGTCGTGTTACCGATGTCGAAGGGCACCTTTGGCATTACCAATACGATGGTAATGGTCAGCTCGTCAAGCGTATCGACCCCGATGGCGGCGTAATGACGCTACAGTACGACAACAGTGCCATCGCACCCAAAACGGCGATGCTGAGTGGTCGAGAAGCTAAAGGAGAGTTAGCGCCACTCTCGTCAGTCGACTCGACCCAGCGGGGGGGATTACCGCGCGCTCATATCAATAAAGTTATCGATAAGTCTGGCGCGATCACGACGTGGCAGCGGCATGCGGTGCCTTTTAATGGCGGTTGGTGGGTTGAGAAAACGGGGCCTGATGGTGCCGTTGAGCGTCATGATTTTGACCGCGAAGGACGCTTAACCCAAGCGATGATCAACGGCCAGGTTATCACGCGTTGGGCTCGGCCGGATAACCACACACAGGAGATTACGGAGGAAGGTGGGGCGATCACTCGCCTGCGCTACGACAGCGCCCAGCGTATTCAGCAGATGATCAGCCCTGAGGGCAAACACAGTTCATTTTCCTATGATCCGAGCCACGGTCGGCTGAGTCTCTACCGGAATAGTGCAGGGATCGCTACCGAGTTTAGCTACGATGAGCGCGGTAATCTGATCACAATGACTCTGGCGGCAGGCACGCCAGAGCGCTATCGCTTTGCGTGGCAGTACGATACCTATGGTCAGCCGACCACAATAACGGAAGGAGAGGGCGACTCGATACTGCAGTCGGTCATCACCTATGATCAACAAGGTAACCCCCTCACTCTGACTCAACAAGGTCAGCGTAAATACCAGTTTGACTATAACGTTGAGGGGCAAGTAACCGCCATTACCGATCCCCTCGGTCATCATTGGCAGTATCGCTACAATGCTAGTGGGCAATTGGTGCAAGCCACCGATCCGTTACAACAAAACACCACTTACCATTACGACGCGCTGAGTCGGCTTACCGCGATCATTGACCCCCTAGGGCATCAATTAACCTATCACTGGCAGCGCTTACCGCTGGGTTATCGTCTGCAGCTGACCGACGAAACTAACAGATCTTGGCTCTACCAGTTTGACGCGCTTGAGCGGCTAGTCAAAACCACTTCGCCACAAGGCAATGAAACGACACAAGCCTTTAACCTTGATGGACGTTTGAGTCAACTCACCGAACCGAGTGGTGAGACGCATCGTCTTGAATATGGCGCGATTGGCAGTCGCGATCAAGGGCGCGTGGTTCGTTATACCAACCCAGTCAATCAAGAGCGTTATGAGTACAGCCCAGCAGGGCTACCTAGCAGTCTCAGTATGCTGCCCGGTTTGGTTCAGCGTATCCAGTACAATGCACAGGACTTACCGGCAGTCGTTGAAGATACCGCAGGCCGTAGAGAGGTTCGTGAATACAATGCTCTCGGGGCGCTGACTCGCACCATCGATCGTCTCGGTGCCGAGACCCGCTATCGTTATCAGCCAAATGGCGAGCTTGCCGCTGTCACCACACCGTTAGGACGACAGTTTACCTTCGAACAAGATGCCTTTGGCGATGCGGTGAGGGAGAGCCGGCCTTCGGGCAACCGATATCGGTATCAATACGACCTCGCCGGACAGCTTACTGCACAACAGGATGGGCTGGGTAATCGAATCGACTATCGCTACGACGCTGCGGGGCAATTGATTGAGGCGCACTACTTTGCACCATTACAGACTCAGCCAGAACAGACGATAGAGTATCGCTACGATGCTGCAGGGTACTTGACTGAAGTGACGCAACGCGGCAAGACCGAAAGCCACTTCACTTTTACCTACGATGCACGGGGGCAACTGCTGAGTGAAACCCTGCGCTATGGTAACCAACACAGCACAATACGAACTCAGTTACAGTATCGGTACACGGAAGATGGTCAGCGTCAGTCGATCACCTATCCCGATAACAGCGAGCTTGAGTTTCGTTGGCAAAACGATCGTCTGCGTGAAGTTATTCACCCCAATGGCCAGCGCGAACGCCGGGAAACCTGGCAGTGGTATCAGCCAACCACTATCCAACGCCCCGGCAGTGAACAGACGCTAAGTTTTGATGCGCTGATGCGACCGCAGACCAGTACGCTCAGTGTTAATAAACTGATTGTCGACCAACAGCGTTATCAGTACGACGATGCCGGAAATATCACTGAGCAAGTTCGTAATGGCCAGGCAACCCGCTATCAATACGATGCCGAGGATAGGTTAACCCTAACGCGCAGTGCTCTGGGTAGCGTACAACGCCTAGGTTACGATGCTGAGGGGAATCGTACCTTCACTAGCAACGCATCGGGCGCATGGCTCTATAACGACAAACAGCAGCTTGTTAAACGGGGGAGCGGCACAAGCGAAGTAGAGTATCGCTGGGGCGTGACGGGGGATCTGTTAGAAGAAACTCGCGCCCAAGCCACGACGACCTATCAATATAATGCGGCCAATCAATTAGTCACCGTCAGCCGTAATAACCACATTCTCGCTGAATATCACTATGATGCGTTTGGTCGGCGGATCGGTAAGTGGGTCGGTGGTACTCAACAATGGTTTGTCTACAGTCCAGAGGGGCTTTTAGCCCAACTTGACGGCCATGGCCAGATGCAACAGGCATGGGGCTGGGAACCCGGGACACTTTACGGCAGCAAACCGCTCTGGCAAGCCGATCTAAGTCCCGAGGCAACACTTAAAACGGCTAAGGTTGCTTGGTTAATCGCAGACAACACCGGTACGCCACTGCTTGCACTTAATGATCAGGGGCAGACGGTTTGGAAGGGAACCCGCGATCCCTTCGCCGCAGTCGTCCCCAATGCAGAAAGTCAGATCACGGTAAATTTGCGCTACGCGGGGCAATACGCCGATGCGGAAACCGGACTCTATTATAACGGCTTTCGCTATTACGACCCGCTGACCGGACGGTATTTACAGCCCGACCCCTTAGGGCTTAGCGGCGGATTAAATAGCTACGTCTATGCCCTCAACAACCCCTTAAGCTATATCGACCCCGAAGGGCAGTTCCCGCTAATCGCGCTACTCAAGCCGATGGCTTATTTCGTCGGAGGCTGGGCAGCTAGCGAGGCCATGGATTATTTATTCTCGTATCTGCCGGATAATGAGTGCAATCCGTTATTAAGCCCAAGGAATTGGGCGCAGACGATGAGTGATATCATCCCAGCTGGCGCAGTGTATAGAGGGATTAGGTCAGCGTATAAAGGGATTGGGTCAGGGTATAAAGTATGGAAGGGGCGGGGAGTAAATCCGAACCTAGGTTCTGTGCCTGCTTTAAAGCCAACTATAACGGTTAATATGAATAAACAAAGAAAACATATTCCCGGTACTAATGAGAATAAAACAGCTAACATGGGTAAAAGTGATAAAAGAAGCCTAATAAGTCCGAATCTGGATGTACAGAAGCTGGTTAATAATTATGCAGGCTCTGGTTCGCAAGTAGGGAAAATAACGAAGGGAAATCCAGGATATAAAGAAAGGATTTACGCTAATGAGGTTATTGGAAAATACTATAATACTAAAACAGAAAAATTTGAAGAAACCACCAGTTTTTTAATTCACTACTCTAAAAATGATGTTCATATCGTACCAGCGAGGCCAAAAAAATGAATGATATTGATATGATGGTAAAAAATATATTGGAAATTCGTTCAGAAATAATGTCTTATTTGACGAGTGACCTAATAGGAATTGCAACCAGGAAGATGAGGGGGATTACCTTACACTATGACAATAAAATTTTAGATATAAGGGTTATTTTTGATGCTCCCTTAACTGATGAGGAAGAGGATGAGATGATAGAAATTGATACTAATCTTACTTCAAGTGCATACCCTTATCTTTATAACAATCGAAGTGAGGTGATTTTAAATATAGAACAATGTGGGTTTGTTTTTTTTGTTATACCTTCCGATATCGACATTTCTGATAAGGAAGGGAATTTAGGGTGGTTTTTCCTAAGAAAAGAATATTTGTAATATGAAAGCATGGCTTAATGGAAACCTATCCAAAGAGAATTAGATAGTAAAAAATGAGGAGAAATCAATGTGCCATATAGATAAGGCAACACTAAATAGAATGGATTTCCATTCAATAATAACAAATAGTATCTGGGAGGATTTATTAGGGGTAGCAACAAAAAAAATGAGGGGTATCACTTCAAATTATCAAGATGAATTTTTAGAAGTTATTGTTTTTTTTGAAAGTGAGTTAACTGAGGAAGAAAATTCGGGGATGATGGAGATCAAAAAAGGTGTTACTTCTAATGTTATTCCAATTGTTTATAGTAATAAAGGTGAGCCAATTTTTACTGTGAAAGAAGTGGTACTAAATTTTATTGTTGCCCCCTCGAATATTAATATTATTGAAAGAATGGGAAATATAGGTTGGCATTATCTTAGGAAAGAGTATTTATAATGTTAAAAATTATCAATATGGTTAATAATCATTAGTTATTGATTGCAGCAATATGTATATAAGGGAGATTATATCTACTAATCAACTATTATTGATAATATAGAGGGTTGTTTACATTGAACAAATTAAAAGGGCGGTGGGTAGAAGGCAGCTATAAAAACACTCCTGCTTGCTAATAATATAGTCATGATCAGTTGTTCTGATCTTACCTTAAGAGGGTTATAGGAATGAACCTAACAATAGGGGATTATCCTTTTCACATTGTAGCCATAAATTCAAGTCGATGAACTCATCCAGTAAAACCCTCTTCCAATAGCACAAAAATATCGAAATTCTAGTTTTTATAGACACTTTTTTTTTAATTTTTTTCATTTTATCGTTGAATCTTGTACTACACTTTTTGAGTGTTTTAAATAATCCCTTCAATAACGAGGACTCTCAAATGGTAACTAAAGCTCAAATCTTAGATCATGCGGAAGTAGTTGATAAGAATGGCGACTTTGTGGGCGTTGTCGACCATTTTGAAAGTGAAGATCAAATCAAATTAGTGAAAAAAGCGCCGAATGCAGAGGGCAGCCACCACCTCATTCCACTGGCTTGGGTTACTAACGTTGACGATAACAAGGTCATCTTGTCCAAGACGCTGCAAGAAGTTGAACAAGAGTGGAAAGCAGTATAAAGACTCTTGCTACCCGCTGAGGCGGGTAGCATCCTAATTAACAACCAGACAGCGGCTGGTTGCCCAGAGCTTGTGCCGCACAGATTAATGCTAAATGACTCAATCCTTGTGGAAGATTTCCTCGCCATTCCCCGGTACGAATATCAAACATTTCATTGAAGGTCTCGACATTTCCCCTGTCACATAGGGTTTCAAGGATCGTTTCCATATTTTGCTCAGCCAACGCATTTTCATCTAAAGCGGCCAATGCTTCGACCATCCAAAACGAGCAGGCAACGAAAGTACTCTCTTCTTTCTCGACGTGGCTGTAACGATAAAGATGCGGGCCACCGTGACCAAGCTCTTCGATCATGGCATGGTAGGTTGAGAGCATGCGTGACTTATTGATGCGCGCACCATAGCGATACACCAAGGTTAGCGCTGCATCCAACTCATCATTATCGTCAGCATAAAATCGGTAAGCTTGACGGGTGTCGGACCAGCAATGCCGTTCAACCCATTGTGCAATAAGGTCACGTTCAGCCGCCCAACGGTCGCGCCAGGTCACTTCTAAATGTCCAGCATCGGCTAATTCAACTGCAGCATCCAGGGCTAGCCAGCACGCCATCTTAGAGTGGGTATAGTGCTGTAGATCCGGTAATTCCCACATACCCGAATCCTTTAATCGCCACCGATCAGCACATTGGTTGGCTAAACGACTTAAGAGTCGTGAAGTCTCTAAATCAAGAATATGGCCAGATTGGACGAAGAGTTGCCCGACAGCAAGCATATCGCCATACATACTCAGTTGACGCTGGTCGCGAGCATTATTACCTTTACGTACAGGTTGTGACTTTTTATAGCCCTGTAAATCCAAGTAGGTCTCGGCGGGGACTTCTCCGCCCTCTAACGTATAGCAGGTAAGCAGTTCTTCACCGTGGCGCATAATGGTTTTTGACAGCCAAGAGTAAGCGGCTTGGCAATCTTCGAGCGCCCCCAAATAGACGAAAGATTTAATGATTAGGCAGGCATCGCGGATCCAGGCATAGCGATAATCATAGTTTTTCTCTCCGCCTATTCCTTCGGGCAGCGAGGTCGTGGCCGCCGCCGCGAGCGCACCCGTAGGAGAAAACCAGAGAAATTTCAAAGCGAGGGCTGAACGGGTAACATGTTGTGGATAGCTTCCCTGATAACTCAAGTTTTCAACCCAATTTTGCCAAGCAAGGTGGCTGGTCTCGATACGTTTATTAATCGCGTCTACCGTCGGGACGGCTAAAGGTTCTGCTTGGGAAACTAGCAGGGCACAGAGTGATGAGGATGAAGGTTTTGTCGTCAACTGCGCGATAATGTTATTACTTTCACAGGTCTTAATCTTAACATCGCCGCTGCAGCGCAGCATTACCATCAAGTCACCAATATGGAAAACATTGCCTTGCGCGGTGGGTTCGAGCCAGGGCGAGCGAGTCTCTACCTGGGTTCCAAACCGAATAGTAAGTTGGAAGTCGACATTGCCCTCTTTCCCTTCGATTCTTCTGGCTAATTCATTCCAAGGCAGCGGGCCGGCAAGATTACTATTAATAGATTCGGTGAGTAACGCCCTGCCCGAGGCGGTGATAAACTCAGTTTCAAGAATATTACTGTCTTCGCGATAACGTCGCTTAACGCTATATTCCTCAGTCGGTGTCAAACTGAAGTGACCACCAATCTCAGTATCCAATAATCGGTCGAATAAAGCAGGCGAGTCCATATGGGGGACGCACCACCAGTCGATGCCTCCATCAGGCGCGATCAGTGCGACGGAACGCCCTTCGCCAATGGCGGCATAGTCGCCAAGACCGACAGCCCCTTGCTGGCGAACAGGTGAATGATATTGACTATTCTTCAAGAGGTTCTCCTTGTGACGCGCGAACGAGCTAAGTGAAATCTGATTTTTAATAAGTCACTTAAGCATGGCACAGAAAGTGATTTTGTCTTGAAAACAGGCAGATATTGCGGGATAAATAAAAACGCGACCGAAAGGTCGCGTTTAAAAAAAAGGCATTAACGGGTCCACAGCGTAATGTCGTTCAGCCGTTCCAACCTGCACGACAGGTTAATGGTGAGAAGAATGAATCATCGCTCACCCTTTCCGCCGTAGGACATTCGGGATCATAGGCCTGACTCTCAACGCTAGCCAGCACCGGTTTAAAAAGAGAATGTAGCCTCTATCCATCAGCAAATAGGCTCTCTCCGTTGGTGTTCACCACCTCCTGAAACCATGAGAAACTCTTTTTACGGATACGTTGACCATCGCCAGCACCCTGATCATCATAATTGACATAAACAAGGCCGTAGCGTTTTGTCATCTGGCTTGAAGAGCAACTGACGATATCAATAGGAGACCACATATAATATCCCTTGACCTCTACACCATCGGCGATGGCTTGACCTATTGCTTTGAGATGAGTTGCTAAATAATCGATTCGGCCGTCATCATCGACTTTGCCGTTAACAACGCGATCAAAATAGCCGATACCATTTTCGGTAATATAAAGCGGTTTTTGCCAGCGGTCCCAATAAAAATTAAGCACGTACCGTAATCCGCAAGGATCGATGGTCCAGCCCCATGGACTTGCCGGGAGGGAAGGGTTTCTCATGCTATTCTTGTTGACGTCGTAGGCAATGCTTGCATTGCTTAGATGAGTATTATAATAAGAGAAACTCATAAAATCGGCAGTATTTTTTAATATTTCATCATCCTCTACATCGGTAATGAGAGTTATATTATTTTCTTTAAAAAAACGCTTAATATATCCTGGGTATTTACCCCGCAGCAGAACGTCTGCGTAATAGAGTTCGTATTGGTTGCGTTGGTAAGTGGCGAAGTTATCTTCAGGCGTACTGCTTTCAGGGTAGGCGAAATCACTGTATAGCATAACGCCAATTTTTATCTCACTGTTAAGATGTTGCGCGTAACGTTTAATTTTCGCCGAAGCGATTAGCTCATGATGGATACCTTGGAACTTATCCTGAACGAGGTTATTGTCACTATCTTGAAAAATACCTAGATGATTGAAAGACTCATGCCTGATTAGATTAATCTGATTGAAGGGTATCCATAATTTCACTCTGTCTTGATAGCGGTTGAGACACGTTTTAGCAAAATTAAAAAAAAAATTCGATTAGCTTTCTATTTTTCCATCCATTATAGGAAAATGCCAGATTTAAGGGCATCTCATAATGCGACAGAGTAATGAGTGGAACCATGTCATTACGGATGATTTCATCAATCAGATTATCATAAAAGAGTAGGCCTTCTTCGCAAGCTTCACTCTCATCGCCATTGGGAAATAGACGGGGCCAACTAATCGAGGTTCTAAACGTCTTAAGCCCTGCCTCGTTAAGTAATGAAAGGTCTTGCTTATAGCTATGATAAAAATCGATACCGTTGCGTTTTGGATAAATACCTTCAGGATCCCGCAGAGCGAACAGCGCGGTTTCACGCGTCATTTCTTTATTAGACATGGCGCTGAGATCGTTATGCGGCACGAACTCATTGATATCCGCCACACTCACCCCTTTTCCACCTTCTTTCCACGCTCCTTCCGCTTGGTTCGCGGCAATAGCGCCCCCCCAAAGAAAGTCCTTTGGAAAACCTATTTTATTGCTACTCATTTTTTGTCTCCTGAAACACCAACGTTAGATTCATACCCAAAAATGATAACCAGTAATGCGCCGGTCAATAAGGTGGCAAAAAGGGCGACGGTGTAAACAAGGATGTTCTGGGCAGTAGGAATAGAGAGAAGACTTGCAAAAATCATTTCATTAAGTTTTACGCCATAAAAGCCAATAATTCCTCCCCCTACGGCACCCGATATAAACATAAAAGGAATAGTCCGCTTATTAGGAATAATAAGTCCGTATAAGATGGGTTCGGTAATCCCGCTAATCAGCGAAGGGAAGAAAGCACTGCCTGCCAATTGCCGTGTTTTACTGTCTTTTGATTTAATAAGAATACCTAAAGCAATACCCATTTGTGCAATCGCTGACATTCCGCCTATAGCATAGATCGGGTCGCCGCCATGAACTAGGTTTGTATACATTATAGGTGTTAATGTCCAATGCAGACCGAACATGACGATAACCGAATAAAAAGCACCGATGAATATTCCTGATAAAAGCCCACTTAGATTGATGACATAAAGGATACCTTTTGCCATATAGTCACCAAGAATCGCACCAAAAGGACCGAGTAAAATAAGGGTGAGAGGGACGACTATAAGGAAAGTGATTAACGGGACGAACATAAGTTGTAAAGAGTTGGGTATTCCCCTCTTCAGATATTTTTCGATAAAGGCTGCAGTAATCATGGCAAAAAATATGGGAAAAACGGTGCCGGAGTAGTCAGTCACAATAATAGGAATGCCGGCAAAGTGTAATGTTTGACCTGCCAGTTTGGTAAACTCTGGATAGAGTAATGCAGCACCAATTGCGGCGCCAACCAATTCATTCGACTTCAATTTTCTTGCGATACTAAATCCCAGTATCACGGGCAGATAATGAAAGGGGACATTAGCAATTAAATTAATGATCTTTAGCGTCTCGTTTCCGTTGAAATAGGAAAACTCGCCCAATACTGTGGTCATTGCACGCAGTAACCCCGCCGCCGCAATAATCCCAATAATTGGGAGGAAACTCCCTGATATAAAACCCAGAGTTAAACTTATCTTGCTTTCTTTACTTGTAGTCGTGTTTTCAATCTTATGTTCTTGTGAACAGCCAGCGGTATGACTTGTATCCTTATCATTGATCGCTATCTTTATTATCTGATAAACGGATTCCACTGCGGGGCCGATAATGAGCTGGCATTGCCCACTTGCAATAACGATAGAAAGTACTGAGGGTTGGGATTTAAGTTTTTCTTGATCAATCAATGAATAATCATAAAGATTAAAACGAAGGCGGGTGGCACAATGGAAATAATCCTTAATATTTCCTCTTCCACCTAACCCGTCAAGAATGGCATCTATTTCGGCTCTGCTGGACATGTTAAATCCCCGAACGGTAATGTTGGAGTATTGAAATCTAAGATAGAGGGATCTTTTAAGCAAATTATTTCATTTTCCAAATTTAGAAAATAATCAGGTTATCTCAATTATTTTTTTGGCTATGATATAAATAACACTTTCCATAAATTTATGAGAGTGGTAATTAGATGCCATTAAATCCGGGTAGCCATTAATAGGCACCCATACCTCTGGGCGACCGGATAGAACAGCAGGTATTTTTGTCGAGATAAGGAAAAAAGAGAGGTTATCAGGGATCACTGAGCACCATCGCTCTTTTTGCATCCAATCTCCGGTAAAGGTTAATACAACAACACTATCGACGACACCGAACAAGCAGTGTATTAGCTCATTATTCTGTCGATTAGCGAGATAGACTGTTCGGGTAAAGCTACTCAATACCTCTCTAAAAATATTAGAAATGTTAAACGTAAAGTCATTGGTGATGATAAGGATCTTTTTTTTATTCGCCATTGATCTAGCCATGTCTTCACATTTCTCTAAGGGGAGAAATTTATAAATATCATTAATTATTTCTCTCTCATCGCTCATTGTTGCATTAAGTTGATACTTGCTAAGGTAAGTTGCGTTATTACGTAATTCCGCGAAGCTGTCATAGCCAATTATTTTACAGAATTTCGTCACACTAGATGGCGTTGTTAAACAATACAACGCCAAGGCTTCAATGTTTACATGGGGAAAGTCCCCAATCTTCTCAATAATACCCGCGGCAATACGTGTGAAGACCGTTGCCTTGCTTGAGTGAAATAAATATTCTGACGCTCTAACATATAATGAGCTATGAAAAATAGTGGCTTCACAATTTTTTTTCACTTTAGGCTCTCCTGAGGCTTATCATCCGTTATGTCATTGACTTAGATTAGGGTTAACCGCGGTATCTTTCGAGAATAGGGGCTGTTGTTTGCGCAACACTATTACCATTTTCAGTTTGGTTGCCGGTTACCTGCATCAACATGCTTTATCGGTAAATTACCTAGCCGATTTCTTGAATTATCTTGGTCAGTGATGGCTCCCCTGGCGATGATAATCGACAGTGACTCAACGTTAAGGTGCAGACGTAATCACCCTTTGCCACGCCTCGAAACATTCACCGCAATGACAGCGAGGGGCATTGATCACCGCTCGACTTTCTAAGCGGGTATACCGCCGGTTTCGAGTGATGTAAGAGGGTCAAACAGTCGAGAGCAGAGTGGGTATAAACCGGGTAACCGTGTATGGGCTAAGTTTTATTTTACACCGACTATTCTCTCGAGACTTGAACCAGTTCTCATTTAGACACTTTTGGCGCAGTGTCGCCTGCAAGGTTGGGTTAGCGAGGGGAGACGATGTGATAACGCCGTGGGTTGGGAGAGTTAATGTCCTGTAGCAACCAAGTGGTCATAAGGGAGAGCTAAACTGATCGCCAGTTTCGGTCACAGTTTGCTGAAATCCTTAATACCTCCGGGTGAGAGGATTGTAGCCAAATAATTATCTGGAAGAGTCAAAAAGAACCACAGTTGTTCTAAAGAGAAAGGGTAAGCCAGAGTAGCGGGGACGCGGCCTAAGGCCGCGTTTAAGCAGGAAGAGATCAACTCTGTTTGAGTGGCTTATTGGGCACGACTCGTACCTGCTTGACCATATTGTCTTGCACATCGAGAATATCGATAGCGAAGTCGCCCAGTTTTACGTTGGTGTTGGTTTCTGGGATCTCTTCAAGAAACTCAAGCAGCATTCCGTTAATGGTGCGTGCGCCATCTTCCGGTAGATTCCAGTTAAAGGCTTTGTTGATTTCGCGAACATTGGCACTGCCATCGATCAGCACTGAACCGTCGTTTTGCGGCATCACTTCTTCTGCTAAAGAAGGAGACATCGAGGTGGTAAAATCACCTACGATCTCTTCCAAAATATCTTCGATAGTCACCAAGCCTTTAATATCACCATATTCATCAATGACTAGGCCTGTTTTTTTCTTATTACGCTGGAATTTTACCAACTGTTGGTTGAGTGCCGTACCTTCGGGGATAAAGTAGATTTCATCTGCAGCACGCAGCAAATTCTCTTTAGTAAATTCACGCTTATCATTCATGATACGCCAGGCCTCACGCACACGAAGCATGCCGACGCAATCCTCAAGCGTATCGCGATAAAGCACGATACGGCCATGCGGCGAGTGAGTCAGCTGGCGGATCAATGTTTTCCACTCATCGTTAACGTTAATGCCGACGATTTCGTTACGTGGGATCATAATATCGTCAACGGTCACTTTTTCGAGGTCCAGAACGGAGAGCAACATATCCTGATTGCGGCGCGACATCAGATTACGTGACTCATACACTATGGTCCGTAACTCTTCTTTACTGAGCGCTGAACTCATCGACGTTTCGGTTTTAATACCCACTAGACGCATTAAAAAACGAGTAATAGTATTCAACAACCAGACGATAGGCAGCATGATCGTCTGGATCGGGCCAAGCAACAAGCTGCTTGGGTAGGCAACCTTTTCTGGGTAGAGCGCAGCAATCGTTTTAGGTAAAACCTCTGCAAAAATTAAGACGACGAAGGTTAAGACTCCGGTAGCAATCGCGACACCGGCATTACCGTAAAGGCGCATCCCGACGATGGTCGCCAGCGAAGAGGCCAGAATATTCACTAAGTTGTTACCGATAAGTACCAAGCTTATCAATAAATCAGGGCGTTTTAGGAGTTTCTCAACACGTTTAGCGGCTCGGTTTCCCTGCTTTGCATGATGCCGCAACTTGTAGCGGTTGAGTGTCATCATGCCGGTTTCTGAACCGGCGAACCAAGCAGAAACTAAAACCATAACAACTAAAATAATTATCAACGACGTGGTCGAGACAGAGTCCACTGAAACAATCCTTAATGAGTGAGTAATTGCTGAAGTACGCGGCTACCGAAATAGGCCATCGTGAGCAGAAGGGCACCACTGCAGTTGAACCAGACGATACGGCGTCCTCGCCAACCTTTTTGGTAATGCCCCCAAAGTAAAATGAGATAGACAAACCAGGCTAAGAAAGAAAGGATAGCCTTATCCATGTTTTCTGCGCTAAAAAAATTCTGTAAGTAAAAAATACCACTGGCTAAGACTAAGGTAAGTAAGACGAATCCCACTAGGGTGATATGGAACATCTTTCGTTCTAACACCATCAGGGGTGGCATTTCATGGTTAAAAGAGAGCTTTTTATTTTTAAGCTGATAATCAATCCATACCAATTGCAGGGCATACAGTGCCGCGATGATCAGCGTGGCATAGGCGAATAGCGCTAAACCGATATGCACTAAAATACCCGGCGTCGCTTCAAGATGCGTTAAAAACGCATTCGGAACAAACGTCGCAAAAGCGAGATTAATCAGGGCAAAGGTATAGACAAAGGGAAGCAGTAGCCAGCCGCGATTACGCGAGGCAACGATGGTCATCACGGCGCATATAATAAGGCTGATTACCGAGCCGATATTGAGCAGACTAAAGTTTTGACTGCTTTCAAGGTTAAAGATCCGTTGCTCAATGGCGACACCATGACAAATGAGCGCCACAATAGCAGAAAGCATCGCCATCATCCGCCAGCCATTACTGCGAGTCAGCAGGCTAGGTATGATTAGCGCAAGACTTAGGGAATAGGCGAATAACGCCACTATCGCAAACAAAGACATAGATGATGGATTCGATTAAATATTGCCAGTAAACGTCCAGTATAACGTTACCTGCTGCCTGCGCCAAACGATCTCAGTACAATTGCAGAGATCTCTGTAACTTCATGCTATGATAGGCACAATATGTCTCACAGGCGGCTTCGCCAGCCTATATCTGAGTAGTGGATAATGTTTGATAACTTAACAGATCGATTGTCGCAAACACTGCGCAATATCAGCGGTCGCGGCAGGCTGACCGAAGAAAATATTAAAGAAACCCTGCGTGAAGTGCGCATGGCTCTGCTTGAAGCCGACGTAGCGCTTCCTGTTGTGCGCGAGTTTATCGCCCGAGTAAAAGAAAGTGCCGTTGGGCATGATGTCAACAAAAGCCTCACGCCGGGCCAAGAGTTCATCAAAATTGTACGTGATGAGTTGGTCGCGGCGATGGGCGCTGAGAATAATGCCTTAAACCTTGCGGCGCAGCCCCCTGCGGTAATCTTGATGGCCGGCCTACAAGGTGCGGGTAAAACCACCAGTGTCGGTAAGCTTGGTAAATTCCTGCGCGAAAAGCAGAAGAAAAAAGTATTAGTGGTCTCGGCCGACGTCTACCGTCCAGCGGCGATTCGCCAGCTTGAAACCTTAGCCGAGCAAGTCAATATCGATTTCTTCCCCTCTGACGTCAGTCAGAAACCTGTTGATATCGTTAATCAGGCACTGAAAGAAGCTAAGTTAAAATTTTATGATGTGTTAATCGTCGATACCGCGGGTCGTTTGCACGTCGACGAAGCGATGATGGACGAAATTAAAGATGTCCACGCGGCGCTAAATCCGGTCGAAACACTGTTTGTGGTCGATGCCATGACGGGGCAAGATGCGGCGAATACAGCGAAAGCCTTTAACGAAGCGCTGCCACTAACGGGTGTGGTGTTGACCAAGGTCGACGGTGATGCGCGGGGGGGTGCAGCGCTGTCAATTCGTCATATCACCGGTAAACCCATTAAATTTATGGGTGTGGGGGAAAAGACCGAGGCTTTAGACCCATTCTATCCAGAGCGAATTGCTTCGCGCATCTTAGGTATGGGCGACATGCTCTCCCTTATCGAAGATATCGAGAGCAAAGTTGACCATAAAGAAGCCGAGAAACTGGCGAAAAAGCTTAAAAGTGGCGATGGCTTCGACTTAGACGACTTCCTGCAGCAGTTAAAGCAGATGCGTAATATGGGCGGACTCACGAGTCTGATGGGCAAATTGCCGGGTATGGGTCAGTTGCCAGACAACATGAAGTCGCAAATGGACGATAAAGTATTAGTCCGCATGGAAGCTATCATCAATTCCATGACGCGTCAGGAACGAGCTAAGCCTGAGATTATCAAAGGATCTCGCAAACGTCGTATCGCGACAGGCTGTGGATTACAAGTTCAAGATGTGAATCGTCTGCTTAAGCAATTCGATGATATGCAGCGGATGATGAAGAAAATGAAGAAGGGTGGCATGGCCAAGATGATGCGTGGCATGAAAGGTATGATGCCACCTGGATTCCCTGGGCGTTAAGCCCAAAACGAAAAGACTCGAGCGATTTTACATTATCGGTTGCTTTTTACGCCAAAATAAGTAAAATTTTCGGGCTTTTATATTGCACCTGGGCCCCGTTCCTCGATGGGGCCCAGTTGTTTTATTAACTCAAGAGGATGTTATGGTAACAATTCGTTTAGCACGTCACGGCGCAAAAAAGCGTCCGTTCTACCAAGTGGTTGTCACTGATAGCCGCAATGCACGTAACGGTCGTTTTATCGAGCGTGTTGGTTTCTTCAACCCGGTTGCTTCTGGCCAGGCTGAAGGTCTGCGTCTAGATTTAGATCGCATTGAACACTGGGTTGGTCAGGGTGCAACTCTGTCTGATCGTGTGAATGCACTGGTCAAAGAAGCAAAAAAAGCAGCTTAATCTGTCACGGTGGTGAGCATGACCAAAACTAACTCCGCACAGCCTCCTGCTAACCCACTGGTTTTGGGAAAGTTGGGTGCGCCCTACGGGATTCGCGGTTGGCTCAAAGTGTTTTCCTCCACCGAAAATGCTGAAAGTATTTTTGACTATCAACCTTGGTTTATTCAACACGCCGGTAAATGGCAGTTGGTTGAACTCGAGAGTTGGCGTCATCACAATCAGGATCTGATCATCAAGGTCAAAGGTATTGATGATCGTGATGCAGCAGCCCAATTGACGAATGCCGAGATATCGGTTAACGCTGCTGATTTGCCTGCGTTGGATAACGATGATTACTACTGGAAAGACCTAATGGGTTGCAAGGTGGTTAACCTCCAAGGCTACGAGATGGGGAAAGTCATTGATTTGATGGAAACCGGATCGAACGATGTTTTAGTCGTTAAGGCAAACCTGAAAGATGCTTTTGGTGCGAAGGAGCGGTTAATTCCGTTTCTTGATGAACAGGTTATCAGAAAAGTCGATCTCGACACTTCAACGATTGAAGTCGATTGGGATCCTGGTTTTTGATCTCCGGATATCACGGTAACTGAGCGACGAAATATGTGGATTGGTGTTATCACCCTGTTTCCTGAAATGTTTCGAGCGATTACCGAGTACGGGGTAACTGGCCGAGCGGTCAAAAATGGCCTGCTAAACATTCAATGCTGGAGTCCTCGTGATTTCACGCATGACAAGCACCGCACCGTGGACGACCGTCCTTATGGTGGGGGACCTGGAATGTTAATGATGGTTCAACCCTTACGGGATGCCATTCATGCAGCACGCGCCGCAGCGGGTGATAATGCGAAAGTGATTTATCTCTCGCCTCAAGGCCGCAAACTCGATCAACAAGGGGTTTGCGAATTAGCGACACAGCACAAATTAATTTTCGTCTGTGGCCGTTATGAAGGGATTGATGAACGAGTAATCAATGCCGAAATTGATGAAGAATGGTCAATTGGCGATTACGTGTTAAGTGGCGGAGAGTTACCGGCCATGACGATGATTGACTCAGTCTCCAGGTTTATCCCTGGGGTATTGGGAAAGCAAGCGTCGGCAGAGGAAGATTCGTTTTCCGAAGGTTTACTCGACTGCCCACATTATACCCGGCCTGAGGTGTTAGAAGGCGAAGAGGTCCCAGCAGTTCTGCTGTCGGGGAATCACGCCGAGATAAAGCGCTGGCGCATGAAGCAGTCGCTAGGACGTACTTGGTTAAGAAGACCTGAACTTCTGGAAAACCTGGCTCTGACTGAAGAGCAAGTAAAATTGTTGAATAGGTTCCGCGAGGAATATCAACAACAACATGATGATGAGGAAGTCTAACTTCCCTTAATATCAGTTTACCCAGGATAAGAGATACAATTATGAGCAACATTATTAAACAAATTGAACAAGAGCAGATGAAACAGGACGTACCTTCCTTCCGTCCAGGTGACAACGTGGAAGTGAAAGTATGGGTCGTTGAAGGTTCTAAAAAACGTCTGCAGGCATTCGAGGGCGTGGTTATCGCTATCCGTAACCGCGGTCTGCACTCTGCATTCACTGTTCGTAAGATTTCAAACGGCGAAGGTGTTGAGCGTGTTTTCCAAACTCACTCACCTGTCATTGACAGCATTACTGTCAAACGTCGTGGTGCTGTACGTCAAGCTAAACTGTACTACCTGCGTGAGCGTACTGGTAAGTCAGCTCGTATCAAAGAGCGTCTTAACTAAGGTCTCGCTAACGCGACATCGAAAAGTTAATAATGAACAAGGGGTTGGCCAATGGCCAGCCCCTTTTTTTGGTGGACAATCCCCCACTTCTACCAAACCATCCACTGGGTTATTATGATTTTTTAGCATAATCTTCGCACTAAAGATGATTAAGCAAAATTGAAAACTTTCGTTACACTCTCTCCTCCGGTTAACGCCTCTACGTAGTTACACCCATTAAGGAGATATCATGAGCGATCGTAAAACACTCAACACCGCACAGGGCGAGCACGTCCTGCATCCACAAACGTTGATGACCAGCTATGGTTATGATCCCATGTTATCGGAGGGTGCGGTTAAACCGCCCATATTTTTAACCTCAACGTTTATCTTTCGTACCGCTGAGGAAGGGAAAGAATTCTTCAACGTTACCAGTGGCCGAACGCCTGCACCAGCGGGACAAAAAGAAGGCTTGGTCTATTCACGTTTTAATCATCCTAATAGCGAAATTGTCGAGGATCGTTTAGCGCTGTATGAAGGGGCTGATCGATGTGTGCTGTTCTCCTCAGGGATGTCTGCGATAACGACTGTCTTGATGGCGCTTTGTCAGCCAGGGGATACCATCTTGAAATCTCAACCTTTATACGGCGGTACCGAAACGCTGTTTAATAAGACATTAGCCCGTTTTGGGATCAACGCATATCCTCTGCAGGATGCAAGCGATGCCTCTGCATTGCGACAGGATGCCAGTGACGCGAGAAAGCAGGGGCCAATCACTGCCATTTTTGTCGAAACACCCGCTAATCCCACTAACTCTATGGCGGATATTCGCTTGCTTGCACAGCTGGCGGATGAGCTTGAGGGACAACAAGGGGTCAGGCCCGTTGTCGTCTGCGATAACACCCTGTTAGGGCCTATTTTCCAAAAGCCTTTGGCACTAGGTGCCGATATTAGCGTCTATTCGTTGACTAAGTATGTTGGCGGGCATTCGGATCTGGTGGCAGGCGCGGCAATGGGAAGTCAAAAAACGATCGCTCAAATTAAACAGATGCGCAGCGCCATTGGCACCCAATTAGACCCCCATACCAGTTGGATGCTGGGTCGCTCATTAGAAACATTACAGTTGCGTATGGAGAAAGCGGCGGACAACGCGAAGCACGTCGCTCGCTATCTTCAACAACACCCGAAAATATCAGCAGTCACCTATCCTCCTCTTTTTACGCCGGGAAGCCAATTGAGCGCGCTTTACGCTAAACAGTGTACAGGCGGTGGTTCTACCTTTTCGTTTGAGGTGGGGCGTAATGAGGCCGAGGCTTTCCGTTTTCTGAATGCATTAAAAATATTTAAATTAGCAGTGAGTTTAGGCGGCACAGAGTCTTTAATTAGCCATCCAGCATCGACCACCCACTCGGGCGTTGCCAGAGAAGTACGAGAGAAATTTTCCATCTTTGAAACCACCATTCGTGTCTCGATAGGTATCGAATATGCTGATGATCTGATCGCCGATTTAGGGCAAGCACTGGAGACTTTATAAAGTTTGCGGCGAGTCTAAAAGAGTAGAAATTCTTAAGTATCTACTCGTTAATATTTGATCGTAATCAATTTACTCTCGGGGTAAAGGCGTAGAGTGGGGAGGATTGTTAATCACCTTCCCGGAGAGGTACGAGATGAAAGCCGCTATAGTCACTCAAGATCATCGAGTAAGTGTTGAAGAGAAACACCTTAGACCCTTAGAGTATGGCGAGGCGTTACTCACGATGGAATGCTGTGGTGTTTGCCATACTGATCTACACGTTAAGAATGGCGATTTTGGCGATAAAACGGGGGTGGTCCTCGGTCATGAAGGTATCGGCATTGTTAGCCAGCTTGGGCCTGGGGTTACCGCCTTAAAGCTTGGCGATCGGGCCAGTGTTGCATGGTTCTATCAAGGATGTGGGCACTGTGAATATTGCAATACGGGAAGAGAAACCCTGTGTCGTTCGGTAAAAAATGCCGGTTACAGCGTCGATGGTGGGATGGCTGAGCAATGTATCGTGCAGGCTGACTATGCGGTAAAGGTCCCTGACGGCTTAGCGTCTGCCGCCGCTAGCAGTATCTCCTGTGCCGGGGTAACGACCTATAAAGGGCTAAAAGTCAGTGACATCCGGCCTGGTGAATGGGTGGTGATTTACGGTTTAGGCGGCTTAGGGAATCTAGCCTTGCAGTACGCCAAAAATGTCTTTAATGCCAGAGTCATTGCTGTGGATATTAATGAGCAACAGTTGGCCTTAGCCTCCTCACTGGGCGCGGAATTAGTCATAAACTCTCGTGACCAGGATGCGGCCGCGATTATCCAAGAGAAATGTGGCGGTGCTCATGCCGCGCTGGTGACGGCCGTGGCAAAGTCGGCCTTTCAATCGGCGGTATTTAGCGTTAGGGCGGGTGCTAAAGTGGTCGCAATTGGCTTACCACCCGAATCGATGGCGCTGGATATCCCCCGTTTAGTCCTTGATGGGATACACGTTGTCGGCTCCCTTGTGGGAACGCGTACCGATTTGGCGGAAGCCTTTCAGTTTGCGGCAGAAGGTAAAGTTACCCCAAAAGTCACTTTGCGTCCGATTGAAGCGATCAACTCGATATTTGACGAGATGCACGCTGGAAAAATCTCAGGCCGAGTGGTGATCGACTTTAAAAATAGTGCAATAACCTAGGCGAGGTTGAAGAATTGCTAATCACTTCTATACTGAGTGAAACATACTTTGTATAGGAGTGGTTATGACGATTCTAAAAAGTGGTTCAGCACATTGGGAAGGCTCAATCAAAGAAGGTAAGGGTACAGTAAGCACTGAAAGTGGTGCATTAACTGAACAGCCTTATGGATTCAATACCCGCTTTGAAGGCAAAACAGGGACTAACCCGGAAGAATTACTGGGCGGTGCACATGCTGCATGCTTCTCTATGGCGCTGTCCCTGATGCTCGGTAACGCAGGGCATACCCCGAAAAGTATTGATACCACTGCGACGGTGTCGCTAGATAAAGCGGGCGAAGGCTTCAAAATTACTCAAGTCGCGCTGAAAAGCAAAGTGGATCTACCGGGTATTGATGAACAAGAGTTCGACAAAATCATCACTCAAGCTAAAGAGGGGTGCCCAGTATCACAACTGTTCGATGCTGAAATTACTCTCGACTACACGCTTAACGCGTAACCTGTTTGTGGCGCTCAGGCGCCACACTACTCTTCCCGCCCTTGCAACTTAATTTCTCGCAAACGCGCTACCGTCGCTGTAGTTGACACTGCCCTCTTGGGTCTTTTCACGACCTTACTGGGATCGGCGGCAATATAGTCTAACGTTGGTGAGCAATAGAAGGGCAGCCAACCGCCATAACTACTCTCCCACTCCCAATGAACCGGGCAGGGCCATAATAACCCCTCTTCGAGCAAATAATAGACCCAGTGGCCAGTGGGTCGGCGTGGGCGGCGAATCATAGCTTTCACGTCAGTAGTTTCCGAGGAGTGGGACGGATCGTCGAGCCTGATCAATCGGGATGATCCCGATGCACCTCACCACATAGCAATACAACATTAGGTCTTACCTTATGAACACGCGCTTCCATTTGTTGACACATTGCCAGAGTGGGATAAATAGTCTCTGTCACGGGTAAGGCATCGCAAGCATCATTTCCACAAGCACTCACCAGTAATACAAATCCTATTAGCATACCTAACTCCTGTGTGGGTTTAGCGAAGGCGCATTGTGCTTAAATGAGATAATCTGATTTTCACGGTCACTATTCTGCCAGAAAAGCGTCAACTGAGTTACACTATCCTTGCCATTACGTTTAAGAAAAAAGGTTTATTATGTCGGAATTACCTTCACGTCCCCTCGACAATGAAAATATCGCTCATCCGGACCAGCATCCCAAACAAGCTGCGCTGCAGTTGGTGGTCGAACTGGTACGAGCAGGTAAGTTAAGTCCCCTGCAAGGCGATGCCAGTAACATGTTGTCGATTTATGAACAGTTCAAAAAGCACTTTGAACAAGATTGTAATAAGTGACCGCTTAGTCGGGAGTATAAGGATACCTTACCACTTGGCTCCCGAGTGAGATGACGTTCTATGAGGCCTTTATGAAACGTTTCACGCTCCTTTCTTCTCTTGCACTCTGTATGCTCCTGACCGCTTGCAGCCATTCTGATCAGGCCGCTCATCCGCGCTATCTGCCGGACGATGATATGTGTGGTGCCTCTCAATTTCAGAACTATGTCGGAAAGCCGCTAAGGGCGGTTGATGATTTACAACTCGAGCAGCCTGTCAGGGCGATACCTGCCTATGCATCGGTCTCTATGGACTTTATCCTGCGTCGGATTAACTTCTTAGCCAATGATAAGGGAATGATTACTCGGGTGTATTGCGGTTAATCAGTTAAGAGTGCAAGCATTGCATCAGCCAAGTGTTGGGGTTGAGTAAAGCAAGGTTATTAAGTATTAACCTCAATCAGTTGCAGATTTTTCTGGTTCGTTCTCGAGATAACATTCACTCTCTGAGAAAAAGAAGGATGTGCAGATGAAAACATTAATTAAAATTGTATCGGTGCTGGCACTCACCGCAAGCTTAAGTGGCTGCATTTTACCGCCTTGGGGTGGCCCTGGTGGCGGCGGCGGCGGTGGCGGTGGCGGACCAGGTGGTCCTCACTATGGTTTTAGTCAATCACGTTAATTAACAAATAGTTTCTTCGAACCTTCATAAAAGCAGTGTATTCTGATAAATAATTCTACAGAGTATCTGTGAATTACATTATTGACTCATAAGGAGAAGTAGAATGAAACAGATGTTAATGACGCTTGCCTTAGCAACGACTTTAGTCGCAGGTTATGCTTCAGCAGCTGAAAAAACCGCTCAGCAACAAAAGATGACGGTATGTAATCAGCAGGCGAGCTCACAAAGCTTAAAAGGCGATAGCCGTAAGAGCTTTATGAGTAATTGTTTGAAAAAAGACAGTAAAGCCTCAGGCCTGACGGCTCAGCAGCAGAAAATGAAGACCTGTAATGCTACCGCGAAAGATAAGAAGTTAGCGGGTACAGAGCGTAAGTCATTCATGAGTAGCTGTCTGAAAAAATCTTAAAAGCTAATCACCCAATACCGTCTATACCGTATTGGGTGATTCTTTCTATCAATACTTGCCTAAGGTGCGATTCAACGCCCTTAACCTCACACTGTTCCTACGCTATTTCTTGCTTAGCGCATCTGATTTAGCAATACAGGCCTGCATTGCTTGCATAATCGATGAGCGAAAGCCGGTCTCTTCCAGCATTGCTACGGCTTCAATAGTGGTACCGCCTGGCGAGCAGACATTATCTTTTAACTCCCCAGGGTGTTTACCGCTCTCTAACACCATTTCAGCAGAACCTTTCACCGCCTGCGCGGCGAATTGGTAAGCTTTCGCGCGAGGCATGCCTGCCAACACCGCCGCATCGGCCATCGCTTCAATCAATATATAAATGTATGCTGGGGCTGAACCACTGACACCGACCACCGCATGGATCAACGATTCGCTGACCACTTCAGCTTTACCGAACTGACTAAACAGTGTCACCACCGTTTCAGTTTCTTGCTCAGTCACCGTACTGTTAGGGGTGATTGAGCTCATTCCTTCACCCACTAGGCAAGGAGTATTCGGCATAACACGGATAATTTTTTGCTCTTTCGGAAGCGCAGAGGCTAAGGATTCCAACGTCACCCCTGCCGCGACGGAGACTATCACCGTCTCTTTTCGCAGATGACTGGAAAGCTTATCGAGCGTCTCCAATAAGGCATTAGGTTTCACTGCGGCAATCAGGTAGTCTGCTTTTTCGGCCAGTTGATTAGCGCTATCCATCGCGGTCACGCCGAATTGGTCGTGCAGATCACTATTCGTTTTGGGTTTACGGTCAAAGACGAGAATATGTTCAGCGGGTAGGGACTTACTCTTGATCAAACCGCTAATCATCGCGCTGGCCATATTGCCACACCCTAAGAAGCCTATCTTTACGTTTTTCATATCGCTGTTAAACCTTATCTATGACAAATCCATGAGAAGTTATTACTATACACAATTATCTTTCACCATAAGTATAGAGGCAGAATAAACATGATATGGGTCGATGCCGATGCCTGTCCGGTGGTCATTAAGGAAGTGCTCTACCGCGCAGCGGAAAGAACCCAAACTGTGGTGACCTTCGTCGCTAATCAGTCTTTACGAGTCCCCTCGTCTGAATATCTCCGCACGCTACGGGTGGCGGCGGGGTTTGATGTGGCGGATAACGAAATTGTAAAGCGTGTGGGTCCGGGGGAGCTGGTGATTACCAGTGATATTCCTCTCGCAGCAGAAGTGTTGGAAAAAGGGGGAGAGGCGCTAAATCCGCGTGGGGAACGTTATTCTCGTGAGACAATTAAACAACGCTTAGTAATGCGTGACTTTATGGAAACGCTGCGTTCCAGCGGGATACCCTCTGGCGGGCCCGCAGCGTTGAGTCAAAAAGATCGTCAGCTATTTGCTAACGAGCTTGATAAGTGGTTTCGGGCAGGTTAAGCCTGAGTCGTGGTTTTATAAGAAGCTATCGTCGTCGTCACCAAAGCTGCTATCACCAAAGAAACTACTGTTGTCATCATTCTGCGGTGACTCCCAGCCATTAGTAAAGTCACTGGAATCGGCTTGCTGATTAAAGGTGTCTAGGTTGGAATCGTAATTCGGTTGTTCGAGCGGTGGCTCATTAATAATATTGACGATCTCTTCAGGTTGAGAATGGTGGAACATGCTCGTCAGCATATCTGCCATCACCACCCCTCCGGCAACACCCACCGCCGTTTGTAAAGCTCCGCCCAAGAAGCCGGTGCCACGCGCTGCAGGTTGCTGTGGCGCATTATTGTAACCTTGCTGTGGGGCGGCATTTTGCGTATTGCCACCCCAACCGCTATTTTGTTGAGGCGCGCTTTGTGGACGGCTGTTCCCGCCGCCGAATAGCCCGGAAAGGAAGCCACCGCTGTTTTGTTTCGGCTGCTCAGCGGCCTGACGTTCAAGCTGCGCCACGCGGTCATTCAGTTTCTTTAACGCGGCCTCTTGGATAATAATGGCTTGTGCCATGTAATACGGCGCGTCCGGTTGGGACTGTAAATGCTGTTTAATACGCTGTTCTGCGCCGCTATCACGTGCGCTGGATTGCGTTTCTGCCTGTTGCAGGCGACCAAACAGGTCATCAATGAGTTTTTGCTCTTCAGTTTGCATCAGAAACCTCTTTTTTGTTAACAGCAACAAGATAACTAGGCACTCCTGCAATAGGCCGGAACGCTCTGCTTAGCTGATGATATGGGGATAGTTAAGCCAAAGGGAAGGGCTTAGCCGTAAATAAATGTGTTTTCTTACCTTTAGCGGGATAGCCGTCAACCCGTAATACAGTTATGATGCCTACAGATCACTTACTATGGAGACGTCCGCCTGGCGGCGGTAGAGGATGTTCTGATTATGTCATTTCCGGTATACCTCATCGGTGCCCGAGGCTGTGGTAAAACGACGGTGGGGAAGTTACTCGCTTGTCAACTCAGCTATTATTTTTGCGATACAGACCAACAACTGCAACAACAACTAGAACAAAGCATAGCAGATTACGTCGCGCAGCACGGTTGGGGTAATTTTCGCCAACAAGAACATCAGGCCCTGCTCACTGTTAGCTCAGACAGTACCGTCGTTGCAACGGGGGGAGGCATTATTCTTCGCGACGACAATCGTCAGCATATGCGTGAAGCGGGTACGGTAATCTGGTTAAGTGTGGACCCTCATGTACTGGTTAATCGGCTCACTGCTGATCCTGAAATCGGCCAACGTCCAACCTTAACGGGTAAACCGATAACCGAAGAAATTTTTGATGTGCTCCAAAAACGTCTTCCTCTTTATCAGCAGGCGGCTCATCATACTATCGATGCCAATCAACCGCCGGAAAAAATAGTGATAGATATTTTAACGGTATTAAGCCGCGATTCGTTGACGGCATAATGTCACGCGCTCTCTGAAGGTCATTCGTCACTCACCTTTATTTCTAAAAAGGAAATAGTATGCTTAAAGCGAACGAGTATTTTGAAGGTAAAGTAAGATCGATTGGATTTGCAAATAGCCTAGCGGGCGAAGCCAGCGTAGGGGTAATGGAAACCGGTGAATATACGTTCAGTACGGCAAAAGCTGAGGAGATGACGGTGATCAGTGGTGCGCTAAAAGTATTATTACCGGGTGAGACGGAGTGGCAATGGTTTGAAGCGGGCACGGCCTTTAATGTCCCGGAACATAGCGAATTTCACCTACAGGTAGCAGAGCCTTCGGCTTACCTTTGCCGCTATCTGTAAGGAAAAAACAGGCTGCCGACCTACGGCAGCCTGTTTCAAACAGCTAGTGCTCGGCCTCACCCCCTAGACTCTCGGTGAGTGAATCGATAAACGCCGCTAATTCACCGGTCATCAGCACGAAATCGGCATCGAAACGTAAATCGGCTTCTTCGCGGCTAATATCATCATTTTGCTCACGCAACGTATCGCTAAACTTGATGCGTTTGATCGACACATCATCATTGAGTAAGCACTGCACGCGCTCTTGCCAATCAATGCCCAGTTTGGTGACACGTTTACCCGACTCAATATGGTGGGCGATCTCATCACAGACTAACTCTTGTTTCTTACAGCGGATCACGCCGCCTTCTTCCAAGGTCGCTTTTAATTCGGCCTCGTCTAGCAGTGTAAAGCCAGCGCTTGGCGTGCCAGAGCGAACCCACTCAGTGAGGGTGATTTCCACAGGGGTTTGCAAGGTAAGCGGTACCACCGGTAACGAACCTAGACTTTTACGTAACAACGCCAAGACATCTTCGGCTTTTTTAGCGCTGCCGCTATCCACGATAATGCGTTGATGTTGAACATCGATCCAAATCCAGGTCTGACTGTAGCGGCTAAAGGCACGAGGCAGCAGACTATGAATCACTTCATCTTTTAAGGAATCTTTTTCCGTCTTCTTTAAGCGACGCTGTTGCTCAGTTTCTAGTTTTAGCACTTTGGCCTCGAGGGCCTGTTTAATCACGGTGGCCGGCAGCATTTTCTCTTCTTTGCGTGCGCAAAGCAGAAGTTGCCCTTGGCTGGCATGAACTAAGGTTTTCCCTTGCGGGCCGAGGGGGGAAACCCAGCCCATAGCGAGTTTATCTTGGCTTCCGCAAGGCGTGAACTGGCTGGACGCTAATTGCGTCTCAATCTCTTCAGCAACTAGAGGGATCTCTCGGGTTAATCGGTAGACCATCATATTTTTAAACCACAACATTTACTTTCCTCTGTTTGCTTTTGGCTGCGCGTATCATACTGAATTTACCTGAGGGTTTCAGCCACTATAGCACGCGATTACTGGCTGATTGCCAAAGAAGAAAAGCCTAAGCCATTCACCTTTTTCACTTTAATCTGTACGGGAATACGTTCTTTCATCGCCTCAACATGGCTGATCACGCCGATCATTTTCCCCGAGGCATTAAGGCTATCCAGCGCATCCAGTGCGGTATCCAAGGTGGCGGAGTCAAGCGTACCAAAGCCTTCATCCAGGAACAGGGAATCGATATGGTTCTTTTCACTCATCAAGTCAGATAGCGCTAAGGCAAGCGCAAGGCTGACCAAGAAGCTCTCCCCCCCAGAAAGCGTTTTGGTATCACGGCACTCGTCTGCTTGCCATTGATCAACCACTTGTAGTTCGAGTAAGTCACGCTCCGTTCGCTGTAAGCGATAGCGGCCGTGTAAGCGTTCGAGTTGCTGGTTCGCGAGCCACACGAGGTGCTCAAGCGTTAGGCCTTGAGCGAAGCGACGGAATTTATCACCGCTGGCCGATCCAATCAGCTCGTTAAGGTGATCCCAGGTGGCGAGATGCGCTTGGCGTTCGGAGATCATCGCCACTAGACACGACTGTTGCTGAGTCAATTTATCGTCTGATTGGAGCTGCTGAGTCACCTCACCTTGCTGAACTAATACCCGTTGGTAACGTTCCTGTTGTTGCTGGCGTCGCGCGGCAAGCACCTCTCCAGTCTCTTGCGCGAGGGGGGGAGGGGCTTGGCTATGCTGTCGCATTGCTTGTTCGGCCTGCTGAAGTCGAGTTTCAGCGCGATCAATCTGCTGTTCAGCCTGTTCAACTTTATACTGATAGTCGTTAACGACGGACTCCGGCAAAATAGCCTCAAGAAATTGCTGCTGATCGCTGAAGCGCGACGCCTGTAACGCTTGCGCGAAATGTTGCTCAGTCTGCTGGCGCTGCGTTACGAGACTATCGAGGTACGTGGTGAGCTGCCGCATCTCACCACTCATTTGTTGTTGTTGATCTTTACTCTGCTGCCAACGTTGCCGGTGCTGCTGTTCATCGAGGCGATGTTGCGCGGCACGCGCCTCAAGTGCTTGCCGTAACGCGTTTACTGATTGTTCACCCACCAATGTCTGGCGCTCTGCTCGGCATTGCTGATGAGCAGATTGACACCTAAGCAGCTGTTGCTGACGTTGGTTGATTTCCGCTGCACGCTGGGTCTGTTCACGCTGTAGGGAGGCCAGTCGCTCAGTCAGCGTATGATGGGTCGTTTCACACGTAAGTCGCTCTTTCTGCCGTTCTTGGTACTCTCGCCAAATTTGTTGGTACTCGGTCAAGGTCTCGGTCAGTTGCGCTATCGTCAGTGGCGGTAATTGGTGTCGTGCTAAGTGTTGTAATAGGCTATCCAGAGCCTGTTGAAAAGCATCGTAAGCCGTCTGGGCTTGCTGAGTCATGGCATTGAGTTGTTGCTGCTCTGACTGAGATTGCTGATCCGTTAAGGCTGCAGCTTGTTGTTGCTGTTGAAGATCTTGTTGATGTTGATGGAGCGCTTTCTCGAGTTGGTAGTGTTCGGCGTGACGACGTTGCTGCAGCTGGAGAGCCTGTTGATAGCGCTGCTGATAATCCTGCTGCTGGGCATAAGCCTGTTCCAGACCCACACGGTCATCAAGCGTCAGGCTAACGCCATGTTGTCCGGTCTCCTGTTGCCACGCAGCGTGCAGCGTGGCAATACGCTGTTCCACTTGCGCGAGTATTTCTCGTTGCTGCTGTACCTCACGCTGACTGTTGTGGCAGTCAGCCTCTAAACGGGTGACCGCTTGTTTTAGACCATCGACCGCTGCTCGTTGCTGATCACGGGCAGAAAAGTGAGTCGTTGAGACCAAAGACGCGGCGCTTTCCTGATGGCCAGGGTGAGAGGGTGATCCACATACCGCACAAGGCTCCCCTTCCTGCAAACTTTCGCGCAGTCGTTGCAAATCTGCGACCTGCTGCTCTAAAACACAGAGTTTCTCTAACGCATTGAGTTGTGCGGTCTCAGACTCGAGCTGTTGGCAATGTCGGTTATGCTGCTGCTGTAACGTGATCAGCTGCTGTTCGCTACGGGTAAGCGCTTGTTGCGCCTGCTGAGCAGCTGCCGTCTGTGTTTGCCACTGATCGGAATAGCGTAATAATTGTTGATAGCAGGGGATTAACTGCCCCTGCTGTTGATACCAGTGCGTTAAGGCTTCAAGAGCCGTCGCTTCCTCTTGGGCCGCCGGATGTTGTTGCAAAGCCATTAAGGCGGATTCACTCTGTACGACGAGTTGTTGCGATGCCTCAATCCGCTGCTGTTGACGAGCGCGCTCTAGACTCAGGGAGTGCAGTTGGCTTTTGCGCTGTTCAAGCTGTTTGACCATGGCTTGATGAGCGTTCATTTCCCGTAGAAGATGCTCGGCAGTGTGCTGCCAGCCACCCAGTTCAGGTCCCCAATCACTGAGTGTAGGATAGCGGTTTTGCCACTCCTCTATTGCACGAATACGTTGCTGCTGGCTTTCCGCTTGTTGCGTTAACGCGCTGAGTTGTTGGGCCGACTCATGATAGGTCTGTTGCAAGGGACGTTGTTGTTGTTCAAGTTCCTGCTGTTGCTGAGTTAACTGTTTGATCCGCTCATCAAGAGGAATGATCTGTTCTACCAGTAATTGCTGTTGCTGCTGCTGGTGGTGTTGAAATTGCTGGTCCGCTTGCACTGTGCTTTGCCAAGCTTGATAGCGGATCTGTAACTGCTGCTCGGCTTGGTCAACCTGTTGTTGTAACGTCGATTGTTGAGTGCGCGTCGCCGCTAAGGCCTGGGTCGACTGCTCCAAGGCTTGCCAGAAGGGTAACAGTTGTGCCGCCGGTTGATAGGCAGCAAGTTGCTCACGCAGGGGGGCGAGTGTGTCTGCCTGCTGCTGAGTCGTGACTAGCGCCTGCTGGCTCTGGGTAACCTGTTGTTGAAGCTGCTGCTGAGTCTGCTGCCAATGTAACGCATTGTGTAACTGTTCGATGTGTTGATGCAGGGCATCGCGTTCTCGCGCCAAGTCATCACGGCGTTGAGATAAGGCTTCACGCTGTGTATCGTCGAGGAGGGTGACCCCAGAGAGTTTGGCCTGCAACTGGTCTAGCTCAATCTTGTACTGTTTATGCTGCTCGTAAACCTGCTGTGACAGGCGACCATAGATGTCGGTACCCGTAAGCTCTTCCAGTAATTCGGCCCGTTCCGCCACTGGGGCGTTGAGGAATGCGGCGAATTGCCCTTGTGACAGCATCATTGAACGAGTGAATCGTTGGAAATTCAGGCCAGAAAGTGTTTCGAGGGTTTTCAGTTTATCTGAAACCTTATCCGCGAAAATTTTATTATCGGCATAGCGAGCGAGCTCGACTTTTGGGGGCTGTAACTTACCACGATGATCGTTTCTGGCTCGATTTTGGCTCCAGAAGGCTCGCCAAGCTTCCCCTTTGATTTCGAATTCAACCTCTGCTAAACAGTCGCTGGTTCCTCGGGTCATTAGCTGATTCTGCGTTGGCGAGATAGCGCCTAAACGCGGCGTCTGATGATAAAGCGCGAGGCATATTGCATCCAATAGCGTGGTTTTTCCTGCCCCGGTTTCTCCAGTGATCGCGAACAAGCCATTATCGCTAAAAGGGGGTAACCGAAAGTCGATAAACCATTCCCCGCGAAGAGAATTTAAATTCTTAAGCCGTAACGTTAATATTTTCATGGTTTACCCCTGCGCCTCATCCAACTGCGCAGAGACTTCTCGAAACCGTTGCAGTAGGATCTGATACTGGTCATCATCCAGTGGCTCTTGGGCTAATCGTCGCCGAAAAACCTCTTCAGGCGTCAATTCGCTTAAGGTCTCTTTAACTTTCGTGGAGAGGGCGAGGGGAGACTGAATTCGTTTACGTCGCAGTAACAGAATTTCTACGGCAAGGCCCGCTGTCATTTTTTCCACTCGTTGTTGTAAATCGCTGAGATATTCCTCGTGGTGGATCTCAATATCCAACCAGATTTTCTGTCCATTAGTCGGCGGCTCGAGGGCTGCAAGCTGATCCGCGAGTTCGTTTAATGTCCCTTTGAGTCCACGCATAGGTTGAAAACACGGAATATCCACCGTTTGCCATTGCAGTGGCTCGCCTGTCGTCAGGGTGATAAGCGTGATGCTCTTTGACGAACCTAGCTCGTCAAAACTCAATGGGATTGGTGAACCGGAGTAGCGAATCGGTTTATCACCACTGACATTTTGTGGCCGATGGATGTGCCCCAGCGCGATATAATCAGCCGGTGGAAAGGCACTTGCAGGAAAGGCCTCTAAAGAACCGATATAAATGTCGCGGACAGAATCACTCTTCGACACGCCAAGTGCGGTAAGATGGCCGGTTACGATAATCGGTCGTTCATCGAACTGATGTTGCTGCGAGTAGTCACGCGCTTGCTGAAAAATATCATGATAATAACCAGTGATCGCGTGTAACAGGTCTTGTTGTTTCTCTCTTCCCGAAAGACCGGCCTGGCTAAGCTGAATATCCCGAGGGCGTAGATAAGGAATTGCGCAGAGTATTGCCGCAACATTACCTTGCCTATCGGTTAACGGAAAGATCGGGGAGTCAGCCTGCTCAGTCGGGCCAGTAATAATATGGGTATTAAGGCAGGCAACCAGTTCTCTCGATTCATTCAGCGTTGCCACCGAATCATGATTACCCGCTAAAAGGTAAAGCTGACAGCCGGTTTCTTGCAGCGACACAATAAATTGATTTAATAGCTCCCGGGCGTAACTCGCCGGGGTGGCGGTATCAAAAATATCACCGGCCACAATGATGGCCTCGACCCCTTGGTCGATGACCAACGCCTTTAACCACTGAAAAAAAGCCTGATGTTCTGCGGCACGACTTCGAGCATAAAAAAACTGGCCCAAATGCCAATCTGAGGTATGAACTATTTTCATCAGGCTTCACTTCTAGAGTTATAAAGTTAGGAGTATAGCCTTTACCGATAAGGCAAAAAACACCTCGACGCAAACTTGCAATCGGTAAGGGAAGATGATTAGTTACTAACGTTATTCATAAATCTGTAATAAAAGTGACAGATAATGGCGACCATGCCTAAGTAAGTGGTTAATTTTGGAGATAAAATGGCCAAGCGGATCTTAGTAGTAGAAGATGAAGCGCCCATTCGTGAAATGATTTGTTTTGTATTAGAACAGAATGGTTATGACGTAATCGAAGCAGAAGACTACGATCGTGCTCTCCGACAATTAATTGAGCCTTGGCCAGATTTGATCTTACTCGATTGGATGCTGCCCGGCGGCAGTGGTATTCAGTATATTCGGCATTTAAAGAAAGAGGCCTTCACTCGCGATATTCCGGTGCTGATGTTGACCGCGAAAGGGGAGGAGGAAGATCGGGTTCGGGGGCTTGATGCCGGGGCCGATGATTACATGCTTAAGCCTTTTTCACCGAAAGAGTTGATTGCAAGGATTAAAGCGATCCTAAGGCGGATCTCACCGATGCCAGAAGATGAAGTCATTGATATCCAAGGTCTTGTCCTCGATCCAAGTTCTCACCGAGTGATGGCGGGTGAAGTACCGATCGATATGGGGCCGACTGAATACCGCTTACTACACTTTTTTATGTCACATCCCGAAAAAGTCTATACTCGCGAACATCTACTGAATCAGGTCTGGGGCACTAACGTTTACGTGGAAGATCGCACGGTAGACGTTCATATTCGACGCTTACGTAAAGCATTGGAAATCTCGGGTTATGAAAAAATGATTCAGACCGTTCGTGGCGCAGGTTACCGTTTTTCGGTACGTTATTAGGGGGCGATGCGGTGCTTGATAAATTATCGCTCAAAACACTGTTACTTGAACTGTGTCTTGTCCTTATTGTCGCCTCGGTCATCGGATTTTTTTTTCACCAACCGGCCATTGCCATCATTCTTGGGCTGTTAGTACTGATAGGCTGGCACTTCAAGCAGCTCCTGCGTCTCTCTCATTGGCTCTGGATTGACCGGAGCATGACCCCTCCCTCAGGACGTGGCAGTTGGGAGCCGCTCTTTTATGGCTTACTCCTGATGCAACAGCGCAACAAGCGCAGACGTAGTGAGTTACGCTCGTTAATCCAACGGTTTCGTAGTGGGGCAGAGTCGCTTCCCGATGCGCTAGTTTTGGTAACTGAAGACGGTAATATCTTCTGGTGTAACGGCTTAGCGCAACATTTGCTTGGGCTGCGTTGGCCCGAAGACAATGGCCAAAATATTCAGAACCTCCTGCGTTATCCCGAATTCTCGCGTTATCTGCAGCAACGCCAATTTACTCAGCCTCTCGTGCAAGGACTGAATAATGGCCAGCAGATGGAATTTCGGGTGATGCCTTACAGCGATCAACAATGGTTGATCGTCGGTAGGGATGTCAGCCAAATACATCAGCTCGAAAATATGCGCCGTAATTTCTTTGCTAACGTGAGTCATGAGCTGCGTACACCCCTTACCGTACTGCAAGGCTATCTGGAGATGTTGGAAGGCGGAGATATGCCACCGGCGAGTCAGCAAAAGGCGCTAGCATCGATGCAATCTCAAACTCAGCGTATGGCAGAACTGGTCAAACAGCTTCTCACGCTTTCGAAAATTGAAGCGACCCCAGCCTATGAGATGCGTCAACATATCGATGTCCCTCGACTTCTGGAACAGGTTTATCATGACGCGACGGCATTAAGCGACGGGCGGCATCAGGTGGTCTGCGAGGTTGATCAAACCTTAGCGGTGCGCGGGAATGAGGAGCAATTACGCAGCGCGCTCTCCAACCTAGTGTTTAATGCTATCAATCACACGCCGAGTGGGACGAGGATCACCATCAGCTGGCAGAGAATAGGCAATGGCGCAGAATTTACAGTGAGCGATAATGGACCGGGAATAGCCCCAGAACACTTATCGCGACTTACTGAACGCTTCTATCGGGTAGATGGCGCACGCTCCCGCCATTCCGGAGGCAGCGGTTTAGGATTAGCGATTGTTAAACATGCCCTGAGTCATCACGGGAGTAAGTTACGGATTGAGAGCCAGCCTTATCATCAGACGGTCTTCAGCTTTCAGTTAGGCAAGGCCTATATCCTGTCTGAAGAGCAATAGTCTGGACCGCTAAACCGATAGGGGACGGATTTACGGAGCGTTTGACCTGCTACCTATCTGTGCCCACTGGCTAATAGTTTGCCTGCGACGACTCAATGTCGCTGTCGTTGGATATCAGTCAGTGACTCGTCGACCAGCGTGAAAGACGACAGTAGCAAGGGTTCGTATTTAGGCCACTGCGTCAGTCTGAACAAAAAATGCTCATATCATTTTCTAAATGTTTCACTCTATACTTAGCATAATTACTGCTTAAATCCTCTTTTTTAGAATATCCTCCTGCATTGCGCTTGCTCTGTTGCCTTTGTTTGTTATAAAAGATTTACTTATGAGCTTGACGGAGCTTGACGGAGCTTGTGGCTCAACGCCATCCCACTTTTTATTCCCTCTGGCCCAGGCATTTAGAAGGGGAAGTGATCGTCAATGAACTATAACTTTTATAAACGACAGGGCGACATAGAGTATTTATGATGAAACGTTTAACAACTAGGGACATTTTTGCGCTGGGGTTTATGACTTTCGCGCTATTTGTCGGTGCGGGTAACATTATTTTCCCACCGATGGTCGGTATTCAATCCGGCGAACATGTTTGGGTTTCCGCTGTAGGTTTCTTGATTACTGCAGTAGGTCTACCCGTTGCGACCGTGATTGCGCTGGCGCGCGTCGGCGGTGGAGTGGATAGCCTTAGCACGCCAGTCGGCAAAGCGGCAGGTATTGTGTTGGCGATGGTCTGCTATTTAGCCGTGGGTCCGCTCTTCGCGACTCCGCGTACCGCAACGGTCTCTTTTGACGTCGGGATTGGTCCATTAGTAGGTGAAAACTCCCAGGCACTGGCCATCTACAGTGCAATCTACTTCTGCTTAGTCATCGTGATCTCGCTGTTCCCAGGAAAGCTTCTTGATACTGTCGGTCATTTCCTTGCACCGGTTAAAATTGTTGCGCTAGCGATTCTGGGTATTGCCGCCTTGATGTGGCCTGCTGGAAATAATCTACCGGCGACAGAGGTCTATCAGCATGCGGCCTTTTCAAATGGCTTCGTGAATGGTTACCTGACCATGGACACCTTAGGGGCGTTGGTATTTGGTATCGTTATCGTCAATGCTGCACGTTCACGTGGTATCGAAAATCCACAATTACTGACGCGCTATACCGTGTTTGCAGGATTAATCGCCGGAGTGGGGCTGACACTGGTCTACCTGTCTCTGTTCAAGTTGGGGTCAGACAGCGGCAGTTTAATTAGCCAATCGGCTAACGGTGCGGCGATTCTACACGCTTATGTGCAACACACATTTGGAGCGGGTGGTAGCTTATTCTTGGGCGTGCTGATCTTTATCGCCTGTATGGTTACCGCTATCGGCCTGACCTGTGCCTGTGCCGAGTTCTTCGCTCAATACATCCCATTGTCTTATAAGACGTTGGTGGTAATCCTGGGCGTATTTGCGATGATTATTTCAAATCTGGGCTTAACACATCTGATCGCGATTTCAGTGCCAGTACTTACCGCTATTTACCCGCCGTGTATCGTTTTGGTACTGCTAAGCTTTACCCTTAATTGGTGGCAAGAAGCGGGGCGTATCATCAAACCTGCGATGGCGGTCAGCTTAGTGTTCGGGATTATCGATGGATTAAAGGCCAGTGATTTCAGTTCAGTGGTGCCGGCAAGCTTGCAACATTTGCCTCTCTCTGAACAGAATTTATCGTGGTTACCCCCAGTGTTAGTCGTTATTATTGTGGCGGCTATCATTGATAGAATGAAGGGCAAGGCTGTCAGCGTGAAAACCACGCAGTAAACAGTGTTGAAGTGAACAACCACGGGCTAAGGCTCGTGGTTTTTATTTGTGGGATCGGAAAATTATGCAACCAAAAAATACCCTAAAGCGGGGATTGAGTACTCGGCATATCCGTTTTATGGCTTTAGGTTCGGCGATAGGGACGGGCTTATTTTATGGGTCGGCTGATGCGATTCGTATGGCTGGGCCAAGTGTACTGTTAGCCTATATTATCGGCGGCTTAGTGGCCTATATTATTATGCGTGCCCTCGGCGAAATGTCGGTGAATAACCCTTCAGCCAGTTCGTTTTCGCGTTATGCAAATGATTACTTAGGGCCTTGGGCGGGGTATTTGACCGGCTGGACTTACTGTTTTGAAATATTGATCGTCGGTATTGCTGATGTGACGGCTTTCGGCGTCTACATGGGGGTCTGGTTCCCGGAGGTGCCTCACTGGATTTGGGTACTGAGCGTCGTGTTTATCATTGGCGCGATTAACTTGATGAGCGTGAAAACCTTCGGTGAAGTCGAGTTCTGGTTCTCCTTTTTTAAAATTGCCACAATCACTCTAATGATTATCGCTGGCTTTGGGATGATTATTTGGGGCATTGGTAATGGTGGACAGCCTACAGGTATCTCTAACCTGTGGACCCATGGCGGATTTTTTGCTCATGGCCTAGTCGGTATGTTGCTCTCGCTGCAAATGGTGATGTTCGCTTATGGTGGTATTGAGATTATTGGGATTACCGCAGGTGAAGCCGAAAATCCTGAAAAATCGATCCCGAAAGCGATCAATTCCGTTCCTTGGCGTATTTTGGTGTTCTATGTCGCGACGCTGTTCGTGATTATGGCGATTTATCCTTGGAACCAAGTTGGTACGCAAGGTAGCCCGTTTGTGCTTACCTTCCAGCATTTAGGGATTGCCGCGGCAGCGTCTATTCTTAATTTTGTCGTGATTACTGCCTCACTCTCTGCGATCAACAGCGATATTTTTGGGGTGGGTCGTATGCTGTACGGATTGGCTGAGCAGGGACAAGCGCCCGCGATTTTCCGTAAGGTTTCCTCTCGCGGTGCCCCGGCAGTAACGGTCGTGGTGATGATGGTGGCATTATTGATTGCAGTACTACTGAACTATTTGATGCCCGAAAAAGTCTTCTTAGTTATCGCCTCACTCGCGACCTTTGCGACGGTATGGGTATGGATTATGATCCTGCTTTCGCAAATTGCGTCACGGATTAAAATGGGAAAAGAAGCGGCAAAATCGCTTAAGTTTGCTCTACCCGGCGGTGTGGTATTGTCGAGTATCGCGGTAATCTTCCTAGTCTTTATTATTGCTTTGATAGGCTATTTCCCCGATACACGTTTGTCTTTGTATGCGGGGGCGATATGGGTAGTCGTGTTGATGTTAGGCTATCCACTGACTCGCCGTAACGGAAAGTCAGCGAAGCTTTAGGAGAAATTCGCTGCCGAGATGTCGGCAGCGAATTGCCTTAGGCAGGAATACGCAGAGACTGACCTGGGTAGATCTTATCTGGATGCGATAGCATCGGTTTATTCGCTTCAAAGATTTTGTTGTATTGGTTAGCGTCACCGTAGACTTGCTTGGCAATACCACTTAGCGTGTCACCGGACTTAACGGTGTAGAACTTGCTTTCAGTCGTTGCGTCAGTCGCTTTAACGTTATCTTCAACATTACTAATCCCAGCAACGTTACCGATAGCCACCAAAATTTTCTCTTTCAACTCTTGGCTGATTCCATCGCCACTAACAGTTGCTTTATCACCCTCGACATTCACTTGTACTTTGTCTGCGCCAGGGATCCCCAGTTTTTTGAGGTGGTCCTGAATTTTGGTCGCCGCGTCATCATGTGAGGAGACCGAGTTCCAAATTTTTTCACCTGCTTCTTTAACAAAATCAAATAAGCCCATTACAAACTCCTGTTTAGGTCGTGAAAAGATCAAGTATTTCATCGTAAAGCATAGACTATTTCTTCCACAATGCGAGATATCTGGCTGTAGCGAATAAATTTAGCGCCAGACGTTTCTGTCATCTGGGGTTCGCGCTACACTAGTTGACCCTACTGCCTCAGTATTGGAGCCACTATGTATTGCCCTTTTTGTAACGCTGTTGATACCAAAGTCATTGATTCTCGTTTAGTCAGTGAAGGGTCGTCAGTGCGTCGCCGTAGGCAGTGTTTACTCTGTAGTGAACGGTTTACCACCTTCGAAATAGCCGAACTGGTCATGCCACGTGTCATTAAAAGCGATGAAGTGAGAGAGCCTTTTGATGAAGAAAAAATGATGCGTGGACTGATGAAAGCGCTAGAGAAACGCCCCGTCAGTGCCGATGCCTTGGATAATGCCGTGCACCGAATCAAAGCGAGATTACGCGCGACCGGAGAACGTGAGCTGCCGAGCAAGGTAGTGGGGAATTACGTTATGGACGAGTTGAAATTATTGGATAAAGTCGCCTATATCCGCTTTGCTTCAGTCTACCGTAGTTTCGAAGATGTTCGCGAGTTCGGCGAGGAAATCGCTAAGCTAGGGAGTGAGTAATGTCAGATAAAGAGTTTATGCAACAGGCTTTACAACTCGCCGCACGAGGACGTTTCACCACTAGCCCTAATCCGAATGTCGGATGCGTTATCGTTAACGTCGGTGAAGTGGTGGGCCAAGGCTGGCATAAAAAAGCGGGCGAGGGGCATGCGGAAGTTAATGCGCTGCGTGAGGCGGGTGATAAAGCACGAGGTGCGACGGCGTATGTCACCCTCGAACCTTGCAGTCATCATGGCCGGACTCCACCCTGTTGTGAGGCGCTTATCGCGGCAGGGATCTCTCGGGTTGTGGTGGCAATGCAAGATCCTAACCCTCAGGTAGCGGGGAGAGGCTTACATCGTCTACACCAAGCCGGGATAGAAGTGGAATTTGGCTTGTTAGCGGCAGAGGCGGAAGCATTAAACCGAGGCTTTCTAAAGCGGATGCGCACGGGCTTCCCTTGGGTACAACTAAAAATGGCTGCCTCACTCGATGGCCGCACCGCCATGGCGAATGGCCAGAGTCAGTGGATTACCTCGCCAGCAGCACGCCACGATGTACAACTGTTGCGTGCCCAAGCCTCAGCCATACTCACTACCAGTCAAACTGTCCTCGCCGATAATCCTAGTATGAATGTACGTTGGGCGGAGTTAACGCCTGAGGTCCAAGCGGTAATCGGTGGAGAAGATCTGCTACGCCAACCGATTCGTGTGGTGCTGGATCGCCACCGTCATGTTAACGACGATCAGACACTGTTTACGACGACTGAGGCGCAGACATGGCGAGTGGTGACCCAGCCCGCGGAGGACTCCTCTCGCTGGACGAAAACGTTAGTGGTTCCCGAGCACCAAGATAATATCGATTTAGTCGCATTGATGATGGTTCTAGGTAAACAGGACATTAACAGTGTGTGGGTGGAAGCCGGTGCCACGTTGGCAGGCCAGCTATTACAAGCCGGTGTCGTGGATGAGTTAATCCTGTATATGGCACCGACCTTAATGGGAACGGATGCACGTGGGCTTTGTGTGCTACCCGGTCTTGAGCACCTTGCTCAAGCCTTACGATTTGAGATACAAGATATTCAACAAATTGGCTCGGATATCCGTATTATTTTACAGCCAATCTCAGTGTCTGCGTAAAAGCCTAAGCAGTTCGTTAAACATTATGCTAGAATTCGCGCCCTGTTGGGCGTCTAACTCTTAACCTGAAGGATATTTATGAAAATTATCGAAGCGCCGGTTGCTACGCCAGAAGCAAATATTGCGATTGTTATCGCTCGTTTCAACAACTTCATTAACGATAGCTTGCTTCAAGGTGCGGTCGATGCGTTAAAACGTATTGGTCAGGTCAAAGACGAAAACATTACCGTGGTGTGGGTACCGGGTGCTTATGAACTGCCACTCGCTGCACGGGCCTTAACACAGACTAAAAAATATGACGCAGTCATTGCGCTAGGCACCGTAATTCGTGGCGGTACTGCACACTTTGAGTTTGTGGCAGGAGAAGCCAGTTCAGGTATTGCGAATGTTGCGATGAATAGCGACATCCCAGTTTCCTTTGGTGTATTGACGACCGAAAATATCGAGCAGGCTATTGAGCGTGCTGGAACTAAAGCGGGTAATAAAGGGGCAGAAGCTGCTCTGACCGCACTCGAAATGATTAACGTATTAAAAGCGATTAACGCCTGATTCTGAGGGGATTTTTGTGAAACCTGCTGCTCGCCGCCGCGCCCGAGAGTGTGCTCTTCAAGCACTTTACTCTTGGCAATTATCGAAAAACGACATTGCTGATGTTGAATATCAGTTCCTTGCTGAAAACGACGTCAAAGACGTTGATGTGCTGTACTTTCGGGAGATCCTGACAGGCGTAGCGAACAACAGTGATTATCTTGATAAGCTGATGCAACCGCACCTGAGCCGTCGCCTTGATGAGCTGGGTGAGGTTGAAAAAGCTGCTTTACGCATCTCACTTTATGAATTAAGTAAGCGTGATGACGTTCCTTACAAAGTTGCGATTAACGAAGGGATCGAACTGGCCAAAACATTCGGCGCAGAAGATAGCCATAAGTTTGTCAACGGTGTATTGGACAAGGTTGCTCCACAAATTAGACCTCGCCGTAAATAATGCTATGAGGCCGGATATTCCGGCCTTTTTTTATGGCTCAGCAAGACAAAAAGGTAAGCATGATGGCTGGCGGAGAATTTGAGATTATTAGTCGTTATTTTAATCGTAAAACGACTTATAGACGAGATGTAGAAACAGGGATTGGTGATGACTGCGCATTATTGAATCTTGCTCCCAATCAGACATTAGCCATTAGTGTTGATACATTAGTGGAAGGTACACATTTTTATCACGATATTGCTCCGGATGACCTTGCCTATAAGGCATTAGCTGTCAACTTGAGTGATTTGGCTGCAATGGGCGCAGACCCTGCTTGGTTAACGTTAGCCATTAGCCTGCCAAAGATCGACCACCCATGGCTTCAAGCCTTCAGTGATGCCCTATTCGAACAACTCGATTATTATCATATGCAATTGATTGGGGGGGACACCACGCGCGGTCCACTGTCCATGACATTAGGGATCCATGGGCTGGTGCCTGCAGGTAAAGCGTTGAAACGAAGCGGCGCGCAGCATGGTGATTGGATTTTTGTCACGGGGACACTAGGCGATAGCGCGGCGGGACTTGCCCTGTTACAAGATAAATTATCGACGGCAACCGTTGAGCAGCGAGATTATCTACTGAAACGGCACTTACGCCCGACGCCGCGTATTTTAGCAGGCCAAGCGCTGCGCGATTTAGCGTCTTCCGCGATTGATGTATCGGACGGGTTGCTTTCCGATCTCGGCCATATTCTGCAAGCCAGCGGTGTTGGCGCGAAGATTGAACAAGATCATCTGCCGTTATCGGCGACGCTCCAAGCAGTGGTTTCACGGGAAGAGGCGATTGATTTCGCCCTAAACGGTGGAGAAGACTATGAACTCTGCTTTACTGTCCCCGAGGTGAATCGTGAGGCGATACTCGTCGCGCTCGAGAATCTAGGCGTAGAAGGGCGGTGCATTGGCCAGATTTTACCGGCATCCGAGGGTATTACCTTATTTGATGAAGGTAAGAAATTACCCTATCAACCAAAGGGCTTTGACCACTTTACCGCATAAAAAAACCCCCGATTATCGGGGGTTACTTCAGGTATGGCGTTTTTTTCTATGCAGACCACTGCTGGTAGCTGTTGAGTATTCCCTGACTGTCTAAGCCAAGTGATGTTCTGACTTCTTCCTGCGTACCCTGAGCGATAAATTCATCGGGTAATCCCAGGTTGAGGACGGGACGCATCAGTCGATGAGCCATTAGCAGTTCATTTACACCACTCCCAGCACCGCCTTTAATCGCCCCTTCTTCTAGCGTAATAAAAGATTTATGGGTTTTTGCGAGCGCAAGCACCAGCTCTTCATCGAGAGGCTTCACAAAGCGCATATCGACTAACGTTGCGCCTAATTGCTCAGCCGCGAGTGTCGCTTCTTCAAGTAGTGTACCGAAGTTTAAGATAGCCACCTCAGCCCCTTCCCGTACAACACACCCTTTACCAATCGGTAGAGCCGTCAATGGACGCTCTGGCAGACCGATACCGTTACCACGCGGATAGCGCACGGCACTAGGGCCTTGGCGATAGTGGTAACCCGTGTAGAGCATTTGACGACACTCGTCCTCATTGCTCGGTGTCATGATAATTAAGTCCGGCACGCAGCGTAAGAACGCAATATCAAACGCGCCTTGGTGGGTTTGTCCATCTGCTCCCACAATACCGCCGCGATCGATTGCGAATAACACCGGCAACTTCTGAATCGCCACATCATGGATCAGCTGATCGTAGGCACGCTGTAAAAATGTCGAGTAGATGGCAACCACCGGACGATAACCGCCAATCGCTAATCCTGCCGCGAAGGTGACAGCATGTTGTTCGGCAATAGCGACATCGAAGTATTGCTGCGGGTACTCACGCGAGAAACGCACCATCCCGGAGCCTTCACGCATCGCCGGAGTGACCGCCATCAGTTTAGGATCTTGCGCCGCCACTTCACACAACCAGTCGCCAAACACCTTCGAATAGGTTGGGGCAATACTGGGTTTACTGGCAGGTAACACACCACTTGCGGGATCGAATTTCGGCACAGCATGCCAGCTTATCGGGTCTTTTTCAGCCGGGGCGTATCCTTTACCTTTCTGCGTAATGATATGCAGAAATTGAGGGCCTTTTAGCTGACGCATATTCCATAACGTACTGACGAGCGTCAGGACGTCGTGTCCATCCACTGGGCCGATATAGTTAAAGCCTAACTCTTCGAATAAGGTTCCAGGGGACACCATACCTTTAAGATGCTCTTCCGTGCGTTTAAGGAGCTCTTTAATCGGCGGGAAGTTATCGAAGGCGCGTTTACCGCTCTCGCGCAGTTTAGAATAGGTTTTACCCGAGAGAAGTTGGGCGACGCGATTATTCAATGCCCCAACATTTTCGGAGATAGACATGTCATTATCATTAAGGATAACTAACATATCGGGTTTAATATCACCGGCATGGTTCATCGCTTCGAATGCCATTCCTGCGGTGATTGCGCCATCGCCGATGATACAGGCTACTTTACGGTCTTTTTGTTCTTTCTGCGCGGCAACCGCCAAACCTAAACCTGCGCTAATAGAGGTTGATGAGTGTCCGACACTTAATACATCATGTTCACTTTCCGCACGCCACGGAAACGGGTGAAGCCCATCTTTCTGACGAATGGTACCGATTCGATCACGGCGACCTGTCAAAATTTTATGAGGGTAGGCTTGATGGCCGACATCCCAAATTAAGTGATCGAAAGGTGTATCATAGACATAGTGCAATGCGACGGTAAGTTCAACGACACCAAGGCCAGAGGCAAAGTGCCCACTCGATTGACTCACGCTATTGAGCAAATACGCGCGCAATTCTTCGCAAAGCTGTGGCAACTTCTCTTTAGGAAGTTGGCGTAATTGCTGAACGGTCTCAGCCAAGGCCAGAGTGGGATAAAGGGTATTGTCAAAACTCATCAGAGACTCATCATAAAATTTATTTATTACGCTCAACGATATAACTCGCTAACGCCTGTAATTGCTGGGTATTGAAGCCATGCTGTTCAAGCTGTGCCAGCGCGTTGATGGCTTCTTGGTAAAGCTCTTGGGCTTTAGTACGCGCTTGGGCAAGCCCTAATAATCCAGGGTAGGTGCTTTTACCGTGGGCGACATCCATCCCTTGTTGTTTACCCGTGACTTGGCTATCGCCGGTAACATCTAAAATATCGTCTTGCACTTGGAAGGCAAGCCCAATTGCTTCAGCATAACGGTCAAGTATCGGTAAGTATTGGCGGCTCTTTTCACCGGCACTTAAGGCCCCTAAGCGAATAGCGGCGCGAATTAATGCCCCGGTTTTATGACGGTGGATAGTTTCCAAGGCTGCCACATCCAACGTTTTACCTTCTGCCTGTAAGTCTAAAGCTTGACCCAGTACCATGCCGGCTGCGCCGCTTGCGCGGGCTAATTCGCTTACCATTGCAAGCCGCGTCTTATCCGAAACGTCTTGCATAGGATTGTCACTTAAAATCGAAAACGCCTGCGTCAGTAATCCATCGCCCGCTAGAATTGCGGTATCTTCACCAAAAGCAATATGGCAGGTTGGCTGTCCACGGCGAAGGCTATCATCGTCCATAGCAGGTAAGTCGTCATGAATAAGAGAATAAGCATGAACATACTCGATTGCTGACGCTGGCACATCCAACACTTTTGGGTCGATACCGAACATCTCTCCGGTCGCGTAGACCAGAAAAGGACGCATTCTTTTACCCCCTAATAATACGCCATGATGCATGGCTTTATATAAGGGAATAGACTGAAAAGTAAGATTCTCTAAACATTCTTCGAGCACGCGATCAATACGGGTACGGTAATGCGTTAAGCTAGTGGAGAGATCCATGATCACTTTTCCGGTGCGAACGTTGATAATTCAGCATGCTCGTCTTGAGCGAGGAGAATTTGTACCCGTTGCTCGGCTTGCTGTAGTTGCTGTTGACCTTGGCGTGCAAGGATCACCCCTTTTTCGAATTCGTTGAGGGCATCCTCTAGCGGCAGTTGACCGCTTTCTAAGCGTTGTACAATGGCTTCCAACTCAGAAAGGGATTGTTCAAAGCTTTTCGTCGACGCAGGTTTTTTAGGCATATACAGTACCGGCTTGGTGAGTGAGCGATAATTAAGATATATGTTAGCTGACTAGAGGGTTTTCGCAAAATACTCTGTAGCGCACGACTAAAACAAGCTATGACACCCTAATGGTGATATACTACGCGCGCTTAATTCAGAGGGTAACCCTGAAAACTATTTTAACATATAAACGGTTAATTATTAACGTTTATTCCCACGTAAGTTAGTGCCATTATGAAGTTTATCGTAAAATTATTTCCAGAAATAACGATCAAAAGCCAATCTGTACGGCTGCGCTTTATCAAAATTTTATCCAGTAATATACGAAACGTGCTGAAAAGCGTTGATGAAGATATTGCGGTAGTTCGTCTGTGGGACCACATTACCGTTCGCACGCGAAAACCCGAACGCAGCTTAGCGGTGGCAGAAGCACTGACTCGGATCCCGGGCATCCATCATGTGCTCGCGGTTGAAGATCGTAGCTTTACCAGCTTGCATGATATTTTTGAGCAAACCTTGGCCATGTACCAGACGCAACTTGAGGGTAAAACCTTCTGTGTGCGTGCCAAACGCCGTGGTAAACACGAGTTCACCTCACATGAGGTAGAACGTTATGTTGGCGGTGGGTTGAACCAACATATAGAGTCAGCCTCCGTCAAACTGCAAAATCCGGATATGACGGTACATTTAGAGATCGATCAAGATCGCTTATTGCTGATCACTCACCGTTATGAAGGACTCGGTGGTTTTCCAATAGGGACGCAAGAAGATGTTATCTCGTTGATCTCCGGCGGTTTTGACTCAGGAGTCTCGAGTTATATGCTGATGCGCCGTGGCAGCCGGGTTCACTATTGCTTCTTTAATCTTGGCGGTGCTGCTCACGAAATTGGTGTACGTCAAGTTGCGCACTATCTTTGGAATACCTTTGGTCGTTCCCACCGTGTGCGATTCATCACGATCGATTTCGAGCCAGTTGTCGGTGAGATTTTAGAGAAAGTTGATGATGGGCAGATGGGCGTTGTACTGAAGCGAATGATGGTTCGTGCGGCCTCGCATATTGCGGAGCGTTATGGCGTTCAAGCGTTGGTGACCGGTGAAGCCCTTGGCCAAGTGTCCAGCCAAACCCTAACTAATCTTCGTCTTATCGACAACGTCTCGGATACCCTTATCCTGCGTCCCCTTATCTCGCATGATAAAGAACACATCATCAAAGTAGCTCGTCAAATCGGGACCGAAGACTTTGCGAAGACCATGCCTGAATATTGCGGAGTGATCTCTAAGAGCCCTACCGTGAAAGCGGTTAAAGCTAAGATCGAAGAAGAAGAGAATAATTTTGATTTTAGTATTTTGGATCGGGTCGTTTCTGAGGCGCGTAATATCGATATTCGTGAAATTGCCGTCGAGACCACGGCAGAAGTAGCAGAAGTTGAGTCTGTCAGTGAATTAACGGCTCAGGATTCGATTCTGGATATTCGTTCAATCGATGAACAAGATGATCACCCACTGGAGCTCAGTGGCGTGGAAATCAAATCGATACCTTTCTATAAGCTGAGCACTCAATTTGGGGAGTTGGACCGTTCGCGCACGTGGCTACTTTACTGCCAACGGGGTGTAATGAGCCGATTACAAGCCTTATACCTGCATGAGCAAGGATTCACGAACGTTAAAGTGTACCGTCCATAATGACAAAGGCCTCGATAATGAGGCCTTTTTTTTACTCTTGATAATTGTAAATCCCGATGGGGAGGGCGAGATCATGGGTAATGGCATGAGCATCTTCCTTTCCCTTCAACAGTTCGATGATTTTCAGCGACATATCGGTTGCGCACAACGGTCCTTGGCCGCTCAGTAGGTGATAGCGTGGATCGACCACAACACGCCGCTCCTGCCATTGCGTATGCTGTAGTAAAGCGCTCTGTTGCGGCAGGCAGGTTACATTTGCCCCCCGATAACGGTCGACCTTATCAATTAATCCCGGTACGACATGACTCATGGCCGCCACGTAACCTTGGCTTGCCGTGAATTGAGCGATGGATTCAATGACTAAGTCGCTTCCGGCGTAGGTTTCACAACTTTCCTTTCCCCCAATCAAGAGAAGTAAGTCATGGGCTGTATCGACAGCTTGGCAAAGGGGGACGTCGGCCTGAAATGTCAGTCCCTCTGCGCTGCGAAGGGTGAGAGCGCTGTCACCCTCGACACTCGCTACGGTAATATGTATACCGGCGCGCGGCAGTAGACTTAAAAACGTGGTGATCTCAATGGCATCATTACCATGAGCGAGGCAGAGTAGTACTGAGGGCGTCGCCGACATATTCGGATTCCTTTTGTTTAATCCATTGATAAAGCGCCGAATGCTGAGGCAACGTTAACCCATAGCAGCGCGCCCGTTTAAGGAGATAACCATTGATATAGTCGATTTCAGTTAAGCGCTTTGCGTGGATATCTTGTCGCATAGAGCTACTATTTTCGGCGGTGAGGCCAATAACATTGACGACCAGTTCGTATAACTGATGCGCATCGGTAGGGATCCCTTCACGGTTCATCACGGTGGCAAGTTCGTCACAAAGCGCCCTGACTTCGTCGAGAACCTCCTTTAGCTCACCATTATGACAGTCATATTTTACCGTTAAAGGATTAATGACCGCATTAACGGCTAATTTTTTCCATCCAGAGATTTTAATCTGGTCATACCAAGCCACATCGGGCAGGGCCTGATGAAGCATATCAGCGATATGGCTTACCGATTGTGCCGCTGCATTCAACGGTCCGAGCTGAGTGAATCCCCACGCTTTATGCAGTGTTGCGGCTGAGGTGCGATAGGCGGCTTGCGTGGTCACTGCGTGGCACAAGGGCTGAGTAACGGTAGGCAGATCATCGATTACCCCTAGTCCGTTGTGCATTAAGACAATGGGGCAATCTGCAGGAAGCAGAGGCAAAATCAGTGTTAGTCCTGATTGGAGTTGTTGGGCTTTTAATGTCACCAGTAATAACTCACACTGCTGTAGAAGGCGACCATCGTTAGCGGTGAACCTATGATGATAAGACTCCTGTTCAGGGGTGAAGACCTGTATGTGGAGCTGTGACTGTGGCACCCTAAGCCAGCCTTGCACGGTGTGGCCTGCTCTGGACAGAGCGGATAACCATATCTGACCTAAGGCGCCACAGCCTAATACTGTAATTCTCATAAAATTCCCTCGCAATCCATCGCCATTTTTTGCTGAACAGTTGTGTCGTTATTACAGATCGGTATTATGCATGTCAACGATTTAAGAGGAGAAGAAAATATGCCATCTTTCGATATAGTTTCAGAAGTTGAAATGCCAGAAGTGAAAAATGCTGTAGAAAATGCGAACCGCGAGCTTTCAACGCGTTTCGATTTTCGTAATGTGACGGCGGAAGTGACACTGAATGAAAAGAATGAAGTGATCACCGTGAGTAGCGAGTCTGATTTCCAAGTACGTCAAATTGTCGACATTCTGCGTGAAAAAATGTTGAAACGGGGAATTGAAGGGGCCGTGCTCGATGTACCAGAAGAAATCACCCATAGTGGTAAGAGCTGGAGCCTGGACATTAAGATGAAGAAAGGGATTGAATCCGACATTGCCAAGAAAATTGTTAAAGTCATCAAGGATGCCAAACTGAAAGTTCAAACCCAAATTCAGGGAGAATCTTTGCGAGTGATCGGTAAATCTCGTGATGATTTACAATCCGCGATGGCAACGGTGAAAGCGGCTAATTTGGGACAACCGTTCCAATTTAAAAACTTCCGCGATTAAGGTTAACTGCCACTTACCTGAGATAATTTTCAGGTAAGTGGTCGAGAAGGGAGGGGGCTAGTTCGCCGAAACCAGCGCTTCGATGGCTTCACGATTGGTCGTTTTACTATCAATTTTGATGTAAGCCGCGCGCTCTTCCGGAATAATTAACACGTTACTCACACCCGGTGCTTGACGTAAACGCTGCTCAAGTAATTCAGCATTATCAGTGTGAGGGATCACTACGCGAAGGCTACTCACGTAAGGCGGCTCTTGCATGGTTAAACTGACCAGTAACCACAGGATCGCAATCCCCGCTCCTAGCAAAAAGACGGCTTGAGCATCTACATGTTGGAAAACCCATCCCCCCATACTGCCGCCGATAGCAACACCGAGAAATTGACTGGTGGAGTAGATCCCCATTGCCGTCCCTTTATAGCCAGCAGGAGATTCTTTGCTAATCAGTGAAGGTAAGATTGCTTCCATCAAATTGAATGCAAAGAAGAAGAGTTGAACGCCAACCACCAGTGTCCAGAAATGGGCACCTGCCTGCCATAAGACCAGCTCAGCCACCAGTAATAGCGCGACGCAGCTCACAAAGACCAGCTTCATCTTACGCTTAACTTCGGCAATGATAATAAAAGGCACTACGCCAACGAAAGCGATCAGCATGGTAACAAGATAGACTTTCCAATGTTCGGCGGCAGGGAAACCTGCTTGTTCAAACTCGCCTGGCAGTGCGACAAAACTCGACATCAATAAAATATGCAGGAATAAAATACCCGCATTGAGCTTAAGTAATTTTGGATTGGCTAACACATCACGAAAGCTGCCTTTTACCATACCCGATTCGCGGTTAAGAACATGCTCAGAAGTAGAGGGGACAATCAGTAAGGTGATAATGATCCCGAGTGCTGCCAACACGGCAATCATCCAGAACAGGGCGTGTAAGCCGAGGTGATGCGTCACTATTGGTCCTACCACCATCGCAATGGCGAAGGTCACCCCAAAACTGACGCCAATGAAGGCCATCGCTTTAGTACGATTCTGCTCGCGCGTCAGATCAGATAATAGTGCCATGACTGCCGCGGCAATCGCGCCAGAACCTTGTAAGGCTCGACCTAAAATAATTCCCCAAATCGAGGTGGTGGTTGCCGCCACGATACTGCCCAATACAAATACCAGTAATCCGCCGACAATCAGCGGCTTGCGTCCAACGCGGTCGGAAAGTAAGCCAAAGGGGATCTGAAAGATTGCTTGTGCGAGACCGTAAATACCGATGGCTAACCCAATCAGCCCCTCGGTGGCACCCTGTAAAGCCATGCCATAAGTCGTCAGTACAGGCAGGACCATAAACATGCCGAGCATGCGTAAAGAAAATACCGTTCCCAATCCCCAGGTTGCTCGCAACTCGAGTGGGGTCATTTTATTATCGTTCATTACAACCTCAAATTTAATTCTGTTTAGAGTCTAAGGAGTTGTGTAGGTTGGGTAAATGAATAGATCTTAAGCTTACGTAACAAAAAGAAAAGGCGCGAAATTCGCGCCTTAAAAGCAAAGAGTGGGGTTAGCGCACGTAGGTCAGTAGATCAGGAGAGCCTGGCCCCATAAAGTCGACAGACATCATCACGCTAAGCGCGGTAATGGCGACAATAGAGAAGACAAACAGCTTACGAGCCCAAACACGGTCGTCATTTTCTGATTTATAACCCGATAACGCCATCCCTAACCACCACAGGCTGACCGCCGCCGCGACCACTAAATATTTATAGCCTGCATAGCCCCCTAACGAGAGCATTAATGTCGCGACCATAAACGCGATGATATACAGCGTAATATGGTTTTTGGCGACGGAGATACCTTTTACCACAGGTAGCACCGGAATATTTGCCGCTTGATAATCTTTAAAGCGGAAGATCGCAATGGCATAAGAGTGAGGCATTTGCCATAGGCTAAAAATAGCTAATAAAATCAATGCGCCAGCATCGAAATTACCCGTGACGGCGCAGTAGCCAATCACGGGAGGCGCGGCGCCAGACAAGCTTCCAATCAACGTTCCGTAAACGGAATTACGTTTCATATAGAGGCTGTAGACACCGACATAAACCACGAAACCCATTACCGCTAGCCACATAGCTAACGGATTAGCACCAAAGTAAAGTACCGCAAAACCAGCAATACCTAACAAGGTGGCGTACGCCAAGCTCACTTTTGTTGAAATGAGCCCCTTCACCAGAACTCGGTTTTTCGTTCTTTCCATCTTGTGGTCAATATCGCGGTCAATCACGTTGTTATAAACACAACCTGATGCGACGACGAGCGAGACCCCAATCAGTGAGACGAAAAATAAGCGGAAGTCGATGCTGCCTTTAGAGGCGAGCAAAAAACCCCCGATCACAGAAATTAAATTTCCGAAAATAATTCCTGGTTTTGTCACTTGTAGGTATTGCTTAATCATTACGGTTAACTCAGTTAGTGGGGCATCATGTTGTAGTTAAGGTTCCACATGATCCACAGCGAGCCTACCACAACAATCAAGATGATGATTGCTGAGAAGACAATGGCTACTAGATTCCAGCCGCCCTCTGACTTGCTGTCGAGGTGGAGGAAATAGACCAGATGGACAATAACCTGAACTACGGCACAGATCACCACTACCGCCAGGGTAGTGGAGTGTGCAGAACTTCCATCCATTACCATCCAGAAAGGAATTCCTGTCAGGATGATAGAGAGGATGAAGCCAATCATGTACGACTTCACGCTACCATGCGATGCGCCATGTTCGGTTGCTGAGTGACTCATTACATGACCCCCATCAGATAGACAATGGTAAACACACAGATCCACACCACATCTAAGAAGTGCCAGAACAAGCTTAGGCACATGATACGAGTGCGGTTAGTCGCGGTCAGACCACGTGTTGCGATCTGGAACATCAGGACCAGCATCCAAATCAGACCACAGGTTACGTGAAGTCCGTGGGTACCGACTAAGGTAAAGAATGCAGACAGGAAGCCACTACGCTGAGGACCGAAGCCTTCAGAGATCAGGTGATGGAACTCATTGATTTCCATCCCGATGAATCCTAGACCACATAGGAAAGTTAAGACTAACCAAGCATTAACTGTTCCTTTATTACCTTTGTTCATGGCAATAACTGCCATGCCGTAAGTAATAGAACTTAGGAGAAGTAGGGCGGTTTCACCAAGAACATAAGGGAGTTCAAAGATGTCGCGTCCTGCAGGACCTCCTGCGGTGCTATTCATCATTACTGCATAGGTTGCAAACAAGGTTGCAAAGATAATGCAGTCACTCATCAGGTAGATCCAGAAGCCGAAAATCTTATTGGCTCCTGCATCGTGATGCCCATGCTCTCCATGGGCGTCGTGGTGTTTAGATAGAGAAGACATTATTTCACACCTGCTTTGCTAAGTTCTTCAAAGTGTTTGTTCTCAATCTGTTCGATCTCTTCAACGGTAACGTAGTAATCCACGTCTTCGTCAAAGCTCTTGATGATCCAGCTCGCCAAGATTCCAACAAAAGAGACAACCGCCAACCACCAGATGTACCAGATCATTGCGAAACCAAAGATAGTTGCGAAGGCAGCGATAACCACTGCAGCACCACTATTTTTAGGCATATGAATCTCTTCATAATGCGCAGGTTTCTTGTAGGCTTCACCTTTTTGCTTCATTTCCCAGAAAGAATCACGCTCATTGATTTCTGGAATTACCGCAAAGTTGTAGAACGGAGGAGGAGAAGAGGTTGCCCACTCAAGAGAACGACCGCCCCATGGATCTCCAGTCAGGTCACGATTCAGTTCACGGTCACGGATAGAGACGTAGAACATGATCAGCTGGCAAAGAATACCCAGTGCAATCAGACCCGCACCACAGGCTGCAACAACCAGCAGTGGGTGGAACTGTGGATCAATGTCTTGACTTAAGCGACGGGTCATCCCCATGAAGCCTAATGCGTACAGCGGCATGAAGGCAACGAAGAAGCCGATGATCCAGAACCAGAAAGAGCGTTTGCCCCATTTCTCGTCAAGCTTGAAGCCAAAGGCTTTCGGGAACCAGTAGGTGACACCTGCCATACAACCGAAGACTACACCACCGATAATAACGTTATGGAAGTGAGCAATCAGGAATAGGCTGTTGTGTAAGACGAAGTCAGCACCAGGAACCGCTAACAGAACACCTGTCATACCGCCCACCGAGAAGGTGACGATAAAGCCGATGGTCCACAGCATAGGCGCAGTCATTTCGATACGACCTTGGTACAGCGTAAACAACCAGTTGAAGATCTTAACCCCTGTTGGGATTGCGATAATCATTGTCATGATACCGAAGAAGGCATTGACGTTGGCACCCGATCCCATAGTGAAGAAGTGGTGTAACCAAACGATAAATGACAGGACGGTAATCGCAACCGTTGCCCACACCATTGAGGTGTAACCAAACATGCGTTTTTTAGCGAAAGTCGCAGTAACTTCAGAGAAGACACCGAACACAGGAAGAACAAGGATATAAACTTCTGGATGTCCCCAAACCCAAATCAGGTTGACGTACATCATCATGTTACCGCCCATTTCATTAGTAAAGAAATGGAAGCCAAGGTAACGATCCAAGGTCAGCAGTGCTAAGGTCACAGTCAATACTGGGAACGCTGCAATAATCAGGACGTTAGTACACAGCGCGGTCCAGGTGAAAATTGGCATTTTGAACATGGTCATGCCTGGGGCACGCATTTTCAAAATTGTGACGAAGAAGTTAATCCCGGTCAGCGTTGTACCAATACCTGATAGCTGTAAACTCCAAATCCAGTAGTCAACCCCTACGCCTGGATTGTATTCAGCACCCGACAGAGGAGGGTAGGCCAGCCAACCGGTTTGCGCGAACTCGCCTACACCCAGTGACAGGTTTACCAAAATGACACCGATTGCCGTGAACCAGAAGCTTAAGTTGTTTAGGAATGGGAAAGCAACATCACGTGCACCGATTTGCAGCGGTACAGCAATGTTCATCAGACCCACAACGAAAGGCATCGCTACGAAGAAAATCATGATCACGCCATGCGCGGTGAAGATTTGGTCGTAGTGGTGCGGCGGAAGGAAGCCCGCTTCACCGGCTGAGGCAAGAACCTGTTGGCTCCGCATCATGATGGCGTCGGCAAAACCACGAAGCAACATCACGAAAGCCATGATGCAGTACATGATACCGAGTTTTTTGTGGTCAATAGAGGTAAACCACTCTGTCCACAGATACTTCCACTTACCGTAGTAAGTGATGGCGGCAACGAGTGCCAGACCAATAAGGATAATAGCGGCGATGGTCACCATGACGATTGGTACGTCTAGTGGAACCGCCGCTAATGTTAATTTTCCTAACATGATTATTCCTCTGCTCCGGCTGAAGCGGTGTGATTCATGTCCATACCAGCGTGAGCAGGCATGTTCATTTTTCCGTGGCTAGACATAAACTTGTCGACAACTTGTGTAAACAGTTCAGGATTAGCATTTGAGAAATATTCCACTGGATTGTTTTCGCTCGGTGCAGCCACCTTCTCAAACTGATCCATGGTAGTCAGTGTATTAGGTGCAGCCTTGACCTTGTCTACCCACTGCTGGAATTCAGCATTCGTGTTGGTGGCAATGGCTTTAAACTTCATACCAGAGAATCCACGACCACTATAGTTAGACGAGATACCATCAAAAGTGCCTGCTTCGTTCGCAATCAGGTTCAATTGCGTTCTCATTCCAGCCATCGCATAGATTTGGCTACCCAGGGTAGGGATAAAGAACGAGTTCATCACAGAGTTTGATGTGATATTGAAATGCACCGGAGTGTTAGCTGGGAAAGCGATCTCATTAACTGTTGCAATACCTTGCTCAGGGTAAATAAACAGCCATTTCCAGTCTAAAGCAACGACATCAATTTCGACAGGTTTTACATCAGAAACGATTGGCTTGCTTGGTTCTAGAGAGTGAGTACTTTTCCAAGTTAGCACGCTTAAGAAGACAATAATAAGGATAGGAACTGTCCAAACTACTGCTTCCACTTTATTAGAGTGTGACCAGTTGGGTGAGTATTTAGCATTTGTATTCGATGCCCGATACTTCCAGGCGAACGCAATTGCCATGAAGACTGCTGGAATGACGACAATCAACATCAAGCCGAAGGCTGTCAGTATTAGTGAACGTTGCTCCAGTGCAATCTGACCTTTAGGATTTAAAAGTGCACTATCACAACCACTCATGAGCAGAGTGGCTGAAATTAATGACAAAATCCCCAAACTATTTTTGTATTTCTTGAGTCTCATTTAACGACCTCAATGACAAAGGGCTGTATTGTCGTTTAAGTGTATCTGTATTTTACGGTAAGGTTGGAGTAGTGTAAACCTGCTTGAGGTTCTGTCAGTATAGTGTAGATGGTTATTTGAGACATTTAACAAATTTTATTCACGGAATGAAATTATCAACCGCATCAATTAGTTGCCCTTAATATAACAAAAGCCTATTGAAAGACTCTCCACCTCTTTGGTAGAGCTATAACCACGAAGTTAGTGCATCATTTTTTTAACATAAAAGACTCTATTTTGTATCATTTGTTCACATTCTATTATTCTTGCCATGACCGGTCTGGTACAGAATAGCAAATTAATAATTAGTTCGATAAATTGAATTTTTCCCCATAATAAAAAAAATAGCATTTTATGCTGCTTTTTCCCTCGAAAGGATATCTAGCGTCACCCCCACTACGGTGGCGATTACAGCCACAATTACCCCAAAGCGAAGCAGTGGCTCTGTTAGGGATAACTCCGGCAAATTGCACAGATAAGTGATTAACATCGTGATTAGCCCCAGCGTGGCTAATAGCGCGCCCAGTAGAAACCCCTTGGTCGTCAGTGAATAGGCGACGGCGTAATGACACCGAGGCGTAAAGTGAGGGGTGTCGGCTAACTTGAGGAGAGACGTTTTTGCAGCACGTAGCAGCAGAAGACCTGGCAATGAGGCCAGTACCGTAAAGGCATAAAAACCAGACCAGTGCCAAGACTCAACCAACCAGCCAGCAATTGGCCCGACATAGACGCGGCCCATCGCACTGAGTGCGGAAAGCAGGGCGAATTGTGTGGCAGAAAAACGGCGATTACACAGAGACATCAATAATGCGACGGCGGCTGCAGTACCCATTCCCCCGCATAAATTCTCGATGAAAACAGCGCTGCCCATCGACCATAAATGGCTTGGGATCACCGTCAGAAGCCAATAGGCTAAATTGCTGAGGGCTTGCGCAATCCCGAAAATCATCAAGGCCTTATACAAGCTCCACTTTCTCATCAATGCACCGCCATATAAGGCACCAATGATGGTGGCGACTAGCCCTAGGGATTTATTGACCAGCCCAACATCCCCCGCGCTAAATCCGAGGCCTCTAATTAGGAAAGAGGTACTGAGAGCGCCCGCGAAGGCATCGCCCAATTTATAGAAGATGATGAGCGTGATCATCAGCCAGGTATTGTTACGCGTGAAAAAATCTTTCAGCGGGTCGACGACTGCATGACGCAATGACAAAGGCGCAGCGATCGTTTGTTCAGGTTCCTTGGCAAGTAGCGTTCCGAGCAGGCCAAGTGACATCAGACCAGCCATCAAAAAATAGACGTTATGCCAACCGATATAACGGTCGGCAAGCCAAAGTGCAATCCCACCCGAAACTAACATTGCAAGGCGATAACCGAGCACCGTTAGGGCGGCCCCGTTACCACGTTCTTGAGCAGAGAGAACATCGGTTTTCCATGCATCAAACACAATATCTTGTGACGCTGAACAAAACGCGACCGCCACAGCGAGTAGTGCCAGTAACAGCAAACCAGAATTCGGGTTAACGGTTGCCATCATGGCAATCAGCACAATCAGTAGAAGTTGGCATGCCGCTAACCATCCGCGTCGCCGACCGGTGAAAGGGAGCGAGTAACGGTCCATCATCGGGGCCCAGAGGAATTTAAAAACGTAGGCTTGGCCGACCATCGAAAAGAAACCGATAGTTTTCAGATCGATATTCTCTACTGTCATCCACGCTTGCAGGGTGCCTGAGGTGAGCGCTAAAGGAAGGCCTGAAGAAAATCCGAGCAATAACAGGACCAGCGTCGTGCGAGAGAATGTGATGAATCGTAAGGGTGAGGTCATGATGAATGGCTGTATTCAGGAAACATACAGCCAGTGTATCAGTTAGTGAGCGTTTTGTTTAATAAACTCGTGAATCGAGGTGTCATCCGCCATATCGCTAATCACATCGGTTAATGCACTGTTTACAGCCGAAGTAATTTTGGCGTTAGTGGCGCTGAACGGGCCTTGAATACTGCTACTTTGGCGATAGGTTTTCACCTGTTTATTGCCATTTTTCGCGGTAGCGATGATGGAGACATCAGCTTGGGTAGTAATGCTGTAACGCACATTTCCCTGTGTCACATCGGCATAAAGTTTGTTAACAATGATCTGTAAATCGACTGCCCCTGATGGACCGACCATATACCCGCGTGCCGTCATCTGCTTTTCTAATACTTCTTGTAAAAGAAAACGCAGATCGCGTGAAGGTGTCAAAGTGACGAGTTGGCCGTCTCGGTTCACTTTTGCCAGTGCTTGGTCAGTACGCTGATCGGCACCATTAATACTGATAGTGACTCCCATCAAGCTAGGATCTTGCTGAGGTAGACGAATTTGGGGAGTTACATCAATGGTGTTGCTTGGTGCTGCGCAACCCGCCAATAAAAATAAGGCCAGTAACGGGAAACCAAACTTTTTCAAAAGAGCCATGAATTTGCCACTCGATAGTTCATTAAGGAATTAAACCGCTTGTGCGGAACCGTCACTAAAATAGCACGTTTTTTTTTCGCAAAAGTAGTATGTAACAAGAAATAAACGCTACAATTTGTTTAAGGTCATTGGATGCCTTAACAGCGAGGGACTTATTATGATACGTCAGACGATCGAAGAAAAATTATTTCAGGCTTTTTCACCTTCTCACCTCGATGTGCAGAATGAGAGCTATCGCCATAATGTGCCAGCCGGTGCGGAAAGTCATTTTAAAGTGATCATCGTGTCAGAACAATTCACCGATCAGCGCTTTTTGGCGCGTCATCGCGCTATCTACAGCATTTTGGGTGCTGAACTCGCTGGAGGCGTTCATGCCTTAGCCCTACACACTTACACGCCGAAAGAGTGGGCTGGATTACAAGACACCGTATTATCCTCACCTGACTGCCGGGGCGCTGGACTGATTGCTTAAAAAGAAGACAGTTTGATCATTTACATTCTGATTTGTCTCAAAATGTGCCCATAATTAATAAAATTTTCGCAGAATCTCCCCTCGAAACCCTGCCAATTCTCGACTCATATCGTTGATGCCGCTATAATGCGGCGTCTATTTTTCCAGAATGTCTTCGTGACGCTTCTGGTGACAGGGATGTTGTTCTAACCGTATCAACATATTCTGTTGTCGAACAGTAAGTCATCTTGCTGTTCTCCATGAAGCCAATCGAGCACGTGATTTTTTGAGGTAACAAGATGCAAGTTTCAGTTGAAACAACTCAGGGCCTAGGCCGTCGCATTACCATGACTATCCCTGCCGACAGTATTGAAGGTGCGGTGAAGAAAGAACTGGTTGATATCGCTAAAAAAGCGCGTATTGATGGTTTCCGTAAAGGCAAAGTGCCAATGACCATCATTGAAAAGCGTTACGGTGCTTCTGCTCGTCAGGATGTTCTGGGCGAACTAATGTCTCGTCATTTTATTGACGCGATCATTAAAGAGAAGATCAATCCAGCGGGCGCACCAAACTATGTTCCAGGTGAATATAAGCTAGGTGAAGATTTCACTTACTCAGTTGAATTCGAAGTCTACCCAGAAGTTGAATTAAAAGGGTTAGATAACATCGAAATTGAGAAGCCTGTCGTTGATGTCAACGATGAAGATGTCGATGCAATGTTAGACACTCTGCGTAAGCAACAAGCAGATTGGAAAGAAACAGATAAAGCCGCTACCGCTGAAGATCGCGTAACCATCGATTTCTCTGGTTCTATTGACGGTGAAGAGTTTGAAGGGGGTAAATCTTCTGACTTCGTTCTGGCGATGGGCCAAGGTCGAATGATCCCAGGCTTCGAAGAAGGCGTAGTGGGTCACAAAGCAGGCGAAGAATTTACTATTGATGTTAAATTCCCTGAAGAGTACCACGCTGAAACCCTGAAAGGGAAAGACGCTAAGTTTGATATCGTTCTGAAGAAAGTTGAAGAGCGCGAGCTACCAGAATTAACTGAAGAGTTCATTCAACGTTTCGGCGTTGCAGACGGTTCTGTTGATGGCCTGCGTGCTGAAATCAGCAAAAACATGCAACGTGAACTGAAAGGGGCTGTACGTAACCGTATTAAGACCCAAGCAATCGACGGTTTACTGGCGCAAAACGAAATCGACGTTCCTGCCGCATTAATTGATGGTGAGATCGACGTGTTACGTCGTCAAGCAGCACAACGCTTTGGTGGGAACGAGCAACAAGCGTTAGAACTGCCACGCGAGCTATTCGAAGAGCAAGCGAAACGTCGCGTAATGGTTGGATTACTGTTAGGTGAAGTAATCAACACTAACGAGCTGAAAGCTGACGAAGAACGTGTTAATACCATGATCGCTGATATGGCTGCTGCGTACGAAGATCCACAAGAAGTGATCGAGTACTACAGCAATAATAAAGAGATGATGAACAACATGCGTAACGTTGCGTTAGAAGAGCAGGCTGTTGATTTCATTCTTGAAAAAGCTAAAGTGACTGACAAAGCGACTAAGTTCCAAGAATTGATGAACCAACAAGCTTAAGACGTAATAGTGTAGCTATTGAATTAGGCTCGTGATTTCCGGTCACGGGCCTTTTTTTATCGTACCCCCTTGAAAAGAATTTTCTGAACCGCAGTAATCTACTTCGCGTATTAATAAAAACCTTGTTATGCTTGAATGAATGTAAAATTAGGCTGCATTAGTGGCTACTGTTACTTAAGGCGACAAGCGTTGCTCAAGAAATTTACCCAGGAGATGGTTTATGTCATACAGTAATCAACCCGAAATGACGCCTGCCCAAATGGCACTGGTTCCCATGGTTGTCGAGCAAACCTCGCGCGGCGAACGTTCTTACGATATTTATTCACGCTTATTAAAAGAACGCGTTATTTTCATGACCGGTCAGGTTGAAGACCATATGGCAAACTTGATTGTTGCGCAGATGCTCTTTCTTGAAGCTGAAAACCCGGAAAAAGACATTTATCTCTATATCAACTCACCGGGTGGGGTGATCACGGCGGGGATGTCTATCTACGATACGATGCAATTCATCAAACCTGATGTCAGCACCATCTGTATGGGGCAAGCCTGCTCAATGGGCGCGTTCCTGCTAACCGCTGGTGCAGAAGGCAAACGTTTCTGTCTACCGAATTCTCGTGTGATGATCCACCAACCGTTAGGCGGTTATCAAGGCCAAGCGACAGACATCGAAATTCATGCCAAAGAGATCCTGAAAGTTAAACAGCGCATGAATGAATTAATGGCTAAACACACCGGTAAAACGTTAGAAGAAATCGAGCGCGATACTGAGCGGGATCGTTTCCTCTCTGCAGCAGAAGCCGTAGATTATGGATTGGTCGACTCTATCCTGACTCACCGCAAGTAACAGCGCTAAGCAAATTGCACACCCAAACGTCGAGCATTGTCTAAAAAGATAATGCTGGCATTGATAACACTGAGAAGAGGCTAACTGATGACTGATAAGCGCAAAGAGGGTTCAGGTAAATTGCTGTACTGCTCTTTCTGCGGCAAGAGCCAGCATGAAGTGCGTAAGCTAATTGCCGGACCGTCAGTGTATATCTGCGACGAATGTGTTGATTTATGTAATGACATTATTCGTGAAGAGATAAAAGAAGTTGCTCCACACCGCGAGCGCAATGCACTGCCGACGCCACGGGAGATCCGTACGCATCTCGATGATTACGTGATTGGTCAAGAAAAGGCGAAGAAAGTCCTTTCTGTCGCGGTTTATAACCACTATAAGCGTCTACGTAACGGCGATACATCAAACGGCGTGGAACTGGGTAAAAGTAATATTTTACTTATCGGACCCACCGGAAGTGGTAAAACCTTACTCGCTGAAACGTTAGCGCGTCTGCTTGATGTGCCCTTCACCATGGCGGATGCCACAACCCTGACTGAAGCGGGTTATGTGGGTGAAGATGTTGAAAACATCATCCAGAAGCTGCTGCAAAAATGTGATTACGACGTTGAGAAAGCCCAACGTGGTATTGTCTACATCGATGAGATCGATAAAATTTCACGTAAGTCAGACAACCCTTCAATCACGCGTGATGTATCGGGTGAGGGCGTACAACAAGCCTTACTCAAGCTGATCGAAGGAACTGTGGCAGCCGTTCCTCCGCAAGGTGGCCGTAAACATCCACAACAAGAGTTTTTACAAGTTGATACCTCGAAAATTCTGTTTATCTGTGGTGGTGCTTTTGCGGGCTTAGATAAAGTTATCGCGCAACGTGTCGAAACAGGTTCAGGTATCGGTTTTGGCGCAACGGTAAAAGATCCTTCTAAGAAAGCGGCTGAAGGGGAGTTATTGGCTCAAGCAGAACCAGAAGATTTGATTAAATTTGGATTAATTCCTGAGTTTATTGGCCGTCTACCCGTGGTAGCGACCCTAAGCGAACTGAGTGAAGAAGCCCTTATTCAAATCTTACGCGAGCCTAAGAACGCTCTGACTAAACAATATCAAGCGCTGTTCAGTCTTGAAGGGGCAGAGTTAGAGTTCCGTGAAGAAGCGTTAGTGGCGATTGCAGAGAAAGCAATGAGCCGTAAGACTGGTGCACGTGGACTGCGTTCCATCGTTGAAGCGGCATTGCTAGAAACCATGTATGAACTGCCTTCAATTGAAGGCGTTGAAAAAGTGGTTATCGACGAAACTGTTATCGCTGGCACCTCTGAACCGATGCTCATTTACGGTAAGCAAGAAGCGCAAGCCTCTGGCGAGTAATTAGCCGAGTCGTTAGAGTAATACGTCTATAAAGGGGAAATTTAATTTCCCCTTTATTTTCTTACGTATAGACCGTTGAATATCATAATATCATCCCCATATGTTGATCATCTAGACGTGGTAAGTCACAGAGATAGGCCTATCACACTCCGGCGGAAATTAAACTAAGAGAGAGCTCTATGACTTCTGAGCGTTCCGAACACATTGATATTCCCGTGTTACCTTTACGCGATGTAGTGGTTTATCCGCACATGGTGATACCGTTATTCGTGGGTCGCGAAAAATCTATCCGCTGCTTAGAGTCAGCGATGGATAACGATAAGAAAATTCTGCTGGTGGCGCAGAAAGAAGCGACAACTGACGAGCCGAGTATTGACGATTTATTTACTGTCGGAACGGTCGCTTCGGTCCTTCAGATGCTAAAACTACCTGACGGTACGGTAAAAGTACTGGTCGAAGGGGTACAGCGTGCAACATTGACCTCGCTTGATGACAGCCAAGAGTTTTTCACGGCTCAGATTGAGTATATCGAAAGCCCTGAGATCGATGATAGCGAGCAAGAGGTCCTAATCCGCGCCGCGGTCAGCCAATTCGAAGGCTACATTAAACTCAACAAAAAAATCCCACCGGAAGTGTTGACCTCATTAAACAATCTTGAGGATGCAGCACGCCTGGCGGATACCATCGCCGCGCATATGCCACTTAAATTGGCAGACAAGCAATCCGTACTGGAAATGTCAGATGTGAATGAACGTCTTGAGTACTTGATGGCAATGATGGAATCAGAAATTGATTTGCTGCAGGTTGAAAAACGCATTCGCAATCGTGTTAAAAAACAGATGGAGAAGAGCCAGCGCGAGTACTATCTGAACGAGCAAATGAAAGCGATTCAGAAAGAGCTTGGCGAAATGGACGATGTGCCAGATGAGTTCGAAGCACTGAAGCGTAAGATTGACGAAGCGAAGATGCCTGCTGAAGCGAAAGAAAAAGCAGAGGCTGAGTTACAAAAGCTTAAAATGATGTCACCGATGTCTGCTGAAGCGACTGTAGTACGCGGTTATATCGACTGGATGGTTCAAGTACCTTGGGTGGGCCGCAGTAAAGTTAAGAAAGATCTGCGCAAAGCACAAGAGACGTTAGATAAAGACCACTTCGGATTAGATCGTGTCAAAGACCGGATCCTTGAATACCTCGCGGTACAAAGCCGTGTGAATAAGATTCGTGGCCCAATTCTGTGTCTGGTTGGCCCCCCTGGTGTCGGGAAAACGTCTTTAGGCCAATCCATCGCTAAGGCGACGGGACGTAAGTACATCCGTATGGCACTGGGTGGCGTGCGTGATGAAGCAGAAATTCGCGGACACCGTCGGACTTATATCGGGTCTATGCCGGGCAAATTGATTCAAAAGATGGCGAAAGTTGGCGTTCGCAACCCGCTTTTCCTGCTTGATGAAATTGATAAGATGTCCGCAGATATGCGTGGTGACCCAGCCTCCGCACTGTTAGAGGTGTTAGATCCTGAGCAAAATAATGCGTTCAACGATCACTACCTCGAAGTGGATTATGATCTGTCGGATGTAATGTTCGTTGCGACGTCTAACTCAATGAACATCCCAGGACCTTTATTGGATCGGATGGAAGTGATTCGTCTTTCTGGTTACACCGAAGATGAGAAGCTTAATATTGCTAAAGACCACCTGCTTCCTAAACAGATGGAGCGTAATGCGCTTAAATCTGGAGAGCTGACGGTCGAAGACAGCGCAATCATGGGCATCATCCGTTTCTACACGCGTGAAGCGGGCGTGCGTAGCTTAGAAAGAGAACTCTCTAAACTTTGCCGTAAAGCTGTCAAAGCGCTGTTATTAGATAAGAAGCTTAAACACATCACGATTAATGCTGAAAACCTCAGCGAATATCTCGGCGTCCAACGCTTCGACTATGGCCGAGCAGACGAGAAAAACCGTATTGGTGAAGTCACTGGACTGGCATGGACCGAAGTTGGCGGCGACCTGTTGACCATTGAAACCGCGAGTGTACCGGGTAAAGGTAAGCTCTCTTACACCGGTTCTCTGGGAGAAGTGATGCAGGAATCAATTCAGGCAGCGATGACTGTTGTACGTTCTCGTGCAGAATCATTAGGTATCAATAATGATTTCTACGAAAAGCGTGACATTCATGTGCACGTCCCTGAGGGTGCCACACCGAAAGATGGTCCAAGCGCGGGGATTGCGATGTGCACAGCTTTAGTCTCAAGCTTAACGGGTAACCCAGTTAAAGCCGAAGTGGCCATGACAGGGGAAATTACGCTACGGGGTCAAGTATTACCTATCGGTGGCTTGAAAGAGAAGCTATTGGCTGCCCATCGTGGTGGTATTAAAACGGTATTGATTCCTTACGAGAATAAGCGCGACTTAGAAGAGATCCCTCAAAACGTTATCGCCGACCTCAGTATTCATCCGGTTAAGAGCATCGACGAAGTTTTGAAATTAGCGCTTGAACGTGCACCTGAAGGGATTGAAGTTATCACCCCATCGGCATAACATGGCGAACTTGTCGAATACCGAGGGTCGGTATTCGACATAATAAGTAGTTTTTTGCAGACCATTCGGAGCATTTACGTTGTTTCGAGCGCCGATGCCTGCTATAACAAGCAGCTCATAAGTGAGAGGGAAATCTCTCTGCGACATGAAATAATAAAGGGGATGTTAACGTGAATAAATCACAATTGGTTGATAAAATTGCTGCTGATGCAGATATTTCCAAAGCAGCTGCAGGACGTGTTTTAGACGCATTTATTGGTGCGGTAACTGAATCATTAAAAGCTGGTGATGACGTTGCTCTGGTCGGTTTTGGAACTTTTGCGGTTAAAGAGCGTGCTGAACGTACTGGCCGTAACCCGCAAACAGGTAAAGAGATTACTATCCCTGCCGGTAAAGTCCCAGGCTTCCGCGCAGGTAAAGGATTAAAAGGCTCAGTTAACTAAGTCTTGATGCACCGTGAAACTATTTCTTTCATGGAATGAGGACGCGATAACGCTTCTCATGTAACATAGAGGCACATCAAGCGATGTGCCTTTTTTTCTGGTAAGTCATATGGGTTGCCCAAGGCCACATCGGTCAGCGTTAAATTTACACCACAGTGGAGTGTTGCCAAATCATGATGGACAATTTACGCTCAGCGTCTAATCACGTTGTGCTTAAAATCATACTGGGAATAATCATTATTTCGTTCGTACTGACCGGTGTCAGTAATTATTTGATCGGCGGAACTCATTATTATGCTGCAAAAATTAACGGTGAAACAATCAGCCGAGCTCAATTCGACAATGCGTATAACAACGAACGCACACGCCAGCAGCAGCAATTGGGTGACCAATACGCACAGCTAGCGGGCAATGAGCAATTTATGCAACAGCTCCGCCAACAAGCGCTTTCCCAGCTTGTGGACCAAACACTTCTACAACAATATGTTCACTCACTAAACCTTGCGGTGACTGATGAGCAAATTAAGCAGGCTATTTTTGCCGTCCCGCAATTCCAAACTAATGGCCATTTCGATAACGCCCTGTATAACTCTGTGTTGAGCAGTGTGGGTTACACACCTGATAGTTATGCGGCATCATTGCGTAAAAGCCTGGCAAATCAGCAGTTGGCACAGGCAATAGGTAATACAGATTTTGTGCTGAACAGAGAAGCGAACCGTATCGCCGACTTAGTTTCTCAGCAACGTCGAATACGTCAAGCAACCTTAAATGTTGATGCCTTAGCGGTACAACAAAAGGTCAACGACGATGAAATCAAAGGTTATTACGCATCGCATCAAGACGCATTCAAGTTACCTGAACAATTTAAAGTCAGTTACATCAAGCTCGACGCTAAGGCGATGCAAAAAGCCCCGACTGAGCAAGAGATTCAAGCCTGGTACGATAGCCACAAAGCGGATTACACTCAGCAATCTCGCCAACGTTATAGCGTCATTCAGGTGAAAACCCAGCAACAAGCCAAGGATCTGCTCAAGCAATTGCAGCAAGGCGCTGATTTTGCTGAAATTGCGCGTCAACACTCTCAAGACCCTGTCTCGGCTAAGCAAGGGGGCGATCTGGGTTGGATGGAGCAAGATTCTACTCCTGACGAACTGACGTCAGCGAAGTTGACTGAAAAGGGCGCACTCTCTGGCGTAATCAAAAGCTCTGTGGGGTATCTCATTGTCCGTTTAGATGATGTCCAACCGGAACAACAACAGGCGCTGACAACAGTCCACCAAGCCGTTGCGGACAAAGTGCAACAAGAAACCGCAATCAGCCAGTTCTATGCACTGCAGCAAAAAGTGAATGATGCGGCGAGCAACGATAATGACTCCCTGGCTGCAGCTGAACAGGTTGCGGGAACAAAAGCGGTTGAAACCTCATGGTTCAGCCAACAATCTGTTCCTAATGCGCTGAATTTTGACCCTGTTAAAGAGGTCATCTTCAATGGTAGCTTACTCGGCGAACAAGGCACGCCTGGCAGTAACTCTAGTATTATCACGGTCGACGGTGACCGCGCATTCCTAGTGCGTATCTCAGCTCATCAACCTGCTAAAGTGAAACCCCAAGCAGAGGTGACAGCAGAAATTACCGCTGCCATCAAACATGATAAAGCAGTTGCTGCAGCCAAAGCCCAAGCGGAATCAATAGTCTCCGAACTACGCCAAGGTAAACAAACCCGCTTTACCCAATCAGGACTGCAATTTGGTGCTGCGCAAACCTTGCAACGTAATCAGCAATCTTCTCTATCAGAGACGGTTTTTGGGTTAACCCCCCCGCAAGGAACGACACCTAGCTATGGCTTCACCCGAGACAATAGTGGGAACGTTGTGATTATCGCCTTGGATAAAGTGATGACTGGCGAAATGCCTGCTGCACAGAAAGCACAAATGGTGAACGGTATTGCGGACAATAATGCCCAGCTTGCCTTTACCGCTTTGCTCGAGCAATTACGTCAGGAAGCGAAGATTCAATACGGTGATGCAGTACAACTGCAATAACACTCCCAAAAAATTTTTTGTTTCAATGATAAATCAAAGGCCGCTTATGCGGCCTTTTCCATTTCTTAAGTCACTTGATTGGCAAGCTCTTCTCTTGTGCATAGCCTATAGCTTTACTAAACAGGAGAGCATCTATGACCCGACAACAACTCACTATCTTCGTTTTACTCTTTGCCACGTTCAGTCCCCTGACACAGGCAACCACGCCAAAACAAGCAGAGAAAAAAATCGAGGCTGTACAAGAACAGCTGGCTGATAAGGTCAATCTCAACACTGCTGATGCCGCGACCTTAGCCGCTCAACTCAATGGTGTCGGACTGAGAAAAGCCCAAGCCATCATTGAGTACAGAGAAAAATATGGTTTATTTACCGATGTGAAGCAGCTGATTGAAGTGCCAGGTTTTGGAGAAAGCCTTGTTAGCCGTGTGGTTGGAAAACTCACGTTATAGGAAGTGAGGGGTTACCGAAGTAACCCCTGTCGTTAGCTAAGCTGATTTTTTTGCTTTAAGTGTTGCAGTGTCTCTTCTGGGGCATTGAGATATTCTTCGAGGCCTCTAGCCCGTAAGTGACAGGCAGCACATTCTCCGCAACCCGAACCGGCTATGCCGTTATAGCAAGTTAACGTATGGTCTTTAATTAGGGGTAACTGCCCCCAATAGTCGGCAAGTGCCCAGGTTTCTGCTTTATTGAGCCACATCAACGGTGTCTCGTAGCGAACGTCTTTAGCCATCCCGAGAACGACGGCTTGATTCAGCGCTTTAACAAACTCATCGCGGCAATCTGGATAGCCCGAAAAATCGGTCTCACAGACACCCGTGATCACGGCTTCCGCTTCTACCTGATAGGCGTAAATCGATGCCAAGGTGAGAAATAGAATATTGCGACCCGGTACAAATGTGCTGGGTAATCCCGTGGCATCAGGTTGATAACCGGGAACAGGGATATTGTCTTGCGTCAGACTGCTTATCGCTAATTCGTTAAGTAAGGTCACATCCATGACTTTGTGCGCGGCCACGCCTAATCGTTCAGTGAGCTGCTTGGCGATATCGATCTCTTGCTGATGACGCTGTCCATAATCGAACGTAATGCAATGAACCTCATCATAGTGCTGGATGGCCTGCACTAAACAGGTGGTTGAGTCTTGGCCACCACTAAATACCACAACTGCCTTTTTCATCTTTACCGTCTCTAAGGAAAATTTTGGCTATTTTACCCTGAGAAGGGGAGTCGCAGCAAAATAAGCAGTATGATAGTGCTCATTTGGCTTTGACGAGAGGCATGTACATGATAGATAAAATTGATCGTAAGTTACTCGCCTTACTGCAAGAGGATTGCAGTCTTTCTTTACAGGCGTTAGCTGATGCCATAAACCTGACAGCCACACCCTGTTGGAAGCGACTGAAAAAATTAGAAGAAGAGGGGGTTATTCGCGCGCAAGTCGCGTTATTAAATCCGGAAAAATTGGGACTCACTCTTACGGCCTTCATGTTTCTTAAAACCCTACATCACAATCGCGAATGGTATATCGATTTTGTTCAACAAATCAAAACGATGCCAGAAGTATTAGCGTGTCATCGGCTTACAGGCGAATATGACTATCTATTGCGCGTTCAAGTCAAAGATATGAAATGTTATGACAACTTCTATAAATCGTTGGTTAACAGTATCGATGGGTTAAGTGTGGTAACGTCGAGCTTCTCGATGGAAGAAATTAAATATACGACGGCCCTACCCTTGTGAGGCTGCACTAAAATCGCCTCTACTATGAGCGGGGTGCACTAATACGGTGCAATCCTCCTCTCGCGTTATATGATCACCCAATCCTTATCGTCCCATTCTGAATGCCAGCAGTGTTCTATAAGGTGGCACGTTTATTGCTTCCTCAAAATAAATATTGGCAGGCTGTTTGGGGAATACAAATGAAACTCGTGACGGTAGTGATCAAACCTTTCAAACTTGAAGACGTTCGTGAAGCGTTATCTTCGATCGGAATTCAAGGTCTAACAGTAACGGAAGTTAAGGGCTTTGGTCGCCAAAAGGGTCATGCAGAGCTTTATCGCGGTGCAGAATATAGTGTCAATTTCCTGCCGAAAGTCAAAATCGATATTGCAATAGCTGAGGACCAGTTAGAAGAAGTTATTGAAGTCATTACTAAGGCAGCTTATACCGGTAAAATTGGAGATGGTAAAATTTTCGTCTCTAATCTGGAACGCGTTATTCGTATTCGTACAGGCGAAATCGATGAGTCGGCACTGTAATTTCATGCAGCAATTGGGGAATAATATGAAAAAAATAGTCTCACTGCTAAGTTTATTTGCTGCATTAGGGCTACCTAGCTTAGCCTTTGCCGCACCGGAGCCTACCGCCAGCGGCGCCGATAATGGTTTCATGATGATTTGCACGGCACTGGTATTGTTTATGACCGTGCCTGGCGTGGCACTGTTTTACGGTGGCTTAATCCGTGGCAAAAACGTTTTATCATTGATGACCCAAGTATCAGTTACTTTCGCTTTAGTCTGTGTGGTATGGGTCGTCTATGGCTACTCACTAACCTTCAGTGAAGGAAATAACTTTTTTGGCGGTTTCCAATGGACCCTGCTGAAAGGCATCGAACTCAAAGCAGTAATGGGTAGCATTTATCAATATATCCACGTCGCTTATCAAGCCTCGTTTGCGTGTATAACGGTTGCTTTGGTGGTTGGGGCATTAGCTGAACGCGTTCGTTTCTCTGCTGTGTTAATTTTCTCGCTACTGTGGGTAACCTTCTCCTATTTCCCTATCGCGCATATGGTCTGGGCCAATGGCCTTTTAGCGAAAGATGGTGCCTTAGATTTTGCTGGTGGCACGGTTGTGCATATCAATGCAGCAATCGGCGGATTAGTGGGGGCATGGGTGCTGGGTAAACGTAGCGGCTTTGGTAAAGAAGCCTTTAAACCTCATAACCTGCCGATGGTTTTCACCGGCACTGCGATTCTTTATATCGGTTGGTTTGGGTTTAACGCAGGCTCCGCAGCATCAGCCAATGAAATTGCCGCACTAGCCTTTGTGAATACTATCGTTGCCACGGCTGGCGCTATTTTGTCTTGGACATTCGGAGAGTGGGCGATACGCGGTAAACCTTCATTACTCGGCGCTTGCTCCGGCTTCATCGCGGGATTAGTGGCCATTACTCCCGCCTGTGGCTACGTAGGAGTGGGTGGGGCGCTGGTCATCGGTGTTGTGGGTGGATTAGCCGGCATCTGGGGGGTTACAGGCTTAAAACGTTTCCTAAGAGTGGATGATCCTTGTGACGTATTTGGCGTGCACGGCGTCTGCGGTATCGTTGGGTGCTTACTGACCGGTGTCTTTGCATCCTCTTCTCTAGGCGGCGTAGGCTACGCAGAAGGCGTGACGATGGGGCACCAAGTATGGATTCAATTACTGAGTTGTCTTGTCACTATTGTGTGGTCGGGTGTCGTCGCGTTCATTAGTTTCAAGATAGCCGACATGACGGTTGGCCTAAGAGTGAGTGAAGATTTAGAGCGTGAAGGCCTCGATGTGAATAGTCACGGTGAGAACGCCTATAATCAGTAAAATCTATCAGCCTGGCATCTGTCCAGGCTGAACTTTTAGGATTGAGCAACCCGCTGTCGAATGACCCCTTCCTGCGCTGTTGAGGCAATTAATGTGCCTTGTCTATCGTAAAAAGCTCCCCGCACGAATCCCCGACTATTTTGTGCTGAAGGACTCTCAATATCATAGAGAAGCCAATCATTCATATTGACGGGGCGGTGGAACCACATTGAATGGTCAACCGTGGCCACTTGCATACCTTCCTCTAAAAATCCTTTGCCGTGGGGTTGTAAGGCTACCGGAAGAAAATTGAGATCGGCAGCATAGCCTAGTAGAGCGTTATGGTTGAAAGAGTGCTCGCCGAGATGTCCATTGGCTTTTAACCATAACTGGCGTTGCCCTTCACAAATATGGCCTTTCAACGGATTGTAGGGGTGAACCGGTCGGATCTCTAGGGCTCGCTCGGCACTAAAGGCCTTAACAAATCGTTTATTAATCGCGCTGGGAGATAATTGCCGCACCAATTCCTGCTCTGTGGCTAAGGACAGGGGAGCGGGGGCTGAAGGCATTTCGGTCTGATGCGAGAAACCAGGCTCATCGGCATGGAATGAGGCTGTCATAGTGAAAATGAGCTGTTCATTCTGTAACGCCATAACGCGTCGAGCGCTCAGGCTTCTGCCATCGCGTAATATCTCTACTTCGTAATGAATAGGCACAGAGCTGTCACCCGGACGTAAGAAGTAGCTATGGCAGGAGTGGATAGGTCGATCGCTAAGCGTTGTTTGTTGTGCCGCACTGATGGCCTGAGCAATGACTTGCCCACCAAAAACTTGGCGAAGGCCTAGATTTTCGCACTCTCCAATAAATCGTAGGGGATCGATTTTTTTGAGGCTGAGTAATTCGGTTAACGCGTTAAGTGCTTGACTCATTTGTCTATCCTCATGATAAATCATATGGCTTAACGTTAATTAAAATCAAAAAATAGCGGATTTAACAGGCATATTTTCGATTATGTGCCACAATTATTTTGTTACGATAGCTACCCTATTGGCAAAGATTACAACAATATTGTGGTTAGATTGGTTCACAAGGAGAAGACATCAATGAAAACAAAACACGTATTGGGCGGATTACTTATCTCATTAGCAGTCACATCCTGCGCGAGCCATAGTGGTTCACCTGTGCCAATTGCTAACGATCCAACGACTAAAGCAGTCGCACCGTTCTCACTCAGCGGTTCAGTCTTTGTTCGTCAACGTATGGCAATCCCAGCCAATGCGGCACTGACAGTGACTTTATCTGATGCTTCAGGCGGTCCAGGACAAACGAAAGTCATAGCACAGCAAGTTCAGACATTATCGGGTAAACAATCACCGTTTAACTATGTGCTGCCGCTGCAAGGTGTACAGCTCGGCGCTAATAGCCAAGCGTTGTTAACGGCAGCGATAACGCTGAATGGTAAAGTCATCTTTGCCTCTGACCAATTACAACCGATCACTAGCGTGGCAAGTCAGAAAAAAGACATCAACTTAGTGGCTGTGCCACAAGTTGCACTTCCTGTCACCGCGCAGTAGTTCCTTGTCTACTATCGTTGGCGGATTATGGTCGCCAACGATATCTTTTCATATCGATTCTTCCCGCTTCACTTACCTCAATCCCTTCCTGACGTAACGCATCGCTTTGCACGGCGCCCCTTGTCCCAGACAATGAGATTTTGCCTTGCTGAGAAATGACTCGATGCCAGGGTAATTGCGAGTGATTAGGGAGATGCTTAAGTATTCGGCCAACTTGACGTGCGGCACGAGGATGACCGGCTAAATGCGCCACATCGCCATAACTGGCAACATTTCCACGGGGGATAGCGTTAATAACGAGCCAAACACGCTGCTCAAAAGAGGGTTCCGGGAGACACATAATGAATAATAGATACCTTGATTCAATAGTAATGCTTAATAAAACAACGGTTGGCGCTATCAAGCTTGCATTTCTAACGCCCATCTACCATAATCTCACTCGCTCTTCGGAGCAATTCAATGGGGACCTTGTTGGTTCTCCCGCAATGTTAACCTGTTAACCCGGTCAGGTCCGGAAGGAAGCAGCCGCAGCAGGTAACACATGTGCCGGGATGTCGCTGGCAAGGGCCCCACCCAATCACTATCCACTCATATTGACTCTTTGCCATGGCATCCTTGCCTCAGTCTCCAGAGTAAATCCTTTATTCCCTAGCGAACGTACTTCCATACCGTTGCAGGAACTTTATCGTATAACTTATTCATGGTTAACTCGGCGAGACGATGATCGGCGGCAGAGTAAAAAACCACCAACTCATCATCGGATAACTCATATTTATTCTTCTCGATCACTCTCTCTAACGTCTCAATAGAGCGGCAACGTCTTAGACGCATTAAATAGTCATTCTTAGTCAGTGGAAAGGTGTTGGTGTTCATTATTATTAGTTACTCATACTTATTTATTGTTTTATTGAAATATTGGAAAAGTGTGTCGGACAGTTGTTTCCATTCTTTGATTTCTTTGGGTGTGACACCATAATTTCCCAATAACTGGGAGGAATGGTCTAAAAACTGGTCAAGCGCTTCGATGAGTGCCGTATCCTGTGAATATTTGATTCGGTAATTGATCCCCACATTAGCGATATGTTCAATAAAGTCATTCAATAACAGAGACTCGGTAGCGGTTGGATCATTCACAGCGAACTGAGTATTTTCGTTCAATAACAAATCACATTCGGTATAGAGTTTTTCACAAAGATATTTTAGTTGCGCAATATCGAAATATTTTGGCGTATATTCATCCATCATTCACCTCTTCATCTTCAGATTGAAAAGTGATCGCTTAGTCGACACCAAATTTAGTCAGTCGTTTAACTTTCAGTCATTACAAGATGACGCTTGAGCAAGTCCTACTCTTGCAGCTGATAAGATTACTACAACTATAATAGTAATTAACCTAATAATAGATAGGTTTCAACTATCGGGGACTCTGTGTTTATTATAAACCACTTAGTTAAAATCAAAAAGCTTCAGTCGAAAACGCTGACTTAAAAGGTAATTATATCATTGCATTACGGCGGAAAGTGAAAAGGGCTGCCGAAGCAGCCCATGATGAGAAGAGAAAGAGGTTACTGCTTCTTCTCTTTCTGTCCGCCGAAGCGACGGCGAACAACAACGAAGAAGACGGGAACCAAGAAGATAGCTAGACAGGTCGCTGTCACCATCCCCCCGATAACCCCTGTCCCGACAGCATTCTGTGCACCGGAACCGGCACCGGAACTGATCGCTAAGGGGAGAACACCTAACATAAAGGCCATAGAGGTCATCAAGATTGGACGTAAACGCATACGTACCGCATCCAGCGTTGCTTCCATAAGACCTTTCCCTTCCTTCATCAAGTCCACGGCAAATTCGACGATCAATATAGCATTCTTCGCGGATATCCCGACGGTGGTTAATAGCCCGACGACAAAGTAGACATCGTTACTCATACCACGCATCGTTGTGAAGGCTAATGCACCGATAACCCCGAGAGGGACTACCAACATCACCGCGAAAGGTATTGACCAGCTTTCATATAATGCAGCAAGACAGAGGAATACTACGATTAAGGAGATCGCATATAACGCTGGCGCTTGGTTTCCTGACATACGCTCTTGGTATGACATGCCAGTCCACTCGTAACCAATACCTTGTGGCAGCTTGGAAGCCAATTGTTCCATCAAATTCATGGCTTCACCGGAACTCTTACCGGGAGCAGCTTGACCGAGAATTTCCAATGATGGTAATCCGTTATAACGTTCTAAACGTGGGGAACCGTATTGCCATTTCGCACTGGTAAAGGCGGAGAAAGGCACCATCTGACCATCGCCGTTACGGACATACCACTTATTGATATCGCTAGGTAGCATACGGGAGTCGGCTTGACCCATCACGTAAACTTTCTTCACCCGTCCGCGGTCAATGAAGTCGTTGACGTAATTACCGCCCCAGCTCGCACTGAGCGTGGTGTTGATATCAGAAATTGATACGCCTAGCGCACGGGCTTTCTCTTGGTCGACAATCAGTTTGTACTGCGGGGTGTCCTCTAATCCATTTGGACGCATACCCACTAATACATCAGGATGCTGAGCCGCCATACCCAATAATTGGTTACGAGCTTGCATCAACTTGTCATGACCTAAGTTGGCATTATCCACTAGTTCGAAGTCAAAACCTGTCGCATTACCCAACTCAATAATTGCCGGTAAGTTGAACGGAATGACGATGGCATCCTTGATTTTACCTAAAGCGACCATTGCACGGCTGGCAATAGCATCCACTTTATCGGCGGCGGCCGTTCGCTCTTCCCAAGGCTTTAAACTTAAGAAGGCGATACCGGTGTTTTGTCCGCGCCCGGCAAAACCAAATCCATTCACGGTAAAGACCGATTTAACGGTCTCTTTCTCATGAGTAAGGAAGTAATCAGTAACCTGATCAAGCACCTTCTCGGTACGTTGTTGCGTCGCACCTGCAGGAAGCTGCGCTTGAACCACTAATAATCCCTGATCCTCTTCCGGTAAGAAGGAGGTAGGGAGTTGCATGAATAACCACACCATGCCAGCGCAAATCACCACGTAGATGATCAGATAGCGGCCGGTGCGGCGGATAATATGGCTGACACTGTTTACATAGTGGTTGGTGCTCTTATCAAACATTCTGTTGAACCAACCAAAGAAACCTTTCTCTTTGTGGTCGTTGTTATCATGTTTTTTAAGCAAGGTCGCACAGAGGGCAGGGGTCAAGATCATCGCCACTAGTACCGACAGGACCATTGCGGACACAATGGTAATCGAGAACTGACGGTAAATAACCCCGGTAGAGCCACCGAAGAATGCCATAGGAATAAAGACCGCAGACAAGACGAGGGCAATACCGACTAGCGCACCTTGGATCTGTTCCATCGAGCGTTTAGTCGCCTCTTTGGGATCCAATCCTTCCTCTTCCATCACCCGTTCGACGTTTTCGACGACCACGATGGCATCATCGACTAAAAGTCCTATGGCGAGGACGAGCCCGAACATAGTGAGCGTATTTATCGAGTAACCAAAGGCGCTGATTATCCCAAATGTGCCTAACAACACGACCGGCACCGCGATGGTCGGGATTAGCGTGGCGCGGAAGCTTTGCAGGAACATATACATCACTAAGAAAACCAATACGATGGCTTCAAAGAGTGTTTTGACGACCTCAAAGATTGAGATTTTTACAAAGGGGGTCGTATCGTATGGGTAAACCAACTTCATGCCATGCGGGAAGAAAGGTTCCATTTCCTTCAGGCGAGCCTTGACCGCATTGGCAGTATCTAATGCGTTAGCGCCAGTGGCGAGTTTAATCCCCAAACCTGAGGCTGGGTGGCCGTTAAACCGGGCGATAACCTCGTAGTTCTCACCGCCCAGTTTAATTGTTGCCACATCACGCAGACGGACGGTTGACCCATCGGTGTTAGTTTTCAACAAGATCTTACCGAACTCTTCCGGGCTTGTCAGTCGAGTCTGAGCGATAATTGAGGAGTTCAGCTGTTGATCCGCTACAGCGGGTGCTCCCCCCAACTGACCTGCCGAGACTTGGGAGTTCTGGGCTTTAATCGCGGTGATGATATCACCTGGGGTGAGGTTATAATTGACTAGCTTCGCAGGATCCATCCAAATACGCATCGCGTATTGCGCACCGAACAGCTGAGTATCCCCGACACCAGTCGTCCGACTGATCGGATCTTTGACGTTAGAGGAGATATAATCGGCAAGGTCGTTCATATCCATACTGCCGTCATCACTGACAAAACCCGCAACCATCAAGAAGCTACTGGAGGATTTTTGAACGTTGATCCCCTGTTGTTGCACCTCTTGCGGCAGCAATGGCATAGCAAGCTGCAGTTTGTTCTGAACCTGAACCTGCGCAATATCTGCATCGGTCCCTGACGCGAAGGTCAGCGTTAACTGCAAGTTACCAGAAGAGTCACTGTTAGAGGACATATAAAGCAGTCCGTCTAATCCATTCATATTCTGTTCGATAACCTGAGTAACAGAGTCTTGTAGTGTTTTTGCATCAGCCCCTGGGTATGCCGCACGGATTTGAACCGCAGGGGGAGCAACTTCGGGATACTGCTCGATCGGTAATTTCATGATCGAGAGCGCCCCAACCATCATAATAACGATGGCAAGTACCCAAGCAAATATGGGGCGATCTATAAAGAACTTAGCCATATATCAGTGGCTCCTGTTAACGCATAAATTATTCAGACTGCGTCGATGCAGCATCATCTTTTTGGTCGGCGCTGACTTCTTTCGGTGAGACTTTCGCACCTTGAGCGGCACGTTGTACCCCTACAGAAATCACACGGTCGCCCGCTTTAAGGCCAGAGGTTACCAGCCACTTATCACCAATCGCCTCTTGGGCAGTCACTTGGCGAACGTCGACTTTATCCTCAGCATTGACAACCATCGCGGTCGCTTGACCGGTTGGTGTCCGCGCAATAGCTTGTTGCGGCACCAGCAGAGCATTTTGATTAACGCCTTCTTCTACCCGCGCACGAACAAACATTCCCGGCAGTAAGCTGTGATCAGGATTTGGTACGATAGCTCGCAATGTGATAGAGCCAGTGGTTTGATCGACAGTCACATCAGAAAACTCCAGCGTGCCCTTTTGTTTCAGGGTGGTGCCATCGTTTAACACGATAGTGACAGGGGCTTTACCTTTACCTTGCGTGAGTTCACCGGACGATAACTGATTACGTAAACGCATAAAGTCGTCGCTGGATTGCGTTAAGTCGACATACAGCGGGTCCAGTTGCTGAACGGTCGCCAAGGCAGTAGTTTGACCATTCTGTACCAAAGCACCTTCGGTGACGGCTGTTTTACCAATACGACCAGAAATCGGTGACGAAACTTTGGTGTAGGCGAGGTTAATGAGTGCATTTTCTACCGCAGCCTGCGCTGAGCGAACCGCTGCATTGTTCTGCGCGAGTGTAGCGGCTGCCGTATCGTAGTCTTGTTGGCTAATATATTTTGTGCCTAACAAGGGTTTGTAACGGTTTAGCGTAACTTGTGCGATACGCGCGTTCGCTTGGGCTTTGGCGAGATCCCCAACTGCACTGTTATAAGTGGCTTGATAAGGTGCGGGATCGATTTGGTAGAGGGATTCACCCGCTTTGATATCGGTTCCCTCTACAAAATTACGCTTCAAGATGATGCCTGAAACCTGAGGACGGACTTCGGCTACACGATACGCAGAGGTTCTTCCGGGTAATTCAGTCGTCATATTTACAGGGGCGGCTTTCAACGTGACAACACCGACTTCAGGCGCAGATTTTTGTGCAGACTGCTGTGATTTGTCATCACAACCACTTAACACAACTGCTCCTGATAACATCAGAATTGCTGCCAGAGGTGTCAATCCTCTGTTCATTTTCATAGTAAAACCTCTACTCGTCCGGTATTAGGTACCCGACAATAAATGGTGTCGAGAAATGTGTGTAAAGATAAAGCGTGTTATAGTACATATATACATGAATGTATGTAAGTATTAGTGCAACAATTATTCTAACAATTACACAGAATTTAAAGCTAAATAATTTACTATGGCACGAAAAACCAAAGCACAAGCGCAGGAAACCAAATCACTACTAATTGAAGCCGCGATCGATTGCTTTGCAAGTCGAGGCGTTTCAGCGACATCGTTGTCGGAGATCGCTGAACATGCTGGCATGACACGTGGCGCGATATATTGGCACTTCAAAAACAAGACTGAACTCTTTAAGGAGATCTGGGTGAGCAGTGATCAAGAAATCGATCGTCAGCACCTAGAATTCGCCTCCCTCTATCCCAAGGATCCGCTCGGGCAATTAAAGCACTTTTTAATCTCCTTTCTGCAATCTTTAGTCGTGGATGAGCGTCGTCGCAAAATTATGGAAATTATTTATCACAAGTGTGAGTTCGTGGGAGAGATGCAATCGATGAACCAACTCGATCAAAAAATAATTTTAGAAGATTATCCTAAGATTACAGAAAATCTCTCCCTCTGTATTGATGCCCAACAACTGCCGAGTACACTCGACACCCAACGTTCTGCCGTAGTGTGTAGAGCCTATATTACCGGGATCATTGAAAATTGGTTATTTTCACCCGGCAGCTTCGATATGCAGGCTCTCGCCCCCACGTTGGTGCAGACGATGATTGACCTATTACAATATAGCCCGTCTTTACGGCGCACAGCTTACTCCGAACCTGCTGATAAGTTTTCTTGATCTAATTTTTGCTGGAAGTCTCTCTCGACGATTTTCAGCGCGTCCAACACGACTTGAGCAGGAAGATTGTGGTTTTCTAACAACATAATCAGATCGATCGCGAGTTGAGTTTCAAGCGGAGCGGAATGTAACGACATAAGCAAATTGCCTGCAATAAAGAGAGAGAAGTGCATAGCCGTCGATATCATCCGACTTACTATGTCACACTTTTCTTCCAAGAATAGTCTTTTTGCGCCGTTTGACAACGATTAAGACGTTGTTGAGTCATCTCTAACGTAGAGAGTAATTGCTGTTGTTCCTGAAAACCGGTTGCTGTTGCCACTTGATGCTCGAGGTCGGCAACCATTTTTAATAATCTGCGCTCATAGCCTGCTAGCTCTTCTTGAGGGGTGAGGACCTGCCTTTTTCCAGCAGGTAAGGTGTAAATCACTTTCTGAATCGCCTGACACTGCTCGACCAGATGTTCAAGTTGCCATTGCGTGGATGACAGATGGAGGGTGTTGTGCTCAATTCTATTAAGCGTTTGAACACATTCTTCGAGATAGCCGTTAAGCGTGGAATAATGATTTTTAAAGAGTTGTCGTTCGAAACCCAGTGTTTTTAAGTGAGAATTGCTCAGCCCCTTAACCTGATAGGTAAGATGTTCTAGGAGTTTACGCAGCTGGCTGACGACGACTTTCTGGTTCATAGTGTTGCAATTATCCTTTGCTTTGCTTAAATTTGACGGTTTTGATGCGTAGGCGGCAATCTTAACATCGCATTTATCCTGTTAGCACAGGACGCCTCACACTTCACTTGTCACCAGGCACACTATCATGACCACTACACACCACGTTCTACTCGCACTGATCAAAGACAGTATTTGCAGTGTACCCGACTACCCAAAGCCAGGCATACTCTTTCGCGATGTGACGAGCTTATTGGAAAATCCACAGGCTTACGCGGCCACGATTTCGCTGATCGCTGAACGTTATCGCGATAAAGGGATCACTAAAGTTATTGGGACCGAAGCGCGAGGGTTCTTATTTGGCGCGCCGGTCGCTTTAGCGTTAGGCGTTGGATTTGTTCCCGTTCGTAAACCGGGCAAGCTGCCTCGTGCCGTGTGGCAGGAAAGTTATGTGCTGGAGTACGGTACAGATGCCTTGGAAATTCACCAAGATGCACTCACTGAGAACGATAAGGTCCTGGTCGTCGATGATTTATTGGCAACGGGGGGGACTATCGAAGCGACGGTAAAACTTATTCGCCGTGCTGGGGCAGAGGTAGAAGATGCCGCGTTTGTGATCAACCTTTTTGATCTTGAAGGCGAACGCAGATTGAACCAGCTAGGCCTTAACTGCTTTAGTGTTGTTGACTTCCCTGGTCACTAACTTCCCCCTGCGAGCGGGGCTCAAAATAGATGGGCAACGCGCGATCAGACTGCTAAACTGAGTGCATTACGCAACGGTAAGCATCGTCATGTGACGGCCGCGCAAAACGCGCGGTTGTCGGTATTCAACTCCTATCAAGTGATACGATCTCCATGAGTTATCAGGTTCTCGCACGAAAATGGCGACCACAAATTTTTTCTGATGTTGTGGGTCAGGAACATGTATTAACCGCGCTGGCTAACGGTCTAAACCTTGGCAGACTGCATCACGCTTACCTTTTTTCTGGCACCCGCGGGGTGGGAAAAACCAGTATCGCCCGCTTATTTGCTAAAGGGCTAAACTGTGAAACGGGTATCACGGCGACGCCTTGCGGAAAATGCGATAACTGCGTTGAGATAGAGCAGGGGCGTTTTATCGATTTAATTGAAATTGATGCCGCGTCCCGTACTCGTGTAGAAGATACTCGTGAGCTATTAGATAACGTGCAATACGCACCAGTGCGTGGTCGCTTCAAAGTCTATCTTATTGACGAAGTGCATATGCTGTCCCGACACAGTTTTAATGCGTTGCTGAAAACGCTTGAAGAACCGCCCGAGCATGTGAAATTTCTACTCGCCACTACCGATCCGCAAAAACTCCCCGTGACTATTCTGTCGCGTTGTCTACAGTTCCACTTAAAAGCCCTAGATACCGATCAGATTCAGCAACAACTGTCTCATATCCTGAATAGTGACCAGATTCATTTTGAAACCCGAGCGCTACAATATCTCGCACGGGCGGCACAAGGCAGTCTGCGCGATGCGCTAAGCCTGCTTGACCAAGCGATTGCCGCTGGAGATGGGCAGGTTACCGATCGTGACGTCATGCAGATGCTCGGCACGCTTGACGATGAACAACCCTTGGGGTTAGTGGAAGCAATCATTAAAGGTGATGGTGAGAGCGCCTTATCGCTGGTGGCCGAAGCGGCGAGTCGAGCGACGGAATGGGATGCCTTACTGGCGGAAATGCTCAGAATTTTCCATACCATTGCGATGTTACAACTCCTTCCCGATTCGTTGAATGACGCCTATCGACAGCATGAGACCCAATTACGCGAACTCGCGCGTCGGGTTCCACCGGAAGATCTTCAGCTCTATTACCAAATAGTCTTAACCGGTCGTAAAGAGTTACCCCTCGCGCCAGAACCGCGTATGGGAATCGAGATGACGCTACTGCGGGCCTTAGCATTTCACCCACTAAAGGTTGATGTGCCGAAGGTCTCTCCTGCGCCACAACAGCAAGCAGCTATCCCGGAAAAACCGGCTTTGGCTGCGCGTACCGAGGCGCCCGCGTCAACGCCGACAGTGGGCAATGATGCCACCAGCCAATTATTGCAAGCCAGAACGGCCTTAATGCGGCAAGGAGCTTCCCAAGCAAAAAAGAGTGAGCCGGTTGCGTCCAGTCCGCGACCGGCACAATCGGCGCTCGAGCGATTAGCCACGCTTACCGAGCGTAAAGCGCCTGCAGCAGGCCAGTCCGCCAGCGAAACGGCTGTTCAGAAAAAAGAGAGCTACCGTTGGACCTCGCAACGCACTGAAGAAGCGACGTCACTCCCGGTTGCCACGCCTAAGGCGCTGCGTACCGCATTAGAGCACGAGAAAAATCCGGAATTGATGCAGCAATTGATTGCTGAGACCTGCCAACGGGATCCGTGGGCAGCGCAAATCGCGAGCATGTCTCTGCCTAAATTGGTGCAGCAACTGGCCCTAAATAGCTGGAAACAGCAGGTCGATCAACAGATAGTGATCAAACTACGCAGTCATCAGAAACACTTAAATTCTGGCTCTGCGCAGCAGGTATTGACCAACGCCTTCCATCAGTTATTGGGAGAAACGGTTGAACTCACGATTGAGTCCGATGATAATCCTGAACACTTAACGCCCCTTGAATGGCGTCAGGTCATTTATGAAGAGCGTTTATTACAGGCAAAAGAAGCTGTCATAAATGATTCACATATCCAGACTTTGTGTAAAATGTTTGATGCAGAGGTGGATGAAGAAAGTATACGTCCCGTTTAACACCGCTACAGGTCATCATAGGATGGCTGTGGCCTTAGCAGAGAGAGAGCGATATGTTTGGTAAAGGTGGTCTGGGTAACTTAATGAAGCAAGCCCAGCAGATGCAAGACAAAATGTCACAAGTTCAGGAAGAGATCGCTGCGTTAGAAGTAACGGGTGAGTCAGGTGCTGGACTAGTGAAAGTGACCATCAATGGCGCGCACAATTGCCGTCGCGTTGAGATCGATCCCTGCTTATTAGAAGATGATAAAGATATGCTGGAAGATTTAGTGGCGGCGGCATTCAACGATGCAGCACGTCGTATTGAGGAAACGCAAAAAGAGAAAATGGCGTCAGTCTCTAGCGGTATGCAGTTACCTCCTGGCTTTAAGATGCCATTCTAATGCAATCCAGCCCATTACTGGAAACATTGATGGAGTCCCTACGCTGCTTGCCGGGCGTAGGGCCTAAATCAGCACAGCGGATGGCATTTCATCTCCTACAGCGTGATCGCAGCGGGGGAATGCGTCTGGCTCAAGCGTTAACCAATGCGATGTCCGAAATCGGTCACTGCGAACAGTGTAGAACCTTCACCGAAAAAGAGGTCTGTGCAATCTGTACCAATAGTCGCCGTCAAGAAAACGGGATTATTTGTATTGTAGAGAGTCCTGCCGATATCCAAGCGGTCGAACAAACAGGGCAATTTGCTGGGCGCTATTTTGTGTTGATGGGGCATCTTTCTCCCTTGGACGGTATTGGTCCTGACGATATTGGTTTAGATATCCTTGAGCAGCGATTGCAAACCGAAACCTTAACCGAAGTGATCCTCGCGACCAATCCCACGGTCGAAGGCGAGGCAACCGCAAACTTTATCGCCTCCCTCTGTCGCCAATATGGGGTGGAAGCCACGCGTATCGCCCACGGTGTGCCTGTCGGGGGAGAACTGGAGCTGGTCGACGGTACTACGCTTTCCCACTCACTCGCCGGCCGTCAAAAGTTTAAATATTAATCACTTGCTGATGTTATTTATGACATCAGCTTGAAAAGCCCAAAACTGTCCCCATCTCCTTAAACAACAATTATTAACCCGTCATTTTGTTGAGGATGAATAAAAAATGAAAGGACAAGAAACCCGTGGCTTCCAGTCAGAAGTAAAACAACTCCTGCACCTGATGATCCATTCTCTCTACTCAAATAAAGAAATTTTCCTCCGTGAACTGATCTCTAATGCGTCGGATGCTGCAGATAAACTGCGTTTTAAGGCGCTTTCTGATGCCAATCTTTACCAAGGTGATGGCGATTTACGTGTTCGCCTTTCCGTAGATAAAGAAGCCGGCACGCTAACATTGAGCGATAACGGCATCGGTATGACCCGCGAAGAAGTGATCGAGAATCTAGGGACCATCGCAAAATCAGGGACTAAAGCATTCCTTGAGTCGATGGGCTCCGACCAAGTTAAAGATAGCCAGTTAATTGGTCAATTCGGTGTGGGCTTCTACTCGGCCTTTATCGTGGCAGACAAGGTCACGGTTCGCACCCGTGCCGCGAATGCAGCAGCAGACCAAGCGGTTTACTGGGAATCCGCGGGTGAGGGCGACTATACGCTAGCCGATATCGAAAAAGCGGACCGCGGCACTGAAATCACGCTGCACCTGCGTGAAGGCGAAGACGAATTCTTAGATACTTGGCGTGTAAAGAACATCGTTGGTAAATATTCGGACCACATCGCGCTACCGGTAGAAATCGAAGAGAAAGACGACGAAGCAGAAACCACCACGTGGGAAAAAATCAATAAAGCTCAGGCACTGTGGACCCGCAATAAATCAGACATCAGCGAAGATGAATATAAAGAATTTTATAAACATGTCTCGCATGACTTTGCTGATCCCTTGATCTGGAGCCACAACCGTGTTGAAGGGAAGCAGGAATACACCAGCCTACTCTATATCCCGGCTCAAGCACCTTGGGATATGTGGAACCGCGATCATAAGCACGGCCTAAAACTCTACGTCCAACGTGTCTTCATCATGGATGACGCTGAGCAATTTATGCCGACTTACCTCCGATTCGTTCGTGGCCTGATCGACTCCAACGATCTTCCTTTAAACGTTTCTCGTGAAATCTTACAAGATAGCCGCGTTACGCAGAGCCTTCGTACGGCGTTGACTAAACGTACGCTACAAATGCTCGAAAAACTGGCGAAAGACGACAGTGAAAAATATCTGACGTTCTGGAAAGCTTTCGGGTTGGCACTGAAAGAAGGCCCCGCTGAAGATTCTGCCAACTTGCCGACTATTGCTAAACTACTACGTTTTGCCTCGACCAAAAATGACAGCGCGGAACAGACTGTCACGCTGGAAGACTACGTATCGCGCATGGCTGAAGGACAAGAGAAAATCTACTTTATCACCGCAGACAGCTATGCCGCGGCGAAGAATAGCCCACATCTAGAGCTATTCCGTAAGAAAGGGATTGAAGTATTACTGCTTTCCGATCGTATCGATGAGTGGATGATGTCTTACCTTACTGAATTCGACGGTAAAGTGTTCCAATCAGTCAGTAAAGCGGATGATTCTTTAGAAAAATTGGCAGATGAAGAAACTGACGCACAAAAAGAGAACGAAAAAGCCTTAGAGCCATTCGTTGAGCGTGTGAAAACCTTACTGGGTGAGCGAGTCAAAGAAGTACGCTTAACGCACCGTCTCACCGATACGCCTGCAATCGTGGTAACCGGCGCGGATGAAATCAGTACGCAAATGGCGAAACTCTTTGCCGCCGCAGGCCAAGAAGCCCCTGAGGTGAAGTACATCTTCGAGATCAACCCTGAGCACCGTCTAGTAAAACAGGCTGCTGATACGCAAGACGATGCGAAGTTTGCCGACTGGATTGAACTTCTCCTCGACCAAGCGCTGTTCGCTGAGCGTGGAACCTTAGAAGATCCGAACCAATTTATTCGTAGAATGAATCAGTTACTCCTCGCGTAGTCCCCCTCCAAGGCGTCGTGAAAGCGACGCCTTATCTTGTGGTCAGTTCAACATAGTGTTATTTTTGCCACTTCATAAGTTTAAAGCAATTCGCAAGAGGTATTACGCAATGCGTATTATTTTGCTCGGAGCCCCGGGCGCAGGTAAAGGTACTCAGGCGCAGTTCATCATGGAGAACTACGGCATACCACAAATTTCAACGGGTGATATGCTGCGTGCAGCAGTGAAAGCAGGGTCTTCACTGGGCCAGCAAGCCAAAGCGCTGATGGACGCTGGAAAATTAGTGACTGATGAACTGGTTATCGCCTTAGTCAAAGAACGCATTGCCCAAGAAGATTGCCAAAAAGGGTTCTTACTGGATGGTTTCCCACGCACAATCCCTCAAGCGGATGCGATGAAAGAAGCCGATATTGCGATTGATATTGTTTTAGAATTTGCGGTTCCCGACGAGGTTATTATTGGTCGTATCGCTGGACGTCGTGTCCACGCGCCTTCTGGACGCGTTTATCATATTGCTTATAACCCGCCGAAAGAAGCGGATAAAGACGATGTGACGGGTGAGCCGCTGACTATCCGTAAAGATGATGAAGAAGCAACGGTTCGCAATCGTCTCGTTGAGTACCATCAAATGACCGCACCGTTAATTAACTACTATACTCAAGCTGCGGCAAACGGTGAGACGCGCTATGAAAAAATCGACGGTACACAACCCGTCGCGCAAGTCAGTGCCCAACTCAAGTCGTTACTCGACTAATTTTCAGAGCCGGACAGTCATTAACCGTTCGGCATCTCACCACTGTTTGCCTTAACTGATTCGCTTTTTTTAAACCAGGAAAAGTATATGACCGTAGATAAACCGGGCGTGTTATTAGTTAATCTTGGCACGCCCGATGCCCCGACGACTGCCGCGGTAAAGCGTTATTTGAAACAGTTCTTGAGTGACAAACGGGTTGTCGATGTGCCCGACCTGTTTTGGCAACCTATTTTAAGAGGAGCAATCCTACCGTTTCGTTCTCCGAGAGTCGCCAAGCTCTATGCCTCGGTCTGGATGGAAGGGGGCTCCCCGCTCTTAGTTTTCAGCCAACAGCAACGAGACGCCTTGGCGCAAAAAACCGATATGCCGGTAGCGCTGGGGATGAGTTATGGTAATCCGTCTCTACAACACGCTGTCGATACGCTGCTTGATCAGGGCGTGACGCGCTTGATTGTATTACCGCTTTACCCACAGTTTTCGTCCTCGACGGTCTCTGCGGTATGGGATGGTCTTTATAATACGTTCCGTAAACGCCGTACCATGCCAGCGATTAAGTTTATTCGTGATTATGCCACGCATCCTCACTATATTGAGGCACTGAAAGATTCTGTACAGCGTAGCTTTGCTGAGCACGGCAAACCTGATCTATTATTGCTCTCGTTTCACGGTATCCCTCAACGCTTTGCCGATCAAGGCGATGACTACCCTAAACGTTGCGAACAAACATACCATGCTTTAGCGGCAGCCTTAGGGCTCTCTTCGGAGCAGATAATGATGACTTATCAGTCTCGTTTTGGTCGCGAGCCGTGGTTGATGCCCTACACTGACGAAACGATTAAAACTCTACCCGACAAGGGCATTCGCCATATTCAAGTCATGTCTCCAGGCTTCTCGGCAGACTGCTTAGAAACCCTTGAGGAGATTAGCGGAGAAAACCGTGAGTATTTCATGCATGCGGGCGGCGAGAGTTTCCACTATATTCCCGCGCTTAATGCGGATCCCTTACATATTGATATGATGTTGGCACTGGTCAATCAATTCAAATGGTCCCAACCTAACCAGATCATTTAGTAAAGAACAGGGGAATTATGCTACTATCCTGCGCCTATTTCCCCTGATTAATCTGTACTATGAAATTTCCTGGTAAACGTAAATCAAAGCACTATTTCCCTGTCAACGCTCGTGACCCATTATTAATCTCAGTTCCTGTTGAAGCGGAATCGATGGGATGGTTGGTCGGAATTGATCAAACCATGGTTGATATCGAGGCAAAGGTCGATGATGACTTTCTCAGCCGTTATGGGTTAACCGGAGGGTATTCTTTCATCCTTGAGGATGACGTCTCTGAGGCGCTTTACCAAGAACTTCGCCAACGTAATCTCCTGTCGCATCAATTTGCGGGGGGAACGGTAGGTAACACACTCCATAATTACTCCATGTTAGCGGACGACAGATCGATTCTTCTGGGGGTAATTTGTAATAACATCCATATCGGTGATTATGCCTATCGGTATCTCTGTAACACCTCCAGCCGTATGGATCTTAACCATATGCAAGGGGTTGATGGGGCAATCGGCCGCTGCTATACCTTAATTAATTCGGCAGGGGAGCGAACCTTTGCCATCAACCCAGGGGATATCAATCAACTGCGGCCTGAAAGTATTCCCGAAGAGGTGATTGCGGGCGCTTCAGCCCTATTGCTTACCTCCTATCTCCTTCGTGCTAAGCCCGGTGAGCCAATGCCAGAGGCGGCTATGCAGGCCATTGAGTATGCGAAAAAACACCACGTACCCGTAGTGCTAACCCTTGGGACGCGCCATATTATTGCCGACGATCCGCAGTTCTGGCGAGATTTTTTACGGGATCATGTTTCCATCTTAGCCATGAACGAAGAAGAAGCGCTAGACCTGACCGGTGAGAATGATCCGCTGTTAGCCACAGATAAAGCGTTAGAATGGGTTGATTTGGTACTCTGTACGGCAGGGCCTGCGGGCTTATATATGGGCGGATTTACCGAAGAAGCCAGTAAGCGTAAAACGAATCTGCCATTACTTCCGGGAGCGATTGCAGAATTCAATCAGTATGAGTTTAGCCGGGCGATGCGCGCAAGCGATTGTGAACAACCGCTGAAAGTCTATTCGCATATTGCTCCCTACATGGGGGGGCCTGAGAAGATCATGAATACTAACGGGGCAGGTGATGGCGCGTTAGCCGCCTTACTGCATGACCTGTCGGCGAATATTTATCATCGCCAGAAAGTGCCAAATTCGAATAAACATCAGCATCATTACTTAACGTATTCGTCGTTATCGCAAGTGTGTAAGTATGCAAACCGCGTCAGTTACCAAGTGCTACATCAACATTCACCGCGATTAAGTCGCGGCTTACCCGAGCGTGAAGACAGTCTTGAAGAGGCTTATTGGGATCGCTGATCCATTGCCCCCGCGTGGCGGGGGCGAAGATTAACTGAGCGGGCAAAAGGCGCTCTGTTGCTGAGGCAGTGTGCGTTGTACCGCTTGCTGTAACCCATAAGCAATTTCCCTTTCCCCCATGACTATATGGTCACAGCCGTGCGCTTGCAAATAATCGACTTCATCATCGTGATGAGCCCTGGCGAAAATATGCAAGTCAGGACGTTTTTCACGAGCAGTGGCGGCGATTTCTCCTGACTCATAGCCATTAGGAATGGTCAGTAATAACCATTGTGCGCAATCAATACGCATTAATTCCATTACTTCAGGCCTCGCCGCGTTACCATAAATCGCTAAGATCCCCTTTTCGCGCAGTTCACCAATCCGACTAGGACTATTCTCAACCACAACGACCGTAAATCCCTCAGCAGTGAGCTGTTTGTAGAGTAGGCGTCCGACGCGTCCATAACCGACAATCAAGGCATGGTGGCATAGGTTAAGGGGTACTTGTGGTAACTCAGCCACTAATTCAACTTCTTCCTCTTCCTGAGTATCAGTGTTCTGCCGTTTCATCCAACGTTCCGCTAGGGTAAAGAGGATAGGGTTAAGCATAATAGAGAGGATAGCCGCGGCCAGTACTAAATTCTGACCTTCTTTACTGAGAAGATTCAAGGTGATCCCGAGGCCAGCAAGGATAAATGAGAATTCACCAATTTGTGCGAGGCTCACGGCGATAGTCGTTGCGGTACGGGTAGAGTGACCCAGTGCTTTCACCAGTAACCAAGCCGCAATGGATTTACCGAAAAGAATAATAATCAGTGCACCAATGATGGCAAAAGGACGCTCAAGCAATATGTGCGGATCGAATAGCATACCTACCGAGACGAAAAACAGTACCGCGAAGGCATCGCGTAAAGGCAGGGTATCGTGGGCGGCGCGATGACTGAGTTCTGATTCGTTTAGAACCATACCGGCGAAGAAAGCCCCGAGCGCAAACGAGACATCAAAAAGTTCTACTGCCCCAAAGGCAATACCCAATGCCATGGCAAGGACTGACAGGGTGAAAAGCTCCCGAGAGCCTGTCGCCGCGCTTCGCGAGAGGATCCATGGAATAAGGCGCCGCCCGACAATCATCATCAACAACATAAAAGCGATAACTTTGCCTAGGGTTAATAGCAGGTCCCAAGCGAGTAGGGTGAAACTGACATCCCCTTTCTCCAAGACACCAGCCATAGCAGGCAATAGCACTAAGGCCAACACCATGACTAAGTCTTCTACGATTAACCAACCGATAGCGATGCGCCCGCGTTGACTATCTAATAGTTGACGTTCCTCCAAAGCTCTAAGCAAAACAACGGTACTGGCGGTGGATAAGCAGAGACCAAAGACTAGCCCACTCATTAATGACCATCCGAGTAAGCTTGCGAGGCCCATACCTAATAAGGTGGCAACAATAATCTGGGCAATCGCGCCGGGTATCGCTATCGATTTTACCGACATCAAATCCTTGAGCGAGAAATGTAAGCCCACGCCAAACATTAACAAGATCACGCCTAACTCTGCGAGTTCAGGGGCAAGGTTAGTATCTGCCACAAAGCCAGGAGTGAAAGGCCCGGCTAAAACACCGGCTAGGAGATAGCCGACTAAGGGGGAGATGCGTAGGCGGTTCGCGAGCATCCCAAAAAGAAAGGCAAGCACCAATCCGCCGACAAGTGTCGTAATCAAGGGGGTCGTTGAATGCATTTACCTCTCCATTTAGCTAGGAATAAGGCCATACCTTAACAAAAAAAAGGAGTAAGCAGTCGAATTGGTAAGTAATTATAAGTAAAGGTTACAAAGTATGCCTCCTAATCGGGCTTTGCGATCAGGAGGTTAGCGACCCTCAGCAACTTTACGCTTTAGATAGTGGTTCACTAAGCTATCCCATACCAAATTGTAGAGATAGGTATAAGGCAGATAGAAAAAGAGTAACCCAATATCCATGGCAAAAGCCTCTTGAAGGGACATATTCATGCACCAAGCCGTTAAGGGTAAGGCCATACTTAATAGCCCCCCTTCAAAACCAATCGCTTGTAGTGAACGGACATAAAAGTTACGTGGTGCACGAGGTGGATACACGCGGTCAAATAAACAGTTAAACACCATATTCCAAGCCATCGCCAGTAACGCTATTGCAACGACGGTTAGCCCAATGTGACCGATAGGGCGCTGTAAAAGTAGCGCAGCACCTGGGATAGTGATGAGTAGCGCGGTCACTTCATAACCCACGGCGTGAAAAACTCTCTCTTTAAGCGATTTGTGACTCATTGTTCCTCCAAGTTGATTAGCGCTATATTTTTAACCACGAGGGTGTATAGTACAAACTAGCTGGTATCGTAAAAATCGATAGGTGACCATGTATTATTCTCCCGAATCTCTCGAAGCCTTTGTGCAATCTGTGGCGAGCGGATCTTTTTCAGGCGCCGCCCGTGCGCTAGGAAAAAGTCAATCAACCATCAGTGTGGCCGTCTCGAGTCTTGAAGACCACCTAGGCTTCGCACTGTTTGAACGCACCTCAAGACACTTGATGCTGACGGAAGAGGGACGACGCGTGTTGGCTCAAGTACGAGAAATCTTAGCGGCAAACCAACGCCTCGACGATGTGGCTTTGCGTTTGGCTCAAGGCATCGAACCGCGTGTTACCTTGGCGATCTCTGACCATTGGCCAGCCGGTCATCACGATCGACTGTTGAGCCAATTTGCTGAGAAATTTTCTGAAGTCGAATTCGAGTGCTTAATCGCCGAAAACGAAGACGTCATTGAACTGCTGAAAAGTGGTCGGGCGCAACTTGGATTGATCACTAAGCAACCCCACCTTCCGACCGAACTAGTGAGCCGAAGTTTAGCGATTTCGGGCCATACTGGTATCTATCTCGCTAACGATCACCCGCTGTGCCAGCAAGCGACGTTGACGCTTGATGACCTTAAAGGGATTCGCCAACTGCAGCTTAATACGTGGAGTCGTGCGGGGATCCAACGTAGCGAAGGGCTTGTTTGGTCAGCCTCTTCCTATATTCTTTTACTGGATATGGCACAGCAAGGGTTTGGCTGGGCAAAACTCCCTTGCTGGATGGTGGACTATTTTGGGAATGAGAGTTTAACGTTGCTTCCCTTAGCGGGATGGCCGCAAAAACTTAATCTCGATATTATTTGGTCGGCTCGTCACACATTAGGCCCAGCCTGCTTATGGATGATCGATCAACTGACGACCGCTAAAGATTAGCGGTCGCGGGCAATCTCGACAAAGTGGGCATCAAGCTGGGCGGCTAAATCATGCGGGGATAGGCTGATATCAAATCCGCGTTTGCCACCGGAAATATAGATTTCGGGTTGATGTTCAGCACTACTATCTATCACTGTGGGTAATCGCTTCTTTTGCCCGAGAGGGCTGATCCCGCCAACTTTATACCCGGTAGCCCTTTCCGCTATCAGGGGATCGGCCATATCGACTTTTTTACAGTTCAACGCCTTGGCCACTTTCTTTAAGTCCAATTGAGTCGACACTGGCGTTACGGCTACCGCTAACTGCTTATTATCGCCGTTGATCGCCACTAATAAGGTTTTGAATACACTTGAGGCCACTAAGCCTAACTTCTCAACGGCCTCATCACCAAAATGGATGTTATGAGGGTCGTGATCGTAGTGATGTTGTTGGTAAGCGATCCGCGCTTTATCGAGTTGCAAGATGGCAGGGGTCATAGTGGCTCTTTCTGTGCTGGAGAGGTGATAAGGTCGATTAAATTATCTGGGCCACTCAAATGCAGGGCGCCCACGGCGACTAAATATCGTCCTGGTGGCAGAGTAAGCAGGTGTCTTGCCCACAGTTTATTACGTTGGGTGATAAAAGTCTGCTGTAAATCATGACTGAAACTACGCGATAATTCGGGGAGTGATGAAGAGGAGGGATGATTTTTTGACAGCCACCAATCTATCATTTTTTGCAGCTGACGCGCATTACTTCGCCAATGGGTCAAGCTATCTAATAGTAAATCGAGGCCACGGTTGGGGAGGGTGGTCAGCAGCTGGAGCTGCTGTTGCTGACTTTCCAACGCAATGACGGGTTGGTGAGCAAGATGGGCCAGGCTCAAGAGTTGATGATCAACGCCAAATTCAGGGCGTAGCCCTAGCATAGTGGCTTGCTTTTGTTGCAACGTCAGACCGACTTGCCACGCAGGAAATTGCGCAAGCATCTGGGTATCGAGGTGACACTCTTGGCAAGCCACCTCGAACTGTTGCCACTGTTCGGTGGTTAATTGTTGCTGTAGTGTCGGCCCTTGGGCTGAAGACTCAATCTCTGGGGGCTGGCCCTGAGTAATATCTGCCTCAACAACCAACGCCTGGCATTCACGAAGCACCTTACGCAGTCCGCTAGGCAGAGGAGCCATAGCGGGCACGCCCATATGAATGCTGCCAACGAAAATAAACTCCCGCTCTCCTGCGGGACAGGTAAGCGAGAGCCATTGTGGTTTTGGTCTAAACCACTGGCGAATTTTTGCAAAAAGATGAGCGCTAGTCATCGAGATGAGCGTGATAGCCTTCGTCACTGATCACATCAATTAATATCTCGGGTGCTGCTGTGCTGACCACAGTGGCGTGGTCAATACTCACTTGTGCTGAGGTGACATCAGAGCGTTGTTCGAGTATCTTTTTCACTTGTGAGACACAATGATTGCAAGATAGGCCGCTGAGAGTGAATTGTAATGTTCTAGACATAGTCGCTCCTAATTCAGAGGGTATAGAGTTTGTAGTGTAGACCTTACCCTTAGGGGGAGGTCAAGCCTTGCGCACGGATCCAGGAGTAAAAGATGAATATTAGTCAAGCAGCACAGCGGACAGGACTGAGCAGTAAAGCGATCCGCTTTTACGAAGATAGAGGGTTGTTTACACCACCGCCCCGAACCCTTAATGGCTATCGAGACTATCATGAGCAGCATATCGAAGAATTGACCCTCATTAAGCAAGCGAAGGCTGCTGGGTTTTCTTTAGATGAATGTCGTGAATTCGTCGGACTTTATCGTGACCCGCACCGCCGTAGCGCGGATATTAAGGCTCGAACACTGCAGAAGATAGAGCAATTGACTCGTCAGCTGGACGAAATTACCCAAATACGGGATCGATTAGTGCGTCTCGCCGCGCATTGCCCAGGGGACGATAATGCAGAGTGTCCGATAATTTCCGGATGGACTAAGGGTTGCCATCAAAACAACCCTTAACCGAAACGCATCAGTAAAGCAGGGAATAAAGCTGCCGGCGATAACGTGTCGCCAAGGCATCCCCTGTGCCCAGGGCGGCAAGAATTTCTTGGAACGTCTTTCTCACTTGGCCTTCACCACACGCAAGGTCTTTGCGTAGCAGATTGAACAGTAACTCCAACGCTTCTTCATGACGACCCACTTGCTGTAATTGAATCGCAAGATGGTTGGCAACGTTCGCGTTGGTTGGATCGGCGGCGAGTTCTGCCTGCAATTGTTGGATCTCTGGCGAATCAGCCGCTTGCTTAAGCAAATCAATCTGCGCCAGTAGCCCTTGATAGCGGCTATCTTGATCCTGCAATGGCACCGCTTTCAATACTTCTTCGGCTTCCTCACTACGCGTCAGGTCGAGCAGGGTTTGCGTATAGATAAACCCAATTTCACTGTTCTTTTCGCTTAGTTGCCAAGCATCACGCAGTAAAGGCAGCGCGTCTAACGGTTTATCTTCGGCCAACAACGCTTGCGCTTGTTGGACTTTCAGTTCTTCTTCGCGGGGCAATACTTTAGCCAGTAATTCGCGAATCGCCGCTTCGGGTTGGGGTCCTTGGAATCCATCCACAGGTTGGCCATTTTGGAAGAGATAGACGGTCGGAATGGCGCGCAGGCCGAACTGGCTAGCGATATGCTGTTGTTGGTCACAATCGAGGCGGGCGAGAATAAATTGTCCGGCGTACTCGTTAGCCAGTTTTTCTAATACCGGGTTCAGCTCTAGACAATGTTGACTACGCTCCGACCAGAAGTAAAAGACCACGGGAACGTGCGCCGACTGTTCTAATACCTGTTGAAGGTTACTCTCGTCGATCTCGATAATCGACGCCTGGGGTGACATCATAATATTCCTCATCTATTAACTCTTCACTTAACGGTAAACATGGGGATCTTTCCGCTCAGCTTCAAGCTGTATTCACGATTTCTTGGTACGATTATTAAGAATAATATCCATTAGGCAGCTAGGGAGCAGGCGCTTTGCGATGGCCATCGCGTAAGTGACTAGGGTGACAGGGTAGCGACGCTGCGGATAACGACTCTCTAGCGCATGACGAATTTTTGGGAGTAGCGCTTCAGGGGGGAGGGCGAATCGAGCGGCTATCCCCGGATTCTCAACAGGATTGGCGTGATCGCCTTGCTGAACATTGTTCGAAAAAGCCGTGGTGATTGGCCCGGGTTCAAGCAAACTCACTGTAATAGGGAGATCGGAGAGCTCCATTCGCAGCGTATCTGTCCATGCCTCCAAGGCATATTTACTGGCGGCATAGGCACCGCGCCCAGGCGTGGCAATAAACCCCATCACCGAACTGGTATTGAGAATGCGAGCGTGGCCATTTGCTTGTAGCAGCGGCAGTAGTCCAAGGGTCAGTTGATGAACGCCAAAGAAATTGGTCGAGAACTGACGTTCCATTTGTTGCCGGCTAATCGTCGTTAACGGTCCATACTGGCCGTAACCTGCGTTATTGAAAAGGGCAAAGAGTTTTCCGCCAGTCAGGGCCCTAACCCTTTCGATGGCCTGGTCAATCGAAGTGGGATCATCCATATCGATTGGTAAGGCCGTTAGCCCTAACGCGTCTAGTCGGGTCAAATCGTCAGCTTTGCGGCATCCTGCAATGACACGGTATCCACGCTGGTGAAGGTCGAGGGCGCTAATCAGGCCGATGCCACTTGAGCAGCCAGTAATAAGGATATTTTTTTGCACAGGTTCTATGGCTCACGATGATAAGAAGTCTTCTACGCTAGCATAGAGCGAGGGCTAAGTACCAGTAATGCTGGGGGGGATCCCCCAGCAGGAGCGATTATTGATTTTTTGCCCACGAGAGAGCCGTTGCATACTCGGCAGGCAGTAAGCTTGAGAGGTGAGATAAACTCTGCTGCAAGGCAGTAGCATCTGGGCTGCTTAGCGTTAAGTGACCCACTTTACGGCCCGCACGCACCTCTTTATCGTACCAGTGTAGATGAATAAGCGGATCGGCTAGCCAACGATAATCTAGCTCACAGCCAATCAGGTTTATCATCACCGCCGTTGTGTCGACCACCGGACGCGGCAGCGGTAAACCGCAGATGGCGCGAAGATGCAATTCAAATTGGCTGATTGATGCGCCGTTCTGCGTCCAGTGTCCGCTATTGTGAACACGCGGGGCTAATTCGTTAATCAACAAACCGTCGGGTGTGACAAAGCATTCCATGGCCATTACACCGACATAGTTCAATTCAGTCAGAATGGCAGTCAGCATCGCTTCAGCTTGGTGTTGATGCTCAGGATTAGGCTGAGGGTGGGCGACACTGGCAAAAAGAATTCCCTGTTGATGCAGGTTATGAGTTACCGGATAAAAAACGATCTCCCCGGCGGCATTTCTCGCTCCGACCAGTGAAAGCTCTCCAGTAAAATTTATCGCTTGTTCAACAATGCATTCGCCATAGCATTCACTCGGTAATTCTTCGCGAGTCAGGGAAGTCAGTCGCCATTGGCCTCGACCATCATAGCCACCGGTACGGCGCTTGATAATCGCTAGCTCACCAAACTCTGCAAAAATAGCAGGCCATTGCTCAGCAGAACGTAATAAGTGCCAAGGGGCCGTGGCTAAACCCAGTTGATCCAACAATTGTTTCTGAGGGAGTCGGTCGGCCAATCGTGGGAAAATATCTCGATTGATGAACGCGTCGTGAGAGGCTAATTCGCGAGTGAGGGGCGTTTCTGGCCAACGTTCGATTTCCGCAGTAATGATACTTTGCTTGATCGGCAGTTCATCAGGATTAGCATCAATCCCGACAGGATAAACGGCGATCCCTAAGGGTTCGCCCGCTTGACGTAACATCCTGCCTAATTGACCATTACCGAGCACGCAGACTGACTTCATGCATCCTCCCGTGGATCCGGGTGTTGTAAGACGGCATCGGTCTGCTTTACACGCCACTCAGTCAAGCGTGAAGCGATAAGTGAGTCATGCAGGGCAAGAATTTGTGCCGCCAGTAGCGCAGCATTGGCTGCACCCGCTTTACCGATTGCAAGGGTGCCGACTGGAATCCCCTTAGGCATTTGGACAATGGAGTAAAGGCTGTCGACACCACTTAAGGCCGCGCTCTGCACGGGAACGCCTAAGACCGGAACGAGCGTTTTAGCGGCTAACATTCCGGGAAGGTGTGCGGCACCCCCCGCGCCAGCAATGATAATATCGAAACCTTGCTGTTGAGCGTTTTCGGCAAAACTAAAGAGTTTATCGGGGGTACGGTGGGCGGAAACGACTTCCACATGGTGGGCAATGCCTAGCTCGGTTAATACCTCAGCGGCAGACTGCATTGTAGCCCAGTCACTTTTTGAACCCATTACTATTGCGACTTTAGCGGGGGCAGAACTTAACGACATGAACTCAACTCCTCGATCCTAAAACTTACACAAGCTTATCTGACTCGCGATAATTAGGGCGCAAGAATAGCATGTCAATTCCGGGAGGAAAACGGTTGCGTAGTATTATTACCAAGGAAAATGGCTAAGGGTTAACCCTTGTTCTGTCCACTCAATCATCCACCCTTCATGATGCCAAGCCCCTAGTACCGCGCGTTGGGCTGAGGGTGAAACCTCGGTGACTGGATGGATAGCAGGCCGGTGAGTATGACCGTGAACCAGTAATGTTGCCTGATGGCGCACGAGGACTTCAATAACCGCTTGGTGATTCACATCCATCACGGCCATGGCTTTATGTTGATTAGCCTGTTGGCTACTTTGCCGCATTTTTCGGGCAATGCTAAGACGTAATGCGAGGGGTAAACGTAAAAAAAGCCATTGGATCCACGGCGTATGCACCTTCTTGCGAAAGGCTAAGTAGTTTACGTCATCGGTGCAGAGCGTATCGCCATGCATGATCACTAGCCGTTGTCCAAAACGCTCAAGGACAACCTCTTCGGGAAGGGGTTGCATACCAGCCTGTTGAGCAAACCGCTTACCGACTAAAAAGTCACGGTTTCCATGAATAAAATAAACCGGGATAGGGAGCGCCGCGATGGCTTGGGCGATTTGCTGGTGGAGTGGGGCCGGATCATCATCGCCAATCCACGCCTCAAACAGATCACCCAAAATATAGAGTTCGCTGCAGGTTAACGCTTGATTGGCGAGAAAATGCAGAAAACCGGCAGTTATTGCCGGTTCTTCCTGACACAGATGAAGATCTGCGATAAACAGGATCCGTGACATTACTCGGCCACGATTGCTTTTTGAATCACAACATCTTCTTTAGGGACGTCTTGGTGCATACCGCTGCGGCCTGTAGAAACGGCTTTGATTTTTTCAACCACGTCCATTCCTTCAACCACTTCAGCAAACACACAGTAACCCCAGCCTTGAACGCTTTCGTCGCGGAAGTTAAGGAAGTCGTTGTCAGCCACGTTGATGAAGAATTGCGCAGTCGCTGAATGAGGCGCAGAAGTACGAGCCATCGCCAAGGTACCACGAGTGTTTTTCAGGCCATTGTTCGCTTCATTACGAATTTCTGCTTTGGTATTTTTCTGCTGCATACCAGGTTCAAATCCGCCGCCTTGGATCATAAAACCATTGATCACACGGTGGAAAATAGTGTTGTCGTAAAAGCCTTCGCTGCAGTAGCTTAAAAAGTTTTTTACTGTCTCTGGTGCTTGCTCATCAAAAGTTTTGATGACGATATCGCCAAAATTCGTTTGGAAGGTGACCATAATGATTTCCTGTCAGGGTTAAAATAACTACTCGCTCATTTTCTCGGGCGGTTTGTGCCACCGGAGGCCCTATTTTATAACATAAATTGATGCATTACGTCAGTATTGTCCAAGAGGAGGTGAGAGGGCTTGCATTCATTCGCTTGAGGAATAAAAATACGGCACACTACGCAAAAAAGTCGCGACACATCATTACGGAAGAGTTACATGCTGAAAATTTTTAACACGCTAAGTCGACAAAAAGAAACTTTCACGCCAATTCATGCGGGAAAAGTGGGAATGTATGTCTGTGGCATTACGGTTTATGACCTTTGTCATATTGGGCATGGTCGGACTTTTGTGGCGTTTGATGTAATCTCACGTTATCTGCGTTATAGCGGCTATCAGCTTAATTATGTACGCAATATCACTGACGTTGATGACAAGATCATCAAGCGTGCCAATGAAAATAATGAAACGATTGAGCAGCTGACCGACCGGATGGTTGCAGAGATGCATAAGGATTTCGCCGCGCTGAATATTCTCCCGCCAGATAGCGAACCTCGTGCAACGAAGCATATCGGTGACATTATTACCCTTACCGAGAAACTGCTGGCACGCGGCCACGCTTATGTGGCAGATAATGGCGATGTGATGTTCGATGTGATGACGAATAAACACTATGGCCTCCTCTCTCGTCAAGATCTTGAGCAGTTACAAGCGGGAGCTCGGGTCGAGGTCGCTGAAGTCAAAAAGAATCCGATGGATTTTGTGCTGTGGAAAATGGCTAAGCCGAATGAGCCAGGTTGGGATTCCCCGTGGGGAGTAGGCCGTCCAGGCTGGCACATTGAATGTTCTGCGATGAATTGCCAGCAACTCGGTACACATTTTGATATTCACGGTGGAGGATCGGATCTGATGTTCCCTCACCATGAAAACGAGATCGCGCAATCCACCTGCGCCCATGATGGCCCTTACGTCAATTACTGGATGCATTCTGGCATGGTGATGGTTGACCGTGAAAAGATGTCCAAATCGTTGGGAAACTTCTTCACCGTTCGCGACGTGCTGCGTCATTTTGATGCCGAGACGGTGCGTTACTTCCTGATGTCAGGACATTACCGTAGCCAGTTAAATTATGGCCAAGAGAATTTGGAGCAGGCGCGAGCAAGCCTAGAGCGACTGTATACTGCCTTACGTGGAACGGATGCTCACGCCACACCGATGGTCGATGCAGGCTATGAACAGCGCTTCCGTGAAGCCATGGATGATGACTTCAACACGCCTGAGGCTTATTCTGTGTTATTCGATTTAGCACGTGAAGTGAATCGTTTAAAAAATGAGGATATGCCTTTAGCTAATGCAGCGGCGGCGAAACTCAGAGAGTTAGCGGGCGTGCTCGGTATTTTACAACAATCCCCAGAAGCCTTTTTGCAGCATGGGACGCAAGATGAAGAGGTTGCGGAGATTGAGTCACTCATTGCGATGCGTAATCACGCTCGTCAAACTAAAGATTGGGCGCAGGCTGATATCGCGCGCGATCGATTGAATGCTTTAGGTATCGTTCTCGAAGATGGCGCACAAGGCACCACTTGGCGTCGTAAATAATTGATAGAGCCATTCGCGGAGGAAATCTTCTCGAATGGCTTATTCACGATCTTCACTCGCTTTATTACCTCGTCGCTTCGGATTCACTCCCTCATCACGTAGTCAGTCTCATTACTTTTCGTTTCAATTATGAATACTCATCAATACAAAATGTTATAGATGATGTTAATTTATGTCCTGGACCGTTTTGAATATATTAATGATCGGAATAATCTTATACTCTGAGCGGGTTTTATTGCTTATTTCATTATTTTGTCTGTCAGCATACCTTATAAGGTAATGCTACTTTTTACAGGATTCTCTATGGATATGAATCAGTCTGCGTCACCCAAATTTAGCTGGAAAGCCTTGGGGATAGCTCTCCTTTATTTTTGGTTTTTCTCAACGTTTTTACAGGTTGTGATTGTCGCGAGTGGCTATAGCGGAACAAATGGATTACGGGATTCTCTCTTGTTCAGCTCATTGTGGCTGATCCCCATTTTGCTCTTCCCGCGCTTAACGAAGGTGCTGGCAGCGCTTATCGGTATTGTTCTCTGGGCCGCATCGGTAGCGGCACTCGGCTATTATGTGATTTATGGCCAGGAATTTTCACAAAGTGTTCTCTTTGTGATGTTCGAAACCAATGCTAATGAAGCAAGCGAGTACTTAAGCCAATATTTCAGCCTAAAGATGATCGCGGTAGTAGTGGTTTATACGCTGATCGCTCTGTTTCTTTGGACGCGTTTACGCCCGGTCTATCTACCTAAAGTGTGGCGCTGGGGGATAAGCATTGGCTTGCTATATGGCTTAATTTTAAATCCTATCGTTATCGATACGGGGGTTAATCATAAACCGATCGATAACACTTTAAATAACTTGGCATCGAGGATGGAGCCTGCCGCGCCGTGGCAGTTTGTGACGGGGTACTATCAGTATCGTCAACAATTAACCGAAATGGATAAGCTGCTCAGTAAAAATAACCAGCTTGCTCCGTTAGCCAACTTGAAAGATAGTTCAGGTAATGCCCCGCGTACATTAGTACTCGTCATTGGTGAGTCAACGCAACGTGGTAGAATGAGCTTGTATGGTTACCCGCGCGAGACCACTCCGGGTTTAGACGCATTACATAAGACGGACCCACGCCTCACAGTCTTCAATAATGTCGTCACCTCTCGTCCTTATACTATCGAGATATTACAACAAGCCCTGACCTTTGCTGATGAACAGAACCCTGATCTCTATCTGACTCAGCCATCATTAATGAATATGATGAAACAAGCGGGGTATAAGACATTTTGGATAACCAATCAGCAAACGATGACGGAACGTAATACGATGCTGACGGTATTTTCAAAACAGACCGATCAGCAGTATTACATGAATCAGCAACGGACACAGAGTGCACGGGAATACGACACGAATGTGCTAGGGCCTTTCCAAAAAGTACTCAATGACCCGGCGCCTAAGAAGTTTATTATCATTCATTTGCTGGGTACCCATATCAAGTACAAGTTCCGTTACCCAGAAAACGAAGGTGTCTTTGACGGTAATACGCAGCATCTGCCATCAGGCTTAACGCCGGAACAAGTCGCCACCTACAACGATTATGATAGTGCTCAACACTTCAACGATAAAGTGGTGACACAGATTATTAAGGATTATCGCGCGACTGATCCGAATGGTTTCTTATTGTACTTTTCTGATCATGGCGAGGAAGTCTACGATACGCCACCGCATCAGACCCAAGGTCGTAACGAAGAAACGCCGACCCGGCATATGTACACAATTCCTTTCTTATTGTGGACGTCGACCTCCTGGCAAGCCGCGCATCCGCGCGATTTCTCAGCGGACAGTAATCGACCTTATAGTAGTTCGCAATTGATCCACACATGGTCTGATCTCGCGGGACTCAGCTATCAAGGCTATGATGCAACGCGTTCCGTTGTCAGTCCTGATTTTGTGAAAGTGACACGTTGGGTTGGTAACCCTTATAAAAAGAACGGCTTGAAAGATTACGATGCCTTACCTTTCGGTGACCAAGTCGGTAACCAATAAATACTTTCCCCCCTGCGGGGGGGACAGTAATTCACAAAAAATGCACTAAGTTCCCTCACACCTGCACTTCGCACTTAATGTGTAACTCAGATTGTTTCATTTTTTACACTCGGTTTTATAAGATAAATCTGGTTATATAGGTGCCTACCATGAAAGTAGTACAACCCCCCTTGGTCCTCTCCGACGCATTATTGATTGCTAAAGGCCGCCATCGCGCCTGTTATCAGTATCCTGGTCATCCTGAGTTGTGCATTAAAGTCCACATCGATCCACGTGACGACTTAGAAACGATCAGGGAAGTGCGCTATTTCAACTGGCTACATAAGTGTAATGTCAATCTAGACGGCATTGCTGACTATCGTGGAAAATTGCCTACAACCCTAGGGATGGGGTATGTCTATGAGTTGGTAAGGGATTATGATGGTCAAGTTTCGAAAACCCTTGATCACTACTCAAGAAAATTCGAGCTTACCGAACCGCGAATTAACGTACTCACCTCCGCCTATCAAGAGTTTAAACAAACCTTCCAACGCCATTATATTTCGATGATGAATTTAAAGGCTTATAACATTGTTTTTAAGCGCGAAAGTGAAAGTCATGGTCGTCTCTATCTGATTGACAACTTAGGCTCTGCAAATTTACTGCCGTTAAGCTATTTTTTTAAATCGATCGCTGCCCGAATGCTTCAGCGGAAATTTAGGCGTTTCGAATCTTTGGTTGAAGAACGTTACCATTTTTCAATTAATTCATGATGGTCAGGGAGCAAGCTCCCTATCACTGCACGATTAAGAGTGGAGTTTGCTCGGCCTAATTAACGCCATGATGCGAAAATTGATAATTCGTGAGGGATTTTATTCTTCCAATACATCCTATTATTACGCATGCATTGTTATCAGTGTAGAAGGCAAAACTCTCTTTTTCATCTAAATAGGCTTGGGCCAAGCACTCTTGATCTATAAAATTTTCCCAATGTCTTTTTGATGCAGCAATAGAGTTTACAAAAAGAGTGCAGTTGTGGAACTCATGTTTTCGTTTCCAGGCATTGTCTAAGAGTAGATTATAGTGTTTATCGTATTCTTGTTTTTTTTATCAGAAAGGTAAATCATGCAGTGTTGAACAGCAGCTGATCGCTTCTTCTGAGAGCAACTCTCTAGTGTTTCGTCTTTGAAATAATCGCCATCCTTTTTTGAAGCGTAAGTGTTTAAGGAAAAACGAGGGCGAGTAACAGTAATATATTTTTTTCATTTTATGGCGTTCTCTAAAAAACGGACTCTTTACCGTCCACCCTCGTCAGAAGAAAGCTTGGCGCTATGAAGTATGAGGTTTATCACTCTATCAATCTGATTTTTTCCAAAAATGGGTATCATGGAGATTTCTAACCGACCTTGATATTTTATATCAATTAATACTTCTTTAAGTGGAAGTTGTAATTTTTCCCAAGTCACGCAATTGAACTGAACCCGTAATGTTGGACACGTTTTTTAGGAGCCGTCCGCTGACCATCAGTTGATAGTCAGTGGACTTCATCGGACAACCAGAACGACATCGCTTACATGCACCAACCACCCTCTGTAAAGTCGCAAAAAGGCAGTTTTGGTCTTGATAACCCCACGCAATCCAGTTCAGTTGGACGTAATTTGACTAATTATCACACCTTCTAAGTTCTTTGCTTTAAGAATGTACTGAAGGCAGTTCATTTGTGTAAAATCACCATAAGTCTTAGAATCATTGCAATATCTAATTATATTAGTATCTGAGGTGTTCGAGAACGTTGAAATGATGTTTTTTAATGTCACATCTAATAAAGGAACTTTATTTATTGTTACGCTTAAATCACCTGAATAAGAATAACACCCTTTATCCCTCACATTTCTGGCTACTGCAATAGATGTTAAATCACCTTGGCCCATCTCGGCATCAGAAATAAACCAATAGTTCACCCCTTTTGAGTTCAGGCAAAGCCATGAGGCTTGTTCTCCTTTGTTGATGGTTACATCCGTAGTTTTCGCTATGTCTGCAAGGGTGCTGTATCCCATAACAAATATATTGTTGCCAACAATCACGACAGGCGATAAATCTTTGTTAGTGGTGTATTCAGGAACGGATGCATCATCTTGGTAGTAGTTAGAACCAAACCCCTCCATTTGCATAGACCTTGCGGCAGGAGAAGCTATTACTGCCAGGGCAATTACAATATATTTCATTTCACCTTTAACTCCCTGTCACCACTCGCCCAAATGCTCTTTCTGACGCTGATGGGGGCGATAATACAGCCTTCGGAAGAGTCCAGTGGATGCCTCCTGCTTGCGCCATGTATGCGGAAGGCTGAACGTCCGCACATTGCATTGCTCAAATTAGGGGTAAGATCTAGCGTGTATTTTCCCGTATGTGGGGAATTGTGAGGGGAGCCGATTGTATAAGTCCCTCTAGGAAGAGGGCCTTTCCCGCTTACACATTCTTGAGAGCTATCGTTTTTATATCCAGTCGCACCGGCATAGTCCGCGGTGTATGTTTCACCGTTACGGGTGAAGGTGTGTGTTGCTACATTGTATTCCCACGCCATTATGCAGCCCGTCCTTTCCATGAATCAGAGTGAATAATGTTACCATCAAGGTAATGCCATGTGATCTTTTCGTAAGCTAAATCAACGTATTCGAGATGATCATGCCTTTCCCATTGAGGATTTTTTACATCCATTATGAACGGTTCTATTTCTGCTACTTTCACGGTCTCTAGCGTAGTCCTGAAGTATTCTTCCTCGAACCCGTTGTGATTGATACGATAGAACTTAAACACAGCCTTTTTTAGGGTCTTGCCTGTAGACAATGCTTTGTAAAGATAAGACGATGAATTATCAATGCCTTTCATGAAAGCATACGAGCTATGCAACTGCTTTGCGCTCGCTTTCCCCGTCAGAAAATCAGTGGGCTGTTCTACTGAGTGCATTAGTTCACTAACTTCTATACTCCCTTCTCGACCATTCACATCGACAATGCCCTTTATTGGCACTCCACCATCATCTTCCAACCATAAGTAAACCGGAATAGCCATAAAATAAACTTCCGTGTTAATTGAATAGTAGATTATCTTCTTTCCAACCGGTTACAGCTAAATACTGTCTAATGATTTATTGATGACAATCAAAAGAATAGGTATCTCCCCGGTTAAAGTCAGACTTCGCATCATGTCCTCTTAACTCAGGCCACTATTTGTCGTAGTAAGTGAAACTCAACAGGGCTGAGGCCTTTCAGCCGCTGGCTGATTCGCTCATGGTTGTAGTAGTGAATATAGGCGTCAATGGCCTCTCTAAGCGGAGGGATACTGCTGAATTCCTCCAAATAGAAGTGTTCGGATTTGAGCGTGCCGAAAAAGCTTTCTACCATCGCATTATCAAGGCAATTGCACACCTGCCACCATCCTGATAAGCCGTCATCTGGTACTACCAGCCCTGGTCAGTGTATAGTACAGGCGTATCCCCCGGTATCAGTCTCATAAACGCTTTATCCAGCATTGAATCAACCAGCGATATAACGGGCCTTTATGACAGTCTGTAGGCGATAACTTCACTGTAAAAGGCGTCAACGACGGGTGCGAGATACCGCTTTTCGCCGTTAACCTTGAATTCAGTCACGTCACTGACCCACTCCTCGTTGGTGCTTTTGGCCGTGAAGTCGTGTTGCAGGCCGATAGTATTGCTCAACGATAATCGAGGAGCGAGTAAAGGTAAGTGGACATTCACTGTAAGGAACCGAAACGCCAATTTGATGAATACTCAACCCTTTAATAGGAAGTACTAACTGTAAAGATACTAGTAACAGCAAGAATAGCTTTCTCAATAATTTTTATCGGGTTAAGACTGACATCGACAATATTCGTACAAATTCCCGGTTTATTATACACTCTTTCTCAGCATGGATTGTTAACCCTAGGATTTTAGTATGTCTTTAACTAAGCTTTTGCATTCACCCTTAGCGGCTGGGGTTTTACTGATTATCACCTCTTTTATCGCCATTATTCTCTGTAATACTGGCGGCGAAGAACTCTACACTTCCTTCATTCACCGCTCGATTGCGGGTGTGCCGGTTGAAAAATTCGTTAACGATGTCTTGATGAGCGTATTCTTTTTGATGGTGGGCTTAGAGATTAAACGCGAGTTTTTAACGGGGCAACTCGCACAATGGTCGCAGCGTATGCTGCCTGGAGCGGCGGCGGTGGGGGGAATGCTCGTTCCCGCCGCGATCTATTTAGTGATCAATCGTGAAGATCATCACACCTTATCGGGGTGGGCCATCCCCTCGGCGACCGATATTGCCTTTTCTTTAGGGATACTGTCGTTGCTCGGCAGTAAGGTGCCGACCTCCTTAAAGATCTTTTTGGCCGCGCTAGCCATTATCGATGATTTAGGGGCAGTAATCATTATCGCGTTGTTTTATACGGCTGGAATAAATATCGATATGCTTAGCGGCGCACTGGTGACAGTCATTGTGTTGCTGCTGCTCAATCGCCGTGGCGTGGTTGCCTTACCCGTCTACTTATCCTTGGGCGTAGTATTATGGTATTTCATCAATCAGTCAGGGATCCATGCAACGGTGGCAGGCGTGATACTGGCACTTTGTATTCCGCACTCAGGGCAAAAAATCGGGCAAACTTCACCGCTGCTTAAATTAGAACATCGGCTTGCCCCTTGGGTAAGTTTTCTTATTATCCCGGTTTTTGGTTTTGTGAATGCCGGCGTAAGTTTCTTACACACCAGTGTGGATCAACTCTTCAGTGCTGTGCCTTTAGGCATAATGCTCGGATTATTTATCGGTAAACAGTTGGGTATTGGGCTAATTTCTTTCCTGCTGATTCGCTTTGGCGTCGCACAGTTGCCGAAAGGGGCGACAACTCTGCAGTTCTATGGTGTGGCGATGCTGTGTGGAATTGGCTTTACCATGAGCTTATTTATTGGTGGGCTAGCCTTCCCAAATGATCCGATGCTGTTGGATGAAGTTAAAATCGGGGTCTTGGGCGGGTCATTATTATCGGCAGTCGTTGGCGTGGTGCTGCTTAACGTGGCATACCGACGTAAAGAGATAGCCTAACACTGAAGGGGGCATCAATTTCGATTTGCCCCTTCTAACGTGAAGCTGATATTAATGCTGTGATTTACACCAGAGGCCACACGCGCGGCAAAGAAGGATTACATCGTCAGAGGGGGAGATCTCCGTCACCATAGCGTGTGTAAAGGTGTGAATTCCCAATAGCTGTTCGATATTTCTCAGTACAGGTTCTGCAATAGGGAAGATTGCCCGAATGAACCCGCTGGAGAGTTTACCTTGGTGAGAATGTGTGAAATCACTCGTTTGAAACAACGAGTTAAGCCTTCTCGCCCCACAGGCAGTGACTTTTTTACTGTTACATATCTGGCATTTTTGCATCATAGTTACCCCTGTCGATAACCGTAGTTGATTAAAAAATTATTGCCAGAGTTAAACATTACAAATCTGATAGTCAGCACAAATACCTCAGGGAGGGGCTTGCCAAAAGGGATCGTGAGATACTTCCCGTCTCCCCGCTACACGTGGCACACTATTCATTTTGCTCCCGTCAAAACCGATATACCCTTAACTCAACGTTTGGGTAAAGGTAGAGGAGGGTAATAGTATCCAGTAGCCTAATGTCAGCACTGACGAAAGCGGTCGCCGCTATCGCGGTGGACACGTCACCCGTCCCTTGAGGAAAACCCGAAGGGTAGAATGGCATGACTTCTATTCCAGACATGTTCTGCCGTAAAAGCAGGCCATAACGGTCAAAATTAGACTCTTGCACCGCGCCTTGATCGACGTGGATTCACTGCGTAATGCACCGCTTTATCCAAAGCCTGCCCCACCTACGTACTAGGTTAGGATTGATGACATTGCCACTCTCTACTCCCTATACAGCCTTGACCACTCGCCAGCGGTTGTTCTCAACGGCGATCTCGACCCTTAATGAGTGAAGCACAGCAATCAACTTCTTACTGAAGGCTCACCGATGGGGTTTTATCCCTACCGCTTATCGCAATTCCTTGTAGCGAATAATATTTCTTCAATTAAAAAGTCTATGAGTAATAACAGAAGTATTGGCACGGTAAGGTAAGATTACCCTTATTTAAAAACCAGAATAAATTTACAATGCATTAACAATTTATCTTGATATTATGCGCCAATCCAATTAAGCGGGTGGCTGGCGTATCCTGCGAGAATAACAGGATGCGGTAGCTTGGCCTCATAGGTGTAAATTCATTGCGCTAACACAAAGTGAGAGGCTATCGGCATGGAATAATAAGGGAATCGTGAGTGTAGAGGTTGGCATAAGTATGGAGAGTTTAGACGTTAACGTCTTAACACAGGGCATTTCTTGGGTGGTATCGCAGCCCATTTGGCTTTGTACGGTGATAACCACTTGTGGTTCTTCGCCCAGACCTCCGGGCGCTATGAGGGTGATAAGCAGTGACGGTCAATACCATGGCTCATTATCGGGGGGGGGGTATTGAGGAAAGTTTTATTATGCTTATTACCCAGGGAGCCTTGCAGCAAGAAAGCGAAGTGGTTCGTTACGGAGCAGGTGGATTACTCCCCAATAAAGCGCCACCTTGTGGTGGCATAGTCGATATTCTGGTCGAGAAGTGCCTACCTGGAACAGAAAGTCAGGCCTACTTACAGACGCTGCTAGACGCGTTGCGTGGCAAGTACTCATTAATAAAAAAATCATTCCGCCTGAATCGTGCAAAGTCCTCACTAAAATAGCCTTTGTGAAGACGCCTCAGGTTAATTGTCATGATCCATCGATCGACATCACGCTGTCGGCACCACTGACTGTGGTTTTCGCCGGATTATCAAACGTCGCCATTTTTTGTGCGAATTTCTCTGCCGCGCTCGGTTTCAAGACTGTAGTCTGTGAACATCGTGAAGGCGAGCGAGCAAGTTTAGCGCATGAACTGTCGGCCAGTATCGAGGTGATAAATGAGTTTCCGGCAAAATACTTATAGCGCTCAGGGTGCCATCCTGCGACCGCGATCCTCGCCTTAACCCACGATTCTCGAATCGATGATCTGACCATGATGGAAGCGGTGTTAACGCCCGCTTTTTATATTGGTGCTATGGGATCCATCAACACCAGTAACGCACGAAAATTGCGTTTATTACGGAGTGGGGGAGTGAGCCAGCACGAATTAGCGCGTATTCGGGCACCAATAGGCCTGAATATTGGGAGCAAAACACCGGCTGAAATAGCCTTATCCATTATGGCGGTTATTGTTCGCTGTAAAAATGGAAAAGACGCGATGCCTCTACTGCAGTGGGAGAACTAACGTAATGAACATCGCGATTATTATGCTGGCTGCAGGAAAGAGCGAAAGATTTAAATTGCAAGGCGGCGAGCATAAATTATTGGTGCCGATTCAGGGGAGGCCGTTAATCGACTACGCCTTACAATCGGCGATCTCAACGGGATTGGATACTTACCTTGTTACACAGCCCGAAGAGACTGCACTCCATCACTTAGTTGCCGCAGAGGCACTGATTACCTATCCTAGCCGTGGACTAGGCGAGTCGATAGCAATAGCCGTCAACCACACCGCGCAGTACGATGGCTGGGTGGTGACGTTAGCGGATATGCCTTTTTTTTCAGATCCGACACCTATTTAGCTGTCGCCGAACAGCTGCGTTATGCTGAGTGTGTTTGGCCACGCTATCAACATCACTATGGCCACCCAGTAGGGTTTGCTAGGACACTCTATTCCTCCCTGACGGCTCTACAGAGCGATAGGGGGCTCATCATCTTTTTTTCAGCAGACACCTTACGCTACCCTGCAAACCGACGATCAGGGCTGCATCATCGATATTGATACGCCGGACAGCCTTGCACGCTACCTCTGTTTATTCCTCTAATCTGGCGTCTAGCCTAAACCTTACCGCGCCTTTGTCATGGCGTTGATTATCAGTTAACCCAAAGAGATGCTGAATTTATCACTTATTAAGCTTTTTTATGATAAATAATCGACCTCAAGCATCGTGAAAACTCAGTCATTATTTTAGCAGGGAGCTTATTGGGAGGGGAAAGCGCGTGGAAGCACCACAAGTGAACTGCTATGAATATAGCGGCGCGGGTAGAAACGGATTAATCAGTGCTTTCCCGCAGGGTAAGGTGGACGAAAACCCTACGGGATCGTATTAAGCTGCATTACTACTAAATTTACAGATAAACGCTTGCTTAACCTGAATATCAAAATCAGTAAAGATCGCAACAGGTTTGACGAATTTTCCTTGCTTTTCTAGCCGGATAAACCCATGCGATGAAAGCGTTTTAAGGGTGACTGATAAGTTGCTTTTCTGTCTACCCGATAAGCGAGCCAGATCGGTTATCGTTTCAGGCTTGATTTCATCGATTAAGCGAATTAGCGCGATATTATCATTGCTTAGGACTTGCCCTAAAGCATTTATTGAAGTGAACCAGACTTTCGGCTCTCCATTCGGTTTATGTTGGCCTTTGGCTATTGCAAGTAGCCGATTACGGATATTTTCTTCTGGCATTACACCAATTAGTGCTTTCATTGTTTTAGCCTCTACTTTCTCTGTCGGCAATGACTTCATCGATTTTTAGAAAAAAGTCTCTTATCAATTGCTCCGGTGAGATAAATTCATAGGGAACGCCTTTATCTATTGGGGTTCTATGCATGTGGTCGTAGACAATGCGCCCGGTATGCTTTCCCTTCTTAGGTGGCTTAATTGCATGAGCATTATCCATTCCAAAAACGCGCTGATTGTATTTATCATGCAAAGTCAGACTATACCTGATTCCGTGCGGTATGAATGATGACGGTTTGACCTGCCATGCTTCTATTTTCCACCAGTAACCCTCCTCACGGTGTACAGATTGCCCATGAAGGTCTAACAGATAATCCAAACCAGTGTTCTGAGTCATAGCATTACCGAAAATGTTATGATCTAATCATAACAATAATTTTAGGGGTGTCAACATTATTATCGATTTTATATGTGAGGCGGGCGATAGCTTAAAGGGGAAAAAGTCGGATTTGAGATCGTTATCCTAGCGGACGTGATTTCTTCCAAATACCTTTATCGAAATCCATATCCGCCCACTCGTTAGTGCGTAGCTCAATAGTTCGTAAGCCTTTAATCATCAGTCGCTTGAAGGCGATTCTGGTGATCAGGCTGCCAGAGTAATCACGCAGCTCATTGGGGACGGTGGGGGGCTTTTCAACACTGAGGTAAGGGAAGTGCTTTTGCTTCGCTGCCTTCAATTCGCCCGATAAATCAGTGACCGGATGATCCTCAGCTCTATCAGTGATAACGGCATACGTGCATATCTGCCTACAGGCTTGGCGGGTTTCTCGGCCTGTTTCTCTTGGCTTGGATCAGCACCTGCGGCAATGACTCTTTTCGCATCCGCTAAGCTGACACTGGGATCTGCCCCTACTTGTGAGCGGTTCACTGCAAGGATTACTGGACGAAAGCAGACAAAGGTTAGATTAGCGTGCTTGGTTTTACTGGGGTGAGTAGACGTTACTGGAGGGTAGTGGATGTTGAAATGGTACGCCCTATAGGATTCGATAATATAGATTAACTTCCTGTTTTAATTGAATATAGTTTTATTGGTTTTTTCAATATCCCCCCAATTGTACCCCCAAATATTTTTGTGTGACCGTTTATTGTCTAATAATTATGCGTTGCCATGCTGCCATCCAGTAAGAGAATTCACTCATATTTTTTATTGGTTAGATCCCTACGGTGAGCCATCGAGTAAAAAACCTCCCCGTAACATCACCGTTAAACCTTGCCGTAATCTTACTCCCTCCATGGGGTAGGGTAGGTCACTGCCTTTTTTGTGTAGGTGCTCTACGGGGTGGGGTGGCTTAATTTTAAGCCGGGTATCCCTCCTCAATTTTGAGGCGGGTTCTAAATGTGTGTTAAACACATGATTAAACAGCAAAGAGTAGAGCTGCGCTCTGGTCGCCTTGATTTGAAGGGAATCTATGGAATGCGGGTTACAATAATTTTCTAAGCCCCTGATTATCTCGATAACGTAAGTCTGCGCTTTCGGTCATCGCCTGTATGTGCTTCCGATTTCGGAGCCACCTATTTTTTGAGTTACTTTCGGTAAATCTCAAAGAATGAGCTAAGGCAACATCCTGCCTTTGTGAGGCAATATCATTGGTTTGCAACTAACAGGGTAAGCAATGTTTACTCTGTCGATGATTTCGATCACCAGCTAACAGGGTAACTGTCGGTAACTCTGTTGTGAGCCTCTGCTAGTGGCTGGAAAATATCTATGTACGCGTTATCGACATATCTGGATAACGTGTCGATTTTTTGGTGTTTTGTCGACATGAAGCTTCTGGATTATCGGTATTACGAAAGAGTCGTAAAACTAACCTAAGCCCGAATCAGGGCTTTGCTACCGTTACCGAGATTCCCGTATCAATAACCACAGATTAGGGGTTTTGCACTTAAAGTGCGTAATTGCATGTTGCTTGGATCCCCTTTCGCATTTTAGTTGATCAGCCATTTGCAGATTACTTGGATACCTCCAACAAAAAAACCGAGTAAATCATCGGCTACTCACTTGAGTGCATAACGATTCATAGCGTCAGGATTTATCTAAGTCATTTTGAGAGGTTTTGAGTCGGTAAGACGTAGGATGATTATTAGGGATTACGCCCCAGAATGGCTCTGAGGGCGTTTGAGAGGTGTGCGTATGAAGGCTTTATGGTAAATATATGTGACTTTTGGAATTTAAATACAAGGGATAGTTATGGCAATAACGTGTTTTTTCACCAACAACGGCATGCCAACGTCTTTGCTTACATGTAGCGGCGTTGGTAGGTTCCCTGCTTTTTCTGGTCAGAGGCAAGGTCGCAATAATGCTAGCCTAACAAGCGTTCCTGATATTGGACCTATTCCGCAGGGAACGTATTACATCATCGGGCGTCAGTCAGGTGGGCGTTTGAGTTCAATTCGTGAAGCTGCTCTGAAGTATGCCTATGGCACGGATCGTAGTCAGTGGTTTTCTCTGTATCGCCGAGACGGTAAGATCGACGACTATACATTTATTGAAGGTGTGCGGCGAGGTAATTTTAGGTTACATCCAATTGGTCCGCGTGGACTTAGTGAAGGCTGTATTACGCTCAGCCATATTACTGATTTTGACTATCTTCGCAATCGTCTTCTTAAAACCAGTATGATAAATGTTCCTGGTTCGCTTCTAATGGCTTACGGCACAATAAGGGTTGATTAATGCTCAAATGGATTAAGCGTATATTGGGTTTTCTCGTGTTGTCGGTGGTGATGTTTTTTGTCATTGGCAAACTAATTTCTCTGTTGTGGCCAAACGTCACTGATTATCTGGCATCGTGGTTAAATACAGTAGGAGTGGAAGAGACAACTGATTTACTGTTTGATTTTACATTTTGGATTGCGCTGATCATATCCATGCTCATTTGTGTTCTGTGTATTCGTCGAAACTCGTAAGCTATTATTCAGCCATAAAAAACCTAATGCCCCCGTGGTGGGTATATAACAATCACGGGGAGCGTAGCGACCATCGTCTAGCTTTTTTCTTGTTTGTCTTACCCTGCAAAAGGTTTGATTGTATGGGCGTAGTGTCAGACTTCTGCAATCACCATCGTAACTTCTGTTGGAGGTGTCCAAATAATTTGCCAATGCCTGATCAAGTAAAATGCGAAAGGGTGATCAAGTAAATGTAAATACCCATTAAAGGTAAAACTGCCGCCTGATTTGTCGGTAGGTCTTTCGTATGTACTTACGATAGTTTCGTAGGCCATCACCGAAGCTACGAAAATAGCTTCACCTCTCTTTAATCCGGTTTTGAAATCATCACTGCTCACTCACTCTTTATTATAAATATAGAAAAACACGTTGGTTCAGTTGGTTCAATTTGTAAAGATGTTTGTTTTAATTAGCATTTTTCTCAAAAATTGAACCAACCAAAATGCGTTTTGAACCAACATTGAGTATGAGTGAACCAACATTATCACGGCTTATTTACTGTCTAACGTTGTCTTACAGTGGTAAAATTACTCACTATCTCCTTTTGCTGGTGGTCATTATGAGTAAATCACTGTCCGTTACTTTTCGCGTTCCTGCTGAACTGGTCGAATCATTTACCAATGCTGTGAGTGAGTCCGGCACTGATAAAACTGCATGGCTCATTGACGCTATACGCCACAAAATCAGCCAGCCAGATAGTAATCCCGATCGCCGCATGATTGCCCTAGTCGAGCGAATGGAAACGGCGGCGGCTGCGTTAATTGGTGGTAAGCAAGGCATCCCTCAGCATCCATACAATGAGGCGGCTGTACTTCAAGTAGTGGCTGATACCATAAAACAGGGCTTTGATAACGGTCGGGTGATAGCTCAAAGGATTAACGAGGCTGGCTATCAGACTAGGGCGGGCAAGGCTTGGGATAAGGACATCTACAGCGCGTGGAAGCGACAAAAGGACACCGCTACGAAAATAGCGGCGGTCGTTGGGTAAAGTTTTAACCAGCAACTTTTCGCGGGTGAACTAACGGATTTGAAATC
>NZ_FOGC01000017.1 GCF_900111105.1 Rosenbergiella nectarea | reverse complement strand
CCACAGCTATGCGAGCAAAGTTCTTCTATGCTACGTAGTTTGAATATTGTCTAGTCGCCATATCTATAATTGGAGGAATTCATGGACAAATCAAAGAGTATTGACCGCATGTTGACACTGGCTAACCGTCTAAACGAAATTGTTGAAGAAATGCAGGCACGTAAAGATTCAATACTTAGCGAAAGCACGCCTAAAGCTGCTTAACATCTAGTAGGTTGAAGACTTAATAATCATCTAATCCCGCTCCGGCGGGATTTTTTTCGCCCTAATCAAACAATATTGATCTACCCGAATTTACAACATAACTAATTGATTTTACTAATTATGTAATTTTTTGAAGCCGCCAAAAACCCCATTATTGATCGCACCTTTTCCCTGCCGCCTATCGCACCATCCATCCCTGAAACCTCTCAGCTATTCAGTCTTGCATTAACCCCGGTAAACAGATATTCTTAGCTTGTTGGAACTAAGGTATCTGTTTACCTGTGCTCTGGAAGTTTCCAAAACTTCCCCCTTATGAAGCACTGTTTGCAGCAGGGCTTTATTATTTTTAATCCTAATTAAATTTCATCGGATCCACAAATAGGGATGGGGAATACGCGAGATTTTTTCGGATAAACCTTCTTACCATTTTTATCAGTGATGTAAGTAAGATGACACATCCCGCCTGCAAGCGGGATTTTTTTCGCCCCTACCCCACCTATCGCACCATCCATTCCTGATACCTCGCCGCTATGTACTGTTTTAGATTCGCCCTCTCGCCAGATTGATCAATAAATATACAATCATCTACCCAATCGTGACATCAGTCACAGTATTAATCCGATTAAAGGCGCCTAATGCGCTTGCACGCTAAAAGAAACAACAACAGTACTCCTTAAATCATCAACTCTAGACTCGTCCTAGTCTAACCCACCCTCTCTGGTGGGTTTTTTTTCGCCTGTGAAAAATAAATCCACAATAAAATCAACATAAAGGATGTTTTTACATTAAAATAATCAACACGGTGTTGACTATGAAATCAACATGATGTTTAATTACACCATCGAAACGAAACATCGACTGCGAAACAAAGTGTTCGCGTAGTACCCATCGAAAGATGGCTCAATCGAGCGCTGAAAAGTGCAAATAACCAAAGCGTGAGTTTTGGGATAGTGACTAAGTGGAGCTAAGGACCGGGTAAAGCCGCTGGACTGAGAAACTTAGCGAGAGCGTCAGTATTGAAATAGGACTGACCACTATCACCAAAATTCATTCAGGAGGTAATTATGATTCCGGCACAGAATTTAAAGTCTACCGCCCGTACTCGCCGTGATGAGAAGCGTAAAGCTAAACAAATGGCTTTCGCAGCAGCTAACCCAACAATGGTTGGACGCAGTTATCAGGACATTGGCGAGACCATTACGCCAGTGCAGAGACCAGGCTACGAGCCTAAGCCGCTAATCCTAGTCGCAGCAGCAGCTAAGCGTCAGGTCATTGGATATAAGAATGGAATTATTCGGGCAACCTATCTCTATATGCACGAGTTTAAACGCAAGCCTGTAGTTGAAGGCTCAACGTGTTTGCAAGATGTCGGCCTATTTTTCGCAGGTCATCGTAAATCAAATCAAGTAACAGCGAGGTAAGTATGAAACTGAAAGAAATGCCAATTGAAGTAAAAGTTATAGCGGCAAACCTGCTAGCAAATCAAATACCAGTAAACGTGGATTTACTTGGGGGAAGGCGGATAGAGGAATCTAAAAAGATTGCTGACACTATCCGTAATGCTTTCGAAGAGTTATTTACCGATTAGCGATTATGAGTCTCTCTGAACCCATCAAGGAGATTCTCATATAACTCGTTAATCTCTCTAGCGGTAGATTGAGGGTTTGAGTAACTAATTTTACCCGCCCTAATAAGTTCGATAATAATCTGCTGAGCTGCGCCCGACTTGTTATTGCTTACAGTAATAGGTTCTGACATTTTTCATTTCCTTACTTGTCTGTGGAATAACCAATTTATCAGTTTCCTTTGTCTGTGGAAAGCAGGGAAAGCCGCGCATCCTGAGCGGCATATAAGAGCAGGAGCCTATTCTTGATGGCTGATTATTCGGTCATCGTAAATCAGTTTCAGTTAGTGCGAGGTAAGTATGGAAACGTGGGCAAAGTTATTTGAATCAAACGGTCGTCAGGTGTTAGTAACGAAAGAATACGATGACGAGGATGAGTCTCATAAATTAAGCGTGGCAATAAGAATAGAAGGTGCTCAAATCTCCCTCGGCCCGGTAATCAAGTGCGAAGACGCAGAGGGAGTGCTCGACAGGGTTTTTAATGCATTCAACCAAGAATCTGCTGATAATTTCACGCAAAAACTAGTTGGTTGCGAAACAGTGTACGAAGCAGTAAAAGCCCTAAATAGTGGTGAAGATGAATAACTATCTACTCACAACCTACCCTTACCAGACAAGGGTTAAGACAGAAAGTGAATAGCTTATTGAATAGATACAAGTCGCCTAGAGCGGCTTTTTTTATGGGTGAAATATGACGTACAACCAAAAGGTTTACTTAATTCTGGCAGCGGCACTTGTAGCGTTCTGGTCAACAGTTATCGGAATGCTTACTTGGGGTGTGATTAGTTATTTTAACGGGGGTTGTTGATGAACTTAGAGCAGTCAATCAAAGAGCATTTTACCCAGGCATCAAAAAACTCCGACATTGCAAGAGCAGCGGAGAAGTTGGTTAAGTGCAAAGGTCGCTATCATGCAGAGCTTAATTATAAAGCGCTTGCTGAATTGTTTGGGGTCACAGTTCCCACCGTTGAATTAGAATCGAAGTGGATTAAGTGTAGTGAACAGATGCCAGAAGTTAATGAAAACTGCTGGAGAACTGATTTTCCATTAATTATTAAGTGCGAGCTTGGCGTTATACCAGCTTATGCCTGTAATTATAAAATTAACGGCAAAACTGCTGAGGGTTTTAAGCAGAGCTTAAGATTTGGTAATGGGTGCGCTGATATGCCTAAAGAGGATAGAGACAATTTTATAGTTAATGTTACCCACTGGATGCCCATGCCAGAACCTCCCGCCGAGTAACCCCCTATAGCTCATTTAAGAGTGGGCTATGTGGCTTTTACTCAAAAAGATAACTCGAACTGAAAGGTTGCAGTTCAAACCTAATATTCCACCCTGACTGGAGGATTTATGTAATTTACTCAGCAGAAACAAATTGATGTGAACCGTTACGCCCTGCGCCGTCAGGGCTTTTTTATGTGATTAATCATGATGCCGGCAGGAGGATACATGCAGGAATTACCAATACCAAAATTCACTTGGACGCTTCACAAGGATTCAAACTTCTCCGTCCAGGTCGTTGGATGGCATAGCGGCAGATGTTATTCATGGAACGTCTATGCGAACATTTTTGACTCACATCCTCTATTCAATAGCACTGACGGAATCGAATCAATTCCAATGCACTGTGGCATAACTTACGACCAGCTCATAACGACAGGCTTTATCGAGAAAAAATATGACTGGCAGAAGGACTCACAGTATCGCGTTGTCGGTAGTGATTATACCCACCTGTATGACAACTATGAAGAGTGTGCACCATCTGACGGCATACCATACCCAATTCTGGTTGATGCAAGAGAGCTGATAGCGTATCTGCTTGGGTTCGAACCAAATAAATAGCAGCTAATGAGCTGCTTTTTTTACGCCCTCATATCAGCGCCTGTTCAATGAGTGGGCGGTTATATGACAACAACACTTAACGGAGTATCGCTAATGACCCTTAACGTCATCGGCGGCGTCATTGGCGCTGCTACCACTTACCTTAAAACTCAACTAGACCGCATCAAACGCTTTGTTAATGACGCGGCAAGACCTAATCGGGAGGCGTTTGCATGAGAATTTCACTAGAACGTCAAAAGATAACCATTTTCCGCAGTGGTGAGTTCCGAGTTTATCCTCGCTCACTGTCTGGTTGCGCGTTAATCATCAAGGATTTCTGGAGGTCCAAATGAATTTACCAGCACAAAGCAAAATCCCTCAAACGCCAGCAATGCACAAGGAGTGGCGCCGCTACTGCGTAATACGTGCAATTGAATGCAGGCGCTTAGGTAGTGAGTGGAAGGAGGCGAAGCGACATGCATTGATGTGCTCACTACTGGCTAAAGAAATATTACGAGGTAGTAATCATGTGGCGTGATAACGATAGAGAATTTTTCGCTGAAATAATGCCTCTGGTTAAGTCTGAAATTGAAGATATTCAGTACGAAGCTATCGACCTAGCAACCGAGAGAAATAATCCAGTGATTAGTGGGGCTGAGTTTGAGGGTAATTACTCATGAGTGTTTATAGAGCAATAAGCGCAGTAGCCAAGGATATGGCAGAGAAAGGCATCAGCAAGGATGGAGAGAACAAGCATCAAAGATTCAAGTTCCGAGGAATAGACCAGGTTTACAACGCTCTGGCACCATCTTTAGTGAAGCATGGGCTGTTAATTCTCCCTCGAATCATTGATAGGACTGTTACAGAAAGAGCATCAAATAGTGGCGGCGTATTATTTTATGTTGTCATTAAAGCTGAGTTTGATTTCGTTGGCGTAGAGGATGGCTCTATTCATACCGTCACCACTTACGGCGAGGCTATGGATAGTGGCGATAAGGCCACAAACAAAGCTATGTCTATCGCTTATAAATATGCAGCCTTTCAAGCATTCTGCATACCTACAGAGGAAACCGCAGTGGATGCCGATAGTGAAACTCACCATCCTTCACCACTGACATCAGACCAGATACTTTCTGAGTTTACCGCTCAAGCGACAGAGTGCGCTGACTTGGAATGCCTCAAAAAACTATACAAGCCAGCATGGAATAGTTTGGCTAATTCACTAGAACACCAGAAGAAATGCGAGGAAGTATTTCGGGTGCGAGGAAAAGAACTTAATAAGGCGGCGTAATGGCTAGTAAAGGCGTAAATAAGATGATCCTCGTGGGTCGATTGGGTCAAGACCCTGAAGTTAGATACGCTCCATCAGGGGCGTGTTTTGCAAATCTATCAGTGGCTACATCGGAGAGCTGGCGCGACAAGCAAACTGGTGAGCAAAAGGAGATTACTGAGTGGCACCGCGTAGTAATCAGCGGGAAGCTAGCGGAAATTGCGGGTGAGTATCTGCGGAAAGGCTCCGAAGTCTATCTAGAAGGCAAGTTGCGGACTCGTAAGTGGCAGGACCAGTCAGGTAACGACCGCTATACAACTGAGATTCAGGTAGGCATCAACGGAACCATGCAGATGCTTGGCGGTAAGCAGCGAGATAACGGCAACTCTAAAGGCAATAATAGCCCAAGCGATAATAGCGGATGGGGTAAGCCGAAGATGCCGCAATCCAATTCATCAAACGAACCACCGATGGATTTTGATTCAGATATCCCGTTTTAGCAGTCAGCAGTAACCACCATCCCCACTTAATTTAAGGACCACCCATGAACTTATCCGAGAAAGAATCGGCGGTATTCTCACGCCTATCACTTAGCCAGAGAGAAGAATTATCACGCTTTCCTGACGATTTACGCAGCAGAACTCTATCGACTCTTTCTTGGTCCCGTTCTGGTCAATGGGGAGAGGTAATCGCTAAAGCTAAATTTGGCGCTAACGTGATGTCGATTATCAAAACTGGAAAGGAAGTGGACTGGAACACAGGTTACACCGAGCAAGGAAAGTTGAGGGCCGAGAATAACAAAGCTGCATTTAAGCCTCCGTTACCAGAAAGCATGCTGGCAGAACGCGAAAGGAAGCGTGATGAAGAGGTGAAAGAGTTGGCTGAGGTTATGCGCCAGTCTGAAGGAATCGTCACATCCAACCTTAACGGTCGCGGCGGTTTCGGCGACTAACCCCATCGCCAAGGAAGGCTAACTTATATTGGAGAGTAGTAATGATTGCAGTGACTAAAGAGCAGAGAGAAGAACTAATTTCTCATGGAAAAGAGTTGATTGAAAGAATATCTGACCATGGGGATTCGATGTATCCATCAAGGACTATAAAGATTATAGAAATAGCCTTGGCAGCACTAACTGTAGAGCCCGTTAATCCAGCCGATTGCTTTGAGCCTGTTTATCTTTCCCCGCCAATTCCAGAAATAATATTCCCGGAGGTAAAAACTAGGGTAGTTGATGGCTTGCTAGATATTGCGAGGGATGTTGCATGGTGGGAATGTATAGATGAAATCAAACGGATAAACAAACTGGGAGAGCCATTAATGGCTTGGCGAGGATAGGCTAACTTATATTGGAGAGTAGTAATGATTGCATTAACAAAAGAGAAGCGTGAAGAGTTGGCTAACTACGCCAGAGCGCGGCTAGCATCCCATGTAGTACACGGTGGCTGTAGTGATGAAGAAGATATATTCAAGATAGCCCTAGTAGCACTAACGGCAGAGCCAGTCCTATATGCTGTAGATAGTGATGTCGAGGATAAAATCTATACTGCTTTATGTAATAAGCATGAAGTTGGGGCTTACCCACTTTACACCGCCCCTCCAGTGCCAGAGATTAAATTTCCAGAAAAACCTGATTACTCTGGGGATTTTACTTCTTTCAAAGACCCTGTAAGCGCATACAAAGACGGGGTAGTTGATGGGCATAGGTGGTATGAGAAGGCGTTAAAACGCCTAAACGGATTGGGGGAGTGATGGTTACTTTATCTGATGCCCAGCTTATTGATGATGTTATAGGAACATTGAAGCACCACGGTTGGAACGTAGATAGAAAATCATTACCAATGGTACTCCCAGTGATTATGACCAAGCTCAAAGCGCATAACGCCGTTGCGGAGTGTATGACCCGTTATTTACACGATCCTGAGCTCTTATTTATCGATATGGCGGCAAAAAGAAATGGATAAGCAAATTAAAGAGCGCGGCATTATCTGTGCTTTCATATTGATTATGCTGGCTATTGGAGGGACTATCAGGACATGATTCATATCGTAATTAGACGTCTTCGCAGGGATGTATGGAACCGAGAGGAAATAGTATCAGCTTATGCTGACAAGAAAGCAGCTACCGAATTCTGCAAAGATAAAAACTCAAAGCATGATGCTGTTCAGCCTTATATCTACAGTGTGACAAGTAAGAAGGTGAAGTGATATGAAAATAACAGATGAAGCACTAAATGAAGCGATCGAAGGGACAAGAAAGCTTGGTGATATTGGATTGCGGTTGACGTTAAAGGAGCTTCGCAAGCTGCGCGATGCGGATTCAATACCAAAAGGCTATGCACTGGTCCCGATTGCGCCGACAGAGGATATGGTCATCGCTGGATTTGAATCTAAGCCATCAGTATTCAACTCAAGCACTGATGAGTTAGAGAGATGCGAAGCGATGAGTGGGTGCGAAGAGGCTGCTCACCGGGCGAAATTGTGCTGGAAAGCGATGATTGGCGCTGCTTCGGAAGTGAAAATGGTAGGTAAATAATGGACCGTAGAATTGAAATAGTTAACCAGGCTATTGAGCTTGCTAATAGATTTTATCAGCATCACGGATACGTTAGCCGAGAATGGTTTAAATTCTGGCAATCTCCTCACCCTCAAGAAAGACTTATGTTCGAAATGGTATGTGAGGCCTTTGACTTAATTCAGGGTACCGAGCTAATGGATATTGTGAACGAACTGGAGGATGAAGGCTTGCTATGACAATCGGCTTCACCCTACTCCTAATCATCAACACTCAAGCATTACCCATCAATAACACAATCTACCCCACCCAATCACAATGCGAGCATCAGATAGATGCTATGAAAGATATTCAGCCTAAGTATGAGATTGTGTGTGGTGAAGTAAGAAGGAATACATGATGGCAACAATTAACTTTGATAACAAACTTGGGTTCGTAGAGTACAAGCCCGACCCCGATGATATCTGTAGTCTATGTGGAAACAATGCAGGTCGTGACCGCTTGGTGGAAGCAAAGAATGACATCAGAATTTGTGAGGGATGTATCGATGTTCTCACAGAAATAAAAGATGAGAAAATATCCAAGCGAAACGAAGCTGCCATATCTGAAATCATGGCTATTGAAGAAAAGATGCCTGACTCCTATACGCCTTACGAATTTGTATCAGCGATAGTTGAAGATATCCGAGCTGGGAAAGTATCAAGCCTTACATTCAAGTATTGAGGAAACCATTATGTACGCAGATATAGCAGACCAAGCTGACGCAGAAGCCGAACAGCACTTAAACGCAGCACTGGCGAGAAGAGTTAGACCTGAGCCAGCATCAGCCATATGTCGGAATGGAGATTGCGGCGAAACATCGGTACCCGGCACAAGTTATTGCTGTTGTGAGTGTCGTGAAGATGCAGAGAAAATTGCCCGCGCTAAAGTTTTTAACCGCCATTGAGGTGAATATGCACAACGAACTTGAGAGGCATATGCTCAAGCAAAGAAACGAGTTAGCTGAAACGCTAAATGAAGTTATAAATAGTTATCTAAGGAATGAAAAAAATATCGACCCAGTTATCTTGTCCAAAGCGTCAGAAATTCTTAAAAAGTACCCGCACGTTAACAGCAAGTAACCCCCCACCCTTAAATCAACTACCCCACTTCCGCACCGATAATCGGCGACATCGTCATGTCTGCGGGAAGGTAAAGGAGAATGCTATGCAAATTGAACAATTAGTCACTGAAAAAGAAGTTATGGCAGCACTTAACATCAAGTCACCTAACACTATGTGGCGATACAGAAAAGAATGCTGCTTCCCAGAACCTGTAAGGTCACATCCCAATCAGTACCGACCAGATCAGGTTAATAGATGGATAGCAAACGGCGGCTCTAAGCAGAAGATAGCTTCTTGACGTGCCAGAATATCTTATCAGCGTGAAGCTCGTACCCTTTCTTCTGCTCTTCAATCCAGTCATGCTTATTATAGACTGCCATTATCCCTCCCAAATCATGCCCCAGCATCCTCTCGGTGACATGGGGCATCACTCCCTGCTCAGATAATCGCGTAGCCAGTGTGCGCCTGAAGTCGTGCGCCCTCCAGTAACCAATATCCATATCAGAACGAATCCGCCCTATATAACGATTAGCCGACGATATCGTAATCGGCGTGGTCAGCGAGTCGCCGGGAAACAATACATCTTGGTAGGTAGTCATGGCTCTTTCGACGAAAGGCTCAATCTGCTCAAATATGGGGCGGCGTATGATATTACCCATCTTGCTTAACTCTTTCGGGATCGTCCATATCATTGATTCCAGGTCAAAGTGACTTTTAGTTGCCAGTCTCAATTCTGAGTTTCTAGCTCCCCAAAGCATTAGCATTTGGTGAAGGAGCTTATTCGCACTAGATGCCCTGCTCCTTTCGATTTTTAACCATATTTCTGCAAGCTCGTTATAGGTTAGAACTCTATCTCCGACTTTCGATGAAGAACCAAAATCTCGAGGTAAGAGATTCAATAATGAAGAAGATGATATAAGTTGACGTCTCACACACCAGTGAATAGCCGTTCTTAATTGACTAAGGACTTGCCTCGCCCTGCGCGGGTTCACTTTTTCTTGTTTAGTAAAGAAATCGACCCATTGTTTTGCGGTGATATCCTCGATAGGCACATTGGCGAAATGACCATCCATTATCTTGATTACCGTTGATTGGTAGAGGTTTTGTGTTTTAGGCCTGAGTTGCGTAATTACGTAGTTCTCGTACCAGTACGCAAGGCAGTCCTTTAGAGTTGCCCTTGAGCTGCACGTCTTTATGAAGTAGATTCGCGGGTCAGTGCCAGAAAAAAGTAGAACTTTCAACTCGTCAGCAATGTTTCGAGCGTCTTTTAGTGAAACTGAAGGGTAACGGCCGATACCTACCCGCTGGTATTTTCCAGACCAGAGGAATCTATATTGGAAGTTTAAAACTCCTTTAGGTGATATCCTTACACTAAGGCCATTAGCATCAGTTATCTCTGCAGGTCCACTGTACGGTTTACCTAAAATATTCCTGAGTTTAGTATCGTTAAGAGCCATTCTAGATTTGGTACACCCGATAAGTTGTAGTTGGTACGGATTTGGTACAAAATATCGCACGGAACAAAAAGGATAGCAAAGGAAAGTTCCGGATAAAAACGAATGTTATTTCCTCATATTATTCTACAAGCGACTGATTAAAAATAAAGATGAAGTATAATAGAGGAATATTCAGGATGAAAAAAGATTAAAAGCTACTACCTACCCTCCTATTAAGCGATTACGTGGTGTACGGTGAATCACGTAACTACTCCGTTAATCTTAACTATCACTTCTAATGTTCTAGAGGGGGGAAGCAGATCCCCCTCTTTCCCATTATTACTAGGTAAAACCCTAGCGAATAAGGAGTAAAAATGTTTACGACCAGACGTTCGTCTTCTCCCCTGTTAATCAGTGCATTAACTCTTGCTACCGTAATGATCAGTGGCTGTCAGTCTCATTCCACCTCAAAAATGACACCCCCACCGGCACCTAAACCGCCTACCGTTGCCACCTCTTCGGCGGTTCAGGAAAAAGCCATTGGTGAAGGATTGTATGAGATGGCACTTTTTGGTCCTTCGTCAACGCTATATGTCGCGAGCGCCCAAAGCTTTAAAAATGATAACGGTGGCGTACTGTATAAAGTTAATCCTACAACCCTCGCGGTTACTGGGTTAACCCACACCGATTTGAAAAATTTCGGGATGGCTAGCCAAGCGGGTAATGACTTTTTCTACACCACTAACTCGCTAGACGGCACAGTGTCGAAAGTGGACGTGAAGAGCGGCAAAGTGGTGAAACGTTTAGCGCTCAGTAAAAAGAACAGTAAAGGCGAAACAGATGGTGCTCGCGAACTACTGTGGGTAGGTAATGAGCTGTATGTGGGCGCAGTCGCTAACCCCGGTTATATCAGTGTTATCGATACGCGCACCTTCACCGTAAAAACCCGCATTACACATGCCGGAAAATGGGTGACTGGTTTACTGTATTCCCCTGCCACTCAACGCATTTACGCAGGGAATGGCAGTGGCGAAATCTTAGTGATCAATCCTAAAAGCCATCGGATTGAGAAGCGTTGGACAACGGGTGAGAGCAAAACGAATCTATTCTTAAACTTTGCTGAGGATGCCGCAACACATCGACTTTTTGTGACGGATAATTCGCAAGGTAAAGCGACTTATGTATTTGATGAGCTATCCGGAAAAGTAATCAAAAAAATTCCGGGTGATAGCTTAGGCATTAAGTTTAATGCACAGCGTAACGAGCTTTATATCAGTCAACGCGAATCCAAACAGGTACTGCGTGTCGATGCCACGACTTACGCAGTGAAACAGCAGTGGCGCTTTGCTGGGGCGCCTAACAGTCTGCTGCTCTCTGATGAGGGTAAAACGCTATTTGTGACAGTGAAGCAAGAGTTGAATAAAGACTATTCCGCTAAAGGCCCTGATAGTTTGGTACGTATCGACCTTTCAGCTCAATAACCACCTTAAAAAGGGCGCCTCAGGCGCCCGATTTCTTACATCACTGCAGCCATCGCCGAAGCGACTTTTTCAATATTTTTCTGGTTCAACCCTGCCATACACATTCTTCCACTGCCGAGTAGATACACACCAAACTCTTCACGTAAGCGAACGACTTGTTATGCGATCAAAGTTGTATAACTGAATAGGCCTCGTTGACCGGCTCATTCGCTGGCAATAATATTTTTAAGGCCTTAATCAAATGGAATTGAAATACAGTCAAAAAGGAGCATTGAATGCTGTACCAGGAACCGCGAATCTATCGGCTGAAAGGAACTGTTGGAAACTGTGGAACTAACAATCCTAATGACGTAAAAGCAATACAGAAAATGATAATTGGTGCTGGGTACCCGTTATCGACCGGAAGAACTCTCAGTGTAGATGGTGTATGCAGCTCGCAAACCAATGAAGCGATAATATGGTATCAACGCCTTTTAACATTATCGCCTACCGGGCTGATTCATCCCACAGATAGTTTCTTTATTTATGCGATGGAAAATGCGTACTCTCCTGGAAGGAGGCCACAACAGACATCAGGTTCTCTCCGAGTAAGCGAGGGACAGATAACGTTTGATGCTAAAGGACTTGATTATATCACCGCCGTTGTACCTTTCAGGCAGCAACATTATCCGAGTTTTTCTAGAATATTACACTGGCCTTCAACATTCTCATCCGGTGTCACGCTCGGGCGAGGTTACGATATGGGGAATCGTACGAGTGGTGAGATTTTTTCAACACTTAGGCAGGCAGGTATTGAAGAATATAAAGCAGTTATATGCTCTAAAGCATCACACCTTAAAGGTCGGCAGGCAGAACAGTTTATAAAAATTTATGGCTATCTTATTGGTGAAATCACTCATACCCAACAGATCACACTTTTTAATATAGTCTATAGGGAGAAACTGAACTATGCACAAGGTGTGTATTTAAGAAACTCACGCCACGTGGCAAATGCGCCCACTTGGTACCAAATCGATAAAGAGATACGTGATGTATTTGTCGATACCCTCTATCAGGGTAATAGGTCAGCACCTGAGATGGTAAGAATAATAGCACGCGGTGGTAGCCGAAATGACATTATAAGCTATCTCAAAAATGATCCGATGTTAAGTAGAGACCAAAGAAGAAATGATATAAGAATCAGGAGCCTGAGTAAATGATGAGATTTTTTTTCTATTATATTTTCTGCACGGTATTTTCAGCTTTCACTATTAATTCTTACGCTAAATCAAACTCAGGATCTATCGTCGATAATAAGAATATTTCTGCCTGTATAGAAAAGTATGGTGATAATAATAGTGAATGTCTGGGGTCTTTAAGTGAATTAACAGAAAAAAAATTAAATACCATCTATCAGGAAAAATTAAATGAAATTTCACATTACGATTACAGCCAGTGGTGGATGGGAGAGAAAAAACAAAGGGAAGAGATGAGAGACGCTTTCATTCGTAGCCAAAATTTATGGTCGGCCTATCGACAAGACTACTGTAAATCTGCCAGCACGGGAGCGGAAGGCATTGAGGGTTATGGCGCAATATTGTTAAGTTGTCTGATAAATATGGGAATAAGGCGTATAGACGAAATCAGAATGGTACACCCTGATCTTTCCGATGGTTAACGACACGTGACTAAACCACGAAGTGGCTAGCAATCTCGTTGTATCACGGAAATGACACTGTCACCGCACCTATTTTTATATTTGCTCGATACTCAGCGATAGTAAAATTAACAAGAATTCAATAAAGACTATTCCGCCAAAGGCCCTGATAGTTTGGTACGTATCGACCTTTCAGCTCAATAACCATCCTAAAAAGGGCGCCTCAGGCGCCCGACTTCTTACATCACTGCAGCCATTGCCGAAGCGACTTTTTCAATATTTTTCTGGTTCAACCCTGCCATACACATTCTTCCACTGCCGAGTAGATACACACCAAACTCTTCACGTAAGCGAACGACTTGTTCTTGGCTCAAACCGGTATAACTGAACATACCTCGTTGACGGGTTAAGAAACTGAAATCCTTGCTAGGGATTTTTTGTTGTAACGCGGTCACTAAGGCTTCACGCATCGCTAAAATACGCACGCGCATTGCGTCGAGTTCTGCTTTCCAATCTGCGAATAATGACTCATCCGTCAGAATCGTGGCGACCACTTTAGCGCCAAACGCAGGTGGGCTAGAGTAATTGCGACGTACCGCCGCTTTGAGTTGCCCTAATACGCGGTCGGCTTCTTCACTGCTGTCACAGGCGACAGATAAGCCCCCCACACGTTCACCGTAAAGCGAGAAGATTTTCGAGAATGAGTTACTGACGATAACCGGTAAACCTTGCTGGGCCGCTTGACGGATCGCATAACAATCCGCCTCGAGACCTGCGCCAAAGCCTTGATAAGCGATGTCCATAAAAGGAATTAACTTACGTGCTTTAAGCAGAGCAATGGTTTCATCCCATTGTGCATCGGTAAGATCGGCACCAGTAGGGTTATGGCAGCACGGGTGTAGCAAGACGATGCTCTGTTCTGGCAAGCTTTTTAGTTTTTCGATGAACCCGCTAAAATTAACGCCTTGCGTGGCGGCATCGTACCAAGGGTAAGTATGTACCGGGAATCCAGCGCCATTGAAGATGGCAATATGGTTTTCCCAGGTTGGGTCACTCACCCACACCTCAGATTCCGGGAAATAACGTTTAAGGAAATCAGCGCCGACTTTCAATGCCCCTGAGCCCCCTAAGGTTTGAATCGTCGCGATTTTTGCGGCATCCGCCTGCGCACCGAAAAGCAGTTGTCCCACAGCTTGACGATAATTAGCCAAACCTTCCATCGGCAGATAAACCGATGCTTCGTTGATGGATGATTGTAAACGCGTCTCAGCCTCAGCAACGGCGTTGAGCTGCGGGATAATACCTTCTTCGGTATAGTACAGACCAATACTTAGGTTAACTTTTTCGTCACGCGGGTCTTGTTTGAATTTTTCCATTAGCGACAAGATTGGATCGCCAGCGTAAGCATCAACATTCTGAAACACAGTAGAAATCTCCATCAGGGGGCTGAAATACGATAAGCGCCGTGGTTAGCGTTACCCTACCTTATTATCATTTGCATCAAGAAAGAAGATGCAATCTCGCAAAAGTAAACTTTAGGTCTACGCCGTCACTATTCTTCGTCGTAATCCGGTCCAGCATAGTTATCAAAACGTGACCATTGTCCATTAAAGGTCAGTCGTACCGTACCAATGGGACCATTCCTCTGCTTACCAATAATAATTTCAGCGATACCTTTCAGATCGCTGTTTTCGTGATACACCTCGTCACGATAAATAAACATGATCAAGTCGGCATCCTGCTCAATCGATCCTGACTCACGCAGATCTGAGTTTACCGGGCGTTTATCTGCCCGTTGCTCCAATGAACGGTTCAACTGTGATAACGCAACCACTGGCACATTCAGTTCTTTGGCCAGTGCTTTCAATGAGCGTGAGATTTCAGCAATCTCTAAGGTCCGGTTTTCGGTCAGTGCAGGAACACGCATCAATTGTAGGTAATCGATCATGATCATACTTAACCCATTATTTTCCCGATAGATTCTGCGTGCACGTGAACGAACTTCGGTTGGGGTCAGACCTGAGGCATCATCAATAAAAATATTCTTTTTCTCTAACAGAATCCCCATTGTTGCGGAGATACGCGCCCAATCCTCATCGTCGAGTTGTCCGGTCCTAATCTTGGTCTGATCGACACGCGATAAGGAAGCCAGCATACGCATCATCAGCTGTTCGCTTGGCATCTCTAAGCTGAAGATTAATACCGGCTTATCTTGTAACATCGCCGCATTCTCGCAGAGGTTCATGGCGAAGGTCGTCTTACCCATCGATGGGCGGGCCGCGACGATAATCAGATCGGATCCCTGTAAACCCGCGGTTTTCTTGTTCAGGTCTTGATACCCCGTATCGACCCCGGTGACTCCATCATGAGGGGTTGAAACCAAGGCTTCGATACGATTGATCGTAGCTTCAAGGATTTGCTCGATATTTTGCGGGCCTTCGTTCTTATTCGCCCGCTTTTCGGCGATCTTAAACACGCTCGATTCGGCAAGATCCAGAAGATCTTCGCTAGAGCGTCCTTGAGGATCAAAACCGGCATCGGCGATCTCGTTGGCGACCGAGATCATCTCACGCACGACCGCACGTTCACGGACAATGTCTGCATAGGCGCCGATGTTGGCAGCGCTGGGGGTATTTTTTGCAAGCTCGGCGAGGTAGGCAAAGCCACCGGATAGCTCCAGTTCGCCACGCAGCTCAAGGGATTCCGATAGCGTGATCAGATCAATGGGTTGCCCTTGTTCCAGTAGACGGTGCATCTCAGAGAAAATGAGACGATGGGGGCGGCTATAGAAATCTTCAGCAACAACGCGCTCTGAAACATTGTCCCAGCGCTCATTATCGAGCATCAGCCCGCCTAAGACCGATTGTTCAGCCTCCACAGAGTGTGGTGGCATTTTTATCCCCTCAAGCTGCTTATCTTGAGGCGTCGGTTTGTTAGAGGGTTTATTTCCTGCCATAGTATTGATACCAGTCGTCAGTAAGGGGCGAGCCCATTATACGGTTTTCGCGCTGATTGTCGCCCCAAGTCTTGGGGAAACCTCCCCTATCCTTTTGGAGAATTTATGGCAAATCGTATTGAATTCCCCCAGCATGGCGGGCCAGAAGTATTGCGTTGGGTCCCTTATGATGTCGACCAACCGATGGAGACCGAAATTATCGTTCGCCACCATGCCATCGGCCTCAACTATATCGATACTTATGTGCGCAGTGGCCTTTATCCCGTCAGTCAATTCCCTTCGGGATTAGGCTCAGAAGCTGCGGGTGAGGTAGTCGGCGTGGGAAGCCGGGTAACACGTTTTAAGGTTGGGGACCGTGTCGTCTACTGCCAGTCAGGTTTAGGCGCCTACAGCGAATACCATCATGTCGATCAATCAAAAGCCGTAATCCTGCCCGAAGCGATCAGTTACCAGAGTGCTGCCGCGTCATTTTTAAAAGGGTTAACCGTCTATTATTTATTCCATATGACTCATAAAGTGCAACCGGGCGAAACCCTTTTGTTTCATGCCGCAGCCGGGGGCGTAGGCCTGATTGCTTGCCAATGGGCGAAAGCCTTGGGAGCCAAGCTGATTGGCGGTGTGAGTTCAGAAAGTAAAGCACAGCGGGCACGAGAAGCCGGCGCTTGGGCCACTCTCAACACGTCGAAGGAAGATATCGCAAAACGTGTCAGTGAACTGACCGCTGGGCAGAAAGTGCCTGTAGTGTACGACTCTGTAGGGAAAGCAACGTGGCAAGCTTCGTTAGACTGCTTGCAACCGCGCGGTCTGTTAGTCAGTTTTGGTAATGCATCTGGACCGGTGACAGGGGTTGATTTAGCCATACTCAATCAAAAAGGGTCATTATTTGTGACACGTCCCTCCCTTAACGGCTATCTTACCACCCCTGAACAACTTGATCAGGCCGGCGCCGCACTGTTCGACCTAATCATTGCAGGGAAAATTGAGGTCAGTGTACCTGCCAGCCAACAATTTTCCCTACGTGACGCAACACAAGCACATCGCGCATTAGAGAGCCGTACAACCACCGGGGCATGCTTGCTGATCCCATAAAAAAGCCTCCCGAATGGGAGGCGATTTTACTGTAAAAATGTAGGGTTACAGGGCACATGAATACACAAGCGCTTACCCAACATCATTACAGAATTCAATTAAGAAAAACTTAACTTAACTCACACTTTCTCGGTATTGCTGTGAGACTTTAGCCAAGGCTTGTTCTAACACCGAGACATCCGCCCCTGCTTTGTGGGCGTTCTCACTTAAATGGCGTCGCCATTGACGTGATCCCGGGATACCTTGGAATAGGCCTAACATATGGCGAGTGATATGCCCCAAGTAAGTCCCCTGCGCTAACTCTTTTTCAATGTAGGGGTACATCGCCTCAACCGCCGCCACACAATCGACACTCGGCGTCGTAGAACCGAACAGTTGGCGATCTATATCCACTAACATGCCTGGATTTTGATAGGCTTCGCGGCCGATCATCACACCATCGACATGATTCAGATGTTCTTTAGCTTCTTCGATCGTTTTAATCCCCCCGTTTATCGCCAGTGTAAGCTGCGGGAAATCCTGCTTCAGCTGATACACTCGCGGATAATCTAGTGGCGGGATCTCTCGATTTTGTTTAGGGCTTAGCCCTGATAACCATGCCTTACGGGCATGGATAATGAAAGTATCGCACTCGCCACGGTCAGCCACAGTGCCAATAAAATCACAGAGAAACGCATAGCTGTCTTGCTCATCAATACCGATACGTGTTTTAACCGTTACGGGAATAGAAACCGCATCTTTCATCGCCTTAATCCCCTCCGCTACCAACGTAGCATCGGCCATCAGACAGGCACCAAAGCGACCATTTTGTACTCGGTCAGAAGGACATCCAACATTTAAGTTAATTTCATCATAACCACGGGCTTCGGCAAGACGCGCCGCATGGGCGAGATCGTGCGGATCACTGCCTCCAAGTTGCAGACAAACCGGATGCTCCTCGTCACTGTAAGCCAAATAATCGCCTTTACCATGGATAATCGCACCAGTGGTCACCATTTCGGTATACAACAGACTGTGTTGTGTCAGTTGTCGTAAAAAATAGCGACAGTGGCGATCGGTCCAATCGAGCATCGGGGCAACGGAAAAACGATTACTGGGATAAAGTGGCGTTGCACCGCTAATTAAGCTGCTACAACTAGGTTTGTTTAATTCTTTATTTTCGTGCATTTTTTATCATTTTGTCGTATTTTTTCTTTGTCAGCACCCCCAACAGCACCCCTAGCAAATGGGGTGCTGAGCAAAGGCAGAGGAAAATCATGGCTTACTATAGCATAGAAAAACGTCAACGGGCCGATGGTACTTTGAGATATCGATGCACCGTAGGTGTTAAAGAAGGTGGTAAATATGTATACAGGGAGAACCGAACGTTCAGTAAACAGGCTCATGCAAAAACGTGGGGTGCCAGCAGGGTATCCGATTTAGAAACAAATGGGGTGCCTGTTGCCAACGACTCAAACAAAATTACAGTCGGTGGCTTATTAAAGCGCTATATTAATGATCCTAATCTTGGTGGTAAATCAGGTAGGACAAAACGTTATGTACTGAATATGTTGTTGGACTGCGATATTTCTGAAATCAAGCTTACTGAATTTTCAGCTAACCATGTTATTGACCACTGTCGACATAGAAGCGCAGCCGGTGCGGGTCCATCTACGGTTAATCACGATGTTAGTTATCTATCTTCTGTTCTTGTGTCAGCAAAACCAGTTTACGGTATCGACTACACAAATAATCCTGTTATAGATGCAAGGCCAATTCTCCTCCAAATGGGTTTGATTGGAAAATCAAAACGACGCAGTAGGCGTCCTGTAAGTGACGAATTAGATAAATTATTAGCTGGTCTTGAGGCTAGAGGTGATCACGCTTCTGCAAAAATCCCTTTCGTTGATATTCTTAATTTTTCTATCCTTAGCTGCATGAGAATTGGAGAAGTATGTAAGATCCGATGGGACGATATTGATGAAAATCAGAAAGCAGTTATTGTAAGAGATAGGAAAGACCCAAGGAAAAAGGCAGGGAACCATATGCTTGTCCCTTTACTTGGCGATGCTTGGGACATAGCTCAAAAGCAGCCTAAAACTAGCGATCTTATATTCCCCTACAACTCAAGATCTGTTTCTGCAGGATTTCAGAGAGTTAGAAATAAACTAGGTATTGATGATCTTCGTTATCATGACTTAAGAAGAGAGGGTGCCAGTAGGTTATTTGAAGCTGGATTTAGTATTGAAGAAGTAGCTCAAGTTACAGGACACAGGTCTTTGAACGTGCTTTGGCAAGTATATACCGAGCTTTATCCTAAATCTCTGCATGATAAATATCAAATTTCGAAAAAATAAAAATTCCCCCTCAATATTGATACTGTATGTGAATACAGTACTATTGCGCTGAATTTTAGTGTGGAGATGGAAAAATGATTGTTGAAATAAAAATTTCTAAAGATAAAGTAAAAATGATGCCGGTAGGATCTTTGGAGGCTTTACAACGCGAGATGACAAAGAGAGTAGGCATTGTTTATCCTGATGTAGAAGTTATTGTCAAACCATCTAGTAATGACAGTTTGTCAGTCCTTAGAGCCCCAGATAAAGATAAAGCAAAAAAATTTGTGGAGAACACCCTACAAAACACTTGGGAAAGTGCCGACGATTGGTTTTATTGATACCTATCATGGGGTATTATGGGGTAGAAGGTCCAATCCCTATCATACAGACCAAATCATAATTCTGTTGGTATCCATTTTTGATACTCCACTTCCTAAAAGAGCCCGCATTATTACTGATTTTGCGGGCTTTTTTAGGAATTTCATGACGGTTTAATAATAGCGAGATTCAAGTATTTTTGACCTGATACAATATCTCCTCCTCCGAATGGCTAAACGTTCGCCCCATTTTTTTATCTTTGCGTGTTGAAGTTAACGATTATTCTAGGTTCATAATAGGCTGATAAATAATGTTATAAAAATAAATATATGATATATAAATTGAATCAATAAAGTTTATTCTTTCGGTTTCTATCATTAGAGGAGAGCTTATACATGGAGCCCAAACAAGGTCTACTTACCTTCCTAGCAGAAGGAAATAACGTACCGAGTGGCATATACTATTCGAGAAAGATTCACTGGCCTGGAAACTCATTACAATGTGATAAATTTGCTTCTGGAGTCACAATAGGAAGAGGATATGATTTAAAAAATCGTAATGAGGGTGAGGTAATAAAAGATTTAACAATGTCCGGAATTCCGCTTGATAAAGCAAAAAAAATCGCTCAAGGAGTAACAAAAAGTCATTGTTTGGCTAGCAATTTTGTCAAGAAAAACAAAGGGTCTATAGAAGAAATAACAGAAATTCAACAATTGAGGCTTTTCGAAAATACGTATCCAAAGTACGTTATTGACTCAGAGAAATTCTACAATAAACATAAGAATAATGAATGCGTTCCTTGGAATGAATTAGAGCAACCGCTAAAAGATGTTTTAGTCGACATGAAATATCAAGGCCGACTAGAAATTAACATGATCCCAATTTTTGGTAAAAATTCAAAAAAAGCAGTGATAGAACTAATACATAAGAGAAGTAAGCTATCATCAGACGAACTAGGACGAAAAAGAATTCCTTACCTAGAGAATAATATTAAATGAAAAAATACATAATGTTTGCACTATCCATAACATTTTCAGCGAGCGTTTTTGCCGAAAATGAAATTGTTTTTTTTAAAAATGAGACGTTAGATAGCTGCTATAAGAGAACAATGTCATCAGCGGTGCAAAACTGTATGATTTACCTTTCGGAAAATAAAAAAAAGGAGTATGAAAAACAATTCAATACTCTGATAAAAAATGCAACTAACGAAAAAGAAGAATTTCACAATTATAATGAATTCCTTAACGCTATCAATTCATCTAAAAAGAAGTGGGATGAGTTTGTAGAGGATGAGTGTCTAGCTGAGGCATACCTAGATGAAAAAGAAAGCTTTGCATTTTACACCGATAAGAATGCTTGTTTAGTCAAAGCTTACAATGAAAGAATAGAGTTTTATAAAAATTATCAATTCTAGATCTAAGATCATCAGAAGATTATAACTCTATAATCTTCTGATCTGTACATAATTTTTTCGGGGATGAATCCTGTTTCAACGCAATCTATTGTGGGAGATGGGAAAGCCATGTCTACCTCTATACAATAGGGAATATTCTAATTGTAGTAGAAGGACTATCATTATGATTTAAGTAGCCTGAGAATTACTTTTTCTCTAACGCTTCAACTTTAGCTGCTAACTCCTGAATAGCCATCGTTAGTTTGGCTATCATTGCTACTTGGTCTAGCTGATAAGCGTTAGGGTTATTTGGATCATTAACAATGTCGTAGTCATTAGGTAGGCCTTCCCCAGTTACGCATTGCGGTGACACAGAAACTAAATCATTAGCTATAAAACCTAGCTTAGTATCAGATTCTGGTATTATTCCTCTTCCCTTGTATTTGAAAGTGGCTGGCTTCCATTGGTTGATCTCTTCCAAAGAAGTAGACGTTTCATCTGAAGGGATGTATTCAATTTCGTCCTTTAGCTCTTTATCGGAGTTAGCATTTAATGCCATTGTTCCAATGTTTGTTGTGTCTATCCAGACTTGTAGAGCACCTCCTGTCCAAAAATAATTGAATGAATTTGACCCAGACGCACCTCCTCTTCCTGCCACACATCTGTAACCGTGGACAGCAAAGGCTGGCCCACCATCAAAAATAAGATAGCCACCAGCATAACGGATGCTAGTTTGAGAAGAGCTTCCGAAATATAAAGAATTCAAAATTCTAAAATTTCCGTTTAGCGTAAGAAGACCAGTAGCATCGTTTATTAATCTTACGTTAAAGTCACTAGAGTCATTATTATAGTGAAAATCGATAAACGGTGTATTACCCAGCATTTCTATGCCGAGGGTTTGTAGTGCCCCAGTCAATGTTCCACCGCTTAAACTCAACTTCCCTTCCAACCCCTTTTCTAAATCCACATTGGAAGCTTTATCTTTCAGTGAGTTTTCCAACGACAACCAAGATGGCCCCGTGTACTGGCTTCCATCTGGAACGTTAACTGTCACATTTCCCGATCCAGTCAAAATCTGCTGCCAGTTTGCCTTGTCGTAATTAAGTCCTCTGATAGCCTGCGCAGTTCTTGCTCCTAGTTCTGCGGTAATGGCAGTGTATGCACCGCGATCGATTAATGAGAATGACTGCCCTGATACTTTGCTGCCTTGATAATTAGCTGTAAGGGTAATCGAGGTATCACTCTTAATTGCGCCTATCACAAAGGTGTAAGGAACATTGCCGATATTGGTTACAAGCGCCCCGCCCACCTGTGCTTCTGTGGTGAATTTAGTGCCTGAGCCAGTGACTGTAAGTGAATTTGCGTTAAGCGCTATAGTGCCAGTTGCTGCCATGTGTGGCTCCTGAATTTGGGTAATAAAAAACCCGCTGAAGCGGGTTGTTCTTCATATACTTGGGCTAAAATCACCCACCTATTTGTGCTGAATCATAACTAGATATCGCCCTGAACGAGATTGGGTTGTATGTCTTTGGGAGGTGAGCAACGTTAGCAATCATCACCTGTGTCCTTGAGCTTCTAAGATAAGTATTATTCTGATTACCAACGCCACCGCTACTAATCCTAAAGGGAACTACAGAGACTTGAACATTACTTCCATTCACCCATCCAGTCTCGGTGTAATATACATAACTAGTTGAAGCGTAGGTTCTTGGGTTTGGTACTGATAAAGCCAAATCTCCTGTGGCTTTAGTTGAAATATTGGTAACGTTTGACTCTCCAGAAATCCTGCCCCAGTTTGGAAAGCCCGTCTCCATCCAGATGACATCCCTTAAATCCATTAGAGGCCAATTAGAGTCAAATGTTACGGTGTTTTTCTCATCCCTTATACGCATGCCATAGTCACCCGTATTTGGATTATTCCACCTATCGAAGATATAGTACTGAAGGCCAGTGATAGAAAGATTTGACCATTTAAATATCAGCCAATGGTCTTTATGGCTTCTATCTTGTATGCCGCCAAGTGAAGTAACGCCAACTCGACTTGTAGAATTAATAGGCTTGAAGAATATAATAGGTGAATTGAATCCTTCAGTTGCCGGTCTAGCTACAGATATTGTCCCTCTTACGTCCCCACCTGGGTTAACAACCCCCGAGTCAAAATTGGTAAAATTTGCATCGGTTATCTGTCCTGACGACCTCAATGTAAAAGGAATATCTACCCCTATACCCGCTATTTTATAACCCTTAGAGTTATAAATATTCGCCCCATAATTAGCCATTATAAACACCATAAACTGCAATGAGGTCTGAGGTTGAATCATTTAATTCATCAATACACGACAGATTTTCCCAGCGCCATGTAAGTGATATGGAATTTCCATTGAATACCACATCCGGTGACCACTGAGTACTTGTGACTGAGGCGGGTAGAAAAAAAATGTATGGCGTTCCATTGCCAAAATTTAGCCCACTTATCACGCCAGAAAATTTATAGGGTATGTTGCCTGTATTATTAGCGTGTGGCTTCCAGAAGGAGCCACTCGAGACTCCAGTCATGAAATTTACAGTTTCCGATAACTGAAAGGTGCCTAAAACCTGCGAGAGAACACTTTCAGTTTCACAAGTAACTGCCCCATTGGCATCCCTGAACCTAAATCCGTAATCTGCCATTATGAAAGCTCCCCTATTTCAACCCTGAGTAAATTATTGCTATCAGTAACCGTGAGGTTATTTTCATCCTTACTCAGACGCCAACCACCACTCGAACCATACGAAATAGATTGTAAGTAACTCCCTATTTTTCCTGAGGTGATCGTACCGTCACCGATCAAGGCTTGGCTGATAATTACCTGTCCATTCTGTATTGCAAAAGGTGAGTAAGTTTTGCCTCCGGCTTCGCTCATTACCGCAACCCTATCCGCAAGGAATAATACTTGCGAACTTACTCCACCATCACCGGCAACTTGCACACCGATAGACATGCCGGCAGAGTAATAAGTCCCTTTATAGGTCACACCAGCATTAACGCTAAATACAGCTGAACCCGTGCCATCGGTTGAGAATTGCGTGGTTGCTTTCTCTGATATTGCCGCAGTATTTTCGCCAACAGTTGCCTGTATTTGGTCAAACTTCTGCGCATAAGCGTGGTCGTTATCGGCGATAGTGGTTTTCACCGAGATAATGTCAGCGCGATTCTGTCCATTCACCACCATTTGATGATCGACAATCGCATTATTATCCAGAGCATTTTGCAGGATACCTTCAATGCTCGTGTCAATCTTGGCAGTTAGCTGTTTGCCCGCCTCGCTTTGTAACACTTGGTTAGTAATATCGCCGAGTAGTTCAGAGGCATCAATGCTCGATTGACCTTCAACGAACGCCGTCCAATCTCCTTTATTGCCGATTTTGTCGATTATCCTTGCGCGATACCAACGGCGTACACCGGCGGGCATTGGTCCGTGCTGATAATTGCTACTCGGATAAGGAACTAGCGTGAGCAGTTGAGGATTTTGCCCGTCAGCAGTCGTCGCAACCTGTAATTCAGTGTACGCGGTATCACCCGAGCCATCAGGGAACGCCCATGTTAGGTCGATATTCCACACCACGTCATCCGTAGCGAGTAGGTTAACAGGTGTGCCGGGCTTGCCGACTTTACCGGATAACGCCACACCCTGCGCATAACCCCATGGCGAGGATACGTCGGCGGCGTTGATTGCCCGCACACGGACATCATAAACGCCGGCATAGATGCCTTGCACAGAGAATCCCTGCGCACTGGTCAAGCCAACATTCACCCAGTCGCCGTTATCTTTGCGCCACTGTGCGGTGTAGTTTATTGCCCCGTCTACCTTATCCCATGCTGCTTGCAGTGTTGCTACCGTGACACCTTGGGCGATATGGTCAGTTTCAGTGACCACGATATTTTGTGGCGCACTCATCACACTGGTTGGTGTAACCGTCACGGGTGCCGGTTGGATTTTCACCCCGTCGTCAATGTAGCGGAACTTGTTCGGGTCATACTGGACAGCGGCGACAGTAAAAGTGCCGTCGTCATTATCCGTAATCGAGGTTACCCGAAATTGTTGAGCCGCTAGATTGTCACTATCGATAATCCACACCGCCCCGGGAACAGGCTCAGTATTATAAGCTGTGTTAACGGTGAGTGTTTTCTTATCTGCGGCAATACTGGAAATGGTGCGAGTCTGTGAGGTTCCGTCAGGTAGGTTAAGAATGAGTCGGTCACCTGCCGTGAAATCAACCTCTCTATCTAGTGTGATTTTTAGGCCATTAACTGCTGAGATTCGTCCGCCGTTTTGTTTTCCTGCCCGATACGGGTCAGCTATACCAATAATTGCGTTAGGTAAAGGAATATGACCTTCTAATCCAATACTGTTTGAGGATCACTAACACTTCGAAGAGGCTTAATCCACACAGCGTGGCGATTTGGCGATGACTCAAACCCGGCATTTTCATCGACGCCCAGAGAATGAATAAACGGCTAGGATTACTCATCGTTCTGAAAAAAATTATGCTTCGCTTGCTCGTTAAAATTCATCGCTAAAATCATAGATGACCGATAACTCCCCGGCTCGAATACGGCTTATCACGATATACCGCCAACACTTACCCTACAATTTTTATTATAATGTTCACCTGTTACCCCAGCTGTTCAAGCAGAAGGCATGTTCTGCGCTTCAACGAAGATATGTGTTAGAATCCAGACAATGAATTTAACGATTGAGGCGTTTTTATGCAGCCATGTTCTGCCAAGAAGATAATCGCTGAGGCTGAGAAACTGTGCATTCAGCGTGGTGTTCGATTAACCGCGCAGCGCGCAGAAGTTTTGCGTTTAATGATTGAGCATCCGCACGCGATCAGCGCTTACGATCTTCTGGATAAATTACGCATCAGTGAACCTCAAGCGAAACCGCCCACCGTTTATAGAGCTTTGGACTTTTTGCTGGAACAGGCTTTTATTCACCGTGTTGAATCGAATAATAGTTATGTCGTGTGTCCGCATTTCGATCACCCTTCTCACACCTCGATGCTGTTGGTGTGTGACCAATGTGCTTCGGTCACTGAAAAACCAGCGGAAGGGGTCGAGAAATGGATAATCGAGCAATCGACTGAAGCGGGCTTTACGCTTCGTCATAGCATTATTGAAGCCCACGGATTATGCCAGCAGTGTAGTGCCATTCTACAATGTGAAGACCCTGAACATTGTCACCATGACCATCACAACGTGGTTGAACCTAAGCGTAAAGCGGGCCGTGCCTAGCTATCGACTGAGATCAAACCAGCTGTTTTGTCGCTGGTGTTGGCGCCATGCATAACCTAACGTGATCCCGCGCAGCGCCAAAAACATCATTAACGCCAACCAGAGACCATGATTACCTATCCATGGTACGGATAATAACGTTAGCGCAAAGCCGATCGCCGCGATCAGCATACTATTTCTCATTTCCCGACCACGCGTTGCACCCACAAATAAGCCATCAAGTAGGTAACAGCCAACCCCCACTAGCGGACAAATCGCCTGCCAAAATAGGTAGTGGCTAGCCCCTTGCTGTAAAGCGGGAATCGAGGTCAGAAGCTGTATGATATTTTGGCCGAAGAATGCATAAATGCCACTGAATACTAGTGCTACGGCCATCGCTTGCTTACAGGCCGAGTGCCATATTGCGGTTAATGAGTGGGCATTTCGCTCACCAAAGGCTTCACCCGCAACAGATTCGACGGCATAGGCAAAACCATCCAACGCGTAGGACGTGAAGGTTAAAAACATCAATAGAATCGCATTAACGGCGACGATAGTGGTTCCTAATCGCGCGCCAATAATGGTGAAGCTGATCAGACAAAGCTGTAGGAGTAATGAACGTAATAAAATATCACGATTGAGGCGAAAAAACCGGGCTAACCCCTGACTTAAATGAGACATCCGCGGGATAAGTGATAGGTTACGCTGTTGTGATGCCCGCCAGACTAAATAGAGCCCTAACACTAGGCTAGCATATTCTGCGATGACAGTTGCCCAAGCAGCGCCACTCACCGCATAGTGCCAGTGCAGAACAAAGAGTAATTCCAAAACAATGTTTACCGTGTTTCCCCCAATCAGCAGAATTAATGGCGCTTTAGCATATTGTACGCCCAACAACCAACCTAGGATGACCATATTTGCCAAGGTGGCCGGGGCGCTGAGCCAGCGGATAGAAAGGAAAAGAGTGGCTTGATGGTGAGTTGCGTGCTGAGTGCCCATCATACTTAGTATTAGCTCAGTGATCGGCTGATGGAATAACGCAAAGATAATGCCTACGCCTAATGCCAAGATCATCGGCTGGAAAAAAGCTTGCACTAATTTCTGCTGATTTTTTTCTCCCCACGCCTGCGCCGTCATCCCTGTTGTGCCCATTCTCAGGAACAAAAACAACATGAATACGAAACTGGTCGCGCTACTGCCAATCGCCACGCCTGCTAAGTAGACTTCACTGCTTAAGTGCCCGATAACCATAGTATCGACCAGTCCCAGGAGTGGGACTGAGATATTGGAAAGGATCATCGGCACCGCGAGTTGCCACAGTTTTTTATCCGTTGCCGTGAATCCTCTCAGCATCAAGTATTACCTATAGCCACTCGCCATTACGAATAATACCGACCGCTAACCCTTCAACCATTAGACTCTGTTGGCGGGTGTCGACGACAATTGGGCTGAACTCACTGTTTTCAGGCAGAAGGTGGACCGTGCTTCCCTCTTTTTTCCAACGTTTTACCGTCACTTCATCGTCGATACGAGCCACGACCACTTGTCCGTTACGCACTTCTTGAGTTTTATGAACGGCGAGCAGGTCGCCGTCCATGATGCCGATATCTTTCATCGACATTCCACTCACGCGCAGTAAAAAGTCCGCATTGGGTTTAAATAATGCGGGATCGACGTGATAGTGACTTTCAATATGTTCTTGCGCAAGGATTGGTTCACCCGCTGCAACACGACCGATTAACGGCAGGCCTTCAACTTCCGGCTCTTCCAATAATAAGCGCAGCCCCCGCGAAGCCCCTGAGACAATTTCAATCACGCCCTTACGAGCGAGCGCTTTTAAGTGTTCTTCAGCCGCGTTAGGCGAACGAAAACCGAGTTGCGAAGCAATTTCTGCTCGGGTCGGAGGCATACCAGTCTGGTTAATATGATCACGAATCAGGTCATAAACCTGCTGTTGCCTTGCTGTTAACGCTTTCATCCGACCCCCTGGTTGTTTATACAGTCTCTGTGAGTATATACAGGTATTTTCTAAATAGAAACCAGCATCACGGATAAATTGGTGCGGTTTAGGGGAAATAATAGTGCCAACTCTCAATGAGTAAGGCTACCCAGACCACTAATGACCAAAGCAGTGCGAGCAGTACCGCCGCTGATCCCATATCTTTGGCGCGGCCGCAGAGCGTATGCCACTCCTCCCCGAAACGATCGACCACGGCTTCGATCGCACTGTTTAGGAGTTCAACAATAATCACTAATACCATTGAGCCGATAAGGACGAGTTTGGCAAGAAGGGATACCGGAAGTAGCAACGCGACAAGCGTGCCAATAATCCCAAGAATAGTTTCTTGCCTGAAAGCTGCCTCGTGCCGCCAGGCGGCTTTATAACCTTTCCATGAATAACCTGCTGCGTTAATAATACGACGCAACCCGGTAACTTGGTTAGTCATTAATCCTTTTCTCCCTAAAGTGCTGTGATGCAGCCCGATATTACATATTTACTGGACAGATCTTCGCAAACGTTTCTGTTATGATAATTATGCTTTGCTCATTTAAGAGGCTATGAATTCAACTATGTCAGGTTGGCGTGATTTACTTTATAAGTTATTAAACTTACCCCTCTCTTTTCTCGTTAAAAGTCGGGTAATCCCTGGAGATCCAGTCACTGAATTGGGTCTCGACTCAACGCGTCCTATTATGTACGTTTTCCCTTACGATTCCAAAACGGATTTGCTCGCATTACGGACGCAATGCTTGAAGCATGATCTGCCCGATCCGTTAATCCCGATAGAGATAGATGGCGTACTATTACCTCGTTACGTTTTTATGCATGATGGACCCCGTGTCTTCCCCTCTTTTACTCCGAATCAAGAGTCAGTGAAAATTTTCCATGACTATCTTGATCTGCATAAAAATAATCCTGCATTAGATGTCCAACTTGTTCCTGTTTCAGTGATGTTTGGCCGTGCACCCGCCCGTGAAATTAACGGTGAACCGGGGCCGTCTTTGCGCGAATTGAACGGATTACAAAAACTGTTTGCGGTGCTGTGGTTGGGTCGTGATAGCTTTGTACGCTTCTCCGCTAAAGTCTCAATGCGTCAGATGGCCGACGAACATGGCACCGATAAGTCGATTGCGCAAAAATTAGCGCGTGTTGCTCATATCCATTTTGCTCGCCAACGGCTAGCCGCGGTAGGCCCAAGTTTACCTGCTCGCCAACAACTGTTTACCAAGCTTCTTCAATCTCCGGCTATTGCGAAAGCGGTCGAGGACGAAGCTCGCACTAAAAAAATCTCTCATGATGAAGCGCAGAAGAACGCGGTCGAGATGATGGAAGAGATTGCGGCTGATTTCAGTTATGAAGCCATTCGGATTACTGACCGCGTGATGAGCTGGTTATGGAGCCGATTATATAAAGGCATTACCGTAAACGGCGGCGAGCGAGTTCGCCAATTGGCACAAGATGGGCATGAGCTGGTCTACGTGCCGTGCCACCGCAGCCATATGGACTACCTACTCCTCTCCTATGTCCTGTACCACCAAGGCCTTGTTCCACCCCATATCGCAGCCGGTATAAACCTGAACTTCTGGCCAGCCGGACCGATCTTCCGTCATTTAGGTGCTTTCTTCATTCGCCGGACCTTTAAGGGGAATAAACTCTATTCTACCGTTTTCCGTGAATATCTCGGTGAGTTATTTAGCCGCGGCTATTCGGTTGAATATTTTGTCGAAGGCGGACGCTCTCGGACAGGTCGCTTGTTAGATCCTAAGACCGGCACGCTGACCATGACCCTACAAGCCATGTTACGCGGAACCAATCGCCCTATCACCTTAGTGCCGATTTATATTGGCTATGAGCATGTGATGGAAGTCGCGACTTACGCCAAAGAATTAAGAGGGGCGGCTAAGGAAAAAGAAGGCTTCTTACAGATGGTCCGTGGGCTAAGAAAGCTGCGTAATCTCGGCGAAGGCTTTGTTAACTTTGGCGAACCTTTGCCGCTCAATGCCTATCTCAACCAGCATGTTCCAAATTGGCGCGATGATATTGACCCTATTGAAGTGCAACGCCCAACGTGGTTAACCCCAGCAGTGAACGATATTGCGGAACGAGTCATGACCCGCATTAATAACGCTGGGGCGGCGAATGCGATGAACCTTTGCGTCACCGCGCTATTAGCGTCTCGTCAGCGCTCCCTAACCCGTGAGCAGTTGCTTGATCAACTTAGCTGCTATAGCGAGCTGTTACGTAATGTTCCTTATTCGTCAGAATCGACGCTGCCTGATATGACCCCACAGCAGCTTCTCGATCATGCTCTTGAAATGAACAAATTTTCAATTGAGCAAGATACCTTAGGCGAAATCATTGTACTGCCTCGTGAGCAAGCAGTCCTAATGACCTATTATCGTAATAATATTCATCACCTTCTGGTCTTACCTTCGTTGCTGTCCAGTATCATACTGCAACATAAGTCGCTGACCTATGCTGAGTTACTGAAGCAAGTTAAACTGATTTATCCAATGCTTAAGCGTGAGCTTTTCTTACATTGGAGTGATGAGCAACTTGAGCCAGAGATTAAGCGTTTACTTGATGAATTATGTCGACAAGCGTTGATTACCGAATCAGAAGGTGTGATTGCGGCGACTTCCTCTCAGAAATATCGTACCTTACAGCTTCTCGCAGCGGGTGTGCGTGAAACGCTACAGCGTTATGCCATAACCTTTACGATCCTCAGCGCGAAGCCTACCATCAATCGTGGTACCCTTGAAAAAGAGAGTCGAACGCTCGCCCAGCGCTTATCCGTTCTACATGGTATAAACGCACCCGAGTTTTTTGATAAGGCGGTATTTACTGGTTTGGTATTAACCCTACGTGATGAAGGCTATATCAGCGACCGAGATGATGCGGATATCGATAAAACCATCGTGATGCGTAACCTCCTACTCGACTTGATGAATCGGGATGTTAGGCAGACGATCGAAAATTCAGATAATCTTCTCCCTGAAAGTAGCTAGAAAGCGATCAAAAAAGGCGACCGATTGGTCGCCTTTTTACCGCTAGCAGTCCTACATCAAATCGATAAACGGCAGGGTATTCAAAATTACCCCGGCAAAAATCACTAGCCCGACATAATTATTATTCAAGAAAGCTTGGAAACAGTCCCCACGCTCGCGATGATAGATAAGTTTCTGCTGCCACACAAAAAGTATCGCGGCGATGACCAAGCCACCGTAATAGAAGCTATTTAGGTGAAGTGACCGGCCAACTAATCCTAGCAACAATAAAGTACTGAACTGCAATAATCCAATGATCGACCGATCATGTCTACCAAAGAGGATGGCCGTCGATTTTACACCAATCTTAAGATCATCATTACGATCGACCATTGCGTATTGCGTATCGTAAGCGACGGTCCAGCAGATATTGGCAAAGAACAGTAACCAGCATACGCTAGGAAGTGTTTCCGTGACGGCTGCCCATGACATCGGTATTGCCCACCCAAAAGCCGCTCCCAAAACAACTTGTGGCAGATGGGTATAGCGCTTCATAAAGGGATAAATTGAGGCCAGGATCACACCACCGACTGAGAGCAAGATCGTCATACGATTCATGGTGAGCACGAGTAGAAATGAGCACAACACTAAAACGATAAATAAACCTTTCGCTTCCTTAGCCGTCACTCGACCGCTGGCTAAAGGGCGATGTTTAGTTCTCTCTACGTGCCCATCAATATTCCGATCAGCATAGTCATTCACCACACAACCCGCCGCCCGCATGAAGATAACACCTAAGGTAAATACAATAAGAACCGAAAGTGGCGGAAAAGACATTCCCGATAGCCACAAGGCCCAAAAGGTTGGCCAAAGTAACAGAAGTGTACCGATAGGCTTATCCAGCCGCATTAATTGCAGGTAAGTTTTTATTTTTGAAGGGGTTGCAGAGTGCACGGTAAAGATCCTTTGGCCAATGGCGGATAAAGTGGTGAGGCGGGTAAAAATATTTCTGTCAGTAATAGCGGTTTACCTGCCAGGCGAAGCAGGGAACGTCTCGCCCATAATCCACTCATAATGCCCGGAGTTAAAAAATCGCGACATAATGACGAAGATTGAAATAAATAATGTCCTAGTGGCCGAGTGCCTAACGCCATCAAAGAGGCTTCTGGGCCTTGTAAACTGCTTTCAGGAATAACTGTTCTTCCGGCAAGCCAAGGTTCTCCGTCTGCCACCAGTTGTACTTCTCGCAACCAAAATCGCGCGTCCTTAGCGTGACCAACGACTAAGCCATGCTCCTCGGTCGTCAGCGAATGTTCAGAAAAAAATCCTTCTTTAACGATACTAACCTCTAGTTTCTGACAATACGCTGCTAATCGTGCCGTCATTGAAGTTTCATCCACCAGCCATGAATAAATATCTGGGGCACATTCGGCTTCATTGAGGGCACGAAATTGATGGGTCAGTAATCGCTGTACCGAGACGTCATGCATGAAACGCTTCCGTATTCTTCTAGGCAATGTCGCTAATCATAACAGAGTATGAGTGTATCTTCTGCAGATGCGCGCGAACTTACCACTACTCTCTTTTTAAGCGTCGACTATTCGCCAACCAAAGTGTCACCACCAACACCAAGATAGCTGCAGAATAGATCAGCGTGTCCATTGGGTTTTTATGGTCAACAATAATTAGACGAACAATCGCGGTAATACCGATGTAGATAAAGTAGCGTAAGGGAAAGTGATAACCCGATAAGAAATACTTGATGATTAGCGCGATAAACTCGAAATAGAGGAAATAGATAACGATCCCTTCAATCAACAAGTAAGCCGATTGCTCCTCGCCACGATGAAACAATACGGTCACTAAGTTAACCGTCTCTTTTCCCAAAAAGACCGCTAAAATTGCAGCTAATACGATCAGACCGATATTCAATATCCACTGTAAAAGGTTAGCAATCGCTCGTGGAATTTTTGGTGTAACAACTTGATCATTCATTATTTTTACTCATTTTTATAATAGGAGAGCTAAAATAATAATGCTTTAATGTGACAGATATCTCAATAACTTCCGTTTTTTCTCAGAAAATAAAAAAAAAGCGGCATAATCGCCGCTTTCTGTATAACGCTGTCTCGGCTTAGCGCCAAGATTTGTATTGGTTGATTAACCCATTTGTAGAGCTATCATGCGATTCGATCTTATCCTCAACTTTTAATTCAGGCAGGATGCGGTTAGCAAGTTGTTTTCCTAGCTCAACCCCCCACTGATCGAAGGTGAAGATATTGAGAATTGCGCCTTGGGTAAAGATTTTGTGCTCATACATCGCAATTAACGCACCGAGGCTATAAGGCGTAATCTCTTTCAGTAAGATGGAGTTGGTTGGACGATTGCCCTCAAACACTTTGAACGGAACGATGTGTGCAACGTCTTGTGCCGATTTTCCTGCATCCGTGAACTCTTTCTCTACCGCTTCTTTCGATTTACCAAAAGCCAGAGCTTCCGTTTGTGCGAAGAAGTTAGAGAGCAATTTATCATGATGATCACTTAATGGATTATGTGTCACGGCAGGGGCGATAAAATCGCACGGGATCATTTTGGTCCCTTGGTGGATCAATTGGTAGAAAGCGTGTTGGCCATTGGTGCCCGGCTCTCCCCAAATAATCGGGCCGGTCTGGTAATCGACAGGGTGTCCATCACGGTCGACGTATTTACCGTTGGATTCCATATTACCTTGCTGGAAATAGGCAGCAAAACGGTGAAGATACTGATCATAAGGAAGAATAGCCTCCGTCTCAGCACCGAAGAAGTTGTTATACCACAGACCAATCAATGCCAAGGTGACCGGTAAGTTTTTCTCCAATGGCGTTTGAACGAAGTAATTATCCATCGCATGAGCCCCCGATAACAGCTGCTCGAAGTTATCAAAGCCAATGGAGAGCGCGATGGATAGACCGATCGCAGACCAGAGTGAATAACGACCCCCTACCCAGTCCCAAAACTCAAACATATTATCGGTATCAATCCCGAACTCACTGACCGCTGAGCTGTTGGTTGATAGCGCGGCAAAGTGTTTGGCTACGTGCTGCTCATCACCGGCTTTCGCCAAGAACCAGTCACGCGCACTGTGAGCGTTCGTCATGGTTTCTTGCGTGGTAAAGGTTTTCGAGGCGACCAGAAAGAGTGTGGTTTCTGGATTAAGGGGTTTCAGCGTCTCGGCAATATGAGTTCCATCGACATTCGACACAAAATGCATTGATAGGTGGTTTTTATAGGGCTTTAACGCTTCAGTGACCATATAAGGACCTAAGTCAGATCCACCGATACCGATGTTGACCACATCAGTAATCGCTTTACCGGTATAACCTTTCCATTCACCACTGATAATACGCGCTGAAAATTGTTTCATTTTTTCCAGTACCGCGTTTACTTCTGGCATGACGTCTTTGCCATCCACCTTAATTGGCGTATTGCTACGATTACGTAGAGCAATGTGAAGAACGGCACGGTCTTCGGTACGGTTAATTTTCTCACCCGCAAACATCGACTTGATCGCGCCAGATAAATCGCACTCTTTAGCCAAGCTTAATAGCTTATCTAAGGTCTCTTGGGTGATACGGTTTTTGGAGTAGTCGACGAGGATTTGATCTTCAAAGGTTGTCGAAAAATGAGTAAAGCGTTGCGGGTCTTGAGCAAATAGTGAGGCAATGTCGGTTTCGTTGATCGTTTGAAAATGCTGTTCTAAGGCTTTCCATGCTGCTGTTTGTGTAGGGTTAATATTTTTCATAACAACACTCTTAGTTAGTTAATAAACTGTCGACTTAAACACAATACACGCGCTGTTAACCAGTATCGCGTCAATGTTTGGGTTGAAATTTAACACTCCGGTGCAATCGTTCCCATCTTGAACGAAAATGAGTGAGATAACCATAGCCTTGCCACTCGGATGCCTCCTGATTCTCACTTACTCTAGAACGTCCGACCCAAGAAGATTTGCTAGGAGGTGCTATTGGGTTGCGAAGAGAATACCGAGTAACCGAGTCATACTAAAACTTTACTAATTAATTTCTGCGATAGGCGATCTAGCGTTGACAGCATCGGTATTAAACGATATTTGTACTTAGCGGCGTTTTATCGTTGCATCAGAAGAGGCGCGTCACCCAGGCAGTATGTCAGAGAATCCGTATTCAATGACGGCATATCAGGGGGAGTGACGCCGAGACGGTAAACATGCGGAGTGTTTATTTGTCGGCTACAGGGGCTGAATCCCTTGAGTTGTCACCAATACATCAATTGATGTGAATGACGTTAGGTGGGGGGCTTCTGAGTAGAGAACAGGTAGACTGTATCTTCACCCCTCACCTAAAAATGTAAGTTTTATTTATTTTTAGAATCGAGGGTGTTAAGCATGTCCCAATCCACATTCATTGTGGCAAAATTCGGTGGCACCAGTGTTGCTGATTTCGATGCAATGTCCCGCAGTGCCGATATTGTACTCAGTCATCCAGACGTTAAGCTTGTTGTTCTCTCGGCATCTGCCAGTATCACCAATATTTTGGTAGAGCTTGCCTCAGGTCAAGAGACCGCTCGCCGGGCTTTTTTACTCGATGAAGTCCGTCGTATTCAGTATGCAATTGTCGATAATCTGCGTAGCGCCGAGGTTGTCCGTGATGAAATCGACCGCATCCTCGAAAGTATCACTACGTTATCGGAAGCTGCCTCGCTTGCGACATCTTTAGCACTTACCGATGAACTCGTCAGCCATGGTGAGCTGATGTCGACACTGTTGTTCACCGAACTTATCCGTGAACGAGAGGTCGCCGTGAAGTGGTTTGATGTCCGTAAAGTCATGCGTACCAGCGACCGTTTCGGGAGCGCAGAACCTGAGCTTAAGACCGTAGGTGAACTGGCGACACACTATCTTGCCCCACTCCTCAACGATAATCTTGTCATTACCCAAGGGTTTATCGGTAGTGAAGAAAAAGGTCGTACCACTACGCTAGGCCGAGGCGGGAGTGACTACACTGCCGCTCTACTCGGTGAGGCCTTACACGCTGGTCGTATCGATATTTGGACGGATGTGACAGGTATTTTCTCTACTGACCCTCGAGTGGTCCCTACCGCGAAACGTATCGCAGAGATCTCGTTCGAAGAAGCCGCTGAAATGGCAACCTTTGGCGCGAAAGTTCTTCACCCCGCTACGCTTCTTCCTGCCGTACGCAACAATATTCCGGTATTCGTTGGCTCGAGCAAAGCCCCCAATGATGGCGGGACTTTCGTCTACCCGGAAACCAATGAGAAACCGCTATTTAGAGCCTTGACGCTGCGCCGACGCCAAACGTTATTGACCCTACATAGTTTAAAGATGCTGCATGCGCGTGGGTTCTTAGCGGAGGTTTTCGCCGTCCTCGCTCGCCACCATATTTCGGTTGATTTGATTACCACTTCAGAAGTCAGTATCGCCTTAACCTTAGATACTACTGATACCAGTGGCCAAGCACGGGGACTGTTAACCCAAGCATTACTCACTGAGTTATCGGCTTTATGTCGTGTGGAAGTTGAGGAAGATTTATCGTTAGTGGCACTGATTGGGAATCAACTCTCGCAATCTCCAGGGGTCGGAAAGGAAGTCTTTGGTGTGTTATCTCCTTTTAACCTACGTTTAATCTGTTATGGTGCGAGTGAACATAATCTCTGTTTCTTGCTGCCGAGTAAGGATGCGGAAGCGGCGGTACAAACCCTGCACCGACATCTCTTTGAATAAGGAAGATAAGTGATGTTAGCCATGGTGACACGGTTATTTCCGTTATGGGCAGTAGCATTATCTGCGGTCGCCTATTGGCGGCCGTCTGGCTTTACCGCAATAGGCCCTTGGGTCAGCGAGCTTTTGATGCTGATTATGTTCGGGATGGGTGTCACGTTAAGTTTCGACGACTTCCGTCGGGTATTGAAGCGACCTGCACCCGTTTTGGCAGGGACTTTCCTGCACTACCTTGTCATGCCTGCGGCCGCGTATGGGTTAGCTAAAGTCATGCATATGCCCGCAGATCTCGCTGCCGGGATGATATTGGTCGGCAGTGTCGCGAGCGGTACTGCGTCAAATGTGATGATTTATTTAGCCAAGGGAGACGTCGCCTTATCGGTGACCATCTCTTCGGTTTCGGCGTTAGTCGGTGTGGTAGCAACCCCATTATTGACGCGGTTGTATGTCGATACCCATATTCACGTTGATGTTGCTGCTATGTTGTGGAGTATCGTCAAGATTGTGCTGATCCCTATCAGCCTTGGATTGGTTGTGCATCATAGCTGTAAAAAACTCGTTGACCGGATTGAGCCCTATTTACCCACGCTTTCAATGGTCGCTATTTTACTGATCATCGCGGCGGTCGTGGCCGGAAGCCAACACTATGTCTCAAGCGTGGGATTAACCGTCATGATCGCCGTAGTACTGCACAATGCGATCGGTCTGATGGCGGGATATTGGGGAGGGAAACTCTTCGGCTTTGATGAGTCGGTCTGTCGTACCCTTGCCCTTGAAGTGGGGATGCAAAATTCTGGACTCGCCGCAACCTTAGGTAAGCTCTATTTCTCACCTTTGGCGGCATTACCTGGCGCGCTTTTCTCGGTCTGGCATAATATTTCCGGATCATTATTATCCGGTTATTGGTCAGGTAAGAAAACTTCCTAGGTCTTTCTTAGGCTCGATAACTTTTGCTGTCGAGCCTTCCTTTTATTCTTCTTCCGCCTCACGCTGATCCAGTACACCATAGGCCACTGAGCAAAATAGGGAATTCAATCTTTTCATCTCTCCTAATAACCCTAAATGTAGAGAACTGGTTGCAAGGCTCTGTTTATTTTGGTGCGATAGTCGCTCAACATGGGTCAATGAGTAACGCTGTGTCAGCCGACGAAAACGATGCTTAGATCGACGTAACCGCCGTGCTGCATCCAGATCACGGGCGATAAAGACAGAGAGACTAAGCTGTAAGTTTTCCAGTAGATTATCGTATAAGGTTTTTAGCTCTTCTAAACCTTCAGTGAAAAAGGGTTTTTGCTTGGCCAGTGATTTCGCTGCGATATCCACCGTCATCGTCTCGAGAATATCCCCTGCTTGTTCCAAGTTAACGGCCGTATTAAAGATTTCCGCCCTACGTTCAGACTCTTGTTCTTGAAGCTCTTCTCTGGGGATTTGCGCGAGATAGAGTTTGATTCCGGTATATAGGGCATCCACTTGGTCGTCATAACGGGTAACCGCCTTCTCTTCGCCTTGCTGTCCTTGGAAAGCGTGCTTAAGGCTTACCATCATCTTTTCAATGATATCTCCCGTACGCAGCGTTTCTCTAGCGGCATTGACCAGCGCAAGGGAAGGCGTATCGAGCGCTGCGCGTTCCAAGTATCCTGTCGAAAATTTTTCAGATTCGTTATCGTTCGCCAGGATCCAGCGCTGACATAATTGTGCCATTTTCTCTGTTAAAGGCAGTAACAGCAAACACCGTACCACGTTATAAAAAACGTGGAATAAGATCACTAAATCGGCGCTCGATACGGTTAGTTTATCGAGTTGGTGTGCAAAAATACCGATAAAAGGCAATACCACTACAGCGCCCATTAGTTTAAAGAGTAAGCTTCCCAATGCGACTTGCTTGCTTTCTACACTCGCCTTGCCGCTATTCAGTAGCGCTTGAATGCCACTACCAATATTTGCGCCAACCACCAAGCACAGAGCCACTTTTAGGGCAATCACATCTGTCGCGGTGAGCGTTGCAGTAATTAGAACCGCAGCCAAGCTGGAAGAGCTGACCATTGCAAAGAATGCACCAACCAGTGCATCCAGTAATATATCCCCGGTCAATGAAGAGAATAATACCTGTACTCCAGCGGCATGGGTGATAGGACGAGAGGCTTCGACAATTAATTGTAGAGCAAGCAGGATTAGGCCGAGGCCGATAAGTGTATGGCCAATCTGACCAACTCGCGTCTGTCTGCGGCTAATAAAAAGCATCACGCCGATAAAGATAAATAATGGTGATAACCAGGAGAGGTCGTAGGTCAGCACCCTAGCCATTAGCGCGGTACCGACATCCGCCCCAAGAATTACCGTGAGCGCTGGCGTGAGAGTCATGAGATTCTGGGCGACAAAGGAAGTGACCAATAACGTCGTCGCATTACTGCTTTGCACCAGAGCGGTAACCCCTATCCCCGCCAAAAAAGCGAAAGACTTTTTTTTCCACGCTGCGGCTTAGCACGCGTCGTAAGTCTGCGCCAAAGACACGCATTATTCCCGACCGTACGATCTGAGTACCCCATACAAGTAGGGCTATTGCGGCCAATAGATTGAGTAATCTAAGCATTTCGTCCCGCTTTATCGTTCCTATTATGCGTAAAAGCGTAGACGAAAATTATGATCAAACACCCTTAAGAACGCCGCGTCTTAGCCGATTAATCTAAAGTGGGATTCATCTCTCGCAAGTCGAATGGCGTGATTTGGTAGACATAATAATTGAGCCAGTTAGCGAAGAGTAAGTGACCATGACTTCGCCATGTCGCTTTAGGCTTATTTGCTGGGTTATCCTCTGGGAAATAATTATCGGGTAAGATTGGGGATAGACACGCTTCGGTATCACGAATAAATTCTGCCGCCAAGGTATGCGCATCATATTCCGGATGTCCCGTCACTAATACTAATCTTTTATCTCGAGAGGCCATAAGATAGGCCCCTGCTTGCTCAGAGCTGGCTAAGATATCTAAATCAGTATGCGTTTCAATCGTCTCGACGGGGAAGGCGGCATAGCGGGAGTGTGGGGCTAGAAAGGTTTCATCAAAACCGCGAGTCAGTAAAGCATGAGGCTCTAAGTTCAGATGCTCATACACCCCAGATATCTTCTCTTCCAATGTTTGTTTAGGAACATCATAAAGAATATTTAACGCCGCCTGTACCGCCCAACATACACAAAGTGTTGATGTTACATGATTTTTCGCCCAACTTAATACCTCACTGATCTGCGGCCAATAGGCGACATCGTCAAAATCGACTAAGCCCAATGGGGCCCCGGTCACGATGAGGCCATCGTAATTCTCATCTTTAATATCGTCGAAGTTACGATAAAAGGTATTGAGGTGCTCTGTAGGCGTGTTACGTGACTCTCTATTATCAATACGTAGCAGCTGGATATCGAGTTGTAATGGAGAGTTGGATAATAGACGTAAAAATTGATTTTCTGTCTCAATTTTTTTCGGCATGAGGTTTAGGATCAGTACCTTCAATGGGCGAATATTTTGGAGATGCGCACGCGTATCGGTCATAACAAACACGTTTTCATTACGCAAAAAATTCACTGCAGGAAGCTCATCAGGCACTTTAATCGGCATAACCTTTAATCCTCAACTCTATTTAGACGTCCAGATAGCCAATATAACGTGAGAGCAATAGCCTGTCGAGCAATGCGAGAGGTAGGTGAAATAATTTCAGCTTAGCTTAGAACAAAAAGAGAAAAGCAAAAAGGCCACCTATAAAGGTGGCCTTTTTTAAAAGGATCCTGGCAGTTCCCTACTCTCGCATGGGGAGACCCCACACTACCATCGGCGCTACGGCGTTTCACTTCTGAGTTCGGCATGGGGTCAGGTGGGACC
>NZ_FOGC01000007.1 GCF_900111105.1 Rosenbergiella nectarea | reverse complement strand
CCGACGCCGACGGACACACCAGAACCATCAGATACCTTTTATCCACCACCCTGAGTAGTAGGTAACTAATTGAATTTAAACATTATATAAAGGAGGTAAACTATGCTACCAGCAGCCAGAGTAGGCGATGCTATTTGCCATGGGGGAGCCATCGCCAGTGGTTCATGTAATGTAACCATTAACGGACTCCCTGCAGCCATGCTTGCCGCGAGCGCTACTGTCTGTGGATTGCATGGCGGTGCGGTCATTGCCAGTGGATCGGGAACGATAACTATCAATGGCTATCCGGCCGCACGTATGGGTGACATTACTGCCTGTGGATCCAGTGTTTTGACAGGTTCAGGCAACGTGTTTATAGGCCAATAACGATGCAGCTGCGTTTAGACTGGCCTCTACCGCGCTTAAGTGGAAGTCCTCAGCCGGTTATATTGCCTGAGAGGACGGGGTACTTCTGTCTGCTCGGTGCAAAATTTATTACCGCCCTCCCCGGAGGGCATCATGACATTTTGCATATTGAACGAACAGAGTTTTCAGTTGTACTGACCTGCCATAGTCAGCGCTATCAATGCCTCGTTAACGAAGTAGCCCTGCAGCCAGATGAACCGGTTACGCTGCGACCGGGGATGATAATTCAGGCCGGCCAATTTCTGTTTAGCGTTAACGCTAAGAATAGGGGCACGGCGCCGGAAGCGGCAAAGGACGAACTCGTAGAGGTAATATCGCTGCTGCCCCATGGCGGACACTATACGGGCTGGCAGACGGTAAACAGTAATGATAATAACTTAATAGATAATGATGATATTTTGCGACAGCTAAACCGCGAATATAAATATTATTTACTGTGGGGGGAGAGTGATTCATCCGGAGAAAATAAAAATAAACCGCGACAGGATTACATTCTTAAGAGTGACGACGAGCTGTTTCACAGCATTGAGCAAGTAAAACACAAGACAGTCTCTGAATGTGTTTTGAATACACCAGCCCTCATTAGCCGTATCATTAAGGAGCTGACTGAATCTTCCGACCTGATCGAGCCTGAGTGGGTAGAAGAGTCTTCGCCTGATATTCTTGCTGTGCTAGCACCCGAGCATCTCAAGAAAATTAAGCGCAGTGATATTTCAGAACTTACCTACAGCGAGCTGCATAAGCTAGGACTGTCCAGTCATCTCTAGGGTCGGGATATGATAATTATCTTGAGGTGTAATAATAATGTTAAATAATAAGTCTTACCCGCCGTGCTTACTTCAGCGCTTACTGGATGATGAGCCGCGCACTCTGGCTGAAGCCTGGGGGAAGTTTGAGTTTGATGAACGCAGAATGCGAGCGCTAATTCAGGAAAATATTGCCGATATTTTGAATACAGTGAACAGTGAGAGTGCGGTAAACAGTGAGCGGTATCCCTATCCTGCGGCTTCCGTAGTGAATTTTGGTGTAGCTTCAATGGTGGGAGAGTATTCCATGGCCCAAGGATGGAGTCAGCTTGAACAGCAGATCCGTGAGGCAATTATTCGATTCGAACCGCGTATCGCCGCTGAAACACTGGTAATTTCACTTTTGGGGGATATTCAGTCACCTGCCTGTAATGGGATTATTCACTTTGAAATCAGAGCACTGGTTCAAATGAATTCATACTCTTTTGGCCTGCGTCTTAACGCACATTACGATATCGAGAACGATTCGGCGTTAATAAAATGAGTATGAAAATTTTACTTTTACACTCGACGGTCCAGACTAATTTTTATAAAGGTACTCTACGCTGAGTATCCTTTCGGTGGGATATTACGGTATAGAAACCGAGAAATTGGGTGAATGTTTACTAAATCGATCGATTATCAGGGTGAAAAAGATCTCGGCCTGTTTTTCTACAGACCCAGTATCGGAGAATCAGTTCCGAATCTTTAATTTGGAAACTGCAAATAAAGTAGATGACGTAAAATATCATGGTATATATTAACACCCATTGGTAATAACTCCATCGTATCGTCAGTAAGTAAGTACTAACTTTGTAATTGAATTCTACTTTATTAAATGTTAAGTCTCTTAAGGATTAATTTATTTTTTTGTATTTTATATTAGTGAATTTATGTGAAAAATAGCGTAGAGAATATCAGGAATTATTATGACAGTGTGGATTACTAAAGCAGATGTACCAGAAAACTATTACACCATATCGAGTGGGTATATAGCTAATAGAGATATGGCTTATTTTTCTTCGGATCTTGGAGTTAAACCGCTAAAATACAATACTAATTGTATTAGAAATGCGTCTAAAGTTTCAATTGAGGGTATAATCGAAAACGTTCTTTCGCCGATATCACCAGGTGATATCGTTTTTGTCCAATTCCCAACATGGCTAGATTATGGAATTGAAAGTTTATTAATAAAAAAACTGATAGCATTATCTGATGTTAAAGTTTCTCTAGTCTTATGGGATGTTATCGCCTGGCTTTTTGATGACAGTGACAGAGATTTTACTGGAGATAACGAATTTCAATTAATGAACCAATGTCAACTAGTCATTTCGCCAAACGAAAAAATGACTGATCGCCTAGTAAAAGACGGGGGTATAAAAACAAAAATCATCAGCATGGGCCTTTCAGATTATTATTGTGAAGTTCCACCTTCCTTCAAAAAACAATTCAAAAAAGAGCTAACATTTGTTGGATCGCTTAATAAAACGGATTTTTCTAATTATGATGGGAGGTTTTTGATAAACTTAATTGGGAATCCAAATGATCTGACAGAAGAGGAAAGGAATCAAAGTAATTTAAATATTATGGGAGAGTTGAATAATAGCGATATTCCTGGCCAGCTTAACGCAGGGTTTGGCTTGGTTTCTTATCATAATAGCAACAAAAGAGTAGAAAAAAGTTATTTTGGTGGCGCTGAAAGATATGGCCAATTCAATAACCCTTTTAAACTTTCACTTTATCTAGCATCTGGGCTTCCTGTTATCGTTGATCGCTATTCACCGCATGCTGAACGTATCAAAAAAGATGGGTTGGGATTGGTAATAAATGAGCTGAACGATATTAATGAAGTAGTAGGTTCTATTGATGAATCACAATATAATCGCATGGTTGAAAATGTCTGGAATTACTCTCTTAAACTAAGATCTGGTTTTTTTTCTAATAATATATTAAGGAAGGCAATACTATATCTTTCAGATGGAGGTGATTAATATTATGTTTTTTGGTAATTAACAGTAGGGGGGACGGATACATTGATTTTTTTAAAAAGTCATGATAAGTGTAAACGTCGTACTGTTAAGGTGCTTTTATTGGAAATACCGGTATCGACGGTGAGCGACCGCGTTGCTATGTTGGAAAAACGCCTCTGGTTGTCGTTGCTTCAGAGAACCACTCGGCAATTACCTCTGACGGATGCGGGTAAACACTATTTTGAGCATGCTGTTAAGGGATTAGTACATATCTTTGATGCGGAATCCTCTATTCTGATGCGATAGGAGAACCTTGTGGTGCATTAAAGGTTTCTGCTCCGTTCGATATTGGTAATCCACTCTTTACCACCATTATCGATGAAATGAATGAACGTTAGCCGTGTTTCAACATGGCAAACTACTGGAACAGGGGAAAACGACCGAGTTGATAAGCCACCGTCAGTACCCGTACACGGCTGGACGTTGGCACATGCAGTCGCGAACCGCTGGAAATTGGCGTGCTCCCCAAGCCTTCACCCGTAAAGAGCTTAGATGGGAGCCGTTGCTACCGCCTAAACCTTTTGATGCGTTTACTGAACAGCAACAACAGGTACTGATTCGCTTTGGTCATCAACATTCCGACTATTTTCTGTTATTGGGTCATAACCAGCCAGTACTAGAGCAGCGGACGTTAATCGATAAAGGTATTTTCTATACCCCGGGCGGTCTGAGCCGCGCCGAACGTGAGCAGGCGGCAACCGTAGTGAGTAAGGTCAATGGCTGCATTTATTGTGCCTCAGTCCACGCGAGAAAAGCGAGTCAGCTCTCCAAACAACTCGAAGAAATTACGTTACTGTTGCAGGTACAACCGGGGGGTATATTATCCGCTGGACAGTCCGACCGCTGGCAAGCGGAGATTGAGGCCGTCGCCGCATTATCGCTGACGCCGCCGCGTTTAACCCAAGCGCACCTGCACGCATTTCAACGCCACTCGTTAACGACCCTAGAAATCACCGATCTGATTCAGTCAGCGGCTTTTTTTGCTTGGGCAAACCGTTTGATGCTGACACTTGGCGAACCCTTTATCCCGGAACAGGAAGCGGTTGAAGGTGTGCAAAAGGTGAAGAGTGCGTGAGGGGAAGACAGTGCCTAATTCGGGAGGATACAGTTTAAACGCGATGATGGGTGAAGAATAAATATTAGCTTGTTTTCTGAGATTGATAGGCACCAGAAAGTCCGCAGGACGTTTAGGCCTTGCGGGCTTTTGCTATTTAGGGGAATTGTTTGCTAAGGGTCTGGTGGGCTAAATCTTATGAGTTGTTTAGCGGCGAACGGGTAATATCTATATATTTTCTTAATCCTAGCGGACGGCTTACGCCCTGAGGATCAGTAAAAGGCAGTTTAATCGTGGCAGAAGCCAACACTTTTATTGTCCATGCAGTGTCACCGGTGAAGTGGAAGCTTACTGAACGGGGAAAAACCTTCAAGTTCTCGAAGTGCCCAGTAGAGTAAGCGCCACCTATAATTATTTTGTCTATTACCCCTCGAGAGGTGTCGAAGAGTAGGACCGTCAGTAATTCCTCAAAAATCACACCATCCGTCACGAATAACAGGTAACGATGCTCATCAACCTGTATGGCCGCTTCGAGCACTTTTCCATGGATGGTTACCCCCGTTGACTTGCCATTCATCAGAACTTCGGAGCAAGCCTGGGCGGTATCTGTTTCTTCGCTGACTTGCGATAACGTTAGGCTAGTGACTACTTTCATCATTACTTCCACCAGTTGCCCATTTCCCATGCGGCTAAAGCACCGCCAGTAAATCCGCCTATTAATACACTAGTGTATTTCCAGTAAAATAATAACAATCAATTTATAAGGGTGATTTTTTATGCTGAATGATAAGTTTTTTAGTGCATTATTATTGTATTAAGGAGTGGTTGGGGATTATCTTGGATCTTCCCAGCGAAATAAAAAGGAAGGTATTTAAGTAAAGTTGTGATGAGATTTAGTCGGCTTTTAGTTCTAAATATGGATGCACCATAATAATAATACGTTTTTACCATAATTTGGCACACACCAATTATCTCTGGATTCAGGCGGATCTTCTCGGAAGATTACAGACACCTAAAAGCCCGCAATACTTACGCCTTGCGGGCTTTTAGGACTTCACCCAATGACTCTGGAATCATCTTCGAGGGCTGGCGGAAATTGATTTAATATTACAGTGCATTGTTATTAAAGTATTTTTTCTTAAATTCAACTTTCATTGTATACCTAAGCGTATACCAATCTATTTCTATCAAGGGCGAAAGTATGAATTGATAAGCTGGATTTTCTAAACATAAAATAATAAATTAGTTTTTTTACAAAAATCCTACACGTTGTCCACATCTGGTGATCTCTTCATGTTTTTCATATTGTTAAAGGGTGAGGAAAAGAGTCAAGAGTGAACAATCTTTTTCCACCTCTGGTGAAAAATATAGTTGATTCTATAATATTAATGTGGTGTTGGCTGTTTATTGTTTAAGAATTAGTTTAATGAAATTGTTAAAAGCTGTCCGTTATTTGTATGCTTTCATATGTTAATAACGTAATGAATTGAATTTTATTGATAATTTAAGATGGATGGTTCACAAAAAGACCTCCACTATTCTTTAATAGCATACTGAAGGTTTTTTATCTTTAATTATTTATTTGCATTATCTTTATTTGAAATTTACTGCAATCACTTACAGTGCATATACCTCCAAACAATATTTCCCCAGATTGACCAATCATGATTCCAGTATCTTTTATAAATAAATCGGAGTATTTTTGATTGATTAATTTTCCTACTAAGTTTTTAGTGAATATTGTATTGTACTTGAAAATGAACTCTTCTCTATTTTTAATTTCTATTTCTTTATGGCCTACAGTGACAGTAATTGGATACTCTACCATTGATGCAATGGTTTTTTTATCATTTTTTAAAGCTGATTTCTTCAATTTTTCAAAAAAATCGTGATATTGTTTATGTGTGTTTTTTCCCATAAGAAGATCCAATCGATTGTCAGTGTTTTTATCACTATTAGCTAACACTTCCTGCTGGGATATAAAAACTAAGAATAGCAATATTAATATTGATTTTTTCAACATTTCATCCTATTTAAAAGCAGAGGACTCTTCCAGCCTTCTGCTGTAGAGAGCGGGAAGCAGGCGAGGTGGGCCTACTTTCTTTCCATTTTTATCATGGTTAAAAACATAAACATATTTTAGCATACTTTTACGAACACCATCCATATCACCTCTGTTAGCTAGCTCCATTACAGGTGAAGGATCAGATACATTGTAACTAAATGATATTAATCCATCAAATTGAGCTTGAGTGAGAGGATGCTTATTTACTTTTCTCCTTAGATATCTTTCAAGTTTTTGCACATGCTTAGCCAATGCATTATTAACGTCAGTGCTTGATACCGATTGTTTGAGCTCTTCTTCCGTACAAATCCCAAAATGAGCAAGGGTGCCTACCCCCCAAGTACAATTTCCAGCACGTGGGCCCAAGTCATTGTAGTAATGGTATCGCACACCCTCGCGGGTTCTTAACTGGCTATAACCGGAAGAGCTGAACGAAAGCGAATCATTTATACCAGACATACTGTTATTTTCCCTTAATGTGAAATCTAAATGCGAAAATACTAATCTTCATGCCCTATAGGCCAATGTTTTAAATATCTAAAAACAATCTGTTAATTTAATAATTCCGATGGTATGCAAGACAAGGAAATCATATATATTTGTTTTAAATCTTGATCTATATCAAATTCATTTGATTCGTTCCAATACGATTTGAATTTTAGGATTTTTAATAGATTGGTGATTATTAATTGTCGTTTTTATTCATATATACAAGCCCTTTTCTATCGATTAGGGTCAATGTGAATTTATGAGAGAATTTTTTCTGAATGTAAAAGAAAAATTAGTTTTTTTTATGAAAAATCCTACACACTGTACACCTTTGGTGTTTTCTTCTTATTTTTCATATTGTTAAAGGGTGAGTGATCGGGTGAAGAGTGAACAATCATCCTACACCTTTACAGCAGGTATAAAAAAAACCGGCTTTCGCCGGTTCGGATACTACAACATGGGTTCATCGCGTTTTGGCAACCAATCGCCGTTGCTCTCTTCTTTCAAGTCTAAATTCGTCTGTATACCGTTCTTTGTCCGGCGACTGACATACTTAAACCCATATTCTCGCAAGATGCTCTCTAATGCTTGGCTAAAACTCTTCATGCTTAACGGATTACGAAAGTTATTCGCTTCCATAAAGGTTAAGTAAGCGTGATAGAGGTAGCGTCTTGGCTGCATCGGTCTAATACTCGCATTGCCCATATAAAGCCCAGTTGCTTCCGGCGTAGAAAAGAGGTATCCGCAAAAATCAGCCATTGGATCGGCTTCGCGCTTAATGCCTATCGCCTCCGGTGAGTTTTGGTGATTCTGTAACAGGGTTTTTGCTTGATTGGGATCAGCAAAACGTTTCATTAGCTGGCGAACGATGATAGGTAGCTCTTCACGGATTTTGTCGGCGAGTTGGTGATCGCGTTCGCGGGCAGGAATTATCTGTGCGAAATGCAATATCACACGACGGCGTGAAATACCTCCGCTGCGATCGGTAAATCGCATCGGGTTATTATTACTGGCGATGATAACCGCTGGAATGTGAGCGGAATACGCATCTTTATATTTAGGGTCAACCGAGACGGCATCGCCCCCTGTTATCGCTTTAATCCCCGCGCCATCACCTGACCATTTCTCTTGGTCAGGTAACAGGATGAGTGAACGCCCCACGATTGGCGCACGTTCGCGCGATAGCTCCAAGTTTTCGATTTTTGCTGAGAAGGTATTGTCCTTACCTGCCAGCATAGTGGCTATTTCACTTAACAGACTTTTACCCGTTCCGCCTGGTCCCGTTATCTCAAGGAATAACTGCCAGTCATAGCGGTTAGCGAGTACCATAAATAAGGCCGCTAAAATAACATCGCGCTTAACTGTGTTGTTTGCGGCGGCGAAGTTTAACCATTTCCAAAAATGAGGCGCATTAGTTTCTATCGACTCTTCGGGTAATGGCGTGGTGTAGGCGACATTATTGACGGTACGCAACCAGTTTTGACGCTGATGCGGTTTGAATGTGCCGGATTGGGTATCAAGGACACCATTAAGAAAGCCAATCAGTTGACGTGAAGGGGCTTTCTGCTGAGGTAGAATGAGTTTTAGCGTACTAATCAACGCAGAAATTTTACCTGCTGAGAACGATGCGCCAATCGCTTGATAGAGTTGCACAACATCGCGTTCAAATTGATTTCCGGTAATCACTTTCCATGCGCCCCCTTCATAGCGGCTGAGTATCTCGCCACTTTCATCAATCGCAAGGTTATTGTGGTAATGCTCTGCAATGGCTGTGGCTTTCGCATCAACACTCATCGCAGTAAACTCCGAAGAACTCATGATTTCAAAAGGGCTTTGCTTTTGAGTGAGAATAGCCTGACGTAATGCCTGTGTCGTCCTCTCAGCACCGTTCTCAATATAGGCATCATTCCAATCACCAAATAACGGTGGCAATGCCAGAGTCGCGTTAAACTCGTTAGCCGCTTTCTGAGCCTTTTGCTGTCCTACCTCGTTCAAGTCTCTGTCAGCGGCAATAATTAGCGGTAGGGTTGGATGCTTTTCTTTAATGCAGCTAGCCAGAGAAAGGAAGTTGGCAGACGAGAACGCGATCCACACTTGTTCGCCTGTGAGCTTATGTACGGTCAACGCCGTTGCATAGCCCTCAGCCAGCCAAATACGTTTCGCGGGCTTGTCAGCACCTAAGATGTGGCTTGCGGCTTTAATTTGACCGCCCTTTAAGGTGCGCTTTTCACCCTCGGCGTTAATCAACTGAACATTAACTAGCTCACCGTCCATGTTGTGCAGCGGGATAATCAAATCCCCTCGACGATACTGGGTTAGGGCGATTTTTTGCGCTTTACTCAATGTTAAACTGACGACTGATTGCCAGCCTTTGCGCGTTAAATAAGCGTTATTCTCCGACTCAATAGCACTACTCACAATCTCCTGCGCTATCTTTGCCGCTTGCGCCTGTAATTGCGCTTTATCATGAGTAGGTGTGGGCATTATGGTTGTAGGATTCGCTTCACACTCACCAATAACCTCTCTCACTCGGCGGGCAGCTTCGGTAATATCAACACTCAGATATTTAGAGGCCAACGCTAGCCCATCGCCAGCGCCGCATTGATTACAAATCCACGTTCCACGCTCGCCTTCATCATCAAAACGAAAGCGGTCTTTACCGCCACATAACGGGCATTTAGCGTGGCGATTTTTAATGAGATTTAAGCCCAACGCAGGGAATACCTGCGCCCAGCTACCCCGTGCCGCACTCGCGGTTTCCGATACAAAGTTTTTCATCTGAGGTCTCCTTAGTGAACGGTCACAGGTGCAGGGCTAATACGGCTGCTTAATTCATCCATCACAACATTGCCGAGAAAACTCAGGCAGGGTGTGGCGTTAACAGGCGTTGTCACCAGTAAATCATTCAAGAACGCACAGGCAATCTCTTGGCCTTGTTCCGTGCCGTATTGACGCAGATAGAAGTTCTCGAGTTCCATTTCAATGTAAGACTCAAGACGCACAAGGGTAAGGCGCAGATGGCGCTGTTGCTCATGACAAACAGTTAACCACGCACAGGCCACGGCGCGACGGGTTAACGCCAGTTGTAATGCTGTATTAGGAGATTGTGCTTTCATGACTTCACCTCTTCATTCATCCAATTGTCATGGCAGCGCGTCACCACGCCATCTAATTGTTCAGTCATAAGGAAAATGAGCGAGGCCAACTGGCTACGCTGTGACGGGGAAGGGAGTTGCTGCGCTTCTTGCTCGACGATACTCTCGTTAATAAAGCGCCCTGCATTTCGGATATGCTCAAGACACACTAGATCACGAGTAGAGAGGATGTGCTGACTCATGCGACACCTCCCGATACAGGTAAACGGGCGGCTAACGACAGAACGTATTCACGCACAAGCTGCATACGGGCGCTGCGTTCATCACAGGCAGTAATGCGAAGCATACAGACGCGAGCTTGGGTATCGATTCGACGAATAGCGGCAAAGACAAAGATAAAATTCGGGTGTGATAATACGGAAGGATTAGCCATAGCGACAATCTCCAATGAGTAGCGGTTATTGCCATCACTGAAGTTCTCACGCTTTGGTGATGGCCCGAACGGGGGTGAGAAACCGGCCTCAATGGATACCGGCCAGCCCGAAGGCTGCCCCGCCCGAGCCACCATAACTCTGTACGGATAACAGATAAAAATCTGCCGTCCTAAAATTAGGTGCACTAAGGCATAGACACAAAAAAAGACGCATGGCGCGTCTGGTGTCACCACTGAGTTACTCGGGTTCTCACGCCCGACTGTCGATTTTGCGACAGTGAAAATACTGTAGCAGAGAATCTCCTCGGCGTGCAAGCCGAGGAATGAAATAAATGAGGTCATTGCTACCTCAACAGTTCGTTAAGTCGGTAGAGTCCGGCATTGCGGATGTCTCGGCATCCTTAGAGCGTTTGACGGAAAAACGGTGCGATTGATTATTAAAGGTTTGAACGCCGCCAGTGCCATCTACCTCATGGGCAATTGATAAGGCGAGGTTCTTTGCTTCCTCAATCGACAATTTGTGTGTCTGGTTATCAATAAATAACGTAATCATTGTGCGCCTCCTTGAGTGCGCGCAGCCATACGCGCTTTTACCCACGCGTTAATTTCACTTTCAGGCCAAGCAACATTGCGACCACCGAGCGATACGTTTTGCGGGAAAGCGTCTTTGCGCATTAACTCGTAAATCGTGGCACGAGAAAGGCCGCTAACACGGATAACTTCAGGCAGGCGCATGAAGCGTTCTTGCACGGGTGAAGGCAAGGGAATTGCAGGTAATGGGGCTGAAAATGACGGCGATGATTGTCCTAACATGAGCTACCTCGTAATTGTCTATTAAGCACTAAGCACATCTCCCTAGCATCTGGTAGCTCTTTATTTTCAGCATATTTTAGGGGAAAGCAACAAGATCGGATTGTATGATTTTCCAAAAACAAACTTGTATCCAAATCCATTTTGCGCCGATTGGTATATATAACTAAATATGGATAAATATAACTATTTTGGATTTTTTATAATTAGTAATAGTGGTTGTTATATGAATTATTAATCTAAAAAAACGTTAATGAAGACATCAAGATAAGCCATCTATGAAAAAAGTTTAGGGTGAAGAGTGATGAACAATGGGTGAAGGATTATTTTCAATTGTTCACCCTATAACTCTATGTATTTACTATCTTTTCTTTAAAGGTGAACAATGGTGAACAATTATATAGAAACTTTAAATTGATTAAGCCCTTGGGAATCTTCCTTTGGCTAGCCAGAAAGGGAATTGTTTTATCGATAATACAATTTCATCTGCTCGAACCTTTGTGTCTGCTCCAGCACAATTAACTTACACAAAGTAAACTGACTGGAGCATGACCATGAGCACCCCACAAAACGACCTCATTAATTCTTTACCCGCCGCGACACAAAATGCCATTGCAGACGTTGAAAAGACAGAGAGCGCATGGTTAGCCGCCCGAGAAATTGAAAGTAAAGCGACTGCCCGTGTGGACACGATTAAAGCCCGCCGTAATGAGGCGGCTGCGAATGCTGAGGCACAAAATAAACGTTGGCATGAGTTGTTCCGCGCCAACGACGGTGAAATGACAAAAGAAATGCGAACACTCCGCTCAGAGGTAGCATTAGACCGCGAATCGTTAGAAGTATTCGATGAACTTATTTCGACTACTGAGGAAGAAATCGAGACTATCCCTTGGGATACTGCCGATAGAGCATTCGAATATATTGGTGCACACCGACATTTGAAACGAATTCGGGCCAACCAGCTCTGGGCCGAGTTTATGAGTCAGCATGGGGCGCAATTAACTCAGCTACTCACTCTAATGAATGAGACTTTACAGGGTTCGACTGAAAACCACTATGACGAGAAAAGCGCATTAACGAATTTTGTGAAAAATGAAATTTTGTCGCGTGCCTTTGGTAATGACGAGTTACCAAACGACCCTGCGTTTACCTTAGTCGGTCACTACCCCGCATCAGCTTCACATTATGATTACCGTAAAGGAGGAACACCTGCTGCAAGAAGTAAAATCAAAGCTCGCAGATTAATGAAAAAGCAAGGTGATAAATAATGGCGATAAAATGCCCCTTTTGTTTACAGATGTCGCATTGCCGTTCAAGTCAGTATCTATCTGATTCGGTGAAGCGGATTTATTACCAATGCAAAAACCTCGATTGCTCCTGCACATTTACGGCTTTGGAAAGTGTAGAGAAAATTATCAGCAAGCCAGAGCGACTAATAGAGGAGCAAACCGTCGAGGAAACAAAAATGCAGATGCGTAAAGGCCAATCATTAGGCCGTTACGGTTCATCATTTAATTTACCTGACCGACACGCTCAAAGCTAATCAATCCGTCTCTAATCTGACTCTCATTCTATCCCCAAGCCCAATTAAGTTGGGCTTTTTTTACACCTCCTTTCTCTGGCTAGCATTTTTTCCTTGAGTGCATGTCTATGCTGCATGAAAACGCATGAGTCTCATGCACTCAAATTCTCTCTATAGCCCTTGGTATATGGGCTTTAGTATAAAATCACAGGTGCATGAAAAACGCATTGTTAAGTGAAGAGCGCAGGCGGGCGGGCGTGCGCGCGCAGAGGGGTAAAGCGCCGGATTTGACGCGCCGCAGAAAAAAACGTCAATCCCCAAAATAAGTCGAGTGAACACTAGGAAAAGAACACCATCTAAGCAAGGCGTATTCATCATGGTAGTTGACCAAAAAATCACGAGGCCATTATTATTAAATATTATGAGAATATTTGAAGTTCTCCCATGACTTAAATGATTCATCAATAGATTAATAATTAAAGGTCTTTAGGTGAGAGGGTTATTCATGCCTGTGATCAATGTGTATGGTTTAAATTAATAACTATTATATTTTTCATGTTCAGTAAAAGCTGTCGTTTCTTGTACGAACATAAAAAAACAACATATGTGTTTGTTTGAATTGCAGCGGTTGAGATGTGAGAATTTAGAAAAACAAAGGGTTGATATGATTGTTATATTTCATATAAGAATGAAAATAAATGGATGTTTCATTCTTATATGTTCAATTTGGTTTAGGGGTCACTTTACTATATCAGTTAGTTTTTTAATTATTTTACTCCAAGCAAAACTATGCTTATAGCTTTTGCATTGATAGACTATGGTTTCTATATTCAATCTGTTTTCGTAATGGTTGCAAATATTTTTTATTTTGTTTGTTATGACTTCTTCTTTATAATTTTCGTGAACATGTTGAATGTCATTGCACTTTGATTTGTATCTTATTTTTTTTATCGAAGGAATTAACATTGAATCATAAAAAGTATGAGCTTCGACGAAAAGATAAGCTGAATTAGGTTGTAGTCCTTTGTTGTGAAGAGTTATCTTGTACTGCTCAAATTCCGCAATATTAGTTATGGCTGAAATATTTCTATTTACATAATCTTGTGTTTTGCCCTTAATTTCATCTATGAAATTATTGTTAATGCTGAGATTATTGCTAATAGGTATATTTTGGTTGTTACTGAATAGTGCCGAGTTGAACTCAGATTCAATTGTTGTATCAGGTGACTTATTGTGTAAGTAAGAAAATATACATAATGCTTCGTATATAAAATTTGAATACGCTTCAAGTGCCTCAGCAAGAGAATTATGAGTTTGTTCATGTAATCTAAATATATTACTATAATTTCTAATCGCCTCTTGGCACCCTTTCAAGTTCTCCACCGCATAAGAATGAGTATGAAGAACGAAAGGGTTTTCATTTAATTTTAAAGAGTATTCATTTCTATCGGGACAAAGATAATCATAATCTCCATCTACACCCACTATAAATTTTTTATGAAGGTTATCATATTCTTTTTCAAGTAATCTCTTGCCATCGCTGCCATTTTGTGAGTATTTCATTACCCGGTATAACCCCGGGCATACTGCATCAACAACAGACTCCCAAAAACATCTATCGGAAGAGTCTTCGATGTACAATAATCCCGCTCCTGTATGTTCACCCGAATACATATTCGAATAAGTTCCAACAAACTCTTCTTTTTTAAAGTAATCACTGAAATTATTCATTATTAACCTCGATATCTATCGAGTTCATATCAATGTAAGAATCCATGTAACCGTTCATTACAATTGCAGGGCTATGTGTAGCTATAATAAGTTGTATGTCTGGATTAATACTTTTTACAGAGTCGATTATTTTTTCTTGCCAAGATAAATGTAGCGATATTTCTGGTTCATCCATCAGGAAAATAGCAGGTCCTCCAATGGTATTAGCAGCTGTTGCTAGAATGAAAAGTAATTGTTTTTCACCAGATGATAAGTCAGATATTGAAAGTTCACTATCACTGATCTCCACCCAAAATCCTTTTTTTGATCTATATTTCATTTCCTTATTAGTATCTGAAAATAAACTATTTATAACTTTAAGGAATACCGTTAAAGCCTGTTTGCCTTTATCTTTTAGAGAAGCGAGTTCAAGTTCCATGGAAATATCTAAAATGTTTTTTGTCTTACTATTCCCAAACGACATTTCCTTCTCTGAGTTGGCTGAAATCATCACAGTTGATATGTATCTAACTTGAATTTCACTTATGTATTGTTTGGTTTTTTCTTCACTAAATGTAATGAACTTGTTGCCCTTTTCGTAAATCTTGCTTTTAATTAGTTCTGTAGTATGCAACTGAACTTTATCAAAGATCATCTTCTTTAAGCTTTCTTCATCTATAGGAATAGTTCTTACTGAATCATGTTCATAAACTTCTTTTATGATTTTTTTGAAATCTGAGCTAAAACTTTTATTGATTGCGGTGAAAATATCCTTTTCTGATATTTTTGAAAGAGTGATGCTTTGATTATTTGATAAATTTAATATAGCCTTTTTACAACTGATAGCTGAGATTAACTTGGGCTTATTCAAAAGTATGTTCTCAATGATCCTGAGTATCGTTGTTTTTCCTACGCCATTTTTTCCAACGAAGACACTAACATCTTTTAAGGGTAGGCGAATCGTTCTTTTGTCTTGAAAACCTTCTATGTATAAGGATTTAATTATAATTCTTTCTGGCATATATAAAATTTCCATGGATTGATAGATAGTATTAATCGATTAGATCATTGAATAAATGCTATCTTACTTCTACTTTATAGTAATACACTATACATTTATTTCATTGAATTACAAAGTTTATAGCAGCTAAGTATTTAACACTTTGACTATTCTTCCCATAAATTTATTGAAAATTGTTTCAAAAAATTGGCATGGTAAGTTTTCTGCAAGATCTTTAAAGATTAATTTTTAAACTATCCAAGTTTGATCTTACAAAATCCCCCCACCAATTCATCAATTCTTTTCGTGACTCAAGATACGTAGAGCGATTGTAAGCCCGTCTAACCTCATTCTTATCACTATGTGCCAATGCTGCCTCAATGACGTCTGCATTAAATTCTGCCTCATTAAGAGCGGTGCTAGCGATTGACCTTAAACCGTGAGCAACTAACTTACCACCATAGCCAATGCGCTTTAATGCGGCGTTAGCAGTTTGACTATTCATTGGTTGATTCGGGTCATTCCTGCTAGGGAATAAGTGTTCACGGTTTCCGCTAATGGGGAGCATTATTTCTAAAATTTCGAGCGCTTGAGGAGACAGGGGAACGATATGTTCACGCTTGGCCTTCATGCGTTCGGCAGGTATCGCCCAAAGTTTAGCGTTGAGATCGATCTCTTGCCATCGCGTGCCAGCCGCTTCAGAAGGACGAACCAAGGTGAGTAACTGCCATTCAATGAGGCATCTAGTAGGAATAGAAAGATTAGACATGACAAGTGAACGCATCAGCTTAGGGAGTTCTTCGGGGCGCAGCGTTGGCATGTGCTGTTTTTTTGGGCGCTCAAACGCCATATTTATTCCCAAAGCAGGGTTAGTATCGATTAATCCTGTATTCACTGCATAAGTGAGTATTTCGCTTATACGTTGAATCAACCGCCTTACGGTTTCTAACGCTCCTCTAGCTTTAACTGGCTCTAAGGCACTGATTAGTACTCTAGCTTTCAAGTCCTGAACTGGTGTGCTGCCAATGATCGGGAAAACATCCCTTTCTAAAGACCGCCATATGTCTTTGGCATAGTCCTCAGTGACGATTTTACTTTTAATCGAGAACCAATTAGCGGCAACTGTACTAAAAATACTCTCTACAGCAATCTGCTTTTGCTCTACAACGAGCTCTGCCTCAGTTTGGGGGTCGAGTCCTCTAGCAAGCAGACTCAAGTATTCCGAACGTAATGCTCGAGCGTCCGCAAGTGACAAAGAAGGATAGGAGCCAAGGCTTATCATCGTACGTTTTTTTGTAGCGGGACGCAGATAACGAAAGCGCCATAATTTTCTACCGGAGACTTTAACCACCAAAAATAAGCCTTCACCGTCATGGAGCGTGATTTCTTTTTCGAGGGCTTTACTGCGTGAAACTTCGGTATTGGTTAGGGGGCGCGTAGTTCTAGACAAGGTATATCCTTCATCATTGGTATACGTTTTTTAGGTGTATCTTAACGTATACCAATGCGTATACCAATAATCACTGGATTTAGGCGGAACTCCTCGGACACTACCGGACATAAAAAAGCCCGCAACCTATTGAGTTAGCGGGCTTTTTAGACTTCCTCGGACGTCTTCGGAAGATTATTTGGTGGAGCTGGCGGGAGTTGAACCCGCGTCCAGAATTACTACACCGTCGGCACTACATGCTTAGTCCAGTCTTTACATTCGCCAATTAGCTGCGGATGGACACGCCACTAACGAACTAGCCTGATTAAGTTTAATGCTTCAACCCCAGGCAGGGCATCCACACGATCTCTTTTAGGTTTGACCTCTCTTGATCCCCGTCCTAAGAGCGGAGGCTAGGGAGAGAGGGCTCTGAGCAGGTTATTAAGCTGCTAGTGCGTAGTTTTCGTCGTTTGCGACTATTTTTTTGCGGCTTTTTACGAGGCCAACCGCCCCTCGGCATGCTCCTAGGGCTTCGCGAATCCTGTCGAATCCAGAATCAGCCCCAAGTACTGTTACACAGTGTAGCAGATAAATATGCTGCTGCACCAGTAATTTAACGATTTGCGTTCTTCATAATACGCGCTTTGTCTAACTGCCACTCGCGATTTTTAATATCGTCGCGTTTATCGTGTTCTTTTTTACCTTTTGCCACGCCAATTTTAAGCTTAGCCCATGCATTCTTCCAATAAAGTGAAAGAGCAACGACGGTATAGCCTTCGCGATTGACACGACCATACAGTGAATCGAGTTCACGCTGTTTAAGCAGAAGTTTGCGGTTACGCGTTGGGTCGCAGACCACGTGCGAAGAGGCGACCGTTAACGGCTGAAAGGTCGACCCGAACAGGTAGGCTTCGCCATCACGTAATAAGATATAGCTTTCGCTGATATTTGCTTTGCCGGCACGGAGGGATTTTACTTCCCATCCCTGTAATGAGAGGCCTGCTTCGAACTCTTCTTCAATGAAATATTCGTGGCGGGCACGTTTGTTCATTGCAATGGTCGCGGAACCAGGTTTGTTAGATTTTTTCTTTGTCATAGTATCCCTATTCTACACCACTTTTTGAAAGCGTCGCCGACTTCCTTATGTAAGAAAGTTAAGTATTGGTGCTATTCTAGCACGCTGATTCCGATTAGACATTTCTGTTTATTTACTGAAACTGCTATGATCAAGGTGTTTTTTTCAGACCAGGAACTCTTATGGCCCAGATCAGTCGTTCAGCGTTGGTCCCTTTCAGCGCGGCTAAAATGTATCAACTTGTCAACGATGTTGATAGCTATCCACAATTTCTCCCTGGCTGCACCGGTAGCAAAATTTTAGAGCAATCCGAGCAGCAGATGACCGCATCGGTAGATGTCTCCAAAGCAGGCATCAGTAAGACCTTTACGACGCGTAATGCCCTGACAGAAAACCAGCGTATTGCCATGCAGCTAGTGGACGGACCTTTTCGCAAACTCGGTGGTGGGTGGACCTTTACACCACTCGGTGAGGATGCCTGTAAAGTCGAACTGAATCTTGATTTCGAATTTTCCAATATGTTAGTGGAAATGGCTTTCGGGCGTATCTTCAAAGAGTTAGCGAATAATATGGTTAAGGCCTTCAGCGAGCGAGCTCACGAGGTTTATCGTGGCTGATATTCGCGTTGAGGTGGTTTACGCATTACCTGAAAAACAATACCTTCGTCCGGTGACTGTGCCTGAGGGCAGTACTGTTGAACAGGCGATCATTGCTTCGGGATTGTTAGAACTGCGCAAAGATATCCAATTAACGGAGAATAAAGTGGGCGTATACAGCCGACCCGTTAAGCTCAGCGATCAGATTGAAGAAGGGGATAGAATTGAAATCTATCGTCCATTATTAGCGGATCCAAAAGAGATGCGTCGGCAACGCGCAGAGCGCTCAGCAGCGAATAAAAAATAATAATATCGCTACCCGAACATGTGTCGAGTAGCGAATCTACTTATTTGGTCTTGCTTAAGGCTGGCTTGTTATCGATATTAGTCAGAATACCACTGCTGTTGAAGGTCAACGTCAGAGTTTGTTGCGTGACTTTTTGATGACCTGGCTCTTGACGGAAGACGTAATACCACACATTGCTACCAAAAGGATCGCTCATCATCGGCGTGCCTAGTGTGTAAGCAACCTGCTGCTGTGTCATACCAGTATGAATTTTACTGACATCGGTCGCGACCAAGTAATTACCTTGGTTGATATCCGGGCGATAAACTACACGTTCCAACGTTGAGCAACCGGCGGTGGTTAATAATAGCGCCGCGGTCGCAGCAGTCAGTATTTTACTGCGCATGAATCGTTTCCTTTTTCTTGACCAGTTGCCGACAGGCATAACTTGCCATCACAATAAGTTCACCCTGATCGCAGGGAAGCTAGATGTCGATAATAATAGACCTTACGCCAGATGAAAACCTCTGGCGCAAGATATGACTGTTATACAGAGAAAAAGTGCCCGATTAGGCGGCTAAAAGTTCTTTAGCGTTGGCTAAGGTGTTGCGAGTGACTTCACTGCCGCCAAGAAGGCGAGCTAATTCTTTTAAACGCGCCGCTTTATCTAAATTCACCATGCGGGTTTCCGTCATTGCCCCGTCGGTGAGTTTACTGATATAGAAGTGACCATGACCACATCCAGCGACTTGTGGTAAGTGTGTGACGCATAATACTTGGGTCGATTCACCGAGTTTACGCAGCATTTTGCCGACAATCGCCGCAGTCGGGCCGCTGATCCCTACATCGACTTCATCGAAAATCATTGCTGGGGTTTCCATTTTCTTAGCGGTAATGACCTGAACGGCTAGAGCAATACGGGATAGTTCACCACCTGAAACCACTTTACCCAGAGGTTGAAGCGACTGCCCAGGGTTTGCCGAGACTTGGAACTCAATATTGTCAGCACCCTCAGCGGTGAGCTTCTCCGGAGTATGCGTAATCACAATATTAAATTGGCCATGTGGCATCGCAAGCTGCTGAATGGACTCTGTGATCAATCCTGCTAACTCAGTGGCAAAGTGCTGCCGTTGCGTAGAAAGTTGACCGGCAACCTCTAGTGCGCGTTGATGATAGTGTGCCACTTCAGCCGTAAGGTGTTCAATATCCGACTCAACGTTCTCTAGTTGCGAATATTCCTCCAACAATTGTTGGTGCGTACTGTGTAATGTTTCGGGCGTCACGTGGTGCTTACGTGCCAGCGAAACATAACGAGAGAGACGCTGTTCTAGGCCTTGCAAGCGATTAGGGTCTAAATCGATCGCTTCATGATAGTGGCGCAGTTCATCGCTCATCTCGCTCAGTAAAATGGCCGCGTTATCCATCATGCCCTGCACGGGAGCCAAACGGTCATCTAACGAAACCAGTTCTTGTAACAACTGTTGAGACTGATAAACAAGAGACTGTAATGAGGCCTCTTCACTTTCAGAGACCCAGTGCACAATTTGTTGGCTTAAGCTGATACGCTGTCCACTGCTCGCAAGCTGCTTATACTCTTCGTCGATTTGCTGATATTCATCTTCGGCTGGGGAAAATTTATTAAGCTCTTGTAACTGATAATCGAGGAGTTCACGACGTGCCGCGCGGTCATTTTTTTGTTGGGTAAGTGCGGCAAGCTCGCGACAGCTTTTGTGCCAGGAGTTATAGGCGTCGCGCATTGTGTCAATGAGCGCCGGATGATGGCTATACGCATCAAGCAATGTCCGTTGATGATCGGCTTTCAAGAGTAACTGATGGGCGTGTTGACCATGGATTTGGATAAGCAGCTGCCCCAGTTCGCGTAGTTGCGAAAGGGGGACGGCAGTACCATTAATAAAGCCCCTAGAGCGGCCATCGGCACTGATCACACGACGCAGTAAACATTCGCATTGGTCATCAAGATGATTATCAACTAGCCACTGTTGGGCTGACGGTGATTTTTTTAGCTGGAATCTGGCACAAATATCGGCACGTTGCGCGCCGGGACGCACAGTGTCGGCGTCAGCTCGGTTACCCAAACATAACCCTAAGGCATCGATAGCGATAGACTTACCCGCCCCGGTTTCGCCGGTGATGGCGGTCATGCCTTGTTGGAAATCGATATCCAGTTCGCGAACAATAGCAAAATTACTGATAGTAAGTTGTGCCAGCATATAATCACCTGTATAGAAAAACATGACTGTTTTTTTATACAGTATAAGCATCTTTTTTACTGAGTAAAGACCCGCAGAAAGATTTTCAGAATAATTTTTCCGACCATCCCAATTTCCCAGTCAGGGTCGTGAAGTAGTTATAGTCTTTTGGGTGTAGCAGGAATAATTCATCAGGGCTGCGACGAATAATGACTTCTTCACCTTCTTGAATCGGTAGAGCAAGCTGACTGTCACAACTCACTTCTAATTCACTGCGTAGACTGGCAAAACGTAAGCTAATCGTACTACGGCTATCGATGACTAACGGGCGGGCTGAAAGGGTATGAGGAAACATCGGCACGATGGCAATGGCTTCTAATGAGGGCATTAAAATCGGGCCACCGGCAGAGAGTGAATAGGCGGTAGAGCCGGTAGTCGTTGAAATAATCAGGCCATCAGAGCGCTGTGAGAAGGCAAACTGGTTATCGATATACACTTCAAACTCGATCATATGAGCGACCTTACCAGGGTGCAGGACGATCTCATTTAACGCCGTAGCGACCCGAGGTTGCGGTGGGTCACCGCGCACTGAGGCTTCCAATAGGGCTCGGGAATCAGTGGTATATTCGCCTGCCAGCACTTTACCCAGCTCTTCAATCGCATTATCCGGATTGAGATCGGTCAGAAAACCTAGGTTTCCTCGGTTAATGCCAATCACCTTTATATCGTAACGCGCCAAGACACGGGCGGCGCCAAGCATATTGCCATCACCCCCGATAACGACCGCAAGATCAGCCTGTTGGCCAATTTCAGAGAGGGTAGCGGTCCGTACGTTGGGTAATTGCATCTCGCAAGCAATTTGCTCCTCGACGATAACCTCGTGCCCTTGTTCGCTTAGCCAACAACATAATTGTTCATGCGTAGAGAGTGCGCTCAGATTTCGCGGGTGGCCAACAATTCCGATACAATTAAACAACTTATTCATCAGGTAAAGCATCCTCTGTGCGCAAAACTCTCGACAATCTGTCAGAGTCTCTTGAATCCCAAAATTTCATCCCCATAATAGCCTTATTGCCGAGATGACTATGAAATGCGGAGATTTTCATGAGTAGTAAAGAACAGAATACCCCGAATCAACAAGATCCTGAAGTGCTGAATGCCGAGCAAGCTGAGCAGCAAAATCAACAGGATGCATCTGAAAGCATCGATCCTCGTGATGAGCGTATCGCCGAATTAGAAAAAGCGCTGGCGGAGTCGCAAGGTGGCGTGCGTGAAGCACAAGTGCGTGCGCAGGCTGAAATCGAAAACATTCGTCGACGCACTGAAATCGATATTGAGAAGGCGCATAAATTTGCGCTAGAAAAATTCGCCAACGAATTATTACCGGTTATCGATAGCCTTGAGCGTGCCCTAGAAGTCTCGAATAAAGAGAACCCAGAGCTGGCTTCTATGGTTGAAGGGATCGAGCTGACGCTTAAATCTCTGTTAGACGCGGTACGTAAGTTTGGTGTGGAGGTGGTGGGCGATATTCATGTGCCTTTCAACCCAGACGTTCACCAAGCGATGTCGATGATTGAATCGGCGGATGTTGCACCTAATCATGTCATTATGGTTATGCAACGCGGTTACACCTTAAACGGTCGTCTATTACGTCCAGCAATGGTTGCCGTTTCTAAAGCGTAATGTTTTGGATAGATAGAAAAGCTGCCTTAGGCAGCTTTTTTTGTTTTTACACTGTCCAGTCGATCTCTGCTAAACCTTGCGAAGTCAGAATAGCGTTCGTTTGGGAGAAATGCTGACAACCGAGGAATCCGCGGTGTGCAGAGAGCGGGGAAGGGTGCGGTGCCTTGAGTACGTGGTGACGCGTCGTATCGATTATTTGCCCTTTTTTCTGAGCATGCGCGCCCCACAGTAAAAACACCACACCATCGTGATGCTGATTAATCATACTAATCACATGAGAAGTGAAGGTCTCCCAGCCAAGCCCAGCATGAGAATGGGCTTGGCCCGCTCTGACCGTTAGCACGGTATTAAGTAGCAAAACGCCCTGCGAGGCCCACGGCGCAAGGTAACCATGATTAGGGCGGGTAAATCCTGGGATATCTGTTACTAACTCTTTATAAATATTCACCAGCGAGGGCGGTGGAGCAATGCCAGGCTGCACCGAAAACGCTAAGCCATGCGCTTGGTTCGGACCGTGGTAAGGATCTTGCCCCAAAATCACTACACGAATATCGGCGAAATCGGTGAGTTTAAATGCACTGAAGACTTCAGCTGCGGGAGGATAAATAATCGTCCCCTCGCTCCGCTCTTGCTGTACCTGTCGCAAGGTGTCGGTGAAATAGGGCTTTTGTTTTTCATCACCCAGCACGTCGTGCCAGGTCAGGTGTATTTTCATCACTGACTCCTGTCATCGGATATAAAAAAAGAGGCGCGATGCGCCTCTGCTTTCTACTCGCTACGTCCAGACGTCTCTTTCACGTCCTGAACCGCGACTTTCTCGGAAGGTTTACGGCGCTTGCCGACGTTTTTCGCATCACGATGACGATTTTTAACCCGTGGCTTATTGTCATCTTTCAACGCGTCACGTTTTTGTTTACGGCGTTCCATCTCTTTCTTCGACGCTTTCTTCGGCCCTTTATCTGAAGGGGCTCGCGTCGTCGGGCGAAGCTCATCGATGGTTCGCGCTTTCAGTGGCTCGTTGATATAGCGGCTAATTTTAAGGAGCAGCGCATTATCATGGGCTTCAACGAGTGATAATGCAGTCCCTTTACGTCCAGCGCGCCCGGTTCGACCAATACGATGCAGGTAGATATCAGCGGTGCGTGGCATATCGAAGTTAAACACATGACTCACATCATCGATGTCGATCCCACGGGCGGCAATATCGGTTGCAACGAGAACGTTCACAGTGCCTTCAGCAAGGCGCTTGATGGCTTCATTACGTTTGATCTGTACCATTTCGCCTTCAAGATAGGTACAGCGGATACCGGCTTCACGCAACCATGCCGCCACTTCATGTACACGGTCTCTTTTTCTGATAAAGACCACAGAACGTGTGACATCTTCTTGCTGAAGCAAGTGAATCAATAATTTACGTTTGTGCGCTAAATCATCGGCGCGATAGTACCATTGCAGAATTTTTTTACGTTCGCGGCGGCTCGGGTCGGCATCTAAGGTCACCGGTTCATTAAGAATTCGCTGTGCGAAATCTTCGATATCGTCGCCTTCCAGCGTCGCAGAGAACAGCATGGTTTGTTTACGCCAGCGAGTCTCAGCGGCGATAGTTTCAATATCGTTAGCAAACCCCATATCGAGCATACGGTCTGCTTCGTCAAGGATAAGGGTCTCAACTGCGCGGCAGTCAAAATTCTCTTCTTTGATATATTGTAAAAGACGGCCCGTGGTCGCGACGACGACATCTTGGTTGGTACTGAACACTTCAGCGTGGTTCATATACGCGACCCCACCAGTAATGGTAGAGATATCTAAATGCGTGTGTTTAGCCAACTCTTTGGCTTGGTCAGCGACCTGCATCGCTAATTCACGCGTAGGGGTAAGGATCAGGATGCGCGGAGGCCCTGATTTTTTACGCGGGAAATCGAGTAAGTGTTGTAAGGCAGGCAATAAGTAAGCCGCAGTTTTTCCAGTGCCGGTAGGGGCTGAACCGAGGATGTCACGGCCTTCGAGGGCGGGTGGGATCGCAGCTGCTTGGATTGCCGTCGGGCGCTGGTAATTTTTATCCTGTAGGGCTTCTAGCAGGCTTTCATCAAGTTCTAATTCGGAAAATGTGGTTACAGTCATGTTCTACCTCTGGTTGGGGCGCCGATTATAGACATTTCACCGCAATTGTTCACCTTTTCCTGCCGATTAATTCTGCGTTATGCAGGTAAAAGGGCATGAATACTGATAAAGTTCGCGCAAAAAGGGTGACCATTGGACGAATAGAGACGTTTTGGAGAGCGATATGATAGCCAGCATACCATCGCCACCTCGCCGTGGGGGCTTTACCTTTAAACAATTTTTCGTGGGCCATGACCGTTGCGGCATGAAAGTGAGCACGGATGGAGTATTGTTAGGAGCATGGGCGCCACTTCCCACCACGCGTCGCGTCTTGGATATCGGAACCGGAAGTGGGTTATTATCCTTGATGCTGGCACAGCGTTTAGACGCCGAACAAACCCCTTTCTTCATCGATGCGATTGATATTGACCTCGCAGCGGTAGAACAAGCTCGGGAGAATTGCGCGGCTTCACCGTGGCAAGCGCACTTTACCGTCTGGCAGCAGGATATCTTGGCATGGAATGATTTATCTCTTGAACGTTATGGGTTGGTGATTTGTAATCCCCCTTACTTTCAGAATGGAAAGTCCTATAGGGATGCACAGCGCGAAAAAGCTCGAGATAGCAGCACGTTGGATCATCCCGCACTGCTCAAGCAGGTCACCACCTTGCTTAGCGAGGAGGGTTTTTTTTCGGTAGTATTACCCATCCAAGAAGCCGAGCAGTTTACCCACTATGCTCGCACTACGGGATGGATATTGAGTCAACAGTGTGACGTTTCTGAGCGAACAGATAGGCCAGCAAAACGCCGTATGATGACCTGGCGTCGCTGTCCGACACAAAGTGGAACAGAACATTTGGTGATCCGCGATGAACAAGGGCAATACAGCACTGATTTTCAACGCTTAACAAAAGAATTTTATTTAGCGTTTTAGTGCATCATCTATACTGATAAAACATGAAACTTCTTGGTTTATCAGGTAAATTAGCCTGCAGATAACGCGATTGTGATTAGGGATAATTCATTGCTAAAACTTTAAATAGCAATTTACCTAAATTTCAGTGAACTTTTGATCATTATTCAGTTCCAACCTTGGGCTCGCCAATGGCAATAACGTTATGGCACTGGGTGGTTTTACATTGAATATTTTATGAGGACAGAACCTCAGATGAGCGAGCAGTTAACGGATCAAGTTCTGGTAGAACGGGTCCAGAAGGGCGATCAAAAATCGTTTAACTTACTGGTGCTACGTTATCAACATAAAGTGGCCAGTTTAGTGACGCGCTACGTTCCGCCAGGGGACGTACCCGATGTCGTACAAGAGTCATTTATCAAGGCTTATCGTGCTATAGAGTCTTTCCGTGGTGAGAGCGCCTTCTATACTTGGCTTTATCGCATTGCGGTTAACACGGCTAAAAATTATTTAGTGGCGCAAGGTCGCCGTCCGCCATCGAGCGATGTCGATGCAAGCGATGCCGAAAACTTTGAAGCAGCTAGCGCTTTAAAAGAAATTTCGAACCCTGAGAACTTAATGTTGTCAGATGAACTGAAGCAGATAGTTTTTAGGACAATTGAAACTCTTCCTGAAGATTTACGTATGGCGATTACGCTTCGTGAATTAGATGGGTTGAGTTATGAGGAAATCGCTGAAATCATGGAGTGCCCAGTCGGCACTGTTCGTTCACGTATATTCCGTGCACGAGAAGCGATTGATAATAAAGTTCAACCACTGCTGCAGCGCTAATCGCGCAGTAGAGTGACTACCTAAAGGGTATTAAGGTATGCAGAAAAAGCAACTTTCCGCTTTAATGGATGGCGAGGCCTTAGATCAGTCTTTACTCACTGAACTTTCTAAAGACGCTGAGTTGCAAGCTAGTTGGGAACGTTTCCATCTGGTTCGTGACACGCTTCGTGGTGATCTGGGTCAGGTCATACATTTTGATATCTCTGCCAAAGTGGCTGAAGCGATAGCACAAGAGCCCGCTTTCGGTACCCCTGTCACGCCTCTTATCGTTGAAGAGCAACCTAAACCGTCACGCTGGCGTAAAATGGGCTTTTTCTCGAAAACGGGTAGTTGGGGCGCGCAATTGGCCCAAGTAGGCGTTGCAGCTTGTGTCTCTATGGCCGTCATCGTCGGTGTGCAGCATTACAACCAGGGTGGTGATGCAGCGATCTCCGATAGCCAAGACACACCCGCTTTCAATACCTTGCCAATGATGGGTAAAGCGTCTCCAGTCAGTTTAGGCGTTCCTGGCGACATGTTTGAAGGCTCGTCCTCTGCCGGACAGGTTCAAGAACAGCGCGCGCGCATTAACGCAATGCTTCAAGATTACGAGTTACAACGTCGTCTAAATGATGGTGACAGCCTACCGCCGACGTCCTCCGTTCTTGATAAACAACAGTATTCGGACACTGTCCATCAATAATGAAAGAAAAACTTCTTCTCTCTGCCGCATTATGCGGCAGTTTACTTTATCCCTTCTCTAGTTTTGCCGATAACAGCGCTGTATCGACGGAAACAAAGCCGAACCAACCCTTTGTGATGCTAAAGCAGATGGATAAAGCAACCAATACGCTTAACTACCAGCTTTCCTATATTACTATTAGCGAACAAGGTATTGAGTCGTTGCGCTATCGCCATGCGCTAGTCAACAATCAAGTGTTTGCACAACTGCTGCAGATGGACGGCCCGCGTCGAGAAGTGATCCAACGCAATCGTTCGATCAGTTATTTCGATGCGAGTTCAGGCGTTGATCCCTTTACGCTTCCGGGCGACCATATTATCGATGGACTCCCATCGATTTTATTTGCGAATTTCGATCGGCTAAAAGATTACTACGACTTTATTAGTGTCGGACGTTCTCGGGTGGCTGACCGGTTATGCGATGTTGTACGTATCGTTTCGAAAGACGGTTCTCGTTTCAGTTACGCGGTCTGGTTAGATAGCGCGAGCTCACTCCCTTTACGTGCCGATCTGCTGTCGCAAGAAGGGGAAACGATCGAGCAATTCCAAGTCGTTGATTTCGCTGCCGATGATCAGCTACAGCAGGTAATGGCGCCGCTGGTGGATGCTAAGCTGCCTCCTGAAATGACCTCATTGCCGAAAAATTCGCACACAGAATTAAGTTGGACTCCTGGCTGGCTACCTGCCGGGGTTCAGGTATTATCACAAAGCCAACGCCAAGTACCGGCCTTAGCGAAAAAAATCGAATCACGCCTCTATTCCGATGGTCTTTTTACCTTCACGGTAAATGTCTCTGCGGCGAACGGTTCAACGCCTCCGCAATCTTATAGCACTGGGCGTCGCACGCTTTACGTTGAAATACGTAATAATAAGGAAATTAGCGTTGTCGGTGAACTTCCTCGTGAGACGGCGAAGCGCATTGCAGATACGGTCAATACGGGGACTTAACAATGATGAGAGAATGGGCGACAGTCGTGTCATGGGACCAAGGTGTTGCGACACTGCATACTGAAGCGAAAACAACCTGTAATAGTTGTTCTGCACGTAAAGGATGCGGGAGTCAGATGTTAAACAAACTCGGCCCTAAAAACGCGCATGTCATGCAAGTGAATAGCGATAAGCCCTTGCAGCCCGGTCAACGTATTGAGTTAGGTATTAGGGAAAGCAGTTTACTCAGCTCAGCGTTGATGGTGTATATCACGCCATTAGTGGGACTCTTCATCGGTGCAGGCCTATTACAGTATTGGTTTAATACCGATATGGCCAGCGCAGGGGGGGCCTTGCTGGGTGGCGTTGGCGGTTTCTTCATCGCTAAGCTTTTATCGAAAACTTTAGGTGAAAAACATTCGTTCCAACCCGTAATACTAACGGTTGCCTTAGGCCCAGACCAATTGCGCGTTGACTCGGTTCATCCTTCTCACTCTTCGTAACGAGTCGATTTATGTTAGCGAGCGAGCTGTATTCAGCGATTTACGGTTTGCTTGCAGTCCCCCTTCATACTTCTTCCCATAAATTGTCTTAAAAAAAAGCTGTCCAAGGCTGTTGATATGCTGACGTCTTTGCCGCTGTCGTGTAATATGCTCCGCAGTAAAAAAGTGGGTACATGCATCATGGGTCCATTTATGTGTCCACCTGAATAAATTTTGCAGGAAACTATGAAAAAATCCCCGGATATGAAGAATATAAGAAATTTCTCCATCATTGCGCATATCGACCATGGAAAATCCACGTTATCTGATCGCTTAATTCAAACCTGTGGCGGCTTGAGTGATCGTGAAATGGCGGCCCAAGTTTTGGACTCCATGGATCTTGAACGTGAGCGTGGGATCACTATCAAAGCGCAAAGCGTGACCCTCGATTATCACGCACAAAATGGTGAAATTTATCAACTTAACTTCATTGATACGCCGGGGCACGTAGACTTCTCCTATGAAGTCTCTCGTTCTCTTGCCGCCTGTGAAGGTGCGCTACTTGTCGTGGATGCAGGGCAGGGTGTCGAAGCGCAAACCTTGGCTAACTGCTACACCGCGATTGAAATGGATCTGGAAGTTGTACCGGTATTAAACAAAATTGACCTCCCTGCGGCGGACCCTGATCGCGTTTCCCAAGAGATTGAAGATATTGTCGGGATTGATGCGACGGATGCGGTAAGATGTTCGGCTAAAACAGGATTAGGTGTTCCTGAAGTATTAGAACGTCTAGTACGCGATATTCCACCACCGGAAGGCGATATTGATGCACCGTTACAAGCGCTGATTATCGACTCATGGTTCGATAACTACTTAGGGGTTGTCTCTCTAGTCCGTGTTAAAAATGGTGTGTTGCGTAAAGGCGACAAAATCAAAGTGATGAGTACCGGTCAAGTCTATAATGCTGATCGTCTGGGTATCTTTACGCCGAAACGCGTTGACCGTGATGAATTACGCAGTGGGGAAGTTGGCTGGTTAGTGTGTGCCATCAAAGACATCCTAGGTGCGCCCGTCGGGGATACTCTGACTGCGGCGAAGTATTCGGCTGATAAGCCGCTACCAGGGTTTAAAAAGGTTAAACCACAAGTCTATGCTGGATTATTTCCTGTAAGCTCTGACGATTATGAAAACTTCCGTGATGCTCTGGGCAAACTGAGTCTGAATGACGCCTCGTTATTCTACGAGCCAGAGAGCTCGACTGCCTTGGGCTTTGGTTTCCGTTGTGGCTTCCTTGGATTATTGCACATGGAAATCATCCAAGAGCGCTTAGAGCGCGAGTACGACTTGGACCTGATTACCACGGCGCCAACGGTAGTCTATGAAGTAGTGACGACCAGTGGTGAAACACTGTATGTTGATAGCCCAGCTAAACTACCGCCGCTTAACAACATTGAAGAGCTACGCGAGCCGATTGCCGAATGTCATATGCTGTTGCCGCAAGAATTCCTCGGTAACGTGATCACTCTGTGTGTTGAGAAACGTGGCGTACAAACCAACATGGTTTACCACGGTAATCAAGTCGCGTTAACCTACGATATTCCGATGGCCGAAGTCGTCTTAGACTTCTTTGACCGGATTAAATCGACATCCCGTGGTTATGCATCGCTTGATTATAACTTTAAGCGTTTCCAAACGTCAGACATGGTTCGTGTTGATGTCATGATCAACTCCGAACGTGTTGATGCGCTCGCGCTAATCACTCACCGCGATAATTCACAATCTCGAGGTCGTGAATTAGTCGAAAAAATGCGTGAGCTCATTCCTCGTCAACAGTTTGATATTGCTATCCAAGCTGCCATTGGTAACCACATTATTGCCCGTTCCACGGTCAAACAATTACGTAAAAACGTATTGGCGAAGTGTTATGGTGGTGACGTGAGCCGTAAGAAGAAATTATTACAGAAACAGAAAGATGGTAAGAAACGCATGAAGCAAGTCGGCAACGTAGAGTTACCGCAAGAGGCGTTCTTAGCAATTCTGCATGTTGGTAAAGATTAATTAATTAAGGATTGGTCATGGCAAATATGTTTGCACTGATTTTGGCAGTTGCAACGTTACTCACCGGTATCGTGTGGTGTCTGGATAAATTTAAATGGGCCCCGGCGCGCCGTGCTAAGTGTCAACAGGCGCAAGATCACGCTAACACCACGTTAGATAAAGCGACTCTAGACAGCGTTGCGCGTCAGCCAAGCTGGGTGGAGACGTCAGTATCGGTATTTCCGGTACTGGCTGTGGTCTTTATCGTGCGTTCATTTATTTATGAACCTTTCCAGATCCCTTCCGGATCGATGATGCCAACTTTATTGATCGGTGATTTTATCTTGGTCGAAAAGTTTGCTTACGGATTAAAAGACCCAATTACCCAGACTACGCTGATCCCTACTGGGCATCCTAAGCGTGGTGATGTGGTGGTGTTTAAATATCCGAAAGATCCTTCTGTCGATTACATCAAACGAGTGATTGGTTTGCCGGGAGACAAGATTGTTTTCGATCCGGATAGCAAGACCGTAACGGTTACCCCTGGCTGTGGCGAAGGGCATTGCGAAAATCCAGTCGCGATAACTTACTCGTCGATGGAAAAGAGTGATTTTCTACAAACCTTTAGCGGTTTTGATGGAAATGAAGTGGGTAATGGCTTTTATCAAATCTCTAAAGCAGGTATGTTACCCGGCGGATTACAGCTGGGTGAGCGTCAAGAGACTCTGGGTAATGTCACCCACAACATTCTATTGGTTAATCAAGCCCAGAGCCAAGTGGATGCTTACTACCAGCAAGATGGCCAACCGCAATCAACATGGGTGGTCCCGGCTGGAGAATATTTTATGATGGGTGACAACCGCGATAACAGTGCAGATAGCCGTTATTGGGGATTTGTTCCAGAGAAGAATCTCGTTGGGAAAGCCGTCGCTATCTGGATGAGCTTCGATAAACAAGAAGGTCAATGGCCAACAGGCGTAAGATTAAGCCGGATTGGTGGTATCCATTGATAGGGATTGAGTTCAGGGACGAACTCAACCCATAATTTTCACTACTGCACATGAAACCGTGAGTTGATACAGCCCTGTTTCATGTGCAATTAACAGACGCAAAGAATAACTGGAACAGCATGAACCCCATTCTTATAAATAAGCTGCAGCGTAAACTAGGCTACACTTTTACTCATCCGGAACTTCTGCAACAAGCCTTGACGCATCGCAGCGCCAGTAGTAAACATAATGAAAGATTAGAATTTCTTGGGGATTCAATTTTAAGTTATGTCATCGCGAACGCGCTTTACTGTCAATTCCCGCGTGTTGATGAAGGGGATATGAGCCGGATGCGAGCGACCTTAGTAAGGGGAAATACCCTTGCTGAGATGGCACGTGAGTTCGAACTAGGTGAGTGCTTGCGCTTAGGACCTGGTGAACTTAAGAGTGGTGGATTTCGTCGTGAATCCATTTTAGCCGATACCGTTGAAGCGCTGATTGGCGGAATTTTTCTGGACAGTGATATCCAAAAAACAGAAAAATTAATACTCAACTGGTATCAGTCACGGCTCGAAGCCATCAGCCCGGGTGATAAGCAAAAAGATCCGAAAACCCGTTTACAAGAGTATCTTCAAGGGCGTCACTTGCCATTACCTGCTTATTTAGTCGTACAGGTAAGGGGAGAGGCCCATGATCAAGAATTTACGATTCACTGCCAAGTGAGTGGTATGAATGAAGCGGTGGTTGGCATTGGTTCTAGCCGTCGCAAAGCAGAACAGGCTGCTGCAGAGCAAGCACTGACTAAGTTAGGAATTGAATGAGCGAACAAGTAACGCATTGCGGTTTTATCGCAATTGTCGGCCGCCCGAACGTTGGAAAATCGACACTATTGAACCAGTTATTGGGGCAAAAAGTCTCGATTACTTCACGCAAACCGCAAACGACACGCCACCGCATCATGGGTATTGATACTCAAGGTGCTTACCAAGCTATTTATGTAGATACTCCGGGTCTGCATATCGAAGAAAAGCGTGCGATTAACCGCTTGATGAACCGCGCAGCGAGCAGCTCGATTGGTGATGTTGAGCTTATTGTCTTTGTGGTAGAGGGCACTCGTTGGACTGAAGACGACGAGATGGTGCTTAATAAGTTAAAATCGGTCAAGGTACCGGTTATCTTAGCCATCAATAAAATCGACAATATCCAAGATAAAACGATTTTATTGCCACATATTCAACAGATCAGTCAAAAGATGAATTTTGCTGATGTGGTACCGTTATGTGCAGAAACCGGACAGAACGTCGATGCTATCGCGCGTATCGTTCATAACACTCTTCCTGAAGCGGACCATCACTTCCCGGAAGATTATGTGACTGACCGTTCACAACGCTTTATGGCGTCTGAGATCATTCGCGAAAAGTTAATGCGTTTCTTAGGGGCTGAACTGCCGTATTCAGTTACCGTTGAAATCGAGCGTTTTGTAACCAATGAACGAGGCGGTTACGATATCAATGGTCTGATTTTGGTCGAACGCGAAGGCCAGAAAAAGATGGTGATTGGTAATAAAGGGACTAAGATCAAAACCATTGGTATTGAAGCACGCCGCGATATGGAAGAGATGTTCGAATCCCGTGTTCACCTCGAACTATGGGTAAAAGTGAAGTCAGGCTGGGCAGATGACGAACGTGCACTGCGTAGCCTAGGCTATACCGACGATCTCTGATTGATGGAGGGCTGGCAGCGCGTTTTCGTTTTGCATGCTCGCCCTTACAGCGAAACGAGCTTACTACTCGACATTTTCAGTGAAAGCGATGGACGCGTCACTGTTCTGGCGAAAGGGGCTCGTTCACGCCGTTCCAACCTTAAAGGTGCGTTACAGCCTTTCACACCTCTACTGATGCGGTGGGGCGGTAAAGGTGAAGTCAAAACGTTGCGTAGCGCTGAACCTGTCTCCATGGGGCTGCCGCTGAGCGGGACTTATCTTTACTGTGGACTTTATGTCAATGAACTGTTGATGAGAGTCCTCGGCCAAGAAATTGGTTACTCAGCGCTCTTCTTCGACTATCTCCATTGTTTGCAATCGCTTGCCGCGCTCGATAGCTCTCCTGAGCCGGTATTACGACGTTTCGAATTTGCGCTATTGACGCATCTGGGTTACGGCGTGGATTTCTTACATTGCGCCGGTAGCGGCGAAGAAGTCAGTGATGAGATGACCTATAACTACCGGCAAGAGCGCGGCTTTATTGCAAGTGTGATGCCGACCGCGCATACCTTCACCGGTCGTCAGTTACGTGCATTTTATCAGCGCGAATTTCCAGAAATTGATACACTGCGGGCGGCAAAACGTTTTACGCGTATGGCGCTGAAGCCCTATTTAGGTGGGCGTCCTTTAAAAAGTCAAGCACTCTTCCGGCAGTTCCAGCTTCCCGTTAATAAACCGGAGGAGTGATTACATTGTCCCTTTTTTTCGCGATTATCTATGAGGTTTAGCATGGCGGAAGTTTATTTAGGCGTAAATATTGACCATATTGCTACCGTGCGTAACGCTCGGGGTACCCACTATCCGGATCCCGTTCAGGCCGCTTTTGTAGCAGAACAAGCGGGTGCTGATGGCATTACCGTGCACTTACGCGAAGATCGTCGCCATATTACTGACCGAGATATTGCCTTACTGCGACAAACCATTCAGACCCGTATGAATCTGGAAATGGCGGTCACCGAAGAGATGATTAGTATTGCTTGTCAGACACGCCCGCATTTCTGCTGCCTCGTGCCAGAGAAACGCGAGGAAGTGACGACTGAAGGCGGCTTAGACGTTGCGGGTCAACAAGCGAAAATGAATGAAGCGGTGGCGCGTTTGCAGCAAGCGAATATTGTGGTGTCGCTCTTTATCGATCCCGACTTTCGGCAGATTGATGCGGCGGTGACTACTAAAGCGCCTTTTATCGAGATTCATACTGGTGCTTACGCGGAAGCGCAAGATCCTCAAGAAGTCGAAAAAGAGCTAGAACGCATTAGCACAGCAGTGAGTTACGCGGCGTCGAAAGGGTTAAGAGTGAATGCTGGCCACGGCCTGACTTACCACAACGTTCAAGCTATTGCCGCCTTACCTGAGATTTACGAGCTTAATATTGGACACGCGATCATCGGCCGAGCGCTATTTAGTGGACTGGCGGATGCCGTGCGCGAGATGAAACAGTGTATACAGGATGCACGACGTTAATGGCTATCGTGGGGCTGGGGACGGATATTGTCGAGATCTCGCGCATTGAACAGGTGATAGAACGTTCAGGTGACCGGTTAGCAAAACGTGTGTTAACGGACAGCGAATGGCGACAGTATCAGCAACACCATCAACCCGTGCGGTTTTTAGCGAAGCGTTTCGCGGTGAAAGAAGCCGCTGCCAAAGCCTTTGGGACTGGCATCCGCAATGGATTGGCCTTTAATCAATTCGAAGTGTTTAATAACTCTCTCGGTAAGCCTTGTTTACGATTACTTGGGCAAGCACAGGTGCTTGCTGAGCAGCTGGGGATCCAGCATCATCACGTAACGCTCGCCGATGAGCGTCGCTATGCTTGTGCAACGGTGATCTTCGAGAGTTAACCCTTAACATCAGGATAAAGCTGAACGAATTTTTCCCATAATTGCTCGGATGTCTCCTGCCACACAGTATCTTTAACAATAGTATGCGTGATAGGGCAGGCACTCTGGCAGGTCGGCGCGTCATAGTGTCCGATGCAAATTCGTTTATATATTGCTCAGTCGGCGCAGTAATGACCTCCCTTAACCCCCCCAACTTCGATGGAACAGAATCCTACGAGATATAATTATTCATTGCGAATAAACTAATTTCCATAATGATTTTTCAGTATTAAAGTAAACATTAAGAAATGTAAAAGGATTTCCTATGCTTCTTAGAGGTGGTTTACGATTATTAACGCTAGGCGAAATTCGTTTAGCAATTGAATTATTTAGTCACAGCATCCAATATGCTCGGGTTTGGATTCACCATGGAAGTTATCTGCCCTTTGGAATGCAAGGGAATAATACGGCGATGACGCCGAATGGTGAAATCTGGTTTGAAACGAATATTTACCGTGATGATTATAGTTTTTCTTCAATCGATTATCAGCATCTCTTTATGCATGAAATGATGCATGTACGGCAATATCAGCATGGAATGAATGTACGGGTACGGGGATTATTGTCCTGGGCTGAAAATTATCACTATGATCTGAAAAATACCCATTTATCCGCATACGCAATGGAGCAACAGGCTTCGATAGTAACCGATTATTGGTTGCTGATGAAATATGGTTTTGAAAGAATAGCAGTTTAATTATTACTATTATAATTCGACTCGGACAAAAAAAGAATTACTCGAACATTATCAAAGTATCTTGCAAGGATTCCCCGGGTGAGAAAAAATATCTACCTTCCATTTTATTGCTGTCTCTAGCGGGATGTGCAGGGGATAAATTAGCCTTTAATCTCAGGGGAGAGGCTACTGTTAATCAGGATCGGATTTGCATTGCGTCTTCTATAGGGGATAGTTTGGACTATTACTCACTCACTCACTCACTCACTCACTTCTTCTAAAGAAAATCACCAAGTTTCTCTATCGGGGGAAGATAATGCAAGCAAGAAATATCCCGACACCTGTATTCCGTTTTTATTGCGTGAAAATAGTCATTATGAATTGATTTACGAGATGAAGGGTAAAAAGTATCGATTCGAATTTATCACCGATGCACACAGTAACGTAACAAAGACTTACGCTAAGTGATAAAATTATACCTCTATTGGAACAGAAAAGTGAATCGTTCAGCCGCTATAAAGTAGATGATAGATACAACAAATCGGCTTCCCAATTTAGGATTAACGAGAGGGGAAGTAATACAACAGAACGAAATGTTGACACGCGATGCTCGCCGCTATACCAGTGCAACGGTGATCTTCGAGAGTTAACCCTTAACATTAGGATAAAGCTGAACGAATTTTTCCCATAATTGCTCGGGTGTCTCCTGCCACGCAGTATCTTTAATAACAGTATGCGTGATAGGGCAGACACTCTGGCAGGTCGGCGCGTCATAGTGTCCGATGCATTCGGTACAACGGGTCGGGTCGATTTCATAGATTTCTGTACCGAGCGCGATGGCCTGATTGGGACATTCTGGCTCGCACATATCACAATTGATGCAGCGGTCGGTGATCAGTAATGCCATGTTTTTTCCTCACGTCTATTCTTTAGCGGATAACCAAATATTACCCAATAGGTCTGTTCCCACTCGTCATCACTCTTTAAAATTTAGTGAATATAGGACGGGTTTTTATAAATTTTATCATAATAAAAGTAATTTTTTTTGATGTAATCCTATATGTTGTCCACAATTAGGACTCATGATATTACTTATCTCGTGATTTTTTCGAAAGAAAATTTAGAACGTATAGACTATTTTCTCAAATTGTTATTTTTTTTCGAATAATTTTTATTAGTGAATTTCAGCTTTGTACGTAATCATGGATTTAAGGGGCTACAAATAAAAAGAATAAAAATGGATGATTATTGGTGCAAAGATCTTGTCGATTATGAGGGAAATCGGTAGAGGTTAAAAATTACCGCTGCTTGTCGTCTATAGCTTTAATACGATAATCGGTTATCACGTTGTGGTTAGCCTGTTCGAAAAAAAGATAATTAAATAGCCTCGTCCAATTCGGGCTAAGTCCGGTCATTTCCGACCCTATAATCTATCGAGCCAACAGCATCAAAGTCCGCACTCTTCAACTAACATAGACTATGCTGAATAGCAGAATAAAGAACTCAATAACGGTAAACGACGGAGAGGCAGGCCATGAAAATTCTGATTACTGGTGCGACTGGATTGATAGGGCAACGTCTCTCGCAGACATTGTTAAGTCAATCTCATCATATCACTGCTTTGACCCGTTCCCCTGAGCGGGCAGCCAAGCTTTTGGGTCCCAACGTAGAGCTGTGGAGTTCACTCGCAGGTTTGTCATCATTAGACGGTTTCGAGGCAGTGATTAATCTTGCTGGGGAGCCTATTGCAGATAAGCGCTGGACGACCTCTCAAAAACAAATTCTCTGTGAGAGCCGTTGGCAATTAACGGAAAAAATCGCAGAGTTAATTAAAGCCAGTACCTATCCGCCATCAGTATTGATTTCGGGATCGGCGGTAGGCTATTACGGTGATCAAGGGCAGGCGTTAGTCACCGAAGAAAGCTCTCCACACCAAGAGTTTACCTGTCAACTCTGTTCGCGCTGGGAGACATTGGCGCTAGCGGCGCAAAGCGAAAAAACGCGGGTATGTTTGCTACGTACCGGTGTCGTCCTGTCGAGTGAGGGTGGGGCGCTCGCGAAAATGGTGATGCCGTTTCGTGCTTGTGTAGGGGGGCCTTTTGGTGATGGTCAGCAATACATGCCGTGGATACATATTGAGGATATGCTCAATGCGATTCAATTCCTTCTGAACCAGCCTTCGTTAAAGGGGCCTTTCAATATGGTGGCACCGACGCCAGTACGTAATGAACAATTCAGCATTCAGCTGGCTAAGGTGTTACATCGTCCGTGCTTTATGCGTGTGCCTGCCGCTCTAGTTCGCTGTCTGATGGGCGAGTCTGCGGTATTGGTCTTAGGCGGGCAGCAGGCTGTTCCTCAGCGACTTATTGATGCGGGCTATCAGTTTCGCTATAGCACATTACAACCTGCTCTCACGGAAGTAGTAAAGTAATAGAATACCGATGAAACAATCGCTGAATGGGGCGGAGTGCTACCCCCCGATTGACGTCACTATGAGTAAGCCTAGGGGTGTTAATTTGTCCGGTTGAGAATTAACTCCCTGTTATCACCCTTAATAATCTCCCCCTAAAATAGTAAGCAATGCGTATAATACCTCGTTAATTACTGCTTTGAGGATCCCTACTGTGGTGAATACTACTCCCCCTAACGATGACGAGAAATGGATGCGCCATGCGATACAACTCGCTCAACGCGCTTACACATTGGGTGAAGTCCCCGTCGGTGCGGTATTGGTCCATCAAGATCAGGTCATCGGCGAAGGATGGAATCTGCCAATCAACGACCACGACCCGACCGCACATGCGGAAATTATGGCAATCCGTCAAGGTGGACAGACATTAGAAAATTATCGTCTGCTCGAGACGACGCTCTATGTCACTTTAGAACCTTGTGTGATGTGCGCAGGGGCTATGATTCATGGACGTATTGGTCGTATCGTCTATGGAGCAAGTGATGCGAAAACAGGCGCAGCGGGATCGTTGATCGACATATTACGCCATCCAGGGATGAACCATCAGCCGATCATCAGTGGAGGAGTGTTGGCAGAAGAGTGTGGCACGTTGCTCAGTGATTTTTTTAGGCAACGGCGGGCCGAAAAAAAAGCCGCGCGCCTTGCGGCGCGGGCTCAAGAGAGTTAATTCATCACTAATTGTGGTTCCACCGGGGTGGTGGTAATACCACTAGGTGTATGAGGCGGGTCAAGAGGTAGTTGTTCCATCTCTTGTAAATAGCCCACTAAACTCAAATTGTATTTACGTACTTTTTCAACATAGTCGTAAGCTTCTTGCCCACGTGCATAGCCGTAAGTGGTTTGCGAGTAGTAGCGTTTTTTGCTAAGTAACGGCAAGCGTACTTTTACATCGCTCCAGCTATTCGGATCGGCCCCTTGATTAACCGTCAATTGCCGCGCATCCATCAGATGGGCTAAGCCGATATTATAAGCGGCTAGCGCAAACCATACGCGCTCATCTTTTGGAATATCAGACGGTAATCGCTGGATTAGTCGCTGTAGATATTCGCTACCCCCTCGAATACTCTCTTCGGTATCGAGGCGATTGCTCACGTCCAAGCTACTCGCTGTGGTCTTGGTTAGCATCATGATCCCTCGCACCCCAGTTGGGGACGTTGCGTGAGGATCCCAATGCGACTCCTGCCAAGCCATCGCGGCTAACAACTGCCAATCAAAGTTCTGGGCATATTTCTCGAAAACCGGCTTGAGGGTCGGTAATCGTCTATCTACGGCTTGCAAGAAACTCCGTGTATCGACGTAGTCGAAATTTCCTGAATGCCCTAAATATTTTTCTTCTAAACGCGCTAATGTCCCTTGCTCGTTCAGTTCACTGAAAAAATCCAACATGGCGGCATGCAGACTGTCACTCTTATTGCCTGCGATATACCAATTTACCGGCCGTTCTTGCGTCACGGTAAAGGCGACAGCAAGTTTAGGGTAAATTCGTTGCATCATTTCTACCGTCGCTGAGTCCGCGATGGTGTAATCAATTTTACCTTCTACTACCTCACGTAAAATTTGCTGAGGGCCAAGATGCCTTTCGGTTACCCAGTTCAGCTGGGGATAGCGATTGGCCTTTTCCGCCTCAAGTATACTTGCGGAAGTTGACCCATCAAGAATACTCAAGGTCCCCTGTAAGTCATTTAAGCTCTTCGGCCGTGGTTTATCGACGCGATAAACCAGTTGCTGCGAGGTGCTGTAATAAGCTGGTCCTGCGACATATTCCTGTGCGCGTTGTTCATCCCAGTTCAAGCCAGCGGCTAACAGGTCTGAATGTTGCTCAGAGAGGTCGTTGAACAAACTCTTGATAGTGGGACGAACCGTGACTTCTAACTTAACGCCTAAGTAATCGGCAAAGCGCTTAGCGAGTTCGTAGTCCATTCCCTGCGATTGATCTTTAACCTGTTGGTAGGTCAGCGCCGAATTTAGGGTGCTGATACGCAACACTCCGCGCGATTGGATCTGCGCTAGAGAATCTTGTTTCCCAGTGTGCCAAGGTATTGCTGGCCATAAAGCTGATGCTAATAGTAAGGTGACAAGACCGATAAAGAAATAATTAAATTTTAAGTATTTCAAATAGTTATCTCTCGGTTCTGCTCGCGCTTCTCTTGGTAATAGAGAGTGAATCTTATGATTTCTTAGCGCAAGACGGAGTGTATTCTGAGCAATTTAACGCCAGAGAGCAACTTTTTAAGCAATAAATGTTCATCAAATCGGAGGAGGACTTATGCGAGAAATTCCGCGCAAACGGTTTCGTAATTCGACGAGATTCATTATACTAGCGCCGTTTTCCCACTGTAGCGCCAGTGTATGTCAGCCAGACATACCGACGACGAGAGATGATTAATGATGGAAATTTTGCGTGGTTCGCCTGCCCTGTCTGCCTTTCGAATTAACAAGCTAGTCACCACCTTTCAAGAACTTAAGTTGCCTATCCGTTCACTCTATGCCGAATATGTGCACTTTGCTGAGGTGACGCAACCGTTAACTGATGAGCAAACAACGCGATTAGAAAAATTATTACGCTATGGCCCTTCATTGGCCGAGCATACGCCGCACGGGCAACTCCTGTTAGTCACCCCACGTCCAGGCACCATCTCTCCATGGTCATCGAAAGCTACTGACATTGCTCATAACTGTGAACTACCGATAGTGAAGCGCTTAGAACGTGGATTAGCTTTCTATCTCGATGCTCCTGAGTTAAATAAAACCCAGTTTGAGCAGGTCGCAGCCTTACTTCACGATCGGATGATGGAAACCGTCTTTACCGATCTTGCTGACGCAGCACAGCTTTTTACTCAACATACGCCACACCCACTGATGACCATTGATATTCAACAAGGTGGTCGCCAAGCGCTATCCGAGGCGAATGTTCGTCTTGGTCTCGCGTTAGCGGAAGATGAAATTGATTATCTACTCGACGCCTTCACACAGCTGGGAAGAAACCCAAACGATGTTGAACTGTATATGTTCGCTCAAGCTAACTCTGAGCACTGTCGCCACAAGATTTTTAATGCGGATTGGGTTATTGATGGCGTAGCGCAACCCAAGTCGCTGTTTAAAATGATCAAAAACACTTTCGAAACCACGCCAGAGCATGTGCTTTCCGCCTATAAAGATAATGCGGCGGTGATGGAGGGTTCCGTAGCGGGGCGTTTCTACGCAGAAGCCGAAACGGGGCAGTACGATTTTCATCAACAACCTATTCATATTTTAATGAAGGTTGAGACACACAACCACCCAACGGCGATCTCCCCATGGCCGGGGGCAGCAACCGGCTCGGGTGGCGAAATCCGCGACGAAGGGGCAACCGGACGTGGGGCGAAACCTAAGGCGGGTCTTACCGGGTTTTCGGTATCGAACCTACGTATTCCCGGTTTCGAGCAGCCTTGGGAAGAGGATTTTGGTAAACCGGAACGTATTGTTACCGCGTTAGATATTATGCTAGACGGCCCGTTAGGCGGTGCTGCGTTTAACAATGAATTCGGTCGACCGGCACTTAACGGTTACTTCCGGACCTATGAAGAGAAGGTCAGCAGCCATAATGGTGATGAGATCCGTGGCTACCATAAACCTATTATGTTGGCAGGCGGTATCGGTAATATCCGTGATGACCATGTGCAAAAGGGTGAAATCACCGTTGGTGCAAAACTGATTGTCCTCGGCGGCCCATCCATGAATATCGGTCTGGGCGGCGGGGCGGCTTCATCGATGGATTCCGGCCAATCTGATGCGGACCTCGATTTTGCCTCAGTGCAGCGTGACAACCCTGAAATGGAGCGTCGTTGCCAAGAAGTTATCGACCGCTGCTGGCAGCGTGGTGAACAGAACCCTATTCTGTTTATCCATGACGTCGGAGCAGGAGGGTTATCCAATGCTATGCCAGAGCTGGTTTCGGACGGTGGACGCGGTGGACGCTTCGATCTTCGTAAAATTCTGAATGATGAACCCGGTATGACGCCGTTAGAGATCTGGTGTAATGAATCTCAAGAGCGTTATGTCTTAGCGATCGATACCGATAAATTAGCGGAGTTTGATGCGATTTGTCGGCGCGAACGTGCACCGTACGCAGTCATCGGTGAAGCGACCGAGCAACAGCACCTCACGCTTGAGGACCCGCACTTTGCTAACCAACCTATCGATATGCCATTGGATGTGTTGTTGGGTAAAACCCCGAAAATGACCCGTGACGTGCGCCGTCAGCAGGCGAAGGGCGATACCTTTAGCGCCCAAGATATTGATATAGCCGAAGCCGTTAAACGAGTCCTTCACCTACCCGCAGTAGCAGAAAAAACCTTCCTGATCACCATTGGTGACCGGACGGTGACAGGAATGGTGGCTCGCGACCAGATGGTGGGACCGTGGCAGATCCCTGTTGCGAACTGCGCGGTGACCACTAGCAGCTTAGATAGTTATACCGGTGAGGCGTTTGCTATGGGTGAGCGCGCACCGGTGGCGTTACTTGACTATGCTGCCTCGGCACGTTTAGCCGTAGGCGAAGCGTTAACCAACTTAGCCGCCACCGCGATTGGCGATTTAAAGCAAATCAAGCTCTCCGCAAACTGGATGGCCGCAGCGGGTCACCCAGGTGAGGATGCCGGCTTATATGATGCGGTAAAAGCGGTTGGTGAAGAGCTTTGCCCAGCACTGGGCTTAACTATCCCAGTGGGTAAAGACTCCATGTCGATGAAAACGCGCTGGCAGGAGCAGGGGGAAGACCGTGAGGTGATCTCTCCGATGTCGTTAACGATCACAGCCTTTGCGCGCGTCGATGATGTGCGTTTGACCGTTACGCCAGAATTAAAAGCTGATCGCGACAACCTGCTGTTACTGGTTGATCTCGGTCAGGGGCAGCAAGCCCTTGGCGCGACAGCGCTGGCACAAGTCTATCGTAAGCTGGGACAACACCCTGCCGATGTCCGCGATACCGAGAAACTGCGTGGTTTCTTCAACGCCATTCAGCAATTAGTCAGTGAGCGGAAACTACTGGCCTATCACGACCGTTCCGACGGCGGACTGTTGGTGACGCTTGCAGAGATGGCCTTTGCGGGCCATTGTGCCATCGATGCGGATATTAGTGGGCTGGGATCTGAACCGGTTGCCACATTGTTTAATGAAGAGCTGGGTGCAGTGATACAAATTGCTCGGGACGATCTCCATGCCGTTGAAGCGGTGTTCGCGGAGCATGGGGTGGATCAAGAACTGAGTGTGATCGGCTCAGCTTGTCCAGGTAATCACTTTACGCTGGTTGCCGAGGGGCAAACGGTCTATTCAGAACAACGTTCACAACTGCGTGAATGGTGGGCGGAAACGACCTGGCAAATGCAACGTCTGCGTGATAACCCAGCCTGTGCAGATGAAGAACATCAGGCAAAATTGGCAGAGCGCGATCCTGGACTGAATGTCTCGCTTAGCTTCGACCCAAGCGACGACATCGCGGCACCAATGATTGCTACTGGTGCTCGACCGGTGCTAGCGGTGCTGCGTGAGCAAGGCGTTAACTCACATGTAGAAATGGCTGCCGCTTTCCACCGTGCAGGGTTTGATACGCGTGACGTACATATGAGTGATTTGCTAGCAGGACGCACGACCCTTGACGGATTCCATATGCTCGCGGCGTGTGGTGGCTTCTCCTATGGGGATGTGCTTGGGGCGGGTGAGGGCTGGGCGAAGTCTATTCTGTTCAACCCTCGCGTGCGTGATACCTTTGCGGAATTCTTTAACCGTGACCAAACCCTAGCGCTTGGCGTATGTAATGGTTGTCAGATGGTATCTAATCTACGTGAAATTATCCCGGGCAGTGAATTGTGGCCTCGTTTCGTCCGCAACCAGTCTGAGCGCTTTGAAGCGCGTTTCAGTTTGGTCGAAGTGGTCGATAGTCCTTCACTCGTGTTAGAGGGGATGGTCGGTTCACGGATGCCAATTGCGGTTTCCCATGGCGAAGGTTTTGTGGAAGTTCGTGATAGCGATCATTTGCAGCAGCTTGAAAACAGCAAACTCGCCGCGTTACGCTTTGTGAACCACCATGGCCAAGTGACCGAACAATATCCGGCTAACCCGAATGGCTCGCCGAACGGTATTACGGCGGTGACGAATACCTCAGGGCGTGTCACCATTATGATGCCGCACCCAGAACGTGTCTTCCGGACTGTCAGCAACTCATGGCATCCAGAGAATTGGGGTGAGGATAGCCCATGGATGCGTCTGTTTAGAAATGCACGTAAACAATTAGGTTAAGTTGATTCTGGAAAACTCCTAAAGCGTTGTGGGGCTATTCGCCCTGCAAGGCTTTGTTGTTATGATTCGCTGAATTCATTTACTGTTATGATGACCTTGTGCTTCATAAATAAAAATGATGCCTTTAAGGTGCCTTCTGTCCTAGAGTTGATAACGTGTTATCTGATCTGGACATCACATTAGTGGGGCACCTTATTCTCTTGTCCAGTGACTTCCCAGAGCAATTCAGCAATAATACTCGTCTCTTACCCGCATAACGCATTCACCCTGTGAAGTGCTCTTGTGTGGCGACGCAACGGATAATAAGGTTTTGTCATGAAGAAAATAGAAGCGATCATTAAACCGTTCAAATTGGATGATGTCCGTGAATCTCTTGCCGAAGTCGGGATCACTGGCATGACCGTCACTGAGGTTAAAGGTTTTGGACGCCAGAAGGGGCATACGGAACTGTACCGTGGCGCTGAGTATATGGTCGACTTTCTACCGAAAGTAAAAATTGAAATCGTGATTGCCGATGATATGGTGGATACTTGCTTAGAGACCATCATGAAGACCGCGCAAACGGGTAAAATCGGTGACGGTAAAATCTTTGTGGTGGATGTGGCGCGAGTGGTACGGATCCGTACCGGTGAAGAAGACGAAGACGCTATTTAATCCTGACAACTCGCTTAGCAGTGCGATTAAGCATAATTAATTTTTGTCCGTGCTGCTTTGCTTTATCCCCCTAACATTTCTAGGCATAATCTGCATCCATTGATGCTTATCGCCATCCTTTTTATGCTTTCATGCTTTGAAATTCTACCCATTATATCACCGCTACACGGCGTACCTGGCTGCAATATAATCGCCTAGAGTGAAAAGCCAAACGTTTGCGTAAAAAGACAGGCTTCTCTCTACCACCCAGCTTGAAAAGAGTTTACACTAACCGGCATACCCGTTGTGGGGGAATTTTGATGTTAAAAGCAAGCTGAGTGGAGATGGGAATGTTAAAGCGAGAAATGAACATAGCCGATTACGATGCGGCATTATGGCAGGCGATGGAGCAAGAGAAAGTGCGTCAGGAAGAGCATATCGAACTTATCGCCTCTGAAAACTACACCAGTCCACGTGTAATGGAAGCGCAAGGATCCCAACTGACCAATAAGTATGCCGAAGGTTACCCAGGCAAACGTTATTACGGCGGTTGCGAATACGTTGATATCGTCGAGCAACTGGCGATTGATCGTGCAAAAGCGTTATTTGGTGCAGATTACGCGAACGTCCAACCTCACTCAGGCTCTCAAGCTAACTTTGGTGTATTTACCGCTCTGTTAACCCCAGGCGATACTATCCTTGGTATGAACTTGGCTCACGGCGGCCACCTCACTCACGGATCTCCGGTTAACCTGTCCGGTAAACTCTATAACGTCATCCCTTACGGCATCGATGAAAGCGGTAAGATTGATTACGACGAATTGGCGGCGCTTGCTCAGCAACACAAGCCTAAGATGATCATTGGCGGATTCTCTGCCTATTCCGGTGTCTGTGACTGGGCAAAAATGCGTGAAATCGCGGATAGCATCGGCGCATGGTTATTCGTCGATATGGCACACGTCGCAGGCTTAGTTGCTGCAGAGGTTTATCCTAACCCATTACCGCATGCCCACGTGGTCACCACAACGACCCACAAAACCTTAGCCGGTCCACGCGGTGGCCTGATTCTGGCTCAAGGTGGTGACGAAGATCTTTACAAGAAATTGAACTCTGCCGTATTCCCAGGCGGTCAGGGCGGTCCATTGATGCATGTTATCGCCGGTAAAGCGGTAGCCTTTAAAGAAGCGATGGAGCCAGAGTTCAAAACTTACCAGCAACAAGTAGCGAAGAACGCTAAAGCCATGGTAGAGGTTTTACTTGAGCGCGGTTATAACATCGTCTCTGGCGGGACTCACAACCACCTCTTTTTGTTAGACTTGGTTGAGAAGAACCTAACCGGTAAAGAAGCTGATGCCGCCCTGGGCAGCGCGAATATTACCGTGAACAAAAACAGCGTCCCGAACGACCCGAAAAGTCCGTTCGTTACCTCGGGTATTCGTATCGGAACGCCTGCGGTAACGCGTCGCGGCTTCAAAGAAGCCGAAGTTCGTGAATTAGCTGGGTGGATTGCCGACGTGTTAGATAACGTCAACGACGCGGCAACCCTCGAGCGTGTGAAGGGCCAAGTGTTGGCACTTTGTGCGCGTTTCCCAGTTTACGCATAAACATTACCGCAATAAAAAAGCCGCGATAGTGACCTATCGCGGCTTTTCTTTATCAAAAGAACTTAGCGTTTTAGCGCATCGCTAAGTTGATCGCGCATTACCGCTAACATCTCACGCACAACACGAGAGTTACCTGCCACGATGTTACCTGATTGCAGGTAACCATGACCGCCAGTGAAATCAGTCACTAAGCTACCGGCTTCGCGCACTAACAGTTCACCTGCCGCGAAATCCCAAGGTTTTAAGCCAATTTCAAAATAACCATCGGTACGGCCGGCGGCGACATAGGCTAAATCCAATGCCGCTGACCCGGTACGACGGAAGTCTGCACATTTGGTAAACAGGGCCGTTACCACATTCAGATAACTCGCTGAGTGCTGTTTTGCTTTGAATGGGAATCCTGTGGCGATGATTGTACCGTCTAAATCGCGTGCAGTGCTGCCACGTAAACGGTAACCATTGAGCTGTGCGCCTTGGCCACGTACTGCGGTAAAGAGTTCATTACGCATTGGATCGTAGACAACCGCCACTTCAGTACGACCTTTGATACGTACGGCGATAGAAACGGAGAAGTGTGGGAAACGTTTAATGAAGTTGCTGGTGCCATCCAGGGGATCAATAACCCATTGTATATCCTTATCTTCACCACCTAAATCTCCGCTCTCTTCCGTCACAATGCTGTGTTGCGGATAGGATTTGCGGATAACTTCGATAATTAAACGCTCGGCGTCACGGTCAACGTTGGTGACAAAATCGTTGGTGCCTTTTTGATTTGTTTCTACTGCGTCAGGCGTTTCATAATTTTTGGCGATAAGATTGCCGGCCTTGCGCGCTGCGCGCACGGCGATGTTCAGCATCGGATGCATCGGTTATTCCCACTGGATGTTAAAGAACGAAAAATCGCGGGCAGTATAGCAGAAGGTTAAATAAAAGTCTCAGATTATGTTAGAATCCTTTCATCATTTCTCTTGGCGACATGAATCCTGCTTATGTTACAGAATATACGAATTGTCTTGGTTGAAACGTCTCACACCGGGAATATGGGCTCAGTCGCCCGTGCCATGAAAACCATGGGCCTTTCTAATCTTTATCTGGTAAATCCATTACTCAAACCTGACTCGCAAGCCATCTCACTCGCCGCCGGCGCGAGCGATCTTATCGGCAATGCCACCATTGTTGACACGCTTGATGAAGCGATCTCGGGCTGTAGTTTAGTGGTCGGGACTAGCGCACGCTCTCGTTCACTGCCGTGGCCGATGTTGGATGCACGCGAGTGCGGGACTAAAAGCGTGGAAGAAGGGCAGCAAGCGCCGGTTGCGTTAGTCTTTGGTCGCGAGCGGGTAGGCTTAACCAACGATGAGCTGCAAAAATGCCACTACCATGTCGCCATCCCTGCGAACCCAGATTACAGCTCATTAAATCTTGCCATGGCCGTACAAATTATCGCGTATGAAGTTCGCATGGCATGGTTGGCGAGTGAGCAATCCCCGGTAGCGCCGCAAACTGAAGAGTCGCCTTACCCATTAGTAGATGATTTAGAGCGCTTCTATCACCATATGGAAGGCATGATGCTTGAAAGTGGGTTTATACGTCAGGGCAACCCAAGCCAAGTGATGAGCAAACTTCGCCGTCTCTTTACGCGTGCACGGCCTGAGCGCGATGAATTGAATATTTTACGTGGCATGCTCTCGTCCTTTCAAAAGGGTGAAAAGCCTAAAAGTTAAGGCACAATGATACGCACTTTCGGTTAAATACCTGAGTAATTTAGTCAGGTAAATAGTTGACCAAATCACTCGGGAATGTCAGACTGTGAGCATCAATTATTTAACATTCCGACAACTGTGAAAACCGAGGTCGTATCACAATGAGACTGACATCCAAAGGTCGTTACGCCGTCACCGCTATGTTAGACGTTGCGTTACACTCGCATGAAGGGCCGGTACCGCTGGCGGATATTTCTGAACGCCAAGGGATCTCGCTCTCGTACCTAGAGCAGTTGTTTTCGCGTCTGAGAAAACATGAGTTAGTGTCCAGCGTGCGTGGACCGGGTGGTGGCTATCTTCTTGGTCAACAAGCCGCTAATATCTCGGTCGGTACGGTGATCATGGCAGTTGATGAGTCGGTTGACGCGACCAAATGCCAAGGTAAAGAAGGGTGCCAAGGGGGCGAGCGTTGTTTGACGCACGCATTATGGCGCGACCTGAGCGACAGAATTAGTGACTTCTTAAATAATATTTCGCTGGCGGAGTTGGTTAACAATCAAGAAATCTTGGATGTTGCTGGACGTCAAGCGACTGTCGATAATCGTCGATTTCAGCAATCTGGCCGTATGGCCGAGAAAATCGATGTCAAATTGCGCGCAGTAGGCTCGTAATAATTGACTCTTTATCGACTGTCAATTTTTATAAAATATAACATGCAATGAAGTGATGTACGGAGCTTAAGCGCAATGAAATTACCGATTTATCTCGACTACTCAGCGACGACACCTGTTGACGCTCGCGTTGCTGAAAAAATGATGCAATGTATGACCCAAGATGGCAATTTTGGTAACCCCGCATCACGTTCACACCGTTTCGGTTGGCAGGCGGAAGAGGTGGTGGATATCGCTCGTAACCAAGTTGCTGAACTGATTGGTGCGGATCCGCGTGAGATTGTTTTCACCTCTGGCGCAACCGAATCTGATAACTTAGCGATCAAAGGCGCGGCAACCTTTTACCAGAAAAAAGGTAAGCACGTTGTGACGGTTAAAACCGAGCACAAAGCCGTACTGGATACTTGCCGTCAGCTAGAGCGTGAAGGGTTTGAAATCACTTACCTTTCCCCACAAGCTAATGGCCTGATCACATTAGAGCAGTTCACCGCCGCTTTACGCGACGACACAGTACTGGCTTCTGTGATGCACGTTAACAACGAAATTGGTGTTGTACAAGATATCGCTGGGCTCGGTGAGATTTGCCGTGCAAAAGGCATTATCTTCCACGTCGATGCCACGCAAAGCGTCGGTAAATTACCGATTGACCTGTCGACGCTAAAAGTTGATTTAATGTCTTTCTCTGCTCACAAGATCTATGGTCCTAAGGGGATCGGTGGTTTATACGTACGTCGTAAACCGCGTATCCGACTAGAAGCCCAGATCCATGGTGGTGGTCACGAGCGTGGTATGCGTTCAGGTACATTGCCTGTTCACCAAATTGTCGGCATGGGCGAAGCGTACCGCATTGCTAAAGAAGAGATGAGCACCGAAATGGCTCGCCTCAGCAAACTGCGCACTCGTCTATGGGATGGCCTGAAGGATATGGAAGAAGTCTATCTGAACGGTGATCTAGAAAATGGTGCCCCAAACATTCTTAATGTCAGCTTTAACTATGTTGAAGGTGAGTCATTAATTATGGCGCTGAAAGATTTAGCCGTATCATCCGGTTCAGCCTGTACTTCTGCGAGCTTGGAACCTTCCTATGTGCTACGCGCATTAGGGATGAATGATGAACTGGCACACAGCTCGATTCGTTTCTCTTTAGGGCGCTTTACCACTGAAGAAGAAGTCGATTATGCGATTGATTTATGCCACAAATCTATCGGTCGCCTCCGTGACTTATCTCCATTATGGGAGATGTTTAAGGCCGGCGTAGATTTAAATAGCATCGAATGGGCGCACCACTAATTTTTAGATTTTGGAGAAAATATCATGGCTTACAGCGAAAAAGTAATCGATCACTACGAAAATCCACGTAACGTGGGCTCTTTTGATAACGCCGATCCAACTGTGGGCAGCGGCATGGTGGGCGCACCGGCTTGTGGTGACGTGATGAAGCTACAGATCAAAGTCAGCGATACCGGCATCATTGAAGATGCTCGCTTCAAAACTTATGGCTGCGGCTCAGCGATTGCCTCAAGTTCGCTGATTACCGAGTGGGTAAAAGGCAAATCGCTAGACGAAGCGCAAAGCATCTCTAACATGCAAATCGCTGAAGAACTGGAGCTTCCACCGGTGAAGATCCACTGTTCGATCCTTGCGGAAGATGCTATCAAAGCGGCTATCGATGACTATAAGAGCAAGAAAACCGCTAAGTAAGTTAGGGAGTTAACATGTCAATTTCCCTGAGTGATTCAGCGGCAGATCGTGTCAGCGCCTTCTTAACTCACCGCGGGCAAGGCGTTGGCCTACGCCTTGCGGTACGCACCTCAGGGTGCTCAGGCATGGCTTACGTTCTAGAGTTTGTCGATGAATTACAGCCTGACGATCTTGTCTTCGAAGACAAAGGCGTTAAAGTGATTGTTGATGGCAAAAGCTTAGTTTACCTCGACGGGACGGAATTGGATTTCGTTAAAGAAGGGCTTAATGAAGGCTTTAAATTCAATAATCCTAATGTCAAAGATGAATGCGGTTGTGGCGAGAGCTTTAACGTATAACTTTGATGTCATACACTGATTTAACTCATCGCCCCAGCTCGCTGGGGCGATGAGTTTGTCTTACGCGAACTGATAGCTTATGAACTTTTTTACGCTGTTTGACCTGCCAGAAAGCTTCACGCTCGACACTTCGTCACTCGCCGAGCGGTATCAAGCTTTGCAACGCCGTTATCACCCTGATAACTTTGCCACTCAGCCGGAAGCGGAACGCTTACAGGCTCTCACCACTGCGGCAAATATCAATCAAGGGTACCAAGCCTTACGTAAACCGTTACCTCGTGCTGAATATATTCTCTCGCTGCATGGTTTCGATATTAATAACGAACAACATACTATGCACGATACCGAGTTTCTGATGGCGCAACTGACGCTCAGAGAAACCCTGGAAACGATTGAACAGCAACAGGATGGCGAGGCATTAACGCGTTTTTTAGGCGACATCAAACAGCAGCATAAATCGTTAATGAGTGTTGTCGCGCAGCAACTTGCCGATCAACAGTGGCCGCAAGCCGCCGATACAGTCCGTAAACTCCGTTTCTTTACCAGACTTGCCGAGCATGCCGAGGCACTGGAAGAGAAATGGCTCGATTTTTAAGGATAAACGATGGCGTTACTTCAAATCAGCGAACCTGGCCTAAGTTCAGTTCCGCACCAGCGTCGTCTGGCGGCGGGTATCGACTTAGGGACCACTCACTCACTGGTTGCTACCGTAAGGAGTGGCGAAACGACGACCTTGGCCGATGCACAAGGGCGTGATCTGCTGCCGTCCGTCGTGCGTTATACCTCGGATGAGACTATCGTTGGTTGGCCGGCCCGTGAACAAGCGGTGACTGATCCGGCTCACACCTTCAGTTCGGTTAAACGTCTGCTCGGCCGCTCGCTGGCGGATGTCCAACAGCGTTATCCGCAACTGCCTTACCACTTCCATGCTAGCGAAAACGGTTTACCGCTGATGTCCACGCCGGTCGGCCAGGTTAACCCTATTTCCGTTTCTTCAGAGATCCTATCGACACTTGCTAAGCGAGCGGAAGAGACCTTGGGCGGCGAGTTGGAAGGCGTAGTGATCACGGTTCCGGCTTATTTTGACGATGCACAACGTCAGGGGACTAAAGATGCGGCTCGCTTAGCCGGTCTGAAGGTATTACGTCTGTTGAATGAACCGACCGCTGCTGCCGTGGCATACGGTTTAGATTCTGGTCAAGAAGGCGTTATCGCCGTCTATGATTTAGGCGGTGGCACCTTTGATATCTCTATTCTGCGCTTAAGCCGTGGTGTATTTGAAGTGCTGGCCACAGGTGGCGATTCTGCACTAGGCGGCGATGACTTCGATCAACTGGTGGCGCAATGGATTCAACAACAAGCCGGTATTACGGATCTCTCTGACCGCCATTTACTGCGCGCAGTATTAGATGCTGCGACCCAAGCAAAAATAGCGTTAAGTGACGTATCAGAAACGACGATCACGGTCGGCGACTGGACAGGTGAATTAACCCGCGAGCAGTTCGAGCAGCTGATTGCGCCATTGATCAAACGTACCTTGATGGCGTGCCGCCGTACGGTCAAAGATGCGGGTATCGAGGAAGATGAGATCGCGCAAGTGGTCATGGTCGGTGGATCAACTCGCGTTCCAGCTGTCCGCGAGCGTGTGGGTGAGTTCTTTTCTCGCGAGCCACTCACCTCTATCGACCCCGATAAAGTCGTCGCGTTAGGGGCGGCGATCCAAGCTGACATTCTTGCCGGTAACAAACCGGATAGCGAAATGCTGCTATTGGATGTGATACCGCTTTCTCTTGGCTTAGAAACCATGGGTGGCTTAGCGGAGAAAGTGATCCCGCGTAATACCACCATTCCTGTAGCACGTGCGCAAGAGTTCACCACCTTCAAAGATGGTCAAACAGCCATGAGCATCCACGTATTACAAGGCGAACGTGAACTGGTCGAAGATTGCCGTTCACTAGCGCGCTTTGCCTTACGGGGGATCCCGGCAATGCCCGCGGGGGGCGCACATATCCGTGTGACCTTCCAAGTCGACGCCGATGGATTGCTGAGTGTTAGCGCGATGGAGAAATCCACCGGAGTGGAAGCGTCAATCCAAGTTAAGCCCTCTTATGGCCTGACCGAAAATGAGATCGCGACGATGCTTACCGACTCGATGACCCATGCACGGGACGATATTTCGGCCCGTAAAGTGGCGGAACAGAAAGTCGATGGCTTACGCGTGTTAGAAAGTTTAGAGGGTGCATTAGCAGAAGATGCGGCACTGCTCAGTGAAGAAGAACAGCAAGCAATTGCGTCAGCGCAAGCGGTCCTACGCGAAGCACTCGCAGGGTCTGAAGCGCAACCCATTGCAGAAGCAATAAAACAACTCGATCAAGTAACCCAGAATTTCGCCGCGCAACGGATGGATAAATCTATTCGTCAAGCGTTGACCGGACATTCTGTGGATGAGGTTTAATTATGCCAAAAGTAGTGATTTTACCCCACGCCGATTTATTACCGGATGGCGGTGTTTATGATGCGACCCCTGGAGAAACAATTCTGAATGTCGCGTTACGTAATGGAATTGATGTCGAGCACGCTTGCGAAAAATCCTGTGCTTGTACCACGTGTCACTGTGTGGTGCGCGAAGGTTTTGACTCTTTAGCCGAAAGCTCGGAGCTGGAAGACGACATGCTGGATAAGGCTTGGGGGCTTGAGCCAGAAAGCCGGTTAAGCTGCCAAGCACGGGTGACCGACGAAGACCTCACCGTCGAATTCCCACGCTATACCGTGAACCACGCACGGGAACACTAATTGATTCCTCATCGGGCCAGACTTAACCTCTGGCCCGATTGCTATGGAGAAAATACGTATGTCAATAAAATGGACAGATAGTCGTGAGATCGGTGAAGCCTTGTACGATCTCTATCCAGACACCGATCCTAAAACCGTAAGGTTTACTGATCTACATACCTGGATCTGTGCACTAGAGGGCTTCGATGACAATCCTGACGCATCAAACGAGAAAATCTTAGAAGCGATTTTGTTAGTCTGGATCGACGAATACGAATAAGTTTAGGAGTCAGTGATGACCACAGCCATGCAATTACAGTTAAGTCAGCACCCCGCAGCGGAGTGCTGGGGGGCCAAAGCTCTGATGAGTCCTCATGCCGAAGGGATGACGATCCACCTTGCAGAGGCAGAGAAGAATGGTGCTATACAGCGCGCCGCACGTAAACTCGACCAACAAGGTATTCGCCACGTTGTGTTAACCGGTGAGGGATGGGATCTTGAAGCCTGTTGGGCGTTCTGGCAAGGTTTTCGCTCACCGAAAGGGCAGCGGCAGGTTACTTGGCCGACGCTGTCTGAAGCGGATCTCACTGAACTTGATCATCGCTTGACGATCATCGATTGGGTACGCGATACCATCAATAAACCGGCGGAAGATCTGGGCCCTCAAGAACTCGCCCGTGCCGCGGTAGATTTGCTGAATAATGTTGCCCCTGATGCGGTGACTTATCGTATCCTAAAAGGCGACGAGCTACGCGAACAAGGCTACCTCGGTCTGCATACCGTAGGCCGTGCCTCCACTCGTGCCCCGGCATTATTAACTCTCGACTATAACCCGAGCGGTGACGATGCAGCGCCTGTTTTCGCTTGCCTAGTCGGTAAAGGGATTACCTTTGATACGGGGGGCTATAGCCTTAAACCGAGTGCACCGATGGACTCGATGAAGTCAGATATGGGCGGTGCAGCCACCCTAACCGGAGCGTTAGCCTTGGCGATTGCTCGCGGTTTGACTAAGCGCGTAAAACTGATCCTTTGCTGTGCAGATAATATGGTGAGCGGTAATGCGATGCGCCTGGGCGATATTATCCATTATCGTAACGGTAAGTCGGTTGAAGTGATGAACACCGATGCCGAGGGCCGCTTAGTGTTAGCGGATGGGTTAATCGATGCTAGCGCACAACAACCTGAATTATTAATCGATGCGGCAACCCTCACCGGTGCGGCGAAGATGGCACTCGGTAATGATTATCATGCGTTATTTAGCTTTGATGACATCGCGGCACAATCGCTGCTGCACAGTGCGGACATAGAAGGGGAAAGCTTCTGGCGTTTACCCCTTGCGGAGTTCCACCGTCAGCACCTTCCTTCCAATTTTGCTGATCTGAATAATATTGCTAGCCCAGCACATACTGCCGGAGCCAGCAGTGCCGCTGCCTTTTTATCATGGTTCGTGACCGAGTATAAAAAAGGGTGGTTACACATTGACTGTTCAGCAACTTATCGTAAGGCTGGCGTCGATCAGTGGTCAGCGGGTGCCACGGGGATTGGTGTGCGTACCTTAGCAAATCTGCTATTAAAATAATCTGCGGGGCAGGCGGTTAGCCTGCCGATTTCGAGAGCCTATTATGTCCGTTGAATTGGAAAAACTGTTGGAGCAGGCGGCAACTGAGCCAGCGTATCGACCTGCTTTTTTTCAGGCATTGTTGGACGCTGATGTCTGGGTTTTAGGCCGCAGCGTTGAACAACAATTGACTGCCGAGTCGGGCGTCGAATTGACGCATTGGGAGAAGGCAGATGGCGAAAGCGTCATTCCTTTTTTTACCTCAGAACAGGTCCTTAATGAGGTATGCGAGTCCGGAGAGCCTTGGGTCAAACTTCCTGTCAAAACGCTCTTTGAATTGACGCGGGGAGAAAATCTCTTTCTCAATCCTAAACGGAGCGCAGGTAAAGAATTTTCAGCCAGCGAGATTGCAGCCTTACTAGATAATCGCGGCGATGTGCTTTCTGAACAGCGAGTCATTGAAGGTGGAGAAACATTGCTGGTCTCGGCGATCGATGAACCGCCTGCGCAGCTCGTCAGCTCGCTTACTACACTCTTTGCCGGGCTTAAGACGGTGCGTCGTGCTTTTCTGGCCGAAATTCGTGAAGGCCAGGGGTTACCGGCTAATTTACTCGTAGGGATTGAAGCGGATGAAGAAATTGACGAGATTATTCAGCAAGCGGGCCAAGTCGCGGTCGATACCTTACCGGATGATGCCTTAATCGACCTGTGTGAAGTGACTGAGCAGCCCTCTGGCATTAGTCATTTTTTCACTGCGCACATCACCCCATTCTATGAACGACGTTGGGGCAGTTTCCTGCGAGATTTTAAGGGTAGCCAGCGGATAATTTAAAAGCAGTGCTTGTTAAAAGAACCCTGAAAGTTGGATAACTAACTTTCAGGCGTTTATCTTTCGATGAGCAGGCTAAAAAATATTTCGTCTTGACTTAACGTGTATCTTCTTTTGGAGACCACTATGTCAATCATACAATGCTCCTGTCCCCATTATCTGCCGAAGCATTGAGGGATTACCCATCTGAGTTAATGCTCTCTAAGGTTTGGATTGTGCCATGACAGGAGAGGGGGCATCTGCCACCAGTCTGCGTAAGTGAGAAGTATCAACCGACGATTGTGCATGATATAGGCTGTAGTTAGCTTGTAGGTTAAGCCAAAACTTAGGATTATTACCTAATACTGCAGACAATTTAACCGCCATATCAGGCGTCACTACAGTTTGGCCGTTAAGTAAGCGGTGTGCGGATGATGGAGAGATATCCATCGCCCTAGAGAATTCACGAGTACCTATGTCGATACTTTCAATTATCTCTGCAATAACTTCTCCAACGTGGGGGGGATTAAACATTTCACTCATTAGTGGTAGTCCTCATAGTTGATGATGTAGGCATCGCCATCTTTAAATTCGAAAGTTATGCGCCAGTTACCATTTACCGATATTGACCAAATTCCTTTTCTGTCACCCTTGAGTTCGTGAAGATCATAACCTTGTATAGTAACGTCTGATATTTCGATGGCGGCGTGGAGTATGGCAAGCCTCAATCTGAGTTTTGAGACGTGATTCGCCTGAATTCCTCCTATCTGACCTGTCTCGAAAAACTTATTCAATCCTTTGTGCTTAAAAGACTTAATCATGCAAGGCCCCTCTTCCTTGATAGGGAATAACTTATACTGTTCCGTGCCAAGGAACAAGTGTTGTTTGTATTTTAATCAAAAAAATCAAATTTTTGAGGTATGTCACTCGGATATGCGGGATTGATTGCTGATAGGCTCTGCTGAATCAGGGTGTTCATATCCACTAACGTGATGAGTAAATACCCATTTGACCGAGGTGAATATGGCAGACTCGTCCTCAACGATTATACCTACCGGTAAACAGTACCGGTCTCGATGAGCGGATAAAGTATTGCAACTCATTAAAGCTAAGGGTATTGCCGTCGAAACGGGCGAACGCCTAATGGCTGGGTAAAGACTATAGGAAGTCGTCGTAAGAAGGATTAGGCGCGGTGAAGTCCTCACCGTGCCTGTCGCTATCAAACCGGACATTCTCTCACAACAATCCCGCTTGGGGCCGTGCTTACTTTTGGTGAGTCAGGTCACTCTTCTACTACTGTAGCGGTTTAGGTACAGAGCAAAACCTACTGGTCTCGAGACAAGAGAGGATTTTGACCCGTTAAGGACACTTTCAGTATATGTTAACCGCTTGTCTTGCTCGATATTGCTCCACTAAGGCCTTACCGGTAAATCATCGCGACTTCCCCATTCCCCCCAAGAACCATCATAAAGGCTGACCTGCTGCTGTCCTAGTTGATGTAAGGCGAGTAACAGTACCACAGCGGTAACCCCTGAACCGCAGGTGACGACGGCAGGCTGAGTGGTATCGACGCCCGCCTGCTTGAACAGTGCCTGTAACGTGTCATTATCTTTTAGGCGTCCTTCACTGACTAAGTGATCCCAAGGTAAATTAAGGCTGTTGGGAATATGGCCGCGACGTAATCCAGGACGAGGTTCATCAGCCTCGGCGTTAAAGCGTGGAGCAGAGCGCGCATCAATAATTTGCGTGCCACCTTCATGGCTTAGGACTAACATTTTGGTTAGGGGGATTACGTTATCTTCTGCTACGTAGGCTTCAAATTGCGTCGGAGCAAGGGAGACTTCACTGGTCGCGAGAGGCAAGTTTTTCTGTTGCCAGGCTTGTAAGCCGCCCGCCAATATCGAGACCTTTTCAACACCGAAGTGACGTAACATCCACCATGCCCGGGGCGCAGAAAAGAGATTCCCCTCATCGTAAACGATAAGATGCTTTTCATGATCGACACCAAGTTCTCGCATCGCCACGGCAAAGTGATCGGGACGAGGTAACATATGAGGATAGGGACTTTGGCTATCAGAGAGTTGTTCGATATTAAAGAAGACTGCCTCAGGGAGATGCCCCGCACGGTATTCACGCTCAACGTCACGAACTCGCTCTTGTCCCGGGGGTAACAATCGCGCATCCAATACCTGTATCCCGGTATCGTTGAGGTGGTCAGCCAGCCACCGTGGCGTCACGAAAACAGTTTGACTCATTGTCTCTCCACTCCTAAAACGTCAAGATGAACAGAGTGACAAAGCTTGCTCAATTTGTCACGGAGCTTTTTAGTCTGCTTAGGGTTAACGCCTGAACACTGTGATCAGGCGCGAAGGAAGAATAAAATCAATGCAAAATGATAAAAAATAATGGATTAACCTAGGCAACGACGCGTTTGCCACCTATAATCGGCGCCGTTTCTCACTATCGTCGTCCGTCCAGAGTGATTGAACGACGCTAGGGTATTTTGCAAGCTCAGACTGAGGTCACTATGACAATCGAACGTACTTTTTCTATCATTAAGCCAAACGCCGTTGCTAAAAATGTAATTGGTGCAATTTACAACCGTTTTGAAAGCGCTGGCTTCAAAATCGTGGGCGCTAAAATGCTGCAACTGACTAAAGAGCAAGCAGAAGGCTTCTACGCTGAGCATAAAGGCCGTCCATTCTTTGATGGTCTGGTTGAGTTCATGACTTCTGGTCCAGTTGTTGTTTCTGTATTAGAAGGTGAAAACGCTATCCAGCGTCACCGTGACCTGATGGGCGCAACTAACCCAGACAACGCATTAGCAGGAACTCTGCGTGCGGATTACGCTGACAGCTTCACTGAAAATGCAACTCACGGTTCTGACTCTGCTGAGTCTGCAGCACGTGAAATTGCTTACTTCTTCTCTGCTGAAGAAGTGTGTGCACGCACTCGTTAATTTTAACGTGTCGAACACAGTACATTCGCATCTGATAGCAGATGGATGTACACTACGCACCCCCTTACCTTGTGAGGGGGTGCGTTTTTTTAAATTTTCAATTCCTTTTACGTGCCATAACGTGTAACAACGAGGCCAGAGATTACTATGTCAGACTCTATCACCACCCCAGAAATTTTCGCGCCAGCGATTTCGCCTGTTAAATCCACAAAGATTAATTTACTCGACCTGAATCGCACAGAAATGCGCAAGTTTGTCGCGTCCTTAGGCGAAAAGCCCTTCCGTGCAGATCAGATTATGAAGTGGATTTACCACTACTGCTGTGACGATTTCGAGCAAATGACGGACATCAATAAAAAATTTCGTCAAAAGCTTAGTGACATGGCGGAGATCCGCGCACCGGAAGTCGCAGAAGAGATGCGTTCTTCAGACGGTACCATCAAGTGGGCGATACGAGTCGGCGACCAGTTAGTCGAAACCGTTTATATTCCAGAAAAAGATCGGGCGACGTTGTGTGTATCCTCACAAGTCGGCTGTGCCTTAGAGTGTAAGTTCTGCTCGACCGCACAACAGGGATTTAACCGTAATCTAAAAGTTTCAGAAATAATCGGACAGGTATGGCGCGCAGCGAAAATTATCGGCGCGGCGAAAGTGACCGGTCAGCGCCCGATCACCAACGTTGTGATGATGGGAATGGGTGAACCCTTACTTAACCTCACTAACGTCGTCCCGGCGATGGAGATCATGCTCGACGATTTCGGCTTTGGCTTATCGAAACGTCGCGTCACCTTGTCGACATCAGGTGTTGTCCCCGCGCTAGACAAACTTGGCGATATGATTGACGTGGCGCTAGCCATCTCACTGCATGCCTCGAATGACAAAGTGCGTGATGAGATCGTGCCAATTAATAAGAAGTATAACATCGAAGCATTCTTAGCCGCGGTGAAACGCTATATTGGTAAGTCTAATGCTAACCAAGGCCGTGTTACCATTGAATACGTGATGCTAGACCATGTCAACGACAGTACCGATGATGCCCATGAATTAGCGGCATTATTAAAAGATACGCCGTGCAAAATTAACCTGATCCCGTGGAACCCCTTCCCAGGCGCACCTTATGGGCGGAGTTCTAATAGCCGTATCGACCGTTTTTCAAAAGTGTTAATGGATTACGGTTTTACGACCATAGTGCGTAAGACCCGTGGTGACGATATCGATGCGGCTTGTGGGCAGTTGGCCGGTGATGTTATCGATCGGACTAAACGTACCTTACGCAAAAAAATGGCAGGCGAACAAATTTCTGTGAAAGCCCTCTAGCCTTTAGTCAAAGGGATAACCATCGTTGTACTGATTCTGTCATGCTAGCCCCCCATCAAGGATGATAAGGGCTAGAAAATGGCTAAATGGAAAAGGGCAGTGCTGGGGGTAAGTATACTTGCTGGTTGCCAGCACTATTCAGCGGTGGAACAGAGTGTGGCGATGCGACTCTATCTCGGGGAGCAATATCTCCAGATGCAGCAACTTACCCACGCCGAGCGCAATTTTCGAAAAGTGGTTGCTTTACAGCCGAATAATGTTCAAGGATGGTGGGGCTTGGCACAGATAGCAGCCCATCAAGGTGACACCTCAACGGCTCTTTTGTATTATCAGCGTGCTTTTCAGATGGCTCCAGAAAATACCCGGCTAAGTGATAATTACGGTGCTTTTCTTTGTACTTTAGGGCAGTATGATGAAGCTCGACGTATTGTTAAACGTGATAAAAAAACAATAGGTAATCAGAATGGCGGACAAGAAAACCGCTCTTGGGATCCTTGTTTACCGAAGTCAGCACGTTAGCGGCGGTGTTAAAGCCAGCAATACAGTCGTCAGAATGATAACTGTTGAGGGAATAAGTGTATGAGTCGTGTCGGAATAAGCTAACGCAGTTTTGCGATGCTATTGAAAAAACACACTATCATTACACTGAATCCACTGAACAGATTGATTTGAACCATGAATTTATCGCCGTGCAACGCCGTACTTGGTCGCTAGCGTCACAGACCAACTACCGTTAGCGCGAACTTTTCACCCTCGATACAGTACTGACGTTATATTGCGAATGAATACTGAAGCCAATCAAGACACTATCAAAAAATCCACGGGTGAGCGTTTACGTCAAGCCCGTGAAGCAAAAGGTATGACGCAACAGAATGTTGCCGCTAGACTCTGCCTAAAGCTCTCTACAGTGCGAGATATCGAAGATGATAAAGCGCCTGCCGAACTTGCCGCGACCTTTTTACGTGGATACATCCGCTCCTATGCTCGCTTAGTACAGATCCCTGAAGCCGAGTTACTGCCTGAAGCTATTCAACACGCGCCGATTCGTCCCGCGAATATTACGCCAATGCAGAATTACTCGCTTAATAGTCGCCGTAGCAGAAAAAAACGTGATGGACTGCTAACAACTTTCACCTGGTTAATTATTTTTGTGGTGGTGGGACTTACTGTAGCGTGGTGGTGGCAAAATCATAAAGCCGCACAAAGTGAATTAACCAATAGCGTGTCGACACAAGATAACGAAGGAACCGGTACTAGCCAGTCTATCCCGTTATCTACCGACCCTTCGTCGCAGCAAGCCACTCAGAGCGAGTCACAACCTGCTGCTAACGATGCGCAGCCAGAACCGGCCGCGCAACCCGAGGCGACCGCTCAAGCGTCAACCGCGCCGGCTAACGATACAAGCGTAACAGCGCCAGCAACCTCCTCGACGACTCCGGCACAAACCTCGTCAACCACGAATACGCCAGCGGTATCAACCTCGCTACCTGCTCAACCCGCCACCCCAACGGCTGATAATGCACAACAGGCTCCGTCTAGCCCCGATGCGCTAACACTGCAATTTACCGGCGACTGCTGGTTAGAAGTGAGTGATGCTAGCGGCAAAAAACTTTTCAGTGGCTTACAACACAGTGGTGGCGCATTAAATCTCACTGGTAAGCTCCCTTATCATTTAAAAATCGGTGCTCCTGCTTCCGTCTCGGCCCAGTTCCGTGGACAGCCAGTTGATTTAAGCCGTTTTGTTCATCGTAATCAGGTAGCACGTCTGAATGTTGGCGCGTAAGCGTCAATATTGAGGCAAGTGGAGAAAAGCTATGCATAACGAGGCTCCCATTAACCGTCGTAAATCTACTCGTATTTATGTCGGTAAGGTGCCAATCGGCGATGGGGCACCCATCGCTGTACAATCAATGACCAATACCCGTACTACCGACGTTGAAGCGACGGTCAATCAGATCAGAGCGTTAGAGCGTGTCGGTGCGGATATTGTACGTGTTTCTGTGCCAACCATGGATGCGGCAGAAGCCTTTAAGCTCATTAAGCAACAAGTGAATGTGCCACTGGTGGCTGATATCCATTTCGATTACCGTATTGCCTTAAAAGTTGCTGAATATGGTGTCGATTGCTTACGGATCAACCCAGGAAATATCGGGAATAACGAACGTATTCGTCAAGTGGTGGACTGCGCACGAGATCATAACATTCCGATCCGTATTGGGGTGAACGCCGGATCCTTAGAAAAAGATCTGCAGGAAAAATACGGTGAACCGACGCCACAGGCATTGGTTGAATCCGCTTTACGCCACGTCGAACACCTCGATCGCTTGAACTTCGACCAGTTCAAAGTCAGCGTAAAAGCGTCTGACGTATTCTTGGCGGTCGAATCTTATCGTCTCCTGGCACAACAGATTAAACAACCGCTGCACCTAGGGATTACTGAAGCGGGAGGCGCGCGTGCCGGGGCGGTTAAATCGGCAATTGGATTAGGACTTCTCCTTTCTGAAGGGATCGGCGATACAATACGTATCTCATTAGCCGCGGATCCCCTTGAAGAAATTAAAGTGGGTTTTGATATTTTAAAATCGCTGCGTATCCGTTCACGCGGGATTAACTTCATTGCTTGCCCAACCTGTTCACGTCAAGAATTTGATGTTATTGGTACGGTCAATGCCTTAGAACAGCGTTTAGAAGATATCATTACGCCAATGGATATCTCGATTATTGGCTGTGTAGTCAATGGTCCCGGTGAGGCGACCGTCTCGACCCTCGGTGTCACCGGGGGGAATAAAAAGAGCGGCTTCTATGAAGATGGGGTCCGTCAACGTGATCGTTTAGATAATAACGATATGATTGACCAACTCGAAGCGCGTATTCGTGCAAAAGCTTCGATGCTTGATGAAAATGCGCGGATCGCGATCCAGCACCTTGATAATTAATCCTTTAACTGGGCAGCAATGCCCTGTTTTTTAGCATTTGAAATAAAGAGATTGTAACGTGGCGAAAAATATTCAAGCGATACGTGGAATGAACGATTACCTGCCAGCAGACACTGCGGTATGGCAGCGCATCGAACAGAGTCTGAAACAAGTCCTGGCAGGCTATGGCTTTAGCGAAATTCGTCTGCCAATCGTTGAACAGACGCCATTGTTCAAACGCGCCATTGGAGAAGTCACCGATGTGGTCGAAAAAGAGATGTATACCTTCGATGACCGCAACGGTGAAAGCTTAACTTTACGCCCTGAAGGGACCGCAGGTTGTGTCCGCGCGGGAATTGAACATGGTCTGCTTTATAACCAAGAGCAACGCCTTTGGTATATGGGGCCGATGTTCCGTTACGAGCGACCACAAAAAGGTCGTTATCGTCAATTCTTCCAGCTTGGGGCTGAAGTCTTTGGACTAACAGGCCCAGATATCGATGCAGAACTGATTATGATGACTGCACGCTGGTGGAAAGAGTTAGGCATCGCAGAACATGTAGAGCTTGAGCTCAATTCCATCGGCTCATTAGAAGCTCGCGCCGCATACCGTGAAGCACTCGTTGCCTTTTTAGAACAGCATAAAGACGTCTTGGACGAAGACTGCTTACGCCGCATGTACAGTAACCCGTTGCGAGTGCTGGACAGTAAGAACCCAGATGTTCAAGCGCTACTCAACGATGCGCCTAAACTGCACGACTATCTGGATGAGGATTCCCGCGAACACTTCGCGGGCGTCTGCCAATTCCTAGACGATGCTGGCATTAGATACCGTATTAATCAACGCTTAGTTCGTGGATTAGACTACTACAACCGTACCGTTTTCGAATGGGTAACCAGCAGCCTTGGCGCGCAAGGTACCGTCTGTGCAGGTGGACGTTACGATGGACTCGTCGAGCAACTAGGTGGACGCGCTACACCAGCCGTCGGTTTTGCGATGGGCCTTGAGCGTTTGGTACTCCTCGTACAATCTGTCGTGCCAGACTTTGAACCAGTTAACAAAGTCGATGTCTACGTCATATCATCGGGACAAGGTGTGCAATCTGCAGCGATGCAACTTGCTGAAACGCTCCGTGATCAAGCGCCTAGCTTGAAAATTATGACTAACTTTGGTGGCGGTAACTTCAAGAAGCAATTCGCTCGTGCGGATAAAAATGGTGCGAAAGTGGCATTAGTGCTGGGCGAAGATGAAGTCAGTAACGGACAAGTTGTGATTAAAAACTTGGCGCGTGGCGAACAGAAGTTAGTCAGTTCTCAGGACGTACTGGCCGAATTACAGGCGGCGCTTCTCGCTGAGTAAGCGTGTGGCAGGTAGAGAGTAATACAGGAGTAGGACGGGTGGAAGTTTACAACAACGACAATCAACGTGATCAAACTGAAGCAGTTAAACAGTTTTTTGCAAACAATGGTAAGGCCCTTGCGGTCGGAGCAGTGATTGGAATTGCCGCACTAGTGGGTTGGCGTTTTTGGGTCAATCATCAACAAAACAATGCTCTGGCGTCGTCAGATCGCTATCAGCAGCTAACGTCAACGTTGAAGGCTGATAATCCCGCATCAATTCAGGCCCTCGCCAGTTTTGTCGACCATGACAAAACCAGTTATGGTGCTTTAGCGTCACTCACGTTGGCTAAAACCTATGTTGATAAGAGCGATCTGCAAAATGCCGCGAAAATCTTAGAGCAAGGCCTGCAAGACTCCTCAGACCAAAGCTTGCAAGCGGTGATTCGTTTACGTCTTGCTCGAGTCCAGTCTGAGCTTAAAAATCCTGACGCGGCATTAAAAACGCTTGATGCGGTGAAAGGGGATAACTGGACTGGCCTTGCCGCAGATATTCGTGGCGACATCCTATTAAATAAGGGCGATAAGCAGGGCGCAGCCGCTGCCTGGCGTCAAGGGATAAAATCAGAGGTATCGCCTGCAGTGAAGCAGATGATGCAAACTAAGTTGAATAATTTTAGCTAAGCCAGTGAGAGAGCGCATGGAATTACGTAAATACCTGCTGCCGGCATTAATTTCGGCCACCCTATTAAGTGGTTGTTCGCTGTTCAGTGGTGAAGAGGATGTCGTGAAAATGGCCCCTCTACCGAAAGTACAAAATCAATTTACCCCGTCGACCACCTGGAGTACTTCAGTCGGTAACGGTATAGGCAATTTCTACTCTAATCTGCACCCAGCTTGGCAAGACGGAACCGTCTATGCAGCTGACCGTCGTGGTACGGTTAAAGCGCTGGATGCCGCGAGCGGTAAAGAGAAATGGTCGATCGATCTTTCTGAAAAACAAGGCTTCTTCTCCAGTAATCTGTCAGCATTGCTATCTGGTGGGATTACGGTTGACGGTTCAACCTTATATATCGGTAGCGAGCGCGGCGCAGTCTACGCACTGAACGCTGCAGACGGTAAGACGCTGTGGAAGACTCAAGTTACCGGTGAAGCGATGTCGCGTCCTGTGGTCAGCGATGGTCTAGTCCTGATCCACCAAAGCAACGGGATTTTGCAGGCGCTTGATCAACAAACGGGTGCCATCAAATGGTCAGTCAACCTTGATATTCCTTCGCTGTCACTGCGTGGCGAATCTGCACCGGCAGTGGCCTACGGCGGAGCGATCGTTGGTGGAGATAACGGACGTGTGAGCGCCGTGATCCTGAACCAAGGTCAAATCATCTGGCAGCAACGTATTTCGCAACCGAGCGGTGCGACGGAAATTGACCGGTTAAGTGACGTCGACACCACGCCAATTATCGTCAATAACGTAGTTTATGCCTTAGCGTATAACGGCAGCTTAACGGCGATGGACTTACGTTCTGGACAAGTTATCTGGAAACGTGATGTTGGCGGCGTAAAAAACCTTATCGTCGAAGGCGGTAATCTCTACGTCGTCGATCAAAATGATCGTGTGATTGCCCTGAACACTGATGGTGGTGTCGAAATCTGGCGTCAAAGTGAGTTGCTTCACCGTAACCTCACTTCACCCGTTCTGTTTGATGGCTACTTGGTCGTAGGTGATAGCGAAGGCTACCTGCACTGGATCAATACCGCTGATGGACGCTTTGTCTCGCAACAAAAAGTGGACAGCTCAGGCTTCCAGACTGACCCGGTTGTGGCGGGCAGTAAATTGCTGATTCAGGCGAAAGGTGGCGAGGTATACTCCATCTCGCGTTAAACATCCTCAGCAATTTCGCTTGGGTGTGTTATATTGCACGGCTCCTGTTCTACAGGAGCCGTTTATTTTTTATGGTAAGCCACTTTTATTTGATTAAGCGTGGTTGCGAATAAAAGTTGGGTTAGCAGATTTATTTTTGTCATGAGGCTTTATTATGGTACCTGTGGTCGCGCTGGTTGGGCGCCCGAATGTTGGAAAGTCAACATTATTCAATCGGTTAACTCGCACACGTGATGCGCTGGTTGCGGACTTCCCCGGTCTGACACGCGATCGCAAGTATGGGAAAGCCGAAATTGAAGGTCGTGAATTCATCTGTATCGATACGGGTGGTATTGATGGCACCGAAGAAGGCGTCGAAACGCGGATGGCTGCGCAATCGCTATTAGCGATCGAAGAAGCGGATGTCGTGTTATTTATGGTCGATGCGCGTGCAGGAGTGATGCCAGCGGATGAGCAGATCGCTCAACATTTGCGTTCGCGTGAAAAAGCGACATTTTTAGTCGCCAACAAGACCGATGGCCTCGATGCCGACGCAGCGATTAGCGATTTCTGGTCTTTAGGTATGGGTGATATCCATGCCATCGCGGCGTCTCATGGACGTGGCGTGACCTCGCTACTTGAAACCGCATTGTTCCCGTGGATGGACAAGAAGGAAGAAGAGGTTCCGCTCACTGAAGAAGAAGAGAACGCGGCTTATTGGGCTGAGCTTGAGGCTGAAGAGTTACAGCAGCTTGAGGAAGAAGAAGAGTTTGACCCAACGACCCTACCCATTAAATTGGCTATTGTCGGGCGTCCAAATGTCGGAAAATCAACGCTGACCAACCGGATTCTAGGTGAAGACCGCGTCGTCGTGTATGACATGCCTGGTACAACGCGCGATAGTATCTATATCCCGATGGAACGTGATGAGCGTGAGTATGTGCTTATTGATACCGCAGGTGTGCGTAAGCGCGGAAAAATCCATGATGCTGTAGAGAAATTCTCGGTTATTAAGACGCTGCAAGCTATCGAAGATGCCAATGTAGTGATGTTAGTCATCGATGCTCGCGAAGGAATTTCGGATCAAGACTTGTCGTTACTCGGCTTTATCCTCAATAGTGGGCGTTCGTTAGTTATCGTTGTTAACAAATGGGATGGTTTATCTCAAGACGTCAGAGATGAAATCAAAGAAGCGCTGGATTACCGTTTAGGCTTTATCGATTTCGCCCGTGTTCACTTTATTTCTGCGTTACACGGCAGTGGTGTCGGCAACTTGTTTGAATCCATTACTGAGGCTTACGATAGCTCGACGAAGCGGGTTAACACGGCGATGCTGACACGGATTATGCATATGGCGCAAGACGATCACCAACCGCCTCTCGTGCGTGGCCGTCGCGTTAAACTGAAGTTTGCACACGCTGGGGGATATAACCCACCTATCGTGGTGATCCATGGTAACCAAGTTAAGGATTTACCAGATTCCTACAAACGTTATTTGATGAACTATTATCGTCGAACGTTAAATGTGATGGGTACCCCAATCCGTATACAATTCAAAGAGGGTGAAAACCCGTTTGCCGGAAAACGTAACCTACTTACGCCAACGCAACAGCGTAAACGTAAACGTTTAATGGCACACATGAAGAAGAATAAGCGTTAACAATAAGGGCCACAGAAAGTGGTCCTTTTTTATTGCGATGATGAGGGCTTTTTAGGGCCACGTTTACGGGCTTTCTCTAGGTTAAGCACTTCACTCTCCGCCCAGCCGTCTTCCAAGCGCGTACGAAGCTTATCTCCGACACGTATATCTTTAGTCTTACGCACCACCTCACCCTGTGCGCTGGTGGTGACACTGTAGCCTCGCGCCAGTGTGCCGAGTGGACTTACCGCTTCCAACTGCACCGCAAGATTACCAAAGCGCTGCTTACGCTGTTCAACTTGCTGCTGCAAGGCGATCTGTAAACGGTAGCGCTGTTGAGCAATATATTGCTGATGGTGAGCAATGTTTGCTGAAGGTAAGTGGCGATTTAAGCGACGCGTTAAGCCATCATAACGTTGCTGTGCAGTGTGCAATTGACGTTGCAAGGCATCTTGCATACGACGCTGTTGCTGTTGCAGCTGGGACTGTTGGCGCACGAGCCGTAATTGTGGATGCTGCTGTGTCAGGCGATACGTCAGCGCCGTTAAACGGCGTTGTTGGCCGGTATGATAATAATCGAAGGCCATTTCTAACCGTTGCTGCTGTCCCTGCAATTGCCGTAAGAGTTCTACTTGATTACGACTCACCATCTCCGCGGCAGCAGAAGGGGTGGGGGCGCGTAAGTCGGCGACAAAATCAGCAATAGTGATATCAGTTTCGTGCCCCACAGCGCTCACAATAGGAAGTTCGCTGTTGGCAATGGCGCGGGCTACACTCTCTTCGTTAAAACACCAGAGGTCTTCCAGCGAACCGCCGCCACGCCCCACAATTAGTACGTCGCACTCTTTGCGTTGATTGGCTAAGCTAATGGCATTGACGATAGCGGCAGTGGCCTCACGTCCTTGTACTGCCGTAGGATAGATGACGACTGGCAGCGCGGGATCACGTCGACGTAAGACATGCAGAATATCGTGCAGCGCGGCGCCTGAGGGCGAGGTGATCACCCCCACGCGGGTGGCTGGAATGGGCAGAGGACGCTTACGGGAGTGGGCGAACAGTCCTTCATTATCGAGTTTGAGCTTCAAGGCTTGGAATTGTTGCTGTAACAATCCTTCGCCAGCCGGATGCATCGACTCCACAACGAGCTGATAGTCGCCTCGCGGATCATAGAGCGTCACCGAGGCACGGACCAGGATTTGCATACCGTTTTGCGGCTGAAAAGTTACGCGTTGATTATTACCACGGAACATCGCGCAGCGAACTTGGGCGGCATCGTCCTTTAAGGTGAAGTACCAATGCCCGGATGCGGGGCGGCTAAAGTTCGAGACTTCGGCACTTAACCAGATCCGGCCGAGCTGTTTTTCCAGAAGCTGTCGCACGCTACCGTTGAGCTGGGCGACGGAATAAATTGTGCTGTTTTCAGTCGGTAACATGTGATCAAGATCAAACTTTAAATCAGAGGGTTAAGCAGTGATACTAACCTTCTCCTTACAACTATCAAGTTTTTTCTATAAATAAAGCTGGAGCGAAGGGCAATGCGCCTGTATAATGCATCGGCAATATTTTATCCGTTCTCATACACCTTAGGTTGGGATATTGCCATGCTACGAATTGCCAAAGAAGCCCTCACGTTCGACGATGTTTTACTGGTTCCTGCCCACTCTACCGTTCTGCCTAACACGGCAACGCTAACGACTCAATTAACCAAAAATATTCGCCTGAATATCCCAATGCTGTCCGCAGCGATGGATACCGTGACCGAAGCCCGTCTAGCAATCGCGCTGGCTCAAGAAGGTGGTTTAGGTTTTATTCACAAAAATATGACCATTGAGCGCCAAGCGGAAGAAGTCCGTAAGGTTAAAAAATACGAGAGTGGTATCGTCACCGATCCTCAAACCGTATTGCCAACCACCACGCTACGTGAAGTAAAAGAGTTAACCGAAATTAATGGTTTTGCCGGTTACCCGGTCGTTAACGCACAAAATGAGCTGGTGGGAATCATTACTGGTCGTGATATGCGTTTTGTGACCGACCTTAACCAAGCGATCAGTACCTTTATGACGCCGAAAGAGCGTTTAGTCACCGTCAAAGAAGGCGACGCCCGCGAAATCGTTCTGCAAAAAATGCATGAAAACCGTGTTGAGAAAGCGCTGGTGGTGGATGATGCATTTCATCTGCTTGGCATGATCACCGTGAAAGACTTCCAGAAAGCGGAACGTAAACCTAACGCGTGTAAAGACTCACAAGGCCGTTTACGTGTTGGCGCGGCGGTCGGTGCAGGCGCAGGCAACGAAGAGCGTGTTGATGCATTAGTGGCAGCAGGCGTTGATGTATTACTGATCGACTCCTCACATGGCCATTCAGAAGGCGTTTTACAGCGTATTCGTGAAACCCGTGCAAAATACCCTGACTTAGAAATCATCGGCGGCAATGTCGCGACCGCGGCAGGCGCTAAAGCTCTTGCCGACGCTGGCGTCAGCGCGGTTAAAGTGGGGATTGGCCCTGGCTCTATCTGTACGACTCGTATCGTTACTGGCGTAGGTGTTCCACAAATCACCGCGGTGTCAGATGCCGTAGCGGCGTTGGAAGGGACAGGTATTCCAGTGGTTGCCGATGGCGGGATCCGTTTCTCGGGCGATATTGCTAAAGCGATCGCAGCGGGTGCAGCAGCCGTTATGGTCGGTTCAATGCTAGCGGGTACTGATGAATCGCCAGGCGAGATCGAGCTCTATCAAGGCCGCTCTTACAAATCTTACCGTGGTATGGGGTCTTTAGGCGCGATGTCTAAAGGCTCTTCTGACCGTTACTTCCAAACCGATAATGCTGCAGACAAATTAGTGCCTGAAGGGATTGAAGGTCGTGTCGCGTACAAAGGTCACTTAAAAGAGATTATCCATCAGCAGATGGGTGGCCTGCGTTCATGCATGGGATTAACCGGCTGCGCGACCATTGATGATTTACGGACTAAAGCAGAATTCGTCCGCATTAGTGGTGCAGGTATCTCGGAAAGTCACGTCCACGATGTTACTATTACCAAAGAAGCACCAAATTATCGTATGGGGTCATAATCCCGACTGATTTAGCGCCCGGCGATTGCCGGGCGCGTCATTTTATAACGCTATCGCCTGGAAAATTTTAATGACGACAGAAAATATTCATAAACACCGTATTCTGATCCTCGACTTTGGTTCCCAGTATACGCAGCTGGTCGCACGTCGCGTGCGTGAGCTGGGCGTGTACTGTGAATTATGGGCTTGGGATGTTACCGAAGCGCAGATCCGCGAATTTAACCCGAACGGTATTATTTTATCGGGTGGTCCGGAGAGTACGACGGAAAACAACAGCCCACGCGCACCAGAATATGTGTTTACCGCGGGAGTCCCGGTGTTAGGTGTCTGTTATGGCATGCAAACCATGGCGATGCAACTGGGTGGCCAGGTTCAAGGCTCCAACGAGCGTGAATTCGGTTATGCGCAAGTCGAAGTGGTGGCTAACAGTGCATTGGTCCGTGATATCCAAGACACCTTAACCGAGCAGGGTGCCCCTATTCTCGATGTCTGGATGAGCCATGGCGACAAAGTCACGGCAATCCCAGCTGACTTCACTACCGTGGCAAGCACCGAAACTTGCCCGTTTGCGATTATGGCGAACGAAGAGAAACGTTTCTACGGTGTACAGTTCCACCCAGAAGTGACTCATACCCGTCAAGGACAGCAACTGCTTGAGCGTTTCGTGCGCGATATCTGCGAGTGTGAAGCCCTGTGGACGCCAGCTAAGATTATTGACGATGCAGTAGAGCGCCTGCGTGAGCAAGTGGGTAACGACAAAGTTATCCTCGGCCTGTCCGGTGGGGTTGATTCCTCTGTGACGGCACTGTTACTCCACCGTGCCATTGGCGAGCGTTTAACCTGCGTCTTTGTTGACAATGGACTGCTACGTTTAAACGAAGCGGAACAAGTGATGGAGATGTTTGGCGATCGTTTCGGTCTGAATATCATTCATGTTGAAGCGGAAAAACGTTTCCTCGATGCCCTCGCAGGAATCGACGAACCCGAAGCTAAGCGTAAAACCATCGGTCGCGTCTTCGTTGAAGTGTTCGATGAGGAAGCGTTAAAACTCGAAGAGGTGAAGTGGTTAGCGCAAGGGACTATCTACCCAGATGTTATCGAATCTGCCGCATCAGCGACCGGTAAAGCGCACGTGATTAAATCACACCACAACGTAGGTGGCTTACCGAAAGAGATGAAGATGGGACTGGTTGAGCCGCTGAAAGAGCTGTTCAAAGATGAAGTCCGTAAAATCGGCCTTGAGTTGGGCCTGCCGTTCGAGATGCTTTATCGCCATCCCTTCCCAGGTCCAGGCCTTGGTGTACGTGTACTGGGCGAAGTGAAGAAAGAGTATTGCGATCTGCTACGCCGCGCCGATGCTATCTTTATCGAAGAACTGCACAAAGCTAAACTGTACGATAAAGTCAGCCAAGCCTTCACCGTATTCTTACCGGTACGTTCAGTCGGCGTAATGGGCGATGGCCGTAAATACGATTGGGTTGTCTCGCTGCGTGCCGTAGAAACCATCGACTTTATGACCGCCCATTGGGCACATCTGCCCTACGATTTCTTAGGTCGTGTCTCTAACCGCATTATCAACGAAGTTAACGGTATTTCCCGTGTCGTTTACGATATTAGTGGTAAACCCCCTGCGACGATCGAGTGGGAGTAGGACTGACTCGCAAATTAAGCCTTTCCAACTAACTTTAATGCCAGCCAGTTTTCTGACTGGCATTTTTTAAATTGTTTTTCATTGAGTGTATGACTTCTATTTTAGGGCCGTAACGCTATAACATCGGCTATGGCCTGAAGATAAAAGCCGTTGCCAACAAAATGCCGGTATTCCAAAATAGTGTAGCCGGAAGGGCTTACAAGGGCATGAATAGATCGATAAAATCGGACAAATGTGATGCTGGTCGTTGTGAGCGTCTGGCAACCGTAGAGGACGAATTAATGGCTTTGTTATGAACCATTGGTTATCGCACCCATGACAGTTTGAAAGAGTTCTTCTGCTCGGTGAGTGGAGCCAATTACACCTCTTGCTATTCTCTTGTGCTCTGGTAAATTTGAGGAGGCATAGATCATAAAAGGAATTTTGTCTCCCAAAGCGCGTAATTTTCTAGTAAAACATAACCTTCTTGCGCGCCTTCTTTGCGACCCATATCCGAAATAATAGCTGAAAACTTATTCGTTTTTAACAATTCCAAGGCTCCGTCAGTTGAAAGAGCTAAAGCGAACTCTATTCCCTGTGCCTCAAATGCCTGTCTTTCGTAAACATTATTTCCTGGTCTATCATCCACCCATAAAATACGATTTAGCCATTTTTCATGCCTATCCTGCCGTTTTGCATTGGACACAACATTAACGATTTTTCGCAACTGAGATTCAGTGACCCCTATACTATTTTCAGGCTGTGTAGCTGCGGTGGCGGTCAATGATGCAGCAGTAGCTATTTGCGTGCTTAAAAAATTATCTTCATCTTTGAAATCTGACGGCCCGTAAAGCTTATTATGGTGTTTCGCAACAAGCCAGAGAAAGCCAAGAAACACAATGACAGGAAAGAAAACCATGAAGTAAATAAGGGGAGCTTTATGCAAAAGCCGTACAAGCGGGGGAATTAAGAGTGCCTTACCCGAACTCAAACCAGTCGTTACATAAAGGAGGAATTTTCTAATGAAACATTTATATAAAGTCGCTGCGCTGGTAATCGGATTATCATTGGTAGGCTGTAAAACCCCGCCAACACCATTCCCCGATGACGCTAAAGAACAAAACACGGTTAATCTTACAGGGCATCAAAACCGATTTAGTCATAATGATCTTGAGCGCAAAACAGATTGGCTTTATCATTTAAAAAATCATGGTAGTGTCGTAAATAACGAAAATTTTGCATTATTCTGGTATCTCGCTGAACATTCAGACCGGATCACAATTTACGGCGGTTATGATACGGCGAAAGAGCTTAAACGAAACCTATTGCGTGACGGTAATATTTCGCGCATTAACGTAGTAAATCTTTGTTATCTCAGCAGCGCGCCGAACTGCGGCGGGGATGTAGAGGTATTTTTTCAGAAAGGTCATGTGCAGCTACCGATCAGCGTTAATAGCACAATGTTTACAAAACCTATTTATTACAGATAAGGGATAGTATAAAAAAATTCTCAGCAAGTTTGGACGGTTGAAAGGGTAGCCTTAAAAACCCCGTAACCGCACCAACGGTTACGGGGTACTACAACATTCTTTAACTTTCGCACCAACGAAAGCTAAAAACACACCACTAAACATTTTCCTTGGGGGAAAAAATGAAAGCAGCAAGCGCAATAATAACACTTTTAATTTTCAGTGCATCATATTCTTGTTATGGTTCTAATACTGTCAATGGTGGAGGCGGATCTATCGTAGGAGATAACAACTACATTGATAGTTCACCAGGATTTGACATAGTTGGAAATGGTAATAGCGTCCTTGATATTTCACCTAACAAGAACTCGGCAAGTAGTGATAATGCAAAGATAATAGGTGATAACAATACGCTAGGAACGGGAAACGATACGATAACGATAGGAAGTAGAAATGTTAACAATGGAGCTATTTCAGATAGTGGAGGATTAATAATCGGTAATGATAGTACGATGACTAATTCTAAAAATGGAATTGGAATTGGAAATGGTACTAATGTTAATGGCGAAAATAGTATCGCTATAGGTCAGGGGGCCTCAGCGTCCAATGGAAGCATTTCTATTGGTGAGAATTCAGAGAATACAAGGTCTGGAACAGTTTCCTTTGGTTCTTCTGGTTCAGAACGTCAACTAACTAACGTTGCTGCTGGAACACAAGGTACTGATGCCGCTAACCTTGACCAGTTAAATAAATCTGCGGCTGATACGCTAAACAATGCTAACAACTATACTAATAGTCAAATTACCAATACTAAAAATGAATTAAACAATAATATAAATAATGCTAAAGCTGATGCAATAAACACAGCAAATAATTATACCGACAGTAGAATAACTGACACAAAAAACGAGCTAAATACCAATATCGACAACTCGAAGCACGAGGCCATTAGCACAGCAAACAACTACACTGATAGTAAATATCAAGAAGGATTGAATTATAGCAATCAACTTTATAATCAAGGAATAGATTACTCTACAAATGCAGCTAACACAGCGGAAGTTAACGCTAATAATTATACGGATGAAAAATTCAATCAACTTAGTAATAAAACATCAAATGGCCTTAAAAAACTAAACAATAAGATTGAAAAAGCGGAAAAAAGGCTAAATGCGGGAATTGCAGGGGTAACAGCGATTGCTTCTATTCCTTATGTTTCTGAAAACGATTTTTCCTATGGAGTAGCTTTAGGTAATTATCAAAATGGCAGTGCATTAGCCGCAGGTATTCAGAAGAAGACATCTATGAACACAAACATTAGATTCAATATATCCTTAGATTCTTCTAACAACTCCGCAATAGGCGCTGGTTTCGGTGGAGGTTGGTAGCTATAGGTTATTTATATGCTCTCAATTTTAATGGATTGAGAGCATATTCAGGCTATTATTTTATACAAAGGAGAAAAAATAATACAATACCAGATTATCCTCATATTAGGATGTTATGGATTCCTTTAAATTAACAAGACAGATTTTAATAGGTTTTAAAAATGGAAAATAAAAAAAGCTATGGTGATATTACAGGTGGTACATTAGGTTTAGGATGTGTTGGCAAGGGTGTTGCTACTGAAATTCCTAATCTTCTTAGCTATCAACGAACCATAACCATTGAAGAAACACAAGAGTTCATTTTTTCAAATGATGATTTGAACAAGCACAAAGTAGGTGACATATCAGGTAGTGCGATTGGTTTAGGCAATTTAAAAGAATCAGGCGAATATGCTCTGATAAGCCATTACCAAAGCCAACGACGAATAACTGGCGAGGGTGACGGGTGCAGATCAAGGATCACAGGTCCAGATTGTCGATATGGATAAATGATCCGAACCGAATGAAACCGGGTTGCCCCAGGGGGCCGTGCCCCCCAAACCCGCCAGTCCGCCAACGGTCAGGGCTGCTCATGCCGGGTGCGGCTGCGGCAAAACTCCAACAACGGCTTCAACTCAAACCTGCCACTCCACATATGATCGTGAAATGTGGGTTTGTCCCCAAGGTAGGGCCATATTTACAACTCCTGCCTTTAGTCGCGGAGAGTCGTTGTTGGGCGGCCATAGGGAGCGTCTCTAGGTCGTTAGCTTGAAGTAGGGTATCAACCATGGCATTGTTGATTCATGGTTTTATAACATACTGATAAGTTTTGACTTTATGAGGATGCAACTGATTGAGTGGATAGGTTTTTTAGCCGTAGTGACTCGTTAGTTTAAAAGCCCCCAAGTGGGTAATGTCGGTCACTTAAGGTGACCGGCATTGTTTTTTAAAGGATATTTTGACCTTTTCTATCTCACTTTATACGCCAATCCGTATACGGATTTTTTATACGCCTAAGCGAATAATTACTAATTATACGCTAAGTCGTATATATTGATATTATTCGCTATGGCGTATATATTGATATTATTCGCTATGGCGTATATATTTGTTTTATTCGCTATGGCGTATATATTTAACGGGGTGATTATCACTGGGGGGCGGGATGAAGATTACAACACCAAAGATGCTTGCTGCTGAAATGCGTGAGCAACGCAAAAAAAACAAATTAACCCAAGCGCAAGCCGCAGATCAAGTCGGTCTCAGGCAAGCGACAGTTTCTGAGTTTGAGAACACACCTGAATCAACGAAACTCGAAACATTTTTCAAAATTCTTGCCTCTTTGGATCTGGAATTACATGTCGTAAAGCGGGGCTCAACACTAAATGAAGGTAAGGTTTGGAACAAGGAGTGGTAGTGATGAGGACTCAGGTGCTTTCTGTCGCCATGAATGGTGATTTGGTTGGCAAACTAACTAAAAATACTGACGGTGGGATGTCATTTCAATATGCAGAAGAATGGTTGGCAGAACCAGGGGCGCGGGCAATCTCATTATCACTTCCTTTGCAACGTGGACGCATAATCGGTAGCGCGGTTTACAATTTCTTCAGCAACCTTTTGCCTGATTCTGAGGCGATTGTTGATAGAATGCAGGCTCGTTTTAAGGTAAAAACAGACCATCCTTTTGATCTGCTCGCCGCTGTAGGTCGTGACTGTGTTGGCGCAATCCAGTTATATTCGCCTGATACTGAAATTCCATCGGTGATGGAAACCCATGCCGAACCTCTAAATGAAAACCAAATCGAAGAACTTTTAGACGGCTATCAAACCGCACCTCTTGGAATGGACGAGGATGTGGACTTTCGGATCTCCCTCGCAGGGGCTCAAGAGAAAACAGCATTACTTTGGTATCAAAACTGTTGGCAGCGGCCACAAGGCAGTACCCCGACAAGTCATATTTTCAAATTACCCATAGGCCTGATTGAACACCATAACATTGATCTGCGAGAAAGCTGTGAAAACGAATGGCTATGCTTATGTATAGCAAGAGAATTTGGATTTCCAGTCACCAACGCTGAATTGGCAATGTTCGGCCAGAAAAAGGTACTGATCGTAGAGCGTTTTGACCGAAAATGGTCTTCATCTGGAGACTGGCTATTGCGCCTTCCTCAGGAGGATTGCTGTCAGGCTTTGGGGATTGCCCCTGCATTAAAATATGAATCTAATGGGGGGCCAAGTATTGAATCTATCATGAAGTTGCTTTTGGGTTCACAAAAAGCAATCGACGATAGAGAAATGTTCTTTAAATCACAAATCCTGTTTTGGATGCTGGCCGCGATAGATGGGCATGGGAAAAACTTTTCCATCTTCATTGAATCAGGAACGTCTTTTCGTTTAACCCCTTTGTATGATGTACTGTCCGCTTTTCCTATCTTTGAGTCCAGAGGCATAGAGATCAAAAAGGCAAAAATGGCTATGGCATTACAAGGGAAAAACAAACAATACCATTTTTCTATGATCCAACCGCGTCATTTTATCAGTACCGCTACACAGGTCGGGTTTTCGCCGAAAATGGCAATGCAACTGATGCTCGATATGGTCAAAAAAACAGATGCTGTTATAGCTGCCATATTACCTCAGCTACCTGAAGATTTTCCTAAGCACATTAGCAAAGCCATATTTTCTGGGTTGTCAAAACAAGCTGATAAGATTAAAAGATGGACCTCCTCACAAACAAACTAAGACTGAACAAGAGCCCAAATTACTGGGCTTTTTTTGTCACCCGCCTAACTGCTCGCATAATGAAAGTACTTTTTTCACGATCGAGACACTACAATGACTACCCTTAACCGGAAGCCGAGCGAAAGCCAGTGGAAATGTAAGTACACCTGTTTTAGTTCCACACACTTTTTGAGATTTCCACGTTTTTAACCATCATACGGTACTCTTCCGGCGTCAGGTTATTCAGGGATTCATGAGGCCGTTCGCTGTTGTACTCGGTTACCCAGCGCTCTGTCAGTTCCCTTGCTTCATTCAGCGTTCTGAACAGATAAAAATCCAGTATTTCAGTCCGGTACGTACTGTTAAAACGTTCAATAAGTGTATCTTGCGTTGGCTTTACGGGCATAATGAACTCCAGCTAAACCTTGTACTCCTCCGCTCATTGCGCAAGCGCCAGGGAAATGAGCTCCGGTCCGTTGTCCATCCTCATTTTCAGATGATAACCATCTCTGGTAGTGGCTGGCACGTAAAAGCAGTAAAGTCCCTCTAAGCCCACGTAACTGCGGGCTTTTTTGTGTGTGGGATTTTTTACAAGTATTAGTAATGGAAGGCACGGTTTTTTTTGCGCCTGTCAGGTTTCGAATATGCCTGCTGGGTTATAGAGCACTAAGTGCTGGTTTACATACTCCTGCCAGTAAAACCATCTGGATTAACTATACTTCGCAGGTTAAGAAGGCTCATCTCAACGACTCTAGCGATGCACCGGTTTTAATCCATACCTTTGCTACCCACTCGGTATGGCATTCGTTACACTACTTCTCTCATTCTTGTAAAGCGTCGCTATCGACAATACGGATTCACCTTATGCTTAAAGACAACTTCAACGAACTACAAATCTTCTTGTTGGTAGCCAAAGAGGGGAGCTTTACTAAAGCAGCGGCTAAACTGGGTGTTTCGCAATCCGCGTTAAGTCATGCAATCAAGGGACTTGAAGAGCGGTTAAACACGCGTTTGTTGACGCGCACCACGCGCAGTGTCGCCCCCACGCAAGTCGGTGAGAAAGTTATCGCTTGTCTCGAACCGCGTATTGCAGACCTCGAGCAGGAACTTGACTCATTGATCCAGCAGGATGGCAAGATAGCCGGCGATATTCGTTTATCTGTTAGCGAACATGCCGCTCGCAGTGTGTTGTGGCCGAAACTCAAACCTTTTCTGCGTGCCCATCCAGAGATAAATGTCGAAGTTATGGTCGATAATGGATTCGTTAATATTGTGGAGGGGCGTTTTGATGCCGGTGTTCGTTTGGGAGAGAGTGTCGAAAAGGATATGATCGCGGTTCGGATAGGGCCCGCGATGCGAATGGCGATTGTGGCCTCACCGGATTATTTTGCCACACAATCTCTTCCACGGGTGCCGAATGATTTACAGCACCATCGCTGTATTAATATGCGCATGCCTACAGCGGGAGGGCTTTATCACTGGGAGTTTGAAAAAGCAGGAAAATCACTGCGGGTAAGAGTAGAAGGACAATTGACGTTCAATCTGCTTACTGAGAGGATTGATGCGGCATTATCCGGTTTTGGTATCGCCTGTATTCCTGAAGATAGGGTTCAAGCCTACGTGAACGCCGGGGAACTTATTCGAGTTTTAGAGGATTGGTGTCCAGCGTTTTCCGGCTATTATCTCTACTATCCGAGTCGTAAACAGCATCGTCCCGCTTTTGCATTGATGATCGAGGCACTCCGCTACGATGAGTAGAGGGTTCACTCTACGAGCAAACCCTTACTATTAGCGACCTACACGAGCTTGGTGCTCAGGCGAGTAGCGATCACCCACAACCGCGATCCCCTCAAGTGCAGTGTTGATCTGTTGAAGATCCTGTTGCGTCAAGGTGACAGCACTAGCGTCTAAATTTTCCTGCAGACGATCCATCTTGGTGGTGCCAGGAATGGGAACAATCCAAGGTTTTTGCGCGAGAAGCCAGGCTAGGGCGATTTGTGCTGAAGTCATTCCCTTTTCTCTGGCTAACTGCGTTAAGACGGAAACCAAGTTTTTATTCGCCTCGATGGCTTGAGCGGTAAAGCGTGGCACTGAATTACGATAGTCATCTTTATCAAAGACGGTGTCAGCCGTAATTTTCCCGGTTAGAAAGCCTTTACCCAATGGGCTAAAGGGGACAAAACCAATCCCTAGCTCCTCTAATAGCGGTAAAATCTCGCGCTCTGGCTCACGCCACCATAGCGAATATTCGCTCTGTAACGCTGTCAGAGGTTGCACAGCATGAGCGCGACGGATCGTTTGGGGGCCCGCTTCGGAAAGTCCAAAGTGTTTCACTTTACCTTCGGCAATCAGTGTTTGCACCGTTCCTGCGACATCCTCAATGGGGACATCAGGATCGACCCGGTGCTGATAAAGGAGATCGATCACATCCGTTTTTAAACGACGCAATGAGCCCTCGACGGCTTGACGTATCTGTTCCGGGCGGCTATTCAAGATCTGTTGTTTATTATCATTGCCGAAGGTGAAGCCGAATTTCGTGGCTATCACTACACGGTCGCGAAAAGGTTTCAAAGCCTCTCCTACCACTTCTTCGTTAAGATAGGGGCCATAAACTTCAGCCGTATCAAAAAAAGTGACGCCACGTTCAACTGCTTCGCGGATCAGTGTGATGGCTTGTGTGGTGCTTGTTGCCGGGCCATAGCCATGACTGAGCCCCATACACCCTAGTCCCAGTGCAGAAACTTCCAATCCAGAGGCTCCCAAAGATCGTTTTTGCATACTAGTCATCTCCTAGAGCTGTGATCATACGTCCAGTTTGCGCGCGGTCAGCCACTCAACCATTGCGGGGTCACGATGAGAGAAGAAAGCACTGGTAGCGGTATCTAAAGCGGTAATTTGTAACATCTCTGCCGTCGTAAGCTCGAAATCGAGGATATGCCTATTCTCTTCCATACGGGCCTTACGCACTGACTTAGCAAGTGAAACAATCCCGCGTTGATAAATCCAGCGTAAGACAACTTGGCCAACGGTTTTGCCATATTTCTTTCCGATAGTAGAGAGCACAGGATGTTCGAAGAGGCCATTTCTACCTTCAGCAAAAGGTGCCCATGCTTCTGGCTGAATACCATGGCTCTGCATCCACGGCGCAGCATGGAGTTGTTGATTAAAGGGGTTAACCTCAATCTGGTTAACGGCAGGGATAACCTTATTGAATGCGATGAGGTCGGCAAGACGATCAGGGTGAAAATTACTAACACCAATCGCACGAATCTTACCTGCTTGGTACAGCTCTTCCATCGCCCGCCAAGCCCCGTGAACATCACCATAGGGTTGGTGGATGAGGTACAAATCGACATAATCTACTTGTAAACGATTCAGTGAACGTTCGAATTGAGCTTTTGCCCCGTCGTAATGGGTATCTTGCAGCCAAAGTTTAGTTGTGACAAAAAGCTCATTACGTGCAACGCCACTCTGTTTTAAGGCATTACCCACTTGGGTTTCATTTTGGTAGGAGGCAGCAGTATCAATTAGACGGTAGCCTGTTTCGATAGCATCAATAACCGCTTGCTCACATTCGGCCGGATCTGACATTTGGAACACGCCAAAGCCTAGAAGTGGCATCTCAATACCATTATTTAGTGTGATCGTTTGCATGACCTTATCCTTTTGCGAGTGAATGTTATGAGCATAGCGTTGAATGATTTATCTGATAAGGGGGGTTAATAAGCTAGGGTTTATAAAATAGATTCATTAATTAATCGGTCTACTCATTGACTCAATAAAGGATAATTGTGGGCTGGATAAATCTTTCGAGGGAGTAGGGGAACTGATGCATTAATCAATAACGGCGTGTAGTGAAAAAACAATCAGTAAGATACCACCGGTGATATTGACGTATTTTTTTAGTTTTAATGGGGACGTTTTTTTTACTGAGAAAACTAACGCTCGACTGACCACTACAAGCCAGATGCTCATGACTACGATATGGACTGATGCCAGCGTTAGATAGTGACTGATGCCCCCCTGTTTTCCTGCGAACTGCGAAACAACTGTCAGGTAGAAGAGGATAGCTTTAGGGTTTAAGACGTTGGCTATCCATGCCTCGCCTAATGTGACCGAATGCGTCGTTTCAGCTAATCCTCCAGATTTTGCACTCATACCGCTACGGATGAGGGTTATTCCTAACCAGAGCAGGTAGGCGTTCCCTAAAATTTTCAACACAGTGAACGAGGCTGGTGAAGAAATAATGATAGAGGTTATACCAAACCCGATAAGAATCGCATGGGTATAGATGCCCAAGGCTGTCCCTGCTAAGGTTTTAAATAGCCCAGTGTAGCCGCCTGAAAGAGCGCTGCTCATAACGAGGGTAAAGCTTGCACCCGGCGAAAGAGCAATAGGGAGGAGTGCTGGCATAAAGCCAAGGAAGTTTATATCCATAGTTTACTGATAGTAGTCAAATTCTTGCTCCCTTACTAGCCTATACGTTTCGTTATAGAGGAGATTATGATGAGGGGACTTTTATCGAACCCTTGGATAAACCCTCTACTTAGCGGGACTTTTCAACGGATCAATTGAGCGTCAACGCTTTTGAACCGAGGTAACTGGGTGTGCAAGAACGCTACCCTCAGAGGAGCTCTTTCAGTGGTTCAGAGACCTTTTTTAGAAGGGAAGCGGGCTATATATCCTCATGAGGTCGCCAGTGAGTGGATGATGAAAACTGAGGGAACTGGCATGCAGCATCAAACGCGGGTGCGATTCCCCTTCAGAGTCTAAACGTCCGCCATAGAGATCACATCCTACTATTGGGTAGCCTAAAAATTGGCAATGGATCCGCAATTGATGTGTGCGGCCAGTAAGTGGTGATAATTTGACGCGAGTCACCGGTATCGTTACACCGCTCCCCAAAGGGTAGAGGCTGCGTTGTTCCACCTCAAAATGCGATTGTGCGGGTTTACCTACCGTTGCATCGATGCGCATTAGCGGGAAATGGGCCGGGTCTTTGGCAATAGGCGCATCAATAATCCCGCTATTTTCGGGGAGGTACCCGCAAAGTAGTGCATGATAAGTCTTGTCGACAGAACGTTGACTAAATTGTTGGCTGAGGGCGGCAGTGATCGTCTTGTTTAAGCCAACCAACATCAGACCCGAGGTACCAAAATCGAGACGATGCACCAATGTACACCCCGCAAACTGCTGGACGAGACGATAGTGAACCGAATCCCAATTCTGGGGATTTTTCCCCGAAAGGCTTAACAACCCGCTGGGCTTATTAATGACCAGTAGTGCGTCATCCTGATACAGGATTTCGATAGGAGCTTCGCAAGGCGGGGCAATAAAAGTATCGATAACACTCGACATGACGGTCTCAGCGACTACGGATTAGGGCTGGAAGGATAAGTGATTTTACCGTTAAGGTGAAGTCTCGCTGTGCTTTACTCTTTATCTTCCCCCATTACTATCAGTATCTTTAATTTTAATTTAATTATTTGAATAAGATTAGCAATTGTTTTCGATATTCAATCGCCAGTGCGATAGCTAATATAGCCGGGATCACAACGGAGTCTTATTCAGTATCATTAAAATTAAGGAGTAGAGTTATGAAATTAATCAAAAAAATTGTCGTTATTTTTATGTTTACCCTAGTCTCATTCGGGGCTGCTGCGCAAAGCGTTACGGCGTGTGCCTCAACGATTGATGAAGCAGAAGCAATCGTCGCCGCGCAAGCCAAACAAGTCGGCGCCTCTTACAAAATTACTGAATCACATTTCAATAACGGCGTGCATATGACCGCTAAATTGCTCCCTAAACAATAAGTTATCCAGTGTCGAGGCGTTGCCTTATCGGCCGCTATTGTACCTGCCAGCAGGCCTGTAACGTTTCAACTATACTCAGTATTTGGCTAAATGATCGAGGAGGCACTATGGCAGGGGGATGGGCTGAAGATGGCGCAGTACAAAAGCAGATCGACGATACCGTTGAGGATGCAATCGCGCAGGCGAGGAGTCAGCTCCACCACGGTGAAAGTGCGGAATTTTGTGTCGAGTGTGATGAGCCTATTCCACTCGCTCGCCGCCAAGCGTTACCAGGGGTGATTTATTGCATTAACTGTCAGGAAGCACGAGATAAGCAACAGTCTGCTGCGAGCGGTATTAATCGCCGTGGGAGTAAAGATAGTCAATTGCGGTAAGGGAATAACGTTTAACTGAGACGGCTAAGTAAGCGTCAACAAGCCGTCTACTTTCGCTTAATGCTTTCCGTTATAACTCACCTGGCGAAAGCCTATTACCCCTTCTTTTATTAATATTACTCACCACACAAAATCTCGCCTTCCTGCTTTCTAGCATCAATAAGAAAAACATATATTCATTAACCCATTGTTTTTTTGTGGCTTTAAATAAATTTTCGGAAACTGTGAACTGAAACATTATAAATATAATCCTTTATGTTTTATAAATGAGTTCACTTTTTTTGAATGTATTGTGCCAGCGAGAGAGGTTACAATGGAAAAATCAACACATCCCCCCGTACAAGGTACACCGGAAGCTGGTAAAGAGCAGTTCCAACGTTCAATTGGGCTTATCTCCAACTTCTCGTTAGGCTTTACCTATCTTTCACCCCTTACTGCAGTCTATTCTTTGTTTGCGTTGGCCATTACACTCGCCGGTCCACCTGCTATCTGGTGGATTGTCATTGCCGCGGTGGGCCAACTGTTGGTGGCGTTGGTCTTTGGTGAGGTGGCCTCGCAATATCCGATTACCGGCGGCTTATACCCTTGGGCACGGCGGTTGTGGGGTAAAAAATATGCGTGGATTGCCGCGTGGGTCTATTTATGGGCATTGGTGGTGACCATCACGTCAATTGCGGAATATACCTCGACCTTTGTAGCAAGCTTAGTTCCGTTCAGTGCCACGCCGCTTCATCTTTTGATGACCTCAGTTATTTTGCTGGCGGTGATGATGGGGGTGAACCTTTCTGGAACTAAAAACCTCGCTCGTGTCGCGAGAATCGGCTTTTGGTGTGAAATTGTCAGTGTGATTGCATTAGGGATCTATCTGTTGATTTTTCACCGTTCGCAACCCTTCTCGGTCATCTTCGATTCAATGGGGATCTTATCGAGCAGCGGCAGTTACGTGGGGGCCTTTATGGCTGCCTCGCTGATGGGACTCTTTATGTTCTTTGGTTTCGAAGCCTGCGGCAACGTTGCGGAAGAAGTGCAAGATGCCAGTCGTAAAATACCGGTGGCGATGATTTTAAGCATTGTCTTCGGGGCAATCTCGGCAATTATCTCGGTATTAGGTTATCTTCTTTCCTCACCCAATTTACGCAATATCGTCAGCGGCAAAGTGAGTGATCCTATCCCTACGATTCTTAACGAGGCCTTGGGGCCCGTCGGCGCGAAAGTGTTTATCGTGATTGCGATTATCGCCATGCTCTCTTGCATACTATCGTTACAAGCTGCGCTCAGCCGTCTTATCTTTTCGTTCTCTCGTGATCAGATGTTACCGGGCAGCCGTTGGATGGCGAAAATCTCCGCTCATAACGTGCCAGATAACGCGATGATCATCAGCTGCTTACTCCCGGTTATCTTCTGTATCTGGGTCTATTTCCAACCCGATAATCTTGCTCGGATCACAGCATTTGCGGTGATTGGTATCTATCTCTCCTTTCAGATGGTCGTACTGGCTGCGCTACGTCAGCGAATTAAAGGTTGGAAACCGGCAGGTGAGTGGCATATCGGTGCATTCGGATTAGTCACCAATATACTCGCCTTAGCTTACGGCATTCTGGGGATTTATTTACTGGCCCAACCTGCGGATAGCCCTAACTTCATTGATAAATGGACCGTGCTGATTGGCTTGGCGGTAGTATTGATCATCGGCTTACTTTATATGCTCATCCAACGGCCTTACGGAAAATCAAACGCACCGGAAGACGATGCGATTGAGCACGCTGAGGCGTTAAGAGCAATGCGTAATCAAGAGGAATTACGCCGGTAAGTAGAGGGAAAAAAGAGGGTGCTGGTGGACAACTGCCAGCGCTTCACTTCGCAGAATATCGCCTACGCGATAACCTGTGAGGGTAGAAAAAATGACCCGCCCAAAGGTATTGGTTAACACCATATTGGGACGGGGCTGAGGGAGAACATTCAAAATTTCGTCCTCAATACGACTGACTAAAATATCGACGGCGGCGACCCCATAAAAACAGTCATGAATAAATATAGGGGCGGCAGAGGTCATGGTATACGACGTGTTGCAGATATAGTCGACATAGGGGCCATGGAAGTAGGGACCTTTCAAGGATTTAGTTTTTAGAAACCACTCGAAGGTTCGAAAATCGAGATGCTGCTGGGTCAATGCCGTAAGTTCGAGCGCGGTGTCATGACTGGTATCTTTATAAATCCAATATAAAGACCATTTCGCCTGAGGATTCAGCGGCGCATCAGCATGATAGGCAAAGCCTGCACCGGAACAGAAGCAGTTATCAGAAAGTGTGCGATTAATTAAGGCCTCAATCGTCGTTTTGGGGAATGCCGTGGCTGCGAGCTCTGTAGGTGCGGCAGTACTAACCAGTGAGGTAAGTAATTGAGTGAGTTGTTGAGCTAACAGCTGGCTTGAATAAGAACACTGAGTGAAGAGGTGTTCAAGTGGTGCGATGACGGCGTGGAGCGAGGCGGATGAGTTCACTTATGACATTCTCCCTGACGTTGAGGCAGTAGTGTTGAGCTTACAGTCAACAAGTTTTTCGGCTAAAAATAGAATAAGCTCACTGACCGCTTTTGCAGCAGATTCAGTACATTGTTTAGATAAGGCTTCCATCAATTTTCGATAGTGTTGCACGCATTGCTGATGCAGTGCGTCATCAGCATAGAGTAGGGCAATAAACGAGGCCCACTCAATTTGTAAGGTTAACTCGCTATTGGCTAAGCGCGCTGATTGTGAGCTGGCAGATAAAAAGAGTAAGCAGCGCATATCTGCTTGGGCGCGCGACTCGGCGGTGGTGGCTCGCTGAAATTCATCAATAAAGGATGAAAAGGTGAGTTGTTCCGCCTGGTTCATTCGTTTGGCGGCGAGCCGCGCGCTGTGTGCCAGTATGGCGCAGTGCATCTCGCCGAGATCCAGTAAGTAATCACTGCTCAATAAGTTGAGAGGATGATAATTATGGGCACGGCTTTCAATATTGTCACAGACAAAACTGCCGCCGTGGCGTCCACGGCTAGTGTAAATCAGCTCCTTGGCGCGCAGTGTATTCAACGCCTCGCGTACCGTGATATGCGAAACTCCCAGCATCTTGGCCAGCTCTGCTTCGTTGGGCAGCTGTTCATGGGCCTGCAACAGCCCAGTCATGATGGCATTGGCGAGGCGGGTCACAATCTGTTCCGCTCGGCTTGCCTGTCCGATTGGCGCGAATATTATCGCATGCGTCATCATCGTTATGCTTTTACCGGTTGTACACGAGGAAAACAGTCTTAACACAGCAAGGGTCTTTTTCAAAGCGCTGTGCCGTGGTCTAGAGCGAGAAACCCCGGCGAGTGCACTTTTCTTAGGTTTGAAGTGAACTTATCAAGGATAAAAACGATGCAACGACTGAAACATTTTATAGAGGGTCAATACGTTGATACGGCGTCAACGGCCTACTTTGACTTGATTAGCCCGGTTGATGGTAGCTGCTATGCCCAGAGCCCGAAAGGAGAGGCCGCCGAGGTAACGCTGGCGTATCAGGCGGCAACCCGCGCCTTTAGGCAGTGGCGGCGCGCCACCCCCTCGGAAAGGCAAAAAGCCTTACTGCAGCTGGCCGAGGCGGTTGAGGCCAACACGCAACGCTTCGTCGAGCTACAATGCCGGGAAACCGGGCAATTGAAGCACTTTATTGAGAAAGAAGAAGTTGCCGCCTCTTGTGATGCCTTACGTTTCTTTGCCGGAGCAGCCCGTCATTTAGAGGGACGTGCCAGCTATGAATATCTAGACGGCTTTACATCAAGTATTCGCCGCGAGCCTTTGGGGATAGTGGGGCAAGTCACGCCATGGAACTATCCTTTTATGATGGCGATTTGGAAAATCGCGCCCGCCTTGGCCGCCGGTAATACGGTGGTGCTTAAGCCCAGCGATACTACGCCGATGAGCACCCTATTACTGGCCGAACTGGCGGCAGACTTTTTCCCGAAGGGGGCCATTAATGTAATCTTAGGGCAGGCGGAAACGGGATCGCTAGTGGTATCGAATCCTAATGCTTCGCTGGTCTCTATCACCGGATCAGTGCGCGCTGGGGTACAGGTTGCCACCTCGGCTGCGGCGAATCTGACTAAGGCCCACCTCGAGTTAGGCGGTAAAGCGCCCGCCATCGTTTTTGCCGATGCCAACATCGAGAAGGCGATTGACGGTATTACGACCGCGGGATTTTTCAATGCGGGCCAAGACTGTACCGCAGCGACGCGTATTTTAGTCGAGGCCTCGATTTATCCGACTTTCTTACAACAGTTGGTCGCCAAGACTCAACACATCCGCTTCGGCAAGCCCGATGATACCGACGCGTTATTTGGGGCGCTCAACAGTGCCAATCAGTTGGCGCAAGTCGAAGGCTTTATGCAACGGTTACCGGCCCATGCCAAAGTGGAAATCGGCGGTAGTGCGGCGCAAGGGGCAGGGTTTTATTTCCCCGCGACCATTATTTCGGGCTTAAAGCAGAAGGATGAAGCGATTCAACAGGAAGTATTTGGCCCTGTGATGACTATTCAACCCTTCGACGATGAGGCCGATGCCCTCACCAAAGCCAATGATGTCGACTACGGGCTCGCCGCCAGTGTTTGGACCGGCTCGGTGGCGAAGGCCCATCGACTGACGCGCGATCTCGACTTTGGCACGGTATGGGTCAACAACCATATTCCGCTCTGTGCGGAGATGCCTCACGGCGGCTTTAAAAAATCAGGTTACGGTAAAGATCTCTCGGCCTATGCGCTGGAGGAATATACCCGAGTGAAACATGTGATGATCGATCTTGAGCAAGACTAAGCGAGGTGATGATGCGTAAATTCGGTGCGTACTCTCTTTTCACACTCTGCCTGACGAGCGGACTAAGCTATGCAGAAACGACGCCGTTGGCGGTCGTCACGCAGTATATGCAGGCGTGGAACCAGCACGACAGTCATAAGGCAGGGACGTATTTCGCGGATAAAGTCAGTTATTATGATGCCTCGGTCGGTGAGCCCGTTGTTGGTAAGCAACAGGCTACACAACAGGTCGTCAAAACCTTCGTCGATGCGGTTCCTGATTTACGTTGGGTGATGACCAGTAAACCGGTCTATAACGGCGATACTATCGCGTTCCAATGGCGTTTTACCGGCACTAACGATGGCGCTTGGGCCGGTACCCCGGCGACGCATAAAAAGATCAGTTTTGATGGCGTCAGTTTTATTAAGGTGTCACAAGGTAAAATTACTTACCAGGGCGATTATTATGATTCAAAAAAATTATCGGATCAGTTGAAATAATTGTTTGAACCAACCCTGGCTCGGTCAGCTTATCGAACCAGGGTTAATTCAGTTCTAACTCGCAAACTAATTGAGCTATATCATTTATTGCTGAACGAGGTAGCGGCTGAATTGGGCGAGGCAGGCAATCCCTCTCAGTAAGTCCCATAATACTCGCCGCAGCGGCGATAACACGTAAACTACCGCGATATTGCGTAAATAATTGCCAAAGTGGAGACAATTGTTGGTTGATCGCTTCAGCGCGTTCGCTCTCACCGGATAACGCAGCTTGGGCAAGACGCTTAGCGACGACGGGGAGTGAACAGTCAACATCGATTACCGGGCGTCGGCCAATTGCGCGCGTAGCGCTTTCTCATCTAATACCTGCAAGAACAGCGATGATCCGGGTTGGAAACGGGTCGCGGTAGCGAGATTTCCTGTCTTCACCGGCGCAAAACCGGCCTGCTGGATTAATGTTTTGGCTTGAGCCAAGGCTTTCGGGTTATCGCCTGCATAAGGCACAGCAATTAGCGGTGAGTGATGCGCATTCGAGGTAATAGCGGTGGCGGCCAATGAATTAAAGGCTCGCACCACATGTGCGCCCGATAAGTATTGCGCCGACGCCTTACCGCTGCCCAGACTCAGGGCTTTTGCCGCCGTAGCGCCATCACGACCCGGATAGGGATTGCTGACATCGATAACCGTTTTACCCGCAAGTTGTTGATGCAGAGATTGACCCAGTTGTGGCAGGGCGCCATAAGGGACCGCCATCACCACGACATCGCCAAATTGGCTAGCCTGCTCGGCGGTGCCTACCTTTGTACCATGGCCGATTTCGTTAGCGGTAGAGTGTAAACTGTCAGGATGACGCGAGGCGAGCATCACGTGGTAACCGGCATCGGCCCAGAGTTTCCCGAGGGTTTCACCCATATTACCCGCCCAGACAATCCCAATATTGTGGATCTCATGCGCAGAGGAAGACGTTGCCGCGAGCGCAGTATGACCCCCTAAAGTGGTGGCGAGCAGAAGGGAAGCGAACGCGGTGAGTTTTTTTACAGACATAATATCCTCGTAATAATGATATCGGTTCCAATTAAAATCAAAAAATTAGGCTTTCCATAGGGTTAACATACCGCCTTGTTTGCCGGTGACCGGATCGGTAGTTGGCATGGCGATATTCGCAATATGGCGCTGGGCCTCGGCCAGTTTACTCGGGTCGTCATGGTAGAGGTCCGGGCTTAAGCCTTGAGGATAGGCCCCCAGCACTTGGAAATCTTCGCTGGCCGACAGCTGCTTATGGCCGACTCCCGCAGGAATGAGGATCACGTCCCCCTGTTTAACCCTTACCGTTGGTCCAGTTTCGCCCCCTAGCTGAACCTTCGCGCTGCCTTGGCTAACGCCTAACAGCTCATGAGTGTTGGAATGGTAGTGGGTAAAAGGAAAGATCTGGTAGCGCCATTGCACTGGCCAACCATTTTTCGCGAAGAGATCGCTCAGGTAGTCATCCGCATTCGAGGCGGATGCGGGGACCGCCTGCTGATAAATCAATAAAGGCAGTTTATCGTTCGGCACGCCATTCACCACTTTCGTCAGCGAGAGGGGTTGGATAGCAATATGGGGAGACGTTGACTGGGATTGCGCATAGCTAGTTAGCGGCATAGCCGAGGCGGCGAGCAATAAATGGCAGAAGTTGCGTCGAGAAAACTGTGAAGGAGAGGTCATCTTCACCGTGCGCCCCTGTATGAGATAAAAGGGAATACCTTTTAAAATATGTGACCTAGATCGCTATTCTGTCAAGTTAACGGCGGAAATTGGTTCGGCAACGAGGAAGAAGATGGGGCAGAAAGAAGGAAATTAAGGGGGTAGGCCCCCTTATGAAGCTCAGCGGTGAGTGTGTGCGTGCCAGAGCGCAAGACGAAAGGCCACACGTTTTATATATTTTGGATAGTTCGCAGAGAGTAGGTAAGCACAGAGACGTTGCATGGTACACCTCACTAGTTAGGGGTCAGAGAGAGTACAACAGATAGAGATGTCAGAAATATGGCAATAAAACGCCCAAAACTGGGCGTTTTGATATCTTAAGCTTTTTCAATCGTGGAAGGGACAGCATCTTCCTTACTGTAACGCTTGCGCATCATGGTCTCGATCTCTTCCAGAGATTTATCTTTGGTTTCAGGCAGACAACAGCACACAAAAATCAGCGAAACGAGGTTAACCGCGGCGAAGACATAGAATGTCTGGTTGCCCATCGCCGATAACATCGGTGGGAAGGCGAAAGCAACGGCGGCATTACATATCCATTGGCACGCCACTGCGGTGCCCGTCAATGCGCCACGTAATTTCATCGGGAAGAGTTCAGACATCAATAGCCAATAGATTGGTGCGACGCACATCTGCATAAAGAATAAGAACAGCAAGATACAGGCCAAAGCCAAGTAGCTTTGGGTCAAATCTTTCGGCAGGAAGATTAACACCGAACCGAGAGCAATCTGCATCAAAATAACGGCGATCAAGCCCAAAATAAGCATCGAACGGCGCTTAACGTGGGAGACCGCTTTTAAGGCAATTAAGGCGGCGATCACGGCTACAATACCGTTACCGATGGTCGCGGTGAGTGAGGCATTGGTGCCCATGCCTGTGGTCTTAAGGATAATTGGGGTGTAGTACATGAAGGCATTCACGCCGGTAAATTGTGCGACAGCGCCCATGCCAATTCCCAGTAACAGCAGACGCACAACCCAACGTTCCTTCAATAATTCTTTCGTCGTTGGCCCTTCACGCGAGGCTTTGGCTTGCTCACGCATCTGGTTGATCTCTTTACGGACCTCCTTACGTGAACGACGCAGTTTACGCATGATGCGTACGGCTTCCCGTAATCGACCTTCGGCCACTAACCAGTGCGGGGATCCAGGGACGAAGAAGGTCCCTACAAAAAGTAATAAACCAGGAATGGTGGCGAGCGCCAGCATATAGCGCCAGAGATGATTGTCGTGTAGTAACACGCTCATCAAGGCGCTGACGATATAGGCGGTCAATTGTCCGGCGACTATCATCAGCTCATTGCGACTCACCAAGGGCGCGCGGTGACGCGGACCGGCGATTTCGGCAATAAAGACCGGAACAGTGGAAGAGCCACCGCCGACCGCGATCCCCAGTAAGAATCGCATTACGACCATGATGTGTACATTCGGGGCAAGGGTCGTCCCTAACGCGCCTAAGACGAAAATCAGCGCCAAGGTCCGTAAAGTGATTCGGCGACCGAAACGGTCAGAAACAAAGCCGCTAATAAAGGCGCCGACTGCGGCACCGAAGATCAATGCTGAGGTGACTAAGCCCTCGGTGAAAGGAGTAAGGTTAAGTCCGCCTTTGTCCAGCGGTTGGGTCATAAAAGGTAATGCACCGGAGATAATTCCGGTATCATAGCCAAAGGCGAGGGCGCCCATGGTGGCAACTAGAACAATAAAGAACAGTCGTTGTTTTATCGTGTCCGAAGAAACGATCTTTTCGTCGCTAGACGTGGATGGTTTAGGCATCGCTTATCCCTGATGAAGCATTGTTATTATTAGAGAAGCTTAAGTATAGTTCAGCCCCAAAAACCGTCTGCCTTATTTGTTAGGAATTACCCTATTTTTTTGATGCCGTATTCTTTAGCCCGCGATGTAATTCTTGTAATCTTTTCATCGACTTCACGGCCCGTTGTGACATAGAAGCGGCGGTGGCAACGACTAACATTTCTAAACAGGCTAATACCGGGCCATGTAAAGGCATCTTGCCCTGTTCGGTCCCGCGCGGGACGTGAATCACGACATCGGCCTGCTGGACAAATTTGGACTCTTTAGCATTGGTCAGTAATATAATAGGGATACCTAAGCGCTGTGCTTCTTTCAGCGTCGTGATGCCTTCTCGGTGGGAAGATTTTTGTGCCATCATAATCAGTGCATCGCCACGTTGTAGTGACAGCAGCTGTTCAGCTAGGCCGATACCAGAGCGATTAAGCGGGAGTGCAGGTAAACCATTGCGATGGAATAGACGGGCCGCATATTCGGCCAAGATCCCCGAAGCGTTTATCCCAAAAATGGCTAATTGTCGGGCATTTACCAGTAAAGAAACCGCTTGGGCGATGGCTTGACGATTTTCGCCGCCACTCAGGGCTTGGGCGGCAGCAAGATGACCCTCTACCACATAGTCGATCGATTGATTCACATCTTCAGCCAGATGGCTTAGGGTGGTGTCCATTTTATCGGCGGAGCTTAAGGGGGGATCGAACCACTGCTCCAGTACCGATTTTAACTCTCTTAAGCCGCTGAAGCCGATAGCTTGGATGGCGCGGACTACGGTCGCATCCGAGGTTTGAGTCGCCGCAGCGATCTCTAATGCGGTGCTCTCTATCACTAACGCACGGTGTTGATCAATATAGAGTAAGACTTGTTGTAGCCCTAACGAGAGGCCATCGATGCGTGCGCGTAGGCGTTCAGAAAATAAGTCGTGTCGCATGGACATAGCATTCCCTTAATGATTGGCCGAGGGTAAGGTCATCCCGGATAAACTGGTCTCTACCACTGCAACCATTTTCGACAGCGAGGCAAAACTATTGACGATGGCATCCTCGCGAGCAACCATCACCCAATGTCCTCGTTGGCAAGCTTGCATAAACTGGCACCAACCGGGCAAGACCGCATTCATCGCCTTACGCTCATCCTGCGCGGTCAAGTCACCGTCCCCCCGCCACGTATCGAAGACGATGTCGGCATCCAGCGCCGGCAACTGCTCAGCATTAAGGTTTGCGCGCCCCGCTTCGGGTAATTGGTCGATAAGTGGTGGGAAACTCAATCCGGCATCGCGCAAGACTTGGCCCAGCGCATGATAGGTATGCAGAATATTCACCTTGCCATTGTTGGCCTGCAGTACGGATACTGTCACCTTGTGCCCGCCACGTAAGCGCTGTAATTCAGCGATTTGTGCCTGATAACTACTCACCAACTGTTGATACTTCGCTTGAGTATGCGTGAGGTTAGCTAAGCGTTGATAGAGTCTTACCGGCCCACCTTGACGGTTGTCGAGACTGACTGTTGGGGCAATTTTCTGTAATTGTTGCAGATCGGTGGTGCGGCTTGGCTCAGTAATAATCAGGTCGGGATGCAATGCCGCGATTTTCTCGAGGTTAATGTCTGCCGTCCCTAAATACTGGATAGCGGTATTATCGAAATCGAACCCGGTTAGGCGTTTCGCTGATCGCAGATAGGGCTTTCCTTGTGCAGATATCCGACCGTGGCTCCCGACAGGCATAATCCCGAGTTCCAGCAGTGGGATCGTAATATCTAAGTCATGCAGAGAGACAATACGCAACGGCTGCTGCGGGATCACCACATCGCGCTGGGTATCATCTAGAAAATGGCGGGTGGGCGGGGAGGCCGCCGAACAGACGATACTGACACAAAGCCCTAAAAGTACAATAACTGAGCGCATCCTAACTCCTGGTCGTTAACGGCGCGTGGCGCGTTTCCACAATAAGATGAATAAAAAAGGCCCGCCGAGTAGGGCGACGATGATCCCCGCGGGCAGTTGAGTTGGGGCGAAGGCGAGGCGGCCGACACAATCGGCGAGCAGCAGTAACAGCGCGCCAACCAGTGCGCTGCCACACAGTAAGTAGCTTTGTCCGCCGCTGACGATTCGTCGCGTGAGGTGGGGAGCCATCAAACCAATAAAACCAATGCTTCCGACGGTTGAAACTGTCAGTGCTGTCAAGATCACCGCGCCGATGACTCGCAACCTATTTATCGGCAGGGGATTAATCCCGAGGGAGGTTGCCGTTGCATCGCCTAGCTGGAGGATCGTGCTGGCACGACAGCTATAAAGCAGAAATACGAAAATAGGGAGCGCGATAATTAACATTAATTGCGTCGTGTCCAGCGTTGCTTGTTGCAGGCTGCCCGCCATCCACAGCATCAACTGTTGCGCCTGTTTCGGGTCGAGAGTCGTCAGGATGACGCCGAGTAGCGCATTTAGCCCCCAACTGATACCGATGCCGATCAAGATAAACCTTGAACTCGAGGTACCTCTGGCCAGTAACATGACGATACCTGTCACCAGTAGACCAGCGACTATGGCGGAGATTGGCCGCCATAGCGGCGAAAGCGTCGGGAAAAATAATAATTCGATCCATACCACTACGCAGGCGGCTTCCTTGATGCCCAATAGTGAGGGATCAGCAAGACCGTTACGGGTGGTGGATTGCATTACCGCACCGGCGGCGCCCAGCACTCCCCCGGCAACGATGGCCACCACGCTGCGCGGCAGACGCATCTGCCAAAAGAGCGTTTGGCTGAGAGAAGCGCTAGCCTGCACATGGGTGAGTTGGTCATAGACGTCGCTAAGCGTGAGCGGGAGTTCTCCTTGGGTCAGGGAGAAAATAAACAGCAGCGCAATCACCAGCGTCAGCAAGCTACCCGCTAACAGGGCGTGAGGAGAGAGCAGGATACTCTTGCCGCCTAGGCGTAACGGTTTTTCTGCTGATCGGAGTAATGAAGGCCTCATCGAAAATACCTCGCCGCCAACCCCACAAATACCGGCGCGCCAAGCAGCGCAGTGACCGTCCCCGTGGCTAAAGACTGGCTCTCAAGCAGATGTTGCGCACAGAGATCTGCCGCCAGCAACAGCACCGCCCCCATTAAGGCATTGACCCACAAGGCACTACGCGGTTGTACGGTAATAAGCTGTCGAACCATATTGGGGACAATTAACCCGACAAAGCCAATCGGGCCGGCCAATGAAACAGCAATCCCACAAAATAGCGCGATGGCACAAAGCCCTATAACCCGTGAACGCAGTACTCGAACTCCAAGCCCTTCGGCAACCTGTTCGCCAAGACTTAGCACACAGAGCGCGGGTGAAACGAGGAACGCAACGACTACCGCCAGTATAAAGAGCGGTAAAATGGCATAGACCGCCGACCAGCTCAAGCCAGCAATATCGCCATTCAACCAGAGCAGGGTAGATTGCAACGTCTGCTCATTGAACAACAAGAGTAGCGAGGTCAGTGAGGCAGCAAAAGCCGAGAGCGTAATCCCACAGAGTGTCGTGGTGACGACCGCTAACCCTTGTCGGCTTAGGTAGGCGGCGAATAATACTGCACTAAACAGAGCACCACCGCCGATGGCTGCAATCAGCGGACGTAAAAACGGCGAGAGTAATAGCGCATTACCGAGGGCGCTACAGGCCACCACCGCCAAGGAGGCCCCGGCATTGAGACCAAAAATATGCGGCTCGCCTAACGGATTACCAATGATGGTTTGCAGTAAGTGTCCGGCCATCGCTAAGCAGGCACCCACCACGGCGGCGACAACCAGATGTAAGAGGCGTATATCGACAATGATGCGATCGCTAAATAGCGTGGGTTGATAGTGAAAGAGGGCGTGCAGGAGGGTCTCTAAAGAGAAGTGCATGGCCCCAACGCTTAGCTCGGTAAAGACTAACAAGGTCAGTAAGAGTATCAAGGTGACACTCACCCAAGGCAGGGACGGCGATCTAGCGTTCATTGGCTGACCAATGCGGAACGACGATCGGCTTCAGGGTGCGCGGATCGGTGACCAAGTGGGTGCGTACACCAAAGGTTTCCTCAATTAACTCCGCGGTACAGTCGTTCGCATCATTGAGCTGTGCGATGACCTTGCCAGCTTTAACGAACAGGAGTCTATCGGCAAAATGGAGGGCGAAATTGAGGTCATGCAGCACCATGACCACGGTTTTATTGTGCTGCTGAGTGAGCCTTTGTAACAGGGTCAGAACATCGACCTGATAGCGTAAATCGAGATAGGTCGTTGGTTCATCCAATAACAGGATTGGCGTTTGTTGTGCCAGCGTCATGGCAATCCAGCAGCGCTGGCGTTGCCCGCCAGAAAGCGCCGTGACCGGATGATCCTTAAAGGCGGTTAGCCCGGTGAGCTGTAGTGCTTCATCTACCGCCTGCTCATCTTGATGTGACCATTGATGCAGCAGACCTTGCCAAGGGTAACGTCCGCGAGCGACCAATGCAGAAACCTTAATCGCATCGGGAAGGGGCGAGGATTGCGCTAAAAAGCTCATTCGCTTAGCGATATCCCGGCGCTTAAGCTGCGATAGATCGTTGCCCTCCAGCAGGACTTTACCGCTCAGTGCGGGATTGAGGCGAGCGAGAGTATGGAGCAACGTCGATTTTCCAGAGCCGTTGGCACCGACAATAATGGTGGTTTTTTGCGCGGGAATAGTAAGCGTAACATCATGAACGACCTGATGTTTATCGTAACCCGCACAGAGATGTTCGGTGGCAAGTGGAAATGACATTTCTGTATCGACTCTTTTTAACTAAGAATGCCTCTCATTCTCTTTGTAGTGATTCTGATAATAATGGCTGTAGTAGTCAAGACGTAATTAACCGTGGGGTATTACTATTTGAGTCAATAGTGAAGAGATATCCTCATTTTCATTGTTGAAATACCCTGGAATCGGTTTTTTATGGCCGAATAATGTGAAAGTTGGAATGTAGTGAATTAATTTATAAATAACTATACTACTACATCACTTCATGATTGAATGATTCTCAATTACATTATGGTGACCGTTAATTCTACTCAACGCCACACCTATTAAACGCTATACCCTCATCCCACACAGCACATTGCTGGGAGGGGGGACGATCCTAATTATAAAAAAGACCTAATTCGCTTGGGAAATAGTAGATATGAAGCACGACAAAAATATGTCTCATTATAAACGTCCATTAAGCAAAATATGGCTTGCGGTGTATGGCGGAGCATTAGTCTCTTCAGCAGGAAGTTACGCTGCCGATAATACCGAGACGACTAACATTAAAACGCTAACCGTTACGGCTAGCATGCCGGATGATGGTGATGGCTACTCGAGCCCGACAACGTCTATCGCAAGTAAAACACCTACTTCAAAATTGGATGAAGCGCAATCGGCCAGTGTCGTGACTCAGAAGCAACTCCAAGATTATCAAACCACGACGGTTTCCGAAGCGATGCGTTTTGTCAGCGGGACTTCCGAGTCGAATACCCTAGGTCAGACTGAAGATGGGATTATTCGTCGTGGTTTTGGACTCAATTCTGACGGCTCTGTGTTCCGCGATGGTATTCGCAGTAGCGAGGGATTAAATTTCGATCAGACAACGGATCACGTTGAGGTATTAAAAGGTTCTTCCTCATTGCTATACGGTATTCTAAATCCCGGTGGGATGATTAACGTTGTCAGTAAACAACCCAAATATCAATGGCGCACTATTGTTGGGGGTCACTATAACGGCACGGGGGGCGGTGCGGGAAATATCGATATTACCGGTCCTTTAGGAAATGGGTTCGCTTTTCGCTTTATTGCCGAGAAACAAGATCAGGATTATTGGCGCGGTTATGGTAGTAATCAACACACTTTGTTGGCACCTTCGTTGCAGTGGTACGGTGAGAAGGCGAGCTTTAACATTACCTACGAAAATTTCCAGTACGATATTCCCTATGACCGCGGGACAGCGTTTATCAATGGCAAACCCATCAATATCGGTTATAAAACACGACTAGATGATTATTCCAACCGTGCATGGGGGCGTACGCAAACGCTCAGTTCACATTGGGATTATCAGTTTAATGACACTTGGTCGACACGGCTTACCGGTGGCTTTAACCAACGGAAATATAACAGCGATATTGTGACGACTACGGCGGTGAACACGACAACGGGAGTCGTGACCCGTCGTGCGGATGCCTTCCGCGGTTTTAACCATCAAACAAAATATCTGTCTTGGGATGTGATTGGTACGCCAAAAATATTGGGAATGACGCATAACCTTGTCGTGGGGGCCGATTATGAAATGGACCAAACGTACCGTGCACATGCTTATAATGGTAAAAAGAACAGCGTTTTTACACTCAACAACCCAGTCTATGGCCTGCAGACCATTACTGATAGTTCTACAGAAAAAACAGCGGATAAGCACTTACGGAACCGGATCCATAACCATTCTGTTTACCTCAAAGATAATATCGAGTTAACCGAAAAGTGGAACCTCGTTGCAGGGGGTCGTTATCAACATTATGAACAACGAGAAACGAAAGGGATTCCAACGACGCTTAGCTATGACGATGCAGGAAATAAATTTCTCCCCCAAGCCGGCCTCGTTTATAAGCTTACACCGGATGTCTCTTTCTACGGTAGCATGAGTAAATCCTTTACACCGTCGACTAACCCCGATGATAACGGGAATGTCAGTGCGCCGGAAGAAGGAACCTCTTATGAAGTGGGGAGTAAGTGGCAGCTGACACCGTCATTATTAGCTACGGTTGCACTCTACCGTATCGATGAGCGTAATCTTTCCTTGACGTTAAACGGCGATACGTATGCGGTGGATAAAGCCCGTTCAACTGGCGTTGAATTTGAACTTAATGGTGAGATTTCTCCAGGTTGGGACTTCAGTGCGAATTATAGTCACGGCAAAGCGAAAATTGTTAATGACAAAAATAATTCGGAGAATAATGGAAATCTTCTACAGAACGCGCCAAAAAATTCAGGTGGAATTTATTTAAGCCATAATATTACTATTCATCCGTTGCCAGGCAGTTTCCGTCTCGGTGGTGGGGTGCGTTACATGGGAACGCGAGCAGGAGACCCGGATAATAGTTTCACCCTGCCGGCTTATACTGTAGCGGACACCTTTATAGGTTGGGATAATCAACTGTTAGGGAAGAAAACGCATTTACAACTTAATTTGAATAACCTGTTTAATAAGCACTATTACACGTCAAGTGGCGGAAACTTACGAGTTTCAGAGGGACAAACGCGTAATGTGGTACTCAGTGCGAGCGTCGAATTTTAACGTTGATCGATAAGTAACGGCTTAGACGTATAAGTGAGATAGGATGAGAACTTATCATATCTCACGATATTCGCTAAAGAGAGGACGACTGTAACCCACGACAGTATCAATCCGACGAATAAAGGTAATGCCCTATACAATACGCCGAAACGTAAGGGATGTGATGAACGGCGAGAGTCATGAGCGCTGGACTCTTCTTACCTTAGAAGGTCCCTCTAAAGGTGGATACCACGCAGCGAAAAACTTCTAGGCGTAGGAGATCGGATAAGCTCAGGATTGCTGGGGCTATAGCTGAAATTGAAGAATCTAAACCTAAGACCGTTATCGTTACAGGTCGTCCAATCCTAAGTAAATAATTAGTGAAGGTCTACGGACCTCGCTCTACCTGAGGCCCCTGTTAGCAGGGGCCTTGCGGTGTCGCTACAGTGCTTCTGCCGTTTGTAAGACTAACGCTAACAGCGTTTTAATATCGTCTAACGTCACGGTTGGATTCAATAAGGTCAATTTCAGGCAGGTCACACCGTTATGTTCGGTGACACCGACATTCGCCCGTCCGGAATCCAGCAGTGCATCGCCAATCTTTTGGTTAAACAGCGCAGTCTGTTGATCGTCTAAGCCCTCACGACGAACGCGGAACAGGACACTCGCCAGCTGAGGCTTCATCACCAATTCAACCTCGGTCATGCTCTCAACATACGCCGCAACGTCTTGCGCTAAGCTCACACCGTTATCAATGATCGCGGCATACTGCTTTTGCCCGAGCGCCTCAAGACCCATCCACAGTTTCAAAGCATCGAAACGGCGGGTAGTTTGCAATGATTTCGACACCAAGTTAGGGACACCTTGTGCTTCATCGAACTCTGAGTTGAGATACGCTGCTTGGTAGCGCATTAACTCGTAGTGCTTAGGATCTTTCAGTAAGAACGCGCCGCAACTGATGGTTTGGAAATATTGCTTATGGAAATCTAAGGTGACAGAGTCAGCCTGTTCTAAACCGGCTAGCCAGTGACGATATTTCTCCGAAAGTAATAAGGCTCCGCCCCATGCTGCATCGACGTGTACCCAGATATTTTGCTCATGCGCTAAGGTGGTGATAGCCGTAAGATTATCGATCGCCCCCGCATCGGTCGTTCCTGCGGTGGCGACGATAGCCATGACTTCCTCGCCTTGGCTTTTCGTGGTCGCCAGCTTTTCCAAGAGATCATTAAGATCGATACGCGAATACTCATCGGTTTTGATCTGCACGACCGACTGGTAACCATGACCCATCAGGGCCATATTTTTCTGCACAGAGAAATGCGCGTGCTCAGAGCAGAAAACTTTATAGTTACGCAGGTTATTCGGTAAGCCGTCTTGTTGGATAGAGTGGCCACGGCGTGCGAAAAACGCATCGCGGGCCAACATCAGCCCCATCATATTGCTTTGGGTTCCACCACTGGTGAAAACCCCGGCGTCACCCGCCGGGTAGCCGATTTGGCTGCGTAGCCATTCGACCAGTTTCACTTCCATAATGGTGGCAGACGGGCTTTGATCCCACGAGTCCATACTTTGGTTTGTGGCGTTGATAAACACTTCCGCCGCTTGGCTAATGACCAAACTTGGGCAATGTAAATGCGCCACACACTGTGGGTGATGGACCGCTAGGCTGTCTTTTAAGAAATATTCGACAGCGCGATCGATGGCTTGTTTATTCCCTAACCCTTCCGGCGTGAAGTGCAAGGCGATCCGCTCGCGTAGCTCCGCGACGGATTTACCTTGATACATGTCCGGCTGTTGCAGCCAAGCGGCAACCGCTTGCTGGCTCTGGGTCATTACTTCTTGGTAGGCCTGAAGGCTTTCAGGCGTACCGGTCAGAATAGTGTTAGTCGTCGACATTGTTGTCTTATCCCTGAGGTTGAAGGCCAGCACTTAACAGCGCTTGCTCGAATTTTTCGAGGAATAAGGTCAATTCAACTTGGCTGATCAGCAGCGACGGCAGTAAACGTAAGACGCAACCGTGGCGTCCACCGCGTTCTAAGATCAACCCCGCTTCGAAGCATTTCTTCTGCAGCAATACCGCTAACTCCGGGTCAGCAGGGTAGCAGCCTAGGTGGTCGGTCGGTTCTTGTGGTTTCACAATTTCCATGCCGATCATTAAGCCTAAGCCACGGATATGACCGATTTGTGGGAAGCGTTTTTGCAATTGGGTTAACTGCGCTTTCAACCACTCGCCTTTAACCGCCACTTGACCGGCAATATCTTGCTCTTTCAAGATTTTCAGCGTGGTAAGACCGGTGGCCATCGCCAGTTGGTTACCGCGGAAAGTCCCGCTATGGTGACCCGGTGACCATGCATCAAACTCTTTCTTAATACCCAGTACCGCGAGGGGCAAACCACCGCCAACGGCTTTAGACATCACGATAATATCGGGTTCGATTCCCGCGTGCTCGAAGGCAAAGAAACGGCCGGTGCGAGCAAAACCTGCTTGCACTTCATCGATAATTAACAGAATACCGTGCTCTTGAGTGACTTTACGAATACGTTGTAACCACTCGATAGGGGCTGGGTTAACGCCACCTTCGCCTTGAACGGCTTCTAAGATCACCGCGGCGGGCTTACGGACACCACTTTCGACATCATTAATCAGATTTTCGAAGTAGTAGCTCAACGCATCGATACCGGCTTGACCGCCAATCCCCAGCGGGCAGCGATAGAGGTGTGGGTAAGGCATAAACTGAACTTCAGTCATCATGCCGCTGGTTGCTTCTTTCGGTCCCAGGTTTCCGGTAACCGATAGCGCACCGTGGGTCATGCCATGGTAGCCGCCAGAGAAGCTAATGACGCTGTTTCTGCCCGTGGTCTTTTTCGCCAGTTTGAGGGCAGCTTCGACAGCATCTGCACCGGTTGGTCCGGTGAATTGCAGACAATAATCTTTACCCTGGTGAGGGAGCAAAGAGAGGAGATATTCTGAGAATTGATCTTTTAACGGAGTCGTTAGATCAAGAGTGTGTAACGGTAAGCCGCTGCTTATAACATTTTGGATGCTTTGCAGGACATCAGGATGGTTATGGCCTAATGCTAAGGTTCCTGCTCCAGCCAGACAGTCAAGATAATCTTTGTTCTCAACGTCGGTAATCCAGACGCCGTTGGCCTTAGCAATCGCTAAAGGTAACTTGCGTGGATAACTTCTGACATTCGATTCAAACTCTGCTTGACGCGCCAAGAATTGATCGTTGTTCCCCTTGAAAGAGGTGGCATCTAAAGTTTCAATACGGACCTTATCCGTCATCATATCTCTCCCACAACCAAGACTGCGCTCAGTCCCAATTGATTAAATAAAATAAGTAAAAGTGTGTGCTAAAAAAAGCGCGGCCAATATAGAGCCTTTTTGGTGGGGGGGCAATGATTAGTTAGCCTGATTTGGATTAATTATTCATTTATTTGAATAATTAAATTTTGAAACATTTTTGCCCCTAAGCGCAGCAATGGTTCTGATGGCTAATCAAAAACCGGTTCCATCATTCAGTGAATAAAAATCTACACGCGGGGGGCACGGCGGGAACCGTGCCCCCGGGGATTAATGCAGTAAGAACAGCGTGGCTAATCCTAAGAAAATAAAGAAACCGCCCGTATCGGTGGTGGCGGTAATCAGTACGCTAGACCCGATTGCCGGGTCACGTTTAAGTTTGGTCATAATCAGTGGGATCATAACCCCCATAAAGGCGGCCAGTAGTAGGTTAAGTACCATCGCCAGCATCATCACGCCACTGAGGGCGAGGTTGTGATACATCAGGTAAGTGATGCCGCCCATCACGCCGCCCCAGAGAATACCGTTGATCAGCGCAACGCCTATTTCTCGCAAAAAGAGAAACGAGAAGTTACTCGGCTCGATCTGATGCAAGGCTAAGGCACGTACAATCATGGTAATGGTCTGATTACCGGTATTACCGCCAATTCCGGCGACAATCGGCATTAAGGTGGCCAACGCGACAAGGTGAGCAATGGTATCTTCAAATAAACCGATTACCCGAGAGGCAACAAAGGCGGTACAGAGATTAAGGGCTAACCACGCCCACCGGTTTCTAACCGATTTGGCAACCGGGGCAAACACGTCTTCTTCTTCACGTATCCCGCCCATTTTCCGGATGTTGTTCTCATTCTCTTGATTGACCAAGTCGATGATATCTTCGATCGCAATCCGGCCAATCAGCTTACCTTCACCATCGGTGACTGCTGCGGAGATGAGATTATACCGTTCGAAGGCACTGGCGGCATTTTCAGCCTGCTCATCGAGCTGGAAGGTCACCGGATGAGGATTCATCACATCCAGTACCTGCGCGTGGGGTGTGTGCAGCAAAATATCGGTAAGAAGCAGTTCGCCTAGCAGCTGATTTTGGTGATCGATAATAAAAATCTTATCGGTACCACTTTGAATTTTCTTCAGATGACGTAAATAGCGCTGAACTACGCCAAGGCTGACATTCGGCCGGACCGTGATAATGTTGAAGTCCATCACCTGCGCCACGCCACCGCGATCTTTACCGATCAGTTGTAAAATACGCGCGCGTTGCTTAGGCTCGAGGCCGGTTAATAATTTCCCGGTCAGATCGCGCGATAAAAAGCGCGATAACCAAGCCTGATCATCAAGGTCGAGGGGAGCGATAGCTTGTAGAGTCTGCTTATCGCTCATACATTCAATTAGGCTTTCCCAGACCGTTTCAGAAGCTTCGACTAAGATCCGCCCACGATTTTCCACAGGGATGATTTGCCATACTGCTTGCCGCGCCTCTTCTGGCATTGATTCCAAAATATCCGCGATATCCGCAGCATGGAGCACCAGAATGGTTTCGACCAGTAGCTGCTTCTGTTGGGCGACCTGTTCAACGTGTGAGTCGTTAAGCTTTTTCTCAGGATCGAGCAGGCTATCAACCAATAATGGGTTGTTAAGCACTAACTCCAAAATTTTCTGGCGGCGTTGGGCCAGTAACTGGCTATACACTTCTGACATATTACATCCTTTGTGATTCTCAGCAGGGCTAAGGTATCCTTACTGTCATAAATTAGGGGCTAGGCGTAGCCTGAGAAGGGGCTGAGACCTTCGGTTCCGCTCCGGCACTTTGCTGTTTAGCCTGGTGATGGTCGAACGCAGCAGGGAGGACCCATATCAGTCGTGCTACCAATAATACTAGACTTAACCAGAAGACAATTCGAATCAATGATCCGCTTTTCTTTTTCTGACGACTTAAGGGTGAGTTATTCATCAAAAAGGTTCCATGGTTAGCGGAGGGAAGACAGTAACCCGCATCTTCCCCCCGAAAGATTACAACTCTTTAATTGAGATTTTTTGCGCCAATAAGGTTGCAAAGCGTAGCGATATCGGTTCAGTCGGCGAGGTGGGAGGTGTCCAAGTCGCCAGCTTTTCATGATAATGAACAATATGCCAACGCCGATAATAATGGCTTAACTCGCCTGAACTGAAGCTAAACGGGAACTCGACCGGGCTTGTTTGCTGTTCGTCGCGCATCGGGCAGACGATAAGGTTGTATCCCCCTTTAAGGGTGGCTGCTTGCATATCGGCAATTAACTGAGCAATGACCGAGGGTTCCAAATACATTAAGGTGTCCACTGCCAGAATAGCGTGGTACTGGCCATTAAACCGGTGATGATTCAGATCGGGCGTTGCAACAGTGAGTCCCTTAAGCGCAGCCTGGGCGCACAGCAGCGTTAAGTGTTGCACGACCTGCAGGTCGTTATCCCATGCGGTGACGGGAAAGCCCTGCTGCTGCAGGTAAAGAGCATGCCGACCGGATCCACAGCCAAGATCCAAAATCTCTCCCTCGACCAATCGAGGTACTAACGCGACGACTTCGGGATGGGGAGCCGCCACATCGATCGGCGGCAGAGCCTCTACTTTTGGACCTGTTGTCATACTTACCTCAGCGTAAAGCGCTATTTTTCTTCGCTTAAATTCAACTGCCAGCCGGTGACTTCAGACCAATAGGCCTGCTCGCGTTCCAAATCTAATTGCACCAGGGCATTTTGGTTGAAATACTCTTTCGGGAAGATCAGCGTCCAGTGACCTTCGTCGGTATGCAGTAACAGTTTTTCTGGACGCGTGGTCGCTTGACGCTGATTGTTCAATAGGATGGCTAAGCGTAGCAGAAAAATTAACGGTAAAAATTGCTTACGCTTGAACGCGGTAAAACGGGGTACATCGTCGGTTTTAATCCCTTTACGATGAAAACGTACTAGGGTTGCCAGTAACAGTTGCTGCTGCTGACTAAAGCCCGGCATATTCGAGTGTTGTAAAATATAGGCCGAATGGCGCTGCATGGCGCTGTGATTGATGGTCAATCCCACCTCATGCAACATGGCGGCCCACTCTAACAACGCGGTGAGGGCTTTATTGGCCAGCTTCGGATTCTGTTTTTCCCACTGACGGTGCAGTAAACGGGTGGTTTCCAATACCTGCTTGGCTTGGTCGCGATCGACGACATAATGCTCGGCCAGACTCAGTGCGGTACGTTTACGGATATCCTGATGGCGAAAACGACCTTCCATCTCATACAGAACGCCTTCACGCAGCGCACCGTCTGAGTAGAGCAACTCTTTAATTTGCAGTGCATCGAAGATACCGCAGAGGATCGCCAGCCCCGGGATAAAGACTGATTTTCGATCCTCGGAAAGACCCGGTAGCTCCAGCTCATCCATAGAATCGAAATGGCTAATCTTCTCCCAGAGTAAGGCGAGGCTATCGCGGGTGATCACTTTTTCTTTTTCACCCAGCGCTGCCAAGACTTCACAGGCGGCTTTGATGCTGCCGGAAGCGCCCATCGCCACTTGCCAACCGGCTTGACGGTACTGGCAGGCTAGGGTTTCTAATTTATGGACTGCTGCAAGGCGAGCTCGGCGGAAATTATCTGGGCTGATTTTACCGCCGGGAAAATAGAGTTTACTGAAACTCACGCACCCCATACGGCGACTTTCGATAAGCTGCGGTTCGAAATCTTCGCCAATCACCAGCTCAGTTGATCCGCCACCAATATCGATCACTAACTTGCGGCCTTTCTCTGGCTGGGTATGTTCTACGCCCATAAAGATAAGGCGCGCTTCTTCATTCCCCGAGATCACATCAATGGGGTACGGGATCACATCCGCAGCACGCTTAAGGAATTCTTCTGCGTTGTCGACGACCCGTAACGTGTGTGTGCCAACAATCGACACATTGGCGGGGTCAAAGCCCTGAAGGCGTTCCGCAAAGAGCGCAAGCACACTTAATCCACGCTCAATACCTTCTTCGGTGAGTTGATTATCAAGGGTAATCGCATCAGCGAGATGAACGCGTTGTTTTAAACGGCCAAGAACTTGAATGGCACCATCTACCACGCGTGCGATGACCATATGGAAGCTGTTCGATCCCAAATCTATGGCGGCAAATTCTTGAGGTTTTTCAGGGCTATGTTGGCTTATAGGCATAAGTTAGTCGGTGTTTTCAATGGTATTAATATAATTATAAATGGCAATCTGCGCCCGAACCTTACGGCGGTTACCGCGCGGACGATAGCGGTTTGTTAACTCTTTATCAATAATTCTTGCTTTAACTGTGTCACTAAACAGAATCGCGATGATCTCTAAAATCTGTTGTTTGACCTTGGGATCGAGGATAGTCACCGCAACTTCGATACGGTTATCAATATTGCGTGTCATCCAATCTGCCGACGAAAGGAAGACTTTCGGGTCACCATTATTTTCGAACACATACACGCGGTCGTGCTCAAGAAAGCGGTCAATAATACTGTAGATATGAATGTTTTCGCTAATCCCTTCAATATTAGGGATGAGTGAGCACATGCCCCGGATCAATAGATTGACTTTTACGCCAGCCCCGGAGGCAGCGTACAGACGATCGATTAAGCCGTTATCGACGAGATTATTAATTTTTAGGGTGATCGCTGCCGGCAGGCCTTGCTGGGCGTGAGCAATTTCGGTATCGATCAGTCGGTAGAGGGTCTGGCGCGTATTCTGCGGTGACACCATTAAATAGTCGAAATGGACCGGTCGATAGGGGTTTTCAATAAAGTTAAACACCCGCCGCACTTCATTAGTGATCCGCGCATCACTGGAGAGCAGGGAGTAATCCGTATAGGTTCTTGCCGTGCGCTCATTAAAGTTACCGGTACCGATATGCGCATAACGGATCACTTTGTCACCTTCTCGGCGAGTGATTAAGAAGAGTTTGGCGTGAATTTTTAATCCGGGAGCGGAGAAAATAACGTGGACCCCAGCTTCGGTGAGGCGTTTAGCCCAATAGATATTGGCTTCTTCATCGAAGCGCGCCTGGAGTTCGACCACCACCGTCACTTTTTTGCCGTTGTGCGCCGCATGGATCATCGCGTCCATAATCCGAGAATCTTTAGCCACACGATAGATATTAATCTTGATGGCTAAGACGCTGGGATCGAACGAGGCCTGACGTAGGAACTCCAAGACATGCTCAAACGTGTGGTAAGGGTAGTAGAGCAAAATATCTCGGTCACGGATCGCATCAAAGCCATTACGGAATGGATTGAACCCTTTGTGGCGAATAGGGGGCAGCGCTTTATTTTCGAGATTCGATTTCCCGACATTGGGAAATTTAATAAAGTCTTTAAAGTTATGGTAGCGACCACCGGGTAAAATCGAGTCGAAATTGGTGATCGATAGCTGTTCACACAGCAACGACACCATGTCGGACGGCATATCCCGTTGATAAACAAAACGAACCGGCTCGGCCGTTAGACGTTGTTTCAGGCTGGATGACATTAGCTCTAGCAGACTCGATTCCATCTCCGTGACCAGATCATATTCCGCATCACGGGTCATCTTCATCGAATAGGCGTTAAGTTGGTCGTAATCGAAAAAGCCTTTGAAAATATCATCTAAGCAGTAGCGCATGATATTATCGAGCAGGATCATAGGCTTTCGACGCCGAGGCGGCTCGGCAGGCAGATCGATAAACCGCGGCACTTTATCCGACGGAATTTCCAGTAAGGCGTATTGGCGATCTTGCTGATGAATAATCTCCACCGCGAGATAGGTGTAGTCATCCTTCAAGAATTGGGTTAAATCGGTTTCGGCATTGAGGACAATTGGGGTGACATGCTGACGCAGCTCTTGGTTAAAATAGATCTTCAACCAATGTTGTTGATTCGCGGAGAGCTGGCGCTCATTAACCAGAAATATTTGATTTCTAGCCATTTCCAACAGCAGATCGTTATACAGGATATCAAACTCCTGATCCGCCACGACCACCCGTTGTTGGATTTTCTTGAGTAGGTGGCGCGGAACGTTATAGCTGCCTTGCTCTTCACCGATTAAAATTCTCCGTTTTAGATCAGCGAAACGGACTTTGTAGAATTCTTCTAAATTGCTGGAATAGATCCCTAAAAAGCGCATACGTTCAATAAGCGGATTGCGTTTATCAGCGGCTTCCTGTAACACGCGCTCGTTAAAGGCTAACCAACTGATTTCTTTATCTAGATACAGCTTTTCTTGACCCATCCTGACTCCGTTGATCTTAACAGAACGCAGACTGCAATTTCTCGTAGCCATTATGGCGATCAATCACCGCATTTGTCTATGGATGATTAATAAGGCATTTTTATTTGCCAATTGCCACGAGTTACGCCACTCTTAAGTCTTGTTTAATTGTTAGGAGATATTAATGAAAAAATACCTAGGGATTACCGCCGCATTGATTTTCAACCACGCAGCCAGCGCCGACGAAGCGCGATTATTAAACCAACAACCTGCCGTGGCTGAACAAACCTTTTTAGTCGGCTCTTGGACCGGCGAAGCGCAGGGCGCTCGCGTTCAGAAAGCCTTTTATCCTAGCCAAGGCATCTACACTGTGCGTCTTTCGGCCAACGGCAGCATGATGCCGATTGCCTTAACGCCAGCAGAGAGCCCTTCATGGTTAACGATCGATGCCCCACACCAGCGCGTCTATGTGGTTAACGAAGTCGATGACGGAAAGGTGAGTGCATACCATTTAGGAAAAAATGGTGAGCTAACCTTACTAAACACCATCGACAGCAGCGGTATGCACCCGACCCATTCCGCACTAAGCCGCGATGGACGCTATCTACTCGTGGCGAATTACTCGGCGAAAGACGGCCAAGCGGGTGTGAGCGCCATTCCTGTACAGAGTGATGGCCGCCTAGGAAAGACTCAGCAATTCTTCCCTTACAACCAAGGCAGCAATAAAGTCGCCGAACGTCAATCCTCCGGGCATGCACACTCCGTCACGTTCAGTATTGATGGCCAATATGTGTTAGCCGCCGACTTGGGCGCGGACAAGATCCACGTCTACCACTACGATGCGAAAGCGAAAGAGCCTTTCAGCTTACTGGCCGATAAGACGATTAACTTCCCAGAAGGGGATGGCCCACGTCATAGCCTATTCTCCGCCGATGGGAAATACCTCTATATCACTACAGAGATGTCGGCCCAGGTTAAGGTTTACTCTTTTAACCAAGGTAAGACTGAGCTACTGCAATCTGAGAAGCTGACCGACTCGACTAAGCCAGGCGATATGAGTGGAGCAGGTCTGTCACTGTCGCCAGATGGTCGTTTCTTATATGTAGGCAACCGTGGCGAGAAAAACCAGATTGTTCGTTATGCGGTGGATAAGGCGACAGGAAAACTTTCTGCGTCCAAGACCTATTCCGCAGGTGGCGTAGAGCCGCGCGACTTTACCTTTGATGCGACGGGTCGTTATCTGTTCGTGGCGAACGTTTACTCGAATAACGTCGTGGAGTTTGCGCGCGATCTCGAGACCGGTGAGCTGTCACCAACGGGTGCAACCTTGCAAATCGGTACGCCAACGCATATTCGTTTTGTTAATTTAGCCAAGTAGCGGTTAAAGGCATGTTCAAGTAAATTGCCTGCGAGAAGTGGGTGATTAAATAAAGTAAGGACTGAGTTCAGTTTTTGGGGGCTCAGTCTTTAGTGCTTGGCTAGATGTCGTGATGAATAGCCGACTATTAAGATAGGCGGCTTTTTGAACGTCCGACAATGTTTTTCTCCGTCTTTAGATGAAATAAGCTTTTATCGAGTCTTTGCATCACTCTCTCAAGGTGTAGTGGTCAAGTAATTGTCGCCACGGTTTTACCGTGAAAATGGTATTTGTTCACTGACGCTTCCGGCGTCAGGCCCCCGTTATAAGGGTGAGGTCTGATGTTGTTATAGTAGTTCACTCTATAACCACTAATTTGCTGCCTGGCTTCGAGTTCGCCTGAGTAACCCTTTAACGTCAGCCATTCTGTTTTATGACTACGGAAGTAGCGCTCCGTAGGGCTATTATCCCAGCACTTTCCTCGCCACTGGCTTACCGATAGGAATAGTCTTTATCAACGATAAGCTGTGTACATTCCATCCTGACCTCAGGGATAAAAGTACGCTTAGTTCTCTTTTTCATTAAGTTACCTGTTTTATGTTGAGGTGAGCATATCACCTTTAGTTAGGTGGCCAGATTTACAGTGCCATTAATGATCCCTATTGGTATAACCGACACAGCGCATAATGACACTATTACCTAAATAAGAGAGTTAGTCTGGAGCACCAACTAAACAAGGCGTATTATACCCACAAAATCTCAAAGGGTATTGGGTGGTTTATGGCTCTACATGGAAAGTTTATCATCAATGATGGACATTACTCTCCTTTATCATTTCCGGGGGGTGGCACGTTTTTAGCGTTCTCTGGTGATGGTGCATACCGTAATCGTGGAGCATGTGGAATGATCCCTAAAATGGGACCAGTGCCAGCGGGTAAATACTGGATTGTTGACCGTCCAGAAGGTGGACTCAAATCACAGGTAAATACTGGGCTTCGGGATATCTATAATTACTTTGCCAGGGGCGCTACGTTCAAACATTCGCAATGGTTTGTACTATGGCGGGATGATTGGGGGATCGACGATTACACATGGATAGAAGGTGTTAAGCGCGGTAACTTCCGTTTACATCCCGGGGTTGTCTCAGAAGGTTGTATCACTCTGCCGCACGATGCAGATTTTGCTATGCTACGCAATGCTCTACTGCGAACTCAGAAAATCGACGTTCCTTGCATGAGGAAATTGCAGGCATATGGCACTATTGAGGTGATTGCCAATGGCAAAAAAACATGGCCTTAGTTTGTTTATCAAAATAGCATTGTTCACCGTCGTTATGCTAATCGTTGTAAAGGTAATTCCCTATGACAGTTTAGTTGAACCACTTATAGGTTTACTCGATTTCCAGAGTGCCAGCAAAATTACTCGCTTCATATTGGGCGAGCCTGATTTAGAAGTGTGGGAATCGCTTCGTGATTACTGTGGTATTTTGATCAACATCCTTATCAGCGTGCCGATCCTAAGTGCGATTATTACTGCTTACAACACAATTACACGCAACGTTGATCTGTCAGGACTTCCGAAAGAGTGGGCTATATCCACGTTAAGACGGTATGTGAAAATATTCGGTTTTACTTTTCTTTTTTGGGTGTTATTCCGCTTTATACCCTATCAATCTGTCTTTCCCTACGGGGAAACATATCCGACTTTCATTATAGCGGCAATTATAGCCTTTAACCTGTTACTAACGATTGCTTGCTACGGGTTCATCAAGAAGAAAATCACAAACAAAAGGAGTTTGTAGAATGCCTATTCCCGCTTATATGTGGCTTAAAGACGATGGTGGTGCAGAGATCAAAGGATCTGTAGACGTTCAGGACCGTGAAGGGTGTATTGAGATTGTTGGATTTAGCCATGGTGTAAACATTCCGGTAGACAGTGCCAACGGTAAGATCACTGGTAAGCGTGCCCATTCTCCAATGATGATTGAAAAAGAGTTTGATAGTTCCAGCCCTTATCTTTACCAGGCAGTCGCGACTGGTCAGACGCTGAAAAGTGCAGAGATTCGCTGGTATCGCATCAACCATGCTGGGCAACTCGCAGATCAATCACATGGAGTCAGTTTCCTTGAGGTACGATAAAATCACTTGGCGTTATGTCGAGAGTAATGTGCAATATACAGACGATTGGAACGTGAGAGCGTAACCAATAGAAAAGGGAATACACTCGTGTGGTTAAAGAAAGGCCTTGAGACCCTTCTTTGGGTTTATAATATTTGAGGAATTATTATATTGTTGTATTAGCCCCGATTTAAACCGAACGCTTCATCGATAAGATATAGGCATAAACCTATGTTTAAGGAGTGTCTTGTGCAAAGAATCGAAGTGATCATAGATGAGTAGAAGCATCCATGAAGTTAGGAATCGACGAGTTCACATCAATTGCTCGGAGTTCTATCCAAAAAAAACACCCCAAAGCGAGTCGTCAACCTTGGGGTGTAGTGTCTCTTCTGCAGCCTTAACAGGACTGAACTAACCGTCGATCTTATCGGGCGTAAAATCCGCCCCCGAGGGGCCAAGCGGTTGTCCATCAAGACAAGCCTGATCCTCTCTCAAGTCCACCCGTCCTTCCACCCACCACTGAATAACCCGAGGATAGATCAAATGTTCCTTGCTCAGCAGACGGGTAGCGAGATCCTGCTCCGTATCGTTGGGCAGAATAGGGATGGGGGCTTGCAGAATAACCGGGCCACCATCGAGTTGTTCGGTAACGAAATGGACACTTGCCCCGTGATGGCTATCACCACTCTCAATCACCCGACGATGCGTATGCAAGCCAGGATATTTAGGGAGTAAAGAGGGGTGGATATTCAGGAGCCGGCCTCGATAATGCGTAACGAAGGGAGCACTTAAGATACGCATATAGCCCGCCAGCACCACTAAGTCCGGCTGATAGCTATCGATCTGTTGCAGTAAGGCCTGATCGAAGGCCTCACGATCTGCATAGTCACCGATAGCGAGGCTAGCGGTGGCGATACCGGCTTGCTGCGCACGCTGTAAACCGAAAGCGTCGGCCTTATTGCTGAATACCGCGACAATCTCAGCCTTGAGCCTGCCGAGTTGGCAGGCATCAATGATGGCTTGCAAGTTGGAGCCTGACCCGGAGATCAGGACAACAATTCGTTTCATGCAATAACGACCTGCTCAGTCTCGTTGCCTTCGGTGATATGACCGATCTTCCAAGCATTCTCACCCAATTCTTGTAGGTGAGCGATAGCTGCTTCGGCATCCGCCTCGGGCAAGGCGATAATCATACCGACACCACAGTTGAAGGTACGGTACATTTCATGACGGCTGACGTTGCCCGCTTTTTGTAACCATTCGAAGACTGCCGGCCATTGCCAGCTGCTTTCATCAATCACCGCTTGCGTATTATCAGGCAGTACACGAGGAATATTTTCCCAGAAGCCGCCGCCTGTCAGGTGTGCGATAGCATGGATATCGAATTTCTCGATTAACGCGAGGGTATTTTTAACGTAAATACGCGTTGGCGCTAAAAGGTGATCGGCTAAGGATTGGCCGTTCAGTTGTTCGGTCAGTGGATCAGTCTGGCTCACTTCCAGAATTTTTCTGACGAGAGAGTAGCCGTTGGAGTGTGGACCACTCGAGCCGAGGGCAATCAATATATCTCCCGCACCGACCTTGCTGCCATCGATGATTTCAGATTTTTCGACGACACCGACACAAAATCCAGCCACGTCGTAATCATCACCGTGATACATACCCGGCATCTCAGCCGTTTCTCCGCCAACCAGTGCGCAGCCTGATTGTTGGCATCCTTCAGCGATCCCGGTGATCACCGATGCTGCCGTCTCGACATCGAGTTTGCCGGTAGCATAGTAATCTAAGAAAAAGAGCGGTTCGGCCCCTTGTACCACCAGATCGTTGACGCACATCGCGACCAGATCTATACCGATAGTATCGTGACGGCCTAAGTCCATCGCTAGACGCAGTTTGGTTCCCACGCCATCCGTGCCAGAGACTAATACCGGTTCGCGGTACTTAGTCGGCAGTGAACACAGCGCACCAAATCCGCCTAATCCGCCCATGACTTCAGGACGACGAGTCTTTTTCACAACACCTTTAATTCGATCAACCAGTGCATTTCCAGCATCAATATCAACACCGGCGTCTTTATAACTAAGAGTGGTTTTATCGGTCACTGCAGAATCCCCACGCGATTTGCGGTTGGTAGTAAAATGAGAGCAGGGCTATTCTAACAGTCGTCGCAAACGTTTGCGAGCCTCAGTTTCGCCGGAAGTGTAAGAAGCAGACAAGATAAGGATCTCCTCTCAGAGAAACCAGCAATTTTTCGCCGTGTGCATACCGCCAAGGGCAAAAAAGCGGTATAATCCGACGATTTTTTTGCAGTGTGTTTTTTTTGGCTCGGGGAGAAAATATGAAAATCGTTGAAGTAAAACACCCACTGGTAAGACATAAACTCGGATTAATGCGCGAGAATGAGATCAGCACTAAGCGTTTTCGCGAGTTGGCCTCTGAAGTCGGCAGCTTATTAACCTACGAAGCGACCGCCACTCTTGAAACGGAAGTCGTCACGGTTGACGGTTGGAACGGCCCCGTTGAGATTGAGCAAATTAAAGGTAAAAAAATTACCGTGGTGCCTATCCTGCGTGCCGGATTAGGGATGATGGAAGGGGTGCTGGAGCATGTGCCTAGCGCTCGGATCAGTGTGGTAGGCGTTTACCGTGATGAAAAAACCCTCGAGCCCGTTCCCTATTTCCAAAAATTAGCCTCCAATATGGATGAGCGGATGGCGTTAGTCGTCGACCCAATGCTGGCAACAGGCGGATCGATGATTGCGACGATCGATTTACTAAAGCAGTCCGGCTGCCAAGCGATTAAAGTATTGGTCCTCGTCGCCGCACCGGAGGGGATTGCTGCGTTGGAAGCGGCTCATCCCGATGTGGAACTGTACACTGCCTCGATCGATCAAGGTCTTGATGCGCAGGGATACATCATTCCAGGATTGGGTGATGCAGGCGATAAAATTTTTGGTACCAAATAAGCACGTCTTTGATTAATGCCGACCCAGTGGTCGGTTTTTTTATGTCTTATTCAGGGAGTTACTATGCGTCGTCGTACTATTGAAGTCGATGAGCGTTTGCCGCTGCACCAAACGCTTCCTCTGAGCCTACAACATCTTTTTGCGATGTTTGGCTCGACCGTGCTAGTTCCGGTGTTGTTTCATGTTAATCCTGCGACAATTTTACTGTTTAATGGAATAGGCACGCTGCTCTATCTCTTTATCTGTAAGGGCAAAATACCGGCCTATCTTGGCTCGAGTTTTGCCTTTATCTCACCCGTATTATTGCTACTTCCTCAAGGGTATGAGGTGGCATTAGGGGGCTTTATTGCCTGTGGCGCGTTATTCTGCTTAGTGGGACTGATTGTTAAGTTCGCGGGCACGCGCTGGCTAGACGTATTATTTCCACCTGCCGCGATGGGGGCGATTATCGCGGTCATAGGTCTTGAGTTAGCGGGCGTGGCGGCGAAAATGGCCGGATTAGTGACCGACCCGGGCGCAGCGAGCGATAGCCATACTTTACTCGTTTCGATGATTACCTTAGGGGTCACGGTATTTGGTGCGGTACTGTTTCGAGGATTTTTGGCCATCATCCCCATCTTGATTGGGGTGGTAGTCGGTTATGCCGTCGCGGCTAGTCTAGGAATGGTCAATTGGCTACCGGTTCAACAAGCGGCATGGTTTGCCTTACCGACCTTTTATCAGCCGCGTTTCGAGTGGATAGCGATTTTGACCATACTGCCCGCCGCGCTGGTGGTGATTGCCGAGCACGTTGGCCATCTCGTCGTCACGGCAAATATTGTTAAACGGGATCTGATCCGTTACCCTGGCCTACACCGTTCTATGCTGGCGAACGGTCTTTCAACGCTATTTTCCGGTTTCTTTGGTTCCACTCCGAACACTACCTACGGTGAAAATATTGGCGTGATGGCAATTACCCGGGTCTATAGCACTTGGGTGATCGGTGGGGCAGCCATTATGGCCATTGCCTTATCTTGTGTCGGCAAACTGGCAGCGATTATTCAAGCCATCCCCGTCTCGGTAATGGGCGGCGTATCATTGCTGCTTTATGGGGTAATCGGTGCCTCCGGTATTCGAGTATTGATTGATGCGAAAGTCGACTACAGTAAAGCGAAAAACCTCATCCTCACCGCGATTATCCTTATTGTCGGGGTGAGCGGTGCATCGATTCATATCGGTGCGGCTGAACTGAAAGGCATGGCCTTAGCAACCATTGTCGGGATAGCCTTAAGCCTGATTTTCTATCTGATCGAACGCTGGCTGCCGGAAGCGTCGGTGGAAGAATAGCGAAGCAGGGGGAGGATATTTGCTTCCCCCTTGTTAAGCTTAAGATCGAACAGTGATCTCGCCCATTCAACACTTTGCGAAATTTATGCTAAACTGGCTGAGATTTTAACTGGCTCCCATTATTGAGGTTATTCTGAACACGCCAGCGCAACTCTCTTTACCACTCTATCTACCTGACGATGAAACCTTTTCCAGTTTTTGGCCCGGGTCAAACTCTGCATTACTTGCATCCATTACTACGGTACTGAATCAGCCTCAAGGGGGTTACGTCTACTTCTGGTCGCGAGAGGGCGCAGGGCGCAGTCACTTAATGCATGCCGCCTGCAGTGAGTTATCGGCGCGTGAGCAGGCCGTCGGCTATGTTCCACTGGATAAGCGGACGTGGTTTTCGCCAGAAGTGCTGGAGGGGATGGAGCAACTTGCCTTAGTGTGTATCGATAATATTCACTGCATTGCCGGGGATGAAGAGTGGGAAATGGCGATCTTTAATCTCTACAACCGTATTCTCGAGGTCGGGAAAACGCGGCTATTGATTAGCGGTAATGCGCCCCCCCGCCAGCTTGATCTGCAACTGCCCGATTTGGCCTCTCGTCTGGACTGGGGACAGATCTACTGGTTACAACCGCTTAATGACGATGAAAAGGTGCTCGCTTTACAGAAGCGCGCCGGGATCCGCGGCTTTGAGCTACCTGAAGATGTTGGACGCTTTCTGATTAAACGACTCGATCGTGAAATGCGGACACTATTTGAAACCCTTGATCAGCTTGATCGTGCTTCTATCCGTCTGCAACGTAAATTAACGATTCCCTTTGTGAAAGAGGCGCTAGGGCTTTAGGGCGGGAATATTCTGGCGTCTTAGCGGTTATCCGTATTTACCTTACACGACTGCAAAATGACCTCTCAGAAAGGGGGATTTACATTATCGAATTGTCGTTGACGAGAGTTTTACTCGTTTTCTCCCTCCACCAATATGCTTCACGTCGGCCCGCGCGCGTCATTCTCTATGTCTATAAAACTCACATTTCTTCTTTAGAAAAATAGCGGTTCCTATATTGGTTCGCGCATTAGTATGTGGGAATCAGGGTTATCTACCACCAGCAACCCCTAGCAGGGCAGAACGCCGCATCACGGTTACGTGACATCACCCGATACATTGACGTGAACGAGAAGGGGAATGCTGAGGCACTACGTAATGTTCCCTATCATGAGTATAATGAGCTAATTATTATTGCATCGCTGTAAGGCATAGCTCCTGTATTGCTCATGCTGGCGTTGTATGTCCTCACTGTCATGGCATCAGAAATCAGGGCAGAATAGACATTGCGGCGTTTACGTTCAGTATTCCGCTTGTTGTTTTCGGTATTGGGGATGTGTTGATGATGTACCTGAAAGCAATACTCTGTATTTTCCCCTTCGCTGTGCCTATATAACATTCTCACTAGGATGGGCAGGGAGTCAATAACCTGAACCCAAAAGCCTCTTTTGAGGCTTTTTTACCTAAAACCCACCCGCATGAATGCAACATATATGTTGCTTTTATAAATAAAAATGTTAGTATATTTCAACCTAAACTTACTAAGGAATATTGTGAAATAGAGTGAGTTTAGGCGCTGGCTTCTTGCTCATGGAGTGAGGTTAGAGAAGTCATCAGGTGGCAGTAGTCATTTAAAGCCTACTACATGGATAGACAGTAAATTTCCCTTTTTATGGTTCCAAGGAAATATCAGAGCCATTAAGAAAGAAGATTATTAAAGACTTGGGGCTGTAATACCCTTCACTATAACGATAGTCCTATTACATTGTTCGGAGCTAATATGTTCAAATACGCATTACAGATTGAGCATGACGAAGAAACGGATAGCTACTTAGCGACTTGCCGTGATTTGCCGCTCATGGCATCCGTTGGCGACACACTAGATGAGTGCTTACTCGAATCTGTTGATGGGCTAACTGCCGCTATCGCACTTGAGATCGAGCAACGCCGGATTGTGCCTGTAACATCGCAACCGCAACAAGGTGATCACCTTATTTGCGTGCCGGTGCTGGTGGCATTAAAGGCGGCGTTACATAACGCAATGGTCGAAAATGGGGTGCGTAAAGCAGAGTTGGCTCGCCGATTGGGGCAAAAGCCGCCTCAAATTGACCGGCTACTTAACGTTGGGCATTCATCTAAAGTTGAAACGCTTGAACTTGCGCTTGCTCAACTTGGAAAACGTGTCGAACTAAATGTCATCGCACAATAGTAATTTCACTTGATATGTCGCCCCAAAGGGGCTGCTATCATTTTACAGGGTAGCAAATTGATTGCAGCCCGAACCCCGAAAGGAAGAAAAATGCGAGCAGATACTAAGAAACGCGCCGAATATGAAAAGATTCACGCCGACATTGCAAAGTTGAAGGCTGAAACATCAAAGTGAAATCGTGAAGCAGCTTGGTACCCGATAGTGCTTACCTGGAATTCATGAAAAAATTGTTCCAAGATTTATAACGGAAAATTACAGAATACCTACCGGTAAGTTCTTCGCTAATTATAATGAATGCTTGAAACGCTTATGCAACGATTACTGGCGGTTTTACGATGTTACAAACGGACGTCTAATTATCAGGCGGTTGAAGGTAGGGGAGTCTATACTCTCTTTTTACTACTTCAATCATCTTGGTTTGCTCTTTACTTAAACACTTTTACACCCACGCTGAATGAGATCACTCTCTTACCCTTATTATTTTTTTACTCCCCCTAGTCTCCGTCGCTAGCAGAAGAATTGATGATGTGGGGTATTCACACTGGATAATCCTTTTAGTTTTTTTATTCCTTATTTATTTTTAATTTTCCTCTGCTTTCCAAAAACAGTTGATAAATAACGCCAAGACATTAACAGATCGTCATTCTCTGTTTTTCTGCTTGAAAGGTCTGGAGAAACTAATGGAAAAGATGGGCATGGGTTATAGAGGGAAATGAATAGAGGTAATTAAATACATAGTTTTAATTAACTCAACCTGTGTCATCACCCTTTCTGATATTGCCTAAAGCGCTGCTGTAAAAATCGCAGTTGATCGATACGCGCATCGTAACGTTGTTGGGCGAGGCTACCGGTTTTCTCCTGAGCGCTGGCATCGCTTAAGGCTCTAATCGCTTGGTCAATCTGACCGCTGAGCGCTAAACCTTGGGCTTGAGCGAAGCGTTGTTCGTTCGTCATACCCGAATCACCTGTTGCTTTCACCATCAGATCCCAGCCAATCGGGTCATCCGGATAATCCCAAGTATAGCGATTGAGCACCTTAAGCGCGTCAGCAGGGCGTTTAGCTTCAAGATAGGCATTGGCTAAATTAACCCTAATGACGCGGTTAGCCTGATTACTGGAGGCAGCCGTCAATAAAGTTACGGCTTGGCTGGGTTGTTTAAGGCCGATATTAATATCGGTCGCTAAATCGAGAAACCAAGGATTAGCCGGTTGTTGACTAAGTAACTGTGTCACAAGGCGATGGGCATTATCGAAACTTTTCGCCTGCATAAACATCACCGCACGGCCATAAGTCGCGGCTAATTTCTCGCGGCTATTCCCTTTTTCGTACTGGCTTAATACATCGTCCAATTGGCTGCTTACTCGTTCCGACGCGTACATCGCTAATATTCTGACCTTAGCAAAATAAAAATCTTGAGAAGATTGGAGTATGCGATGCGGCATTTGGTTAGCGCGGTTGCGTGCATCTGCCAGCCGGCTATCCGGTAAGGGGTGAGTCAATAAAATCTCTGGTGGCGTGGTTGAATAGCGCGTTTGGTCGGCCAATTTTTGTAAGAAATCTGGCATCGCTTGCGGATCGAAGCCAGCACGCTGCAAAACCTGTAAGCCAATACGATCGGCTTCCCGTTCATTTTCTTGGGTAAAACTAATCATACCCTGCTGTGACCCGGCGAGGGTACCGGTCAATGCCGCCATACCGACCTGCGGGTTAGCCATCGCCAACAGAATCGAGCCTAAAGCGCCTACCCAGGTTAACGGAGCATTCGTTTTTTGGTCCGCCATCGCCCGGGCCAGATGCCGTTGCGTGACGTGCGAAATTTCATGAGCCATCACCGAGGCTAACTGGCTTTCGTTATCGGTATAGCGGAAAAGGGCGGAGTGCAAGACCACATTGCCACCAAAGAAGGCGAAAGCATTAAGTTCATCATTCTGGATAAGGAAAAAATGAAAGGGAGTCTTTACGGACCAAGCATGAGCGACTAATCGCTGACCCAACCCATTAATATATTGGGTAAGTAATGGATCATCAATTAATGGTGCGCTGCCGCGCAATTGCCGGACGTAGAAATCGCCCATTTGCAGTTCTTGATTGATTGACAGGGTTTCACCGGCAGTGGTCCCCATATCGGGTAACGTGTCAGTCACGTCTGCCCACGCAACACTGTTCCAGCTGAGTAACGCAGCGATCACTGTTGTGACCAGCTTTTTCTTCAATAAAGCCACTGCGCCTCCCCGCTGGAACACCGCCATTAATGCGTTTGTACGTAGTCTAAAACAATATCATGGTGGTTCGATGTTTTGAAATTATCAAATACCTTTTCTACCTGACCTTTGCCATCGATCAAGAAGCTTACACGGTGGATACCGTCGTAGGTTTTACCCATAAAGCTTTTCTCACCCCAAACACCAAAGGCTTCGCATACTTTATGATCTTCGTCAGACAGTAGGGTGAAGTTCAGTAACTCTTTCTCGGCAAAGCGCGACAGTTTTTCGGGCTTATCTGTGCTGATCCCTAATACTTGAACGCCAGCACTCTTCAATGATGACATATTGTCCCGCAGGCCACAGGCTTGTACGGTACAGCCCGGCGTCATTGCCTTAGGATAAAAGTAGACGAGAATACGCTCACCACTAAAGTCAGATAAGCTCACCTCTTCGCCATCTTGATCGAGTAAAGTAAATTGCGGCGCGGTATCGCCTACAGTTATAAGGGCCATACGTTATCTCCAATCATTGTTTGCCTAATACTGATATTAACGATCAGTGTCTACTACCAGATTACGGCGGAAAACGGATTTTTCAATCGTAAGGATAGAGCCTTATTTTATCTGCTTTCAAGTTAATTATGTGTGTTACAACAGAAAGAGGGCTTTAAAGCCGCTCGGTATCTTGTCGACCGTCGGCTTGAAGCGTGCCCTGAGCCGATAACTCGACGCAAAGCTGCTGAAAATTTTTCTCCAAATCTGCTAAATCTTTAGCCGAACTACCATAAGCATGGATGCGAATTGACAGCATCGCAGGGCTGCCTGGCTGGGCACGCGTCATTAATTCGGCGATATGCATACGATGATGCGTAAGTAACGCGGTAAAGCGTTCGATAATACGTGGCGAGTCGGGCACTTCGACGGCGAGTGAAAAGCCTTCATGACGCACAGGGGTAGAGCCGGTGGGGGTACGCTTCATCACGATTAACAGCTCAAGCTCCGCACCTTTAATCGGCAGAGTCGATTCGATCATATTGATCGCGCTAGCGGAGCCAGAAAGCAACATCACAAACGTAAACTCCCCGCCCAGTAATGCCAGTCGGCTATCTTCGATATTACAGCCACATTGGCTAACGTGGCGGGTGATAGTATTGACGATTCCCGCACGGTCGCTGCCGAGTGCGGTGATCACTAAATGCACAGGTGAGGATGACAATGTGATATTTCCCAATGTTTTGCTAATTATCTTAAGGTAAACATAAAAAAAACTGCTGACAAGCAGTTGAGTGCATTCACTGTCTTGCTTTTAGTGTGATGGACACCTTACCATGAAGACCTTGGGAAATGAGGGGATAGCTATGTTTACCGGAAGTATTGTTGCACTCGTCACACCGATGGACGAAAACGAGCAAGTTTGTGAGAGCAGCCTTAAAAAATTAATCGACTACCACATTGACAGTGGCACTTCTGCAATCGTTGCCGTTGGCACGACAGGTGAATCGGCAACCTTAACCCACGATGAGCACATTGATGTGGTCCTCCGCACCGTCGAATTAGCAGACGGACGCATCCCAGTCATTGCTGGAACCGGTACAAACGCTACCGCTGAAGGTATTGCACTGACACAGCGTTTAGAGAAAAGTGGCGTAGTTGGCTGTTTGACCGTTGTGCCTTATTATAACCGCCCAACACAAGAGGGAATGTTCCAGCATTTTAAAGCGATCGCACAGAGTACCGATTTGCCGCAATTACTTTATAATGTGCCCGGGCGGACAGGCTGTGATATGTTGCCTGAAACGGTCGCACGTCTTGCCGAAATAAAAAATATTATCGGAATTAAAGAAGCGACAGGGAACTTATCTCGCGTTAGTCAGATCCAAGCGTTGACCAAAGAAGATTTTATTTTACTTAGTGGTGATGATGAAACAGCGTTAGACTTTATGCAGTTGGGGGGGCAGGGCGTTATTTCAGTAACCTCGAATGTGGCAGCGCGCGAAATGGCACAACTTTGTGCTCTGGCCGCCGCGGGACACTTTACTGAGGCACGTGCCTTAAACCAGCGACTCATGGCGCTTCATCAGCACTTATTTTATGAACCAAATCCTATCCCAGTGAAATGGGTGGCTAAACAGCTGGGATTGATCGCAAATGATACCTTGCGTCTGCCTATGACACCGTTATCGGCGACTTCAGAGCCGATACTGTTACAGGCGATTCGTGATGCAGGACTGCGATAAGTTAGGGAGATTTAATGGCTTACTCAGTTAAAAATTCGGCGGTAGTAAAAGTTGCTGGATTATCCGTCGCAATGTTACTAGCGGGTTGTTCACATGATCAACACTACAAGCGCGAAGTGAATGGTAATGAAGAGTATCTCGATGCGCCAGCACTGAGCCAACTGAACGTTCCACAAGGGATGATCCTTCCGCTCGAATCCGCAAACTATGCCGTTCCGCAAGGACGTGCGCAAGGGGCAGTTGGTAAGCAATTAGATATTCGCCCACCAGTACAGGCATTGTCTTTGCTTAACGGTAGTCGCGCGCAGTTCCAAGGCTCGACCGGACTGCTGCAAATTGCCAATACGGGAACATCTTTATGGGGACAAACGGTCGCGGCTCTGCAAGCGAATAAGTTTGCGATTGCTCAACAAGATGATGCACGTCAGCAACTCACCACGGATTGGATTTCTTGGAATCGCCAAGATGAAGATCACCAATACCGTGGACGTTACCAAGTCGCTGTCGTCGCCCAAGGCTACGAGCAAACCCTAATGGTGAAACCTATTGCCTTAGAACAGAAAGGCCAAGCGGTAACCAGTAACACTGAAATTCAGCGTTATACCGCTCAGTTACTTAACGATATTTCCGCGCAGCTGAATACCGCAGAAACGGATCGTCGGAATGCGGCAGCCGCTAATCGCGTAGGTAGCGTTGATGTGCAAAGTGGTGCGGACGAGACAGGGCTACCTAACTTAATCGTGCGTGCCCCGTTCGATGTAACGTGGCAGCGTCTTCCTAAAGCATTACCCCTTGCAGGGATGACGGTGTCTGACAGCAATCGCGCAGACGGTAGCTTGCAGCTTAGTTACAGTAATCTGAGCAGCAGCCAATGGGCCGCACTGGGTGCGAAAGATCCTGATTTAGCAGAAGGTAAATACAAGCTGCAAGTCGGTGATCTCGATAACCGCAGTAGCCTACAGTTTATCGATCCCAAGGGACATATCCTGACGCAATCGCAAAATGATGCGTTGGTCGCTGTCCTACAAGCCGCCTTAAATAAATAAATGTGTCTCAGGCCGGAAATTTCCGGCCTTTTTTTATTTTATTTTGGCATAATAGCGCCCAGCAAGGTAAACGATTGCGTAGTGATGAATTCTGGCGCTATGCAGAGTCATTTTCAGAGTCGACCATGAGTGGAGTTAACAAGATGCAAAAGCAAGCTGAGCTGTATCGCGGAAAAGCAAAAACAGTGTATAGCACCGACAACCCGGACCTGCTAATTCTGGAATTCCGCAACGATACATCAGCCGGAGACGGAGCGCGTATTGAGCAGTTTGACCGTAAAGGCATTGTCAATAATAAATTTAACCATTTTATTATGGAAAAATTAGCACAAGCCGGTATCCCAACGCAGATGGAAGCGTTACTGTCAGACACTGAAGCCCTTGTGAAAAAACTCGATATGGTGCCTGTGGAATGCGTTGTCCGTAACCGTGCAGCGGGCTCGCTGGTCAAGCGTTTAGGCGTTGAAGAAGGGATGATCTTAAATCCGCCGCTTTTCGACCTGTTCCTGAAAGACGATGCCCACCATGATCCGATGATCAACGAATCCTATTGCGTCACCTTCGGCTGGGTGAGTCCTGAACACCTTGCGCGTATGCGTGAATTGACACTTAAGGCCAACCAAGTTTTGACGGACTTGTTTGATCAAGCGGGTCTAATCCTAGTCGATTTCAAACTCGAGTTTGGACTGTTTAATGGTGAGGTGGTGCTGGGTGATGAATTCTCCCCTGACGGTGCTCGCCTGTGGGATAAAGAAACATTAGATAAAATGGATAAAGATCGTTTTCGCCAAAGCCTAGGTGGCATGGTCGAAGCCTATGAAGTGGTCGCTCAACGGCTTGGTGTTACACTAGATTAATGATTTATGCACTCGCTATGCTTCGGCGAGTGCTCTCTTCCCCACCCATTCCCCTAAAGCAACTTTAGTTTTTCTACTGGTTATCTCTGCGTACTGCGATTACTATTTATTATTATACGATAATAGAGATGGAGAGGTGTGCTATGCGTTGGCAAGGACGTAGAGAGAGTGACAATGTAGAAGATCGTCGTAGTGATAGTTCAACGCCGACCGGCGGTGGTTCAGGTTTTCGCATCCCAGCGGGTAAGGGCGGTATCGTACTCTTAATCGTGGTGGTGGTGGCGGGCTACTATGGTTACGACTTAACGCCATTACTCGGCGGCGGTGGTGGGCAAAGCACCTCTGTGAGCCAGTCGCACACGCCAGCCCCTGCAAATAGCGACGATGCGCAAGCCGCTAAATTTACCTCAGTGATCCTCGCCTCGACAGAAGACACCTGGAGTGAAATCTTCCAAAAAATGGGCAAGCAGTACCAAGCGCCAAAATTGGTGATGTACCGTAATGCGACACGAACGGGATGCGGGACTGGGCAATCGGTCATGGGACCGTTTTACTGTCCAACCGATAAAACAGTGTATATCGATCTCTCTTTCTATGACGAGATGAAAAATAAACTGGGCGCAGGCGGAGATTTTGCCCAAGGCTATGTGATCGCCCACGAAGTTGGCCATCATGTTCAAAACCTACTCGGTATTGAAAGTAAGGTCCGTCAACAAATGCAGCAAGGCTCACAAACCGATGCTAATCACCTCTCTGTTAAACTCGAACTTCAAGCTGACTGCTTTGCCGGGGTTTGGGGTCATTATATGCAGCAGAAAGAGGTCCTAGAAACGGGCGATCTACAAGAAGCGCTTAATGCGGCACAAGCAATTGGGGACGATAAGCTTCAGCAGCAGAGTCAAGGACGTGTTGTACCCGATAGCTTTACCCATGGTACCTCGCAGCAACGTTATAGCTGGTTTAAACGTGGATTCGATAGTGGCGAACCGGGCCAATGTAATACCTTTGCCGGATAGTGAGTATGCCGTCTGCGTTTATCGCTGAACAAATGCGTCGCAAGGGGTTGCGGCGCATTTGCGTTATAAGCGGCTCACCGCCATTTCGTGACACCGCGACCCAACAGTGGCAATCGGCGTTTCCCGGTGACTGGCTTCGCGTCACGACGGCTCCTGCGGGGCATACCGATGAGCATTTGGCTCAGCGTGCGCGGCAATTTTTGGGTCAGGAATGGCTTCATGCCATATACGATGCGTCGCAAGGCCTTCATTTAGAGACATTCGCCGCGCTGGCCGGCACCTTAGTGGCGGGCAGTTGGCTGATTCTGTTATTACCAGAATCCTCTTCGCAACAGCCGATCATTGACGTCGATAGCCTGCGTTGGGCTGAGTGCGAGCAGCCGATCGCGACACCCATCTTTTATCGCCATCTTTGGCGTCAATTACTCCGCGACAGCAACCATCTTATCTGGCGTGAGGGTGAGCCAAGACCGCAAGATCGTCCACTCACGATGGCCGATTGGACGCCGCAAGGCGGGGCACAGCAACAAGCGATTATTGAAGAGTTACTGTGTTTACCTGAAGGGAATTGTATTGTGACTGCCCCACGGGGTCGCGGAAAATCTGCTCTAGGGGGGATGCTAGCCGCCTTGCAGCCCCCCTGTTTAATAACGGGGCCTGCTAAAGTGGCTACCGCCGTGATGGCGCGCCACGCGGGTGAGCACTACCATTTTCGGGCGCCTGACGCCATTTTAGCGGCAGAAGATCCCGGATCTTGGCAATGGTTGATTATCGATGAGGCCGCATCGCTACCGACCCCACAGCTGCAAGCCTTGATCACTCGCTTTCCTCGGTGTCTATTACTTACGACCACGGAGGGGTACGAAGGCACCGGACAGGGCTTTTTATTGAAGTTCGGTGCATCGGGGGTGGTAACTAAGCATTTTACCCTGAAGACGCCGCAGCGCTACTCGGTTGGCGATCCATTGGAAAGCTTTATCGAACGGTTACTAGTGTTACGCGATCTTCCTTCCTCTACCGTAACACGATCACCATCGCTAACGTTGCGCGCTTATCAGCCGGCAGATTGGTCCCAGTATCCAACTTTAGCAACCAGTACCTTTCAGCTGTTGCAAGCGGCGCACTATCGCACCACGCCGGTAGATTTACGCCGTATGATGGACGCCCCACACTGTGGTTATTGGCAAATGGTCGAGGGTGAGCATTGTTATGGCGCGCTAGGATGGGTTGAGGAAGGCGAGCAATCTGCTGAGCTTGCCCACGCCGTATGGCGTGGCGAAAGGCGGCCAAGGGGGAATCTAGTCGCGCAGTCGTTAGCCGCCCATAGTCGATTCCCGGAGGCGATGTTGTTGGCGAGTCGACGAATTAGTCGACTTGCAGTCAGCCAACCGCTGCGCCGTGAAGGAATCGGCAGTCGATTGGTCCATGCCCTTCGGGAAAATAGCCAAGATAAAGATTTTCTCTCTGTTAGCTTTGGTTACACGCCGGAATTGTGGCACTTTTGGCAGCGTTGTGGTTTTCAAATGGTGAGAATGGGCACTCAACGTGAAGCTAGCAGTGGGTGTTATGCCGCGATGGCAATTTACCCGTTAACACCTGCGGGTCAGCAGCTATGTAAACAGGCCGTGGCTCATTTCCACCGAGACTGGCCAATACAGCAAGCCCGTTACTCGCCAGAGCTATCGCTAGGTGAATGGCCATCAGAAGACGCCTTATTTTCGCAACAAGACTATGAAGAACTGGTCGGATTCGCGCAAGCACATCGCCCGTTAAGTGTGAGTTTCCCAGCACTCTGGCGGGCACAACAACGTTATCCCCATGTAGAGTGTGGGCAATATCTGCAGCATTGTTTACAGCGTTCACAGCTTCCGGCGGGCTGGAGTCGTAAACTGTGGCTGCTACAATTACGCCGTGAAACGGCAGATTTTTTAACACTTTTACCTGAGAGTTCGGGGCAACCTACTTAGGGTTTATCGCCAGTGAGAGGTCATTTATGGCACATATCGATTATGTAATGGTTCAGCAAGGCAGCGGGCCTCAGCCACAACTTTTTGTATTATTCCATCGCAGCGGTGACGATCCCCGCTCGATGGCTGAAATTGGTCAATGGTTTGCCAAAGACTTTCCTGCTGCCTTTGTGGTGTCGGTAGGAGCCCCTATTCCACTGACTCAGGGGGGGAGCGCGTGGTTTATCGATGAGGAGCCAGAAGCTTCTACCACTCGAACGCAGCAGAAAATTGATCAGATTATGCCCCTGTTTACGCAAACGATTCGTGAATGCCAAAAGCAGTGCGGGGTTAGCCCGGAGGCTACGGCATTGATTGGCTTTTCACAAGGTAGTGTGATGATCCTTGAAGCACTGAAAAGTGAAGAGTTACTGGCAGGACGAGCGATTATTTTTAGTGGCCGCTATAATAGCGCGCCAGAAGTGGCGTCTCTGAATACCACGATTCACTTGATTCACGGTGATGATGACGAGCAGATCCCATTAATTCATGCGGTGAACGCCGAGCAGTGGCTAAATGAAGCGGGGGGAGATGTGACATTGGATATTATTGATGAACTCCCCCATGCCATCGATGAGCAGGGGATAGCTATCGCGCTGAAACATTTAAAAGAGACCATCCCGCAACGCTATTTCGATGAAGCCTCGCAAGGGCAAGCGCCGGATAACGACGATGTGATCCCCATGATCTAACTGAATAGGGACTGCGGTCATCCCGCAGTCCACGAATGGCGGCCTATTTTTTCTTTGGCCAATCATCCTCTTCGTCATCCCACTTATCGTTAAAATCACGATGCGGCGGTAACTTGGGTTTATTATCTAAGTATTTTTTGACATCAACGCGCTTTAAATCTTTATACACATTGACTAATAATCCCACCATAAACAGGATGATTAATACCCACCAATACTCTTTTACCCATTCCATGTAAGGCTCCTTAGGTCAGCAATAACTGCATAATCCGTTGATACATTCGGCTGAGGGTTTGTAGGTCGGCGGCACTCACGCATTCATTAATTTTATGAATGGTGGCATTGACCGGCCCTAACTCAACGACTTGAGTCCCCATTCTGGCAATAAAACGTCCATCAGAGGTTCCCCCGTTCGTGAGTAACTCTGGCTTAATTTCATTATAGTGCTGAACGGCGTCAACGACAGCCTCTACTAATGCGCCTTTTGCCGTTAGGAAGGGTTGACCGGATAAATTCCACTCTAAGGTATAGCGCAGCTGGTGGCGATCAAGCAGGTTAGCGACTGCTTCGCGAATTTGTTGGTCGGTCAATTCGGTGCTGAAGCGGAAATTAAATTGTACGAATAAGTCGCCCGGGATCACATTATTACTGCCAGTACCGGCCTGAATATTGGCGATTTGCATACTGGTAGGCGGGAAAAATTCATTTCCTTGATCCCATTCCGTTGCCGCCAACTCAGTTAGAGCTGGGAGCGCGCGATGGACAGGGTTATCCGCGAGATGAGGATACGCGACATGCCCTTGTACGCCATGCACGGTCAAGTTTGCGGTAATTGAACCACGGCGGCCATTTTTGACGACATCGCCGACACGCTCGGTACTTGAGGGTTCACCGACTAAGCAGTACTCCACACGCTCTTGTCGAGCCATTAATTGCTCAACCACTTTGACTGTGCCATTGATACCACTTGCCTCTTCGTCGGAGGTGATCAAAAAGGCTAGCCGTCCTGTATGGTGAGGATGTTGTTCAACGAAGCGTTCAGCCGCCACGACCATGGCGGCTAAGGAGCCTTTCATATCGGCGGCACCGCGACCAAACAGGAGTCCATCGCGAATAGCGGGCTCAAACGGAGGGTTAATCCATTGGCGCTCATCGCCAACAGGGACGACGTCGGTATGGCCGGCGAAGGCGAGCGTTTGACCTTGACCGCGAGTGGCCCAGAAATTTTGGGTATCGCCAAAATGCATCGGTTCGATATGAAAGCCAATCGCTTCAAGGCGAGCGATAAGTAACGCTTGGCAGCCCGCATCATTAGGGCTTAAGGATGGGCAACGTATAAGTTGTTGGGCAAGCTCGATGACCGGGCAAAACATGTTTAGCGCCCTCCCTGTATAAAGCTTGACCATACGGCGGTATCGAAGCCAACCAGCATTTCTCCATCCTCTCGTACCAATACTGGGCGCTTAATGACAGCGGGGTGCTCAAGCATGATTTGACGGGCCGCTGCCGGATCGGAAGCACTTTGTTTTTGCTCATCAGAAAGCGAACGCCAGGTGGTCCCACGAGTATTAAGCAAAGCCTTGACCCCCAGACCTTGAATCAGTTGGTCCAGTAGTGTTTCATCTAACCCTTGTTGGCGGAAATCATGATAAGCGGCATCGATAGGGAATTCAGCGAGGAATTTACGCGCTTTTCTCACGGTATCACAGGTTTTAATGCCATATAGGGTTAGGGTCGGTGCGGTTACTTGAGTCATGAGACAGTACTACCTAATTATTAAGTCAAAAGATCACGGGTAATCAAGGATAATGCCGCATTTAGCCAGCATTTTCTACCCTTCTGGGAGGTTGGTAACAATTATCGCGAGGTGTTTTGATATAGCCAGATAAACCGTGAACAACCTCATGAATTTATACAATCCTTTTTGTAAATAAAAGATGTTATATTTCAACAGTATATATCCATTTTGCGCCAAATGGGCAAACGTTAACGTAGATTAATTCTTTACAGGGCTTTACGAATTCAGCGTCTTACAGGTAGGATTCATCACCCTCTGGAGATATTCGCCAATTTTCACCTGTGCTAATGCGGTAGAGGGGATTTGCTGTAGAAGTGGACAAACAGGAAACCTATGAAAAATACAAAAAAAACAGCGGCTGATTTACAGCACGCCAGACGTAAGTGGTTAAACTCCCATGACTCCGGATATCGCAAGGAGATGGGGAACCGACAAGTACAGATGATAGCCATTGGCGGAGCAATTGGTACTGGGCTTTTTCTTGGCGCAGGGGCACGATTACAACTCGCGGGGCCAGCCCTCGCACTGGTCTATTTGGTCTGTGGTATCTTCTCATTTTTTATCTTACGCGCATTAGGAGAATTGGTTCTGCACCGCCCTTCAAGCGGCAGTTTCGTCTCTTACGCTCGTGAGTTTATGGGTGAGAAAGCCTCCTATGTCGCAGGGTGGATGTACTTTGTTAACTGGGCAATGACCGGCATCGTGGATATCACCGCCGTTGCCCTCTATATGCACTATTGGGGAGCCTTTGGCGATATCCCACAATGGGTCATTGCCTTAGGCGCACTGGCGATTGTGGGTACCATGAATATGGTCGGGGTCAAATGGTTTGCGGAGATGGAATTCTGGTTCTCCTTAATCAAGGTCTTGGCCATCGTTGTTTTCTTAGTCGTGGGGGTGGTCTTCTTAGGAAGCGGCAAGCCGCTAGACGGTAACACGACAGGATTCCACCTGATCTCTGATAACGGAGGCTTCTTCCCGCATGGGATAATGGCTGCCTTTGTCTTGGTGCAAGGGGTCGTATTCGCCTTCGCGTCAATCGAGTTAGTCGGTACCGCGGCAGGGGAGTGTAAAAACCCTAAAATCATGGTACCTAAAGCGATTAATAGTGTGATATGGCGGATTGGTCTGTTCTATGTCGGATCTGTGGTTTTACTCGTTCTGTTACTTCCATGGAATGCCTATCAAGCAGGTCAGAGTCCTTTCGTGACCTTCTTCAGTAAATTAGGTGTGCCGTACATTGGCAGTATCATGAACATCGTGGTATTAACGGCGGCATTATCGAGCCTTAACTCGGGGCTGTACTCCACCGGACGTATCTTACGTTCAATGTCGATGGGCGGTTCAGCACCACGCTTTATGTCGAAAATGAGTCGCCAGCAGGTGCCTTATGCGGGAATTTTAGCCACGATAGTGATCTACATCTTCGGTGTGGTACTGAACTATTATGTTCCAAGCCAAGTGTTCGAAATCGTTCTAAACTTTGCCTCGCTAGGGATCATCAGTTCCTGGGCCTTTATCGTGCTGTGTCAGCTGCGTCTACGCAAAGCGATTCGCGAAGGTAAAGCGGAAGATATTTCCTTTAAACTCCCGGGCGCGCCCTTTACTTCTTGGTTGACACTGCTGTTTCTAGCGAGCGTGTTAGTGCTAATGGCTTTCGATTATCCTAACGGGACTTACACTATTGCATCAGTACCGCTGATTATAATTCTATTAATCATCGGTTGGTTTGGGGTGCGTAAACGTGTTCACGAAGTATCGTTACGTGAGCAGCAACATATCTCGGCGCATCACGACAAGTAAAATAGCAGGGGATAACTCTGGGTAGTCAGAATGTTGAAACGGTGTCGTCAGTCACGACACCGTTTTTTTTGCGAGGAATTAACGGTTATTCACCAAGGCCGTGACGAGCTGGTTAGCGCCTTGGCTCATTGGGGTAAAATGACTGCCTGGCGCACGGGCAACGGCGATAAAGACCCCGACATTACTGCGTGGGTCCATCACGATATAGGTCATGAAACCGCCGCCGCCGCCGGTTTTTTCCACCAGAGCGGGTTGACTACCCATCGCATTCATATGTACCCACCCTAATCCTAATCCGCTGGCAGGGCCAGCAACGTCCATGCCGTTCATCCGCACTAATTGGCTACGCGGATACACCACGCGCTGTAAAGTACTGGCGAGCGGAGAACGAGGCCTGATTGAACTGGAAAAGAATTGCTGCATCCAGCGTTCCATATCATCCGCAGTCGAATAGAGGCCCCCACTGCCAATCGCGGCGAGAGTATTGTTACAAGGGCTAGCATGGTCGCGCGGAATGATTAATCGACGACACTGATCGGGGGAAGGGGTAAAGGTCGTATCTTTCATTCCCAAAGGGCGAGTAATCAACGATTGCACTAACTGAGGGTATGGCTTACCGCTGGCGCGGCTGAGCGCATCGGCTAAATAATCAAAGCCCAAATTCGAGTAGGCGGCGACAGTACCGGGGATCGCTTTCAACTCCGCATGCTGTAGCCACTGCCAGCGCGAGGATTTTTCCGGCCAGATAAAGACAGGGCGATTTGCGCGTCCGCCCGGCATCTCGCGGGGAAGTCCTGCCGTATGGGTAGCAAGATTTTGTAACTTAATGGTGTAGCCGCGAAAAGAGGGGACGGTCATCCCTTTCGGCGCATAGTTGCTTAACGGATCGGAAAGCTTGACGACGCCCTGTTGGTCCAGTTTGACCAAGGTTTCGCTGGTAAAAAGCTTACTGATGGAGGCAAGGCGGAAAACGCTCTCCTTCGTCGGGCGAACACCGCTTCCGCGACGGGTTTCCCCGGCACTGGTGAAATAGTGTTGGTTGCCATCAATAACCACCATCGTCATACTGGCGGCTGCGGTTTGTTGAAAAATTTGTTGTGCGTAGCGCTGCACAATATCGGCGCTGACTTGCGGAGCGACTCTCGGGGCAGCAAAGCTGGTACTGGTTGCAGAGATAACAAGCGTTGCAACGAAGGATAAAGTGAGTTTTTTCAAGGGAGAGCGTCCATACACAGTGAATAAAAAGTCAGTGCTGATAATAGCGGGTTTACACCGGTGTTATTAGAAAAAGGATTAACTATTATGTTTCTTTTTATAAGCAATGATGATGACTCGATGTGCGACACCGAGCCATTGCCTTATAGCCAGTCACGAACTGTCAAAAAGTGTTCGGTCAGTCTCGCTTCCGGCGAGCCAGCTTGTGCTTGATAATCATATTCGAAGCGGACAAGCGGTGGCATCGACATCAAAATGGATTCAGTACGTCCACCACTTTGGATACCAAACAAGGTGCCACGGTCCCACAACAGATTAAATTCCACGTAACGTCCACGCCGATAAAGCTGGAATTGGCGCTCGCGCTCGCCGTAAGGGGTGGGGTGGCGTTTCTCAACGATGGGCAGGTAAGCCTCCAAAAAGCCCAACCCTACCGCTTGGGTAAACGCAAAACAGTGCTCGAAACTCGGCGTATTCAGATCATCAAAGAATAACCCACCAATTCCGCGTTGCTCGTTACGATGGCGTAAGAAGAAGTATTCGTCACACCACTTTTTATACCTCGGGTAGACCTCTTCACCGAATGGGCGGCATAAGTCTGCAGCGGTCTTATGCCAATGTTGGGCATCCTCGTCAAAACCGTAAAAGGGGGTCAAATCAAACCCGCCACCAAACCACCACACTGGCTCTGCATCGGGTTTTTCTGCAATGAAAAAGCGGACGTTGGCATGGCTGGTCGGGACATAGGGATTGTTGGGGTGAATGACTAATGACACCCCCATGGCTTGGAAGCTACGTCCGGCTAATTCAGGGCGATGCGCGGTCGCTGAAGCAGGCATTTGGTCGCCATAGACATGGGAAAAATTAACGCCTGCCTGTTCGAACAGTTTACCTTGGGTGAGGACGCGAGTGCGTCCGCCGCCGCCTGCTTCTCGAACCCAGTCATCTTCGAGGAAAGAAGCGTGGCCATCGAGATCGGCTAATCGTTGACATATCGTGTCTTGTAACGACAGGAAGAACTGTTTTACTTGCTCAATTGTTTGCGTACTCATGATCTCTTTTTACAACCTTCGTTGAACATTAAGTGAATCAACTGACTCGGCGATTACGTCGTTGCTGTTCATTATAAAAGTTGACGATACCATCAGAAATAGCCCCAGCAATTTTTTTACGAAAAGCCGTGGTGCCAAGCAGTTTCTCTTCACCTGGATTAGTGATAAACGAGGTTTCAACTAATACAGACGGGATAGAAGGGGACTTTAATACGGCAAATGCGGCCTGTTCGGTATGTTGGCTATGCAAGTGGTGCACGGGACGAATGGTATCTAAAACGTGTTTTCCCAGAGTCAGGCTATTTTTAATGGTATCGGTTTGAACTAAATCGAATAAAATTTGCTGTAAGTATTGGTCTTTCTGCTGCACTTTTAGGCCGCCTACGGCATCGGCATTATTTTCGCGATCAGACAGGTAGCGAGCCATCGCACTGCTGGCACCGCGGTTAGAGAGAGCAAAGACCGAGGCCCCACGCGCTGAGGGATCGGTATAGCCGTCGGCATGGATCGACATAAAGAGCGACGCGCCATGTTGCGAAGCAATTTCGACGCGTTGATAGAGCGGAATGAAATGGTCACTGTCGCGGGTTAACCGGGCTTCAATATGCGGGTGGCGACTTAGTAATTGACGTACCGTGTTAGCAATTTCCAACACCACGTGTTTTTCCATCGAGCCCTCTTCACCGACTGCCCCCGAATCGATTCCCCCGTGGCCGGGGTCGAGCATGACAATAAATTTACCCGAGTTACTCTTTTTTGCTGCCGAATGACGTTGACGAGAAACCGGGATCCGCGACTCTTCGGCCAGTACGGCGCGGGGTGAGAGCACTGCCAACGCAAGACCGGAAAAGAGTAATTGGCGGCGATTGACTAATTGTTTCAGAGAGGCCAATTTTTTCATTAGTTTCAGATCCGTGAAGAGTTAATGAGAATTACTATTAATAATAAGGTTATATAATAACATTAGCCATATTGCTAACATTGAAATATTTCAGCCTTTTACTGAGTATTGCCTTTTCTAACACCCTAACTCACACGCATAATAGTTTGTTTTCGCCAAGGGGGAGTCAAAAATGGAAATTCGTGTTTTCGAACAACAAGATATCGATGAGGTCATTACGCTGTGGGAGCGCTGTGATTTACTACGTCCTTGGAATGATCCCGAACTCGATATCGAACGTAAATTACGCCACGATGCTGACCTTTTTCTCGTCGTTGTGCTCTCCGGGCAGATCGTAGGCAGTGTGATGGGGGGATACGATGGTCACCGTGGCTCGGCCTATTACCTCGCGGTACACCCTGATTATCAAGGCCGTGGCTTTGCCAATGCACTGATGAATCGTTTAGAAAAAAAGTTGATTGCTCGAGGCTGTCCCAAACTCAATCTCCAAATTCGTGATGATAATGATGTGGTACTGGGTTTCTATGAAAAATTAGACTACGAAATTAACGAAGTCACCAGTCTCGGAAAACGCTTAATTGAAGATCGTGAATATTAATGCCAGCTAATGATGGAAGATTTCGATATCGAAGGTGAGGGGATAGCCGCCCCTTTACCCTTTTTGCTGTGGGCTATCTTGCTGTATCAAGCGCGGGCTTGGATATTGCTGGTAATGGCGGGGGCATCTCGACAACAAGGCGATACACTCTTACGTCTTTTTGTGCCAGAAACCTCGACTTTTTATGTTGGTTTAGTCATGGGCTTACCGGCGCTTATTTGTATGATGTTGAGTGGTTATCGCCAGCGCTTTCCTCGTGGTTGGCGAGTTTGTCGCGTGAGCGTAATCATTAGTGGTGCGCTGCTCTGTGCTTGGCAATTAAGCCAGTGGAACAGAGAGGCTCTCGAAAGCTCGCCGCTGTTACTGATATTGACACTATTTGACCTATTAACCGAAGCCGCCTTACTGACGATGGGCCGCTTAAAACGGTGTTTCAAACAATAAAAAACCGGTCTACAGTAAACTTTTTACGTGAAGATCACTCCTAGTAGCACTGATCAGAAATGCAAGAGGATTTGAAATGAAAGCGTTACCCTGCGCACTGCTTGCCAGTGCGGTATTGCTCAGCGGCTGTGCGGGTTCCAGCCATCAGACTGACACTTCAAGCAGTAGCGTCCATTGGTGGAATCCATTGAGCTACACCTGGTCATCCGCACTCCCCTGGAACTGGTTTGGCTCCTCAGTCGCCGTGAGCGAGGAAGGGGTGGGGAAAATTACTCGCTCAACCCCTTTTAATGCCGAGGCAATTAGTGATGGTATTGGTAGCGATTACCGTATCCGCCAAGGAATGGGGACGCGTAACGGCCAAATTGAAAGCTATATCCAAGCGATGAAAGATCAACAGGTGGCGATGACTTTTTATGGTGATGGCACGGTGAATAACATCAGTGTGTCGGATTCCGGTGTGGGTACGCCTAAGGGCATCGCATTTGGTGCACCGTTCTCAGCCCTGTTTCAGAAAGCTTACGGTAACTGCCAACCGGGCCGTGATAGCCAGCATGTGCAGTGTAAAGTCCCGAATAGCCAACACTTAGAGGTTATCTACCAAGGCGAGTTCAGCGGTCCTTCCGGTATTATGCCTGCCGATGCCACGCTCAAGCAGTGGACACTCTCTGAAATCCTTTGGCACGCCTAATCATTATATATTTTTTAGCAATTACACAGCAGTAATCGGTATATAAAACCATTACTGCTTTTTTATCCTTGTTAATACACTGAGAACTTCTAGATTGACTGAGGTTGAGATTGGAATTTTCAGGTATGAAGAGACGCTATAGATCATCGGTGGTGGGCCTATTACTGCTTGCTGCACCGTCTGCCTTTCCTGCTCAATTACTCAATAGCTCCTACGATGTGTCACGCGAGCTGTATGAACAATTGAATCCGGTGTTTATTCAGCAATGGAACACTCAACATCCACAAGATAAACTGACGATCCATCAATCGCATGGTGGCTCGTCCAAACAAGCGCTCGCATTATTGCAAGGGATGCGTGCCGATGTGGTGACCTTCAACCAAGTGCCCGACGTCCAGATTCTGCATGATCGAGGGCAACTGATCCCCAGCAATTGGCAACAACGGTTGGCCAATAACAGCTCACCTTACTATTCAACCATGGCCTTGGTTGTACGTCGCGGTAATCCCTTGCATATCGCAGACTGGCAGGATGTAGTTAAGCCGGGCGTAAAGCTTATCTACCCTAATCCTAAGACCTCGGGTAACGGTCGCTATGCCTGGTTGGCTGCATGGGGAGCGTTAAGTTTCTCTCATGATCAAGACGTCTCAGCGGTGCGTAAAGCGATGCGTCAGTGGGTAATAAACACGCAGGTAGCCGATATTGGTGGACGCGGGGCAACCCAAAGCTTTGTGAATCAGAAGTTGGGCGATGTGCTAATCACTTTTGAAGCGGAAGCTCGGGCCTTGCAACAGCATTATCCTGACCAACACTACCAAGTTATTATTCCGCGAACTAATATTAAAGCGGAATTCCCTGTCACATGGCTTGATCGTAATACTGAACGCGATCATTCAACCGCTGTGGCAAAAGCTTATCTACATTTTCTTTACCAATCTGAGGCGCAAAATATCTTAACGCGTTTTTATTACCGTACCTATCACGCCACACCTAGCATTGTGGCGCAGCAACATTTTGCGCCCATTCACTTTTTCACGGTTGAACAGCAGTTTGGCTCATGGCAGCAAGCCATGCAGTCGCACTTTGCACCGCAAGGGGAGTTCGATACATTGCAGGCAGCAGGATCATCACTATGATTTTTTCACGTCAACGTCGCGTTTTACCCGGGTTTGGTCTGAGTCTCGGTACCAGCCTATTCTTTACCTGCTTGATTTTACTGTTACCGGTCAGCGCGTTATTGATGCAGTTATCGCATATGACGTGGGCAGAATATTGGCGGGTAATTAGCGATCCTCAATTGGTGGCCGCCTACAAAATAACGCTGTTATCGGCGGCGGTTGCGTCAGTGTTTAACGCCGTGTTTGGGACGTTGATGGCGTGGGTCTTAACGCGCTATCGCTTTCCAGGTCGTACATTTCTGGATGGTTTGATGGATCTGCCTTTTGCGTTACCGACTGCCGTCGCCGGTTTAACGCTTGCGGGGTTATTCTCGTCAAACGGTTGGTACGGCCATTGGCTGGCGGAGCACGGTATTAAGGTCACTTACACTTGGTTGGGGATTGCTGTCGCCATGGCTTTTACCAGTATCCCCTTTGTGATCCGCACGGTTCAGCCCGTATTAGAAGAGCTTGGCCCAGAGTATGAAGAAGCCGCCGAAACCTTGGGCGCAAGGCCTCGTCAGGCTTTCTTCAAGGTTATTTTACCCGAAATTGCGCCATCGCTGCTTGCGGGTACCGCGCTCTCTTTTACCCGCAGTCTGGGAGAATTTGGTGCCGTTATCTTTATCGCCGGTAATATTGCTTGGAAGACGGAGGTTATCTCATTACTGATTTTTGTTCGCCAGCAAGAGTTCGATTTCCCCGCATCAAGCGCTATCGCCTCCGTGATTATGGGCGCGTCTTTACTTCTGCTCTTTACCATCAATACATTACAGAGTCGCTACGGGCGTCGTTTAGGGGGTAAATAATGACTGGATCATCACGCCCTTGGACGAAGTGGATACTGATCGCCTTAGCGCTGCTCAGCGCCGCACTCTTCCTGTTGGTGCCATTAATCTATATTTTCTGGCAGGCCCTTAGCGAAGGGGTAGGGGTTGCCTTACATAATCTGCATGACAGTGATATGTTGCACGCAATTTGGCTGACGGTGCTGATTGCGTTGATCACCGTACCGGTAAACCTTATTTTTGGGACCTTACTCGCGTGGTTGGTCAGCCGTTTTAATTTCCCGGGTCGGCAATTCTTGTTGACCTTGTACGATATTCCCTTTGCGATTTCACCGGTAGTGGTAGGTTTGCTCTATCTGCTATTTTGGGGGATCAACGGCCCTGCGGGGAGCTGGCTGGATGCACATAATATTCAAGTGATGTTTACCTGGCCGGGAATGGTATTGGTCACTATTTTCGTCACCTGCCCGTTTGTGATCCGAGAGTTGGTGCCAGTGATGCTAAGCCAGGGAAGCCAAGAGGATGAAGCGGCGATTTTGCTGGGGGCCAATGGCTGGCAGATGTTTCGTCGTGTGACCTTACCGAACATCCGCTGGGCATTGCTGTACGGCGTAGTCCTTACCAACGCGCGAGCGATTGGTGAGTTTGGCGCGGTATCAGTGGTATCTGGGGCGATACGCGGCGAAACCTATACCCTTCCTTTACAAGTAGAACTCTTGAACCAAGATTACAATACCGTCGGGGCTTTTACTGCGGCGGCGTTACTCGCTATGATGGCGATGATCACCCTATGTTTAAAAAGTGTACTGCAATGGCGCTTAGAACGTCAGCAGCACGGCGCACAGGCAGGCGAAAATGAGCATTAATATTAACCAGATTTCTAAATCCTTTGGTCACACTCAGGTACTGAACAACATCAGTCTCGATATCCCTTCTGGCGAGATGGTGGCGTTACTTGGGCCGTCTGGTTCGGGAAAAACCACGCTACTGCGTATTATTGCTGGGTTGGAAAATCAGAATGCCGGGGAGATCCTATTCCACGGACGCGATGTTAGCCAAGTCCACGCTCGTGATCGGCAGGTGGGATTTGTTTTCCAACATTATGCGCTGTTTCGCCATATGAACGTATTCGATAACATTGCCTTCGGACTGACCGTGATGCCGCGTAAAACGCGACCGAGTAAAGCGGTGATCCGTGAAAAGGTGATGAAACTGTTGGAGATGGTGCAGCTTAAGGAGTTCGCTAAACGCTATCCTGCCCAACTCTCTGGTGGGCAAAAACAGCGTGTAGCCTTAGCACGCGCCTTGGCGGTAGAACCTGCAATATTATTGCTCGATGAGCCGTTCGGCGCTCTGGACGCACAAGTACGTAAAGAGCTGCGTCGTTGGCTACGCCAGTTGCACGAAGAGCTGAAATTCACCAGCGTCTTTGTGACGCATGATCAAGAAGAAGCCATGGATGTCGCCGACCATGTCGTGGTCATGAGCCAAGGGAATATCGAACAACATGGCACCCCCCAGCAAGTCTGGCAGCAGCCAGAAAGCCGCTTTGTGCTGGAGTTTTTAGGTGAGATTAACCGACTGCCCGCAACGGTTTCTGGGCAGTCGCTCCAGGTGGGGGGGCATCAGTGGCAACTCAGTCAATCTTACGGTGCACAGGGCAATATCGACCTGTTTCTCCGGCCTTGGGAACTGACATGGTCAACGCAGCCCGATGCGTTGCATCGACTGCCGGCGACAGTGCTTGAAGTGACGCCTCGCGGGCATTTTTGGCAACTCAGCTTAGACGCGGAGGGCGTAGCAATAGACCCTCTCTCCGCCATTAGTCAAACCGTGGTGGCTCCGGAGCGGGGAAGCACGGTCTATCTGAATTTGGTCCAAGCGCGGGTTTACCAACAAGACAATCTCTTAGCGCCACTTGCCTTTGATTAACTGTACTGATAATTTCAAGGCTAGCATTGCCATCAGCCTAGGTTTTTACCTAGGCTGATGGCGTTTAAGCGATAGGAAAAATACGTGACCACCTTAGAAAGCACGATAGGTAACACGCCCTTAGTCCGGTTACAGCGCCTGCCCGCTGCCGGGGCGGGTGAAGTGTGGGTTAAACTCGAAGGTAACAATCCAGCGGGATCGGTGAAGGACCGCGCAGCCTGGTCTATGGTGCGACAGGCCGAACGTCGAGGCGTGATCTCTCCTGGCGATACCTTGATTGAGGCAACCAGCGGCAATACCGGTATTGCGCTCGCCATGATTTGCGCGTTATTGGGTTATAAGCTGAAACTATTGATGCCCGATAATATGAGTATTGAGCGTCAAGCGGCGATGCAAGCCTACGGGGCTGAATTAATTCTGATCGATCAAGCGAAGGGAATGGAGTATGCGCGTGATACCGCACAAAGCTTAGCGAAGCGAGGCGAGGGGATAGTATTAGACCAGTTCAATAATCCAGATAACGCGCTCGCCCATTACCAGACGACAGGCCCAGAAATTTGGCAACAGACCGCGGGGCGGATCACCCACTTCGTTTCCAGTATGGGAACAACGGGCACCATTAGCGGCACAGGCCGTTATCTTAAGCAGCAAAATTCAGCGATCCAGGTGGTGGGATTACAACCTGCCGCGGGGAGTCAAATTGCCGGTATTCGCCACTGGGAGGGGGTTTACCAGCCGACTATTTATCAGCCGCAATGGGTCGATGATATTGTGATGATGACGCAAGAGCGGGCGGAACATTCGGCGCGAGCCTTAGCACAGCAAGAAGGGATCTTCGGTGGAATAAGTTCTGGTGCTGCAGTATCGGCAGCGCTCAGTCTTGCGGAATTACATCCTGAGCGGGTCGTCGTAGCCATAGTCTGTGATCGCGGTGATCGCTACCTGTCTACAGGTGTTTTCAATCAATCGGCCAGTTGAAGCGTAATTATTGTGTAAAACTAACAGAATCTCGCCAGAAAAGACGTCATTATACGTAAAGTGAGTTAGAGGCCAGAATATGAAAATTTTATTAGTTGAAGACGATCAAGAGTTAGGACAGATGCTGAGCCAATACTTGGCTGGCGAAGGGATGAACACCGATGTGGTCACGCACGGTAAGCGTGCCTTGGAGGTGATTAATCAAACACATTACGATGCGATGATCTTAGATATCATGCTGCCTGATATCAGTGGAATTGAAGTGTTACGTCAGGTACGTCAGTACCACCGCTTACCCATCATTATGCTCACCGCGAAAGGGGAAAATATCGACCGGGTGATTGGGTTAGAGATGGGGGCCGATGATTATATGCCTAAGCCGTGTTACCCAAGAGAGCTTGTCGCGCGCTTACGCTCGGTAATGCGTCGTTTTGAAGAGATCCCCGTCGCGCCTATCGATAACCAACCGCTCGTCTTGAAAGAGTTAGTGCTTAATCCAGCCATGCGTTCCGTGACGTGGCAGCAGCAACCCATCGATCTCACCGCGTCTGAATTTAATCTGCTCGAACTATTATTAGTGGCAGGGGACCGTGTGGTGTCTAAAGACGAACTGTCGGAGAAAGCGCTAGGTCGTACGCGCGAGGCTTATGACCGCAGTGTCGATGTGCATATTAGTAATATTCGTCAGAAAATTGCAAAAACCACCCACGACCAAATCTTTATCGAAACCGTGCGCAGTATTGGTTACAAAATTCGATGAACCAACGTTATCCAAGGCGATTATTCACCAAGATGCTGGTGGCTTTTCTATTTGTATTTCTGTTGATAAGCCAAGTAATCTGGTTAGGATTTTCGCTTTTTGCCCATGATGACTCGCCGTTTGCGAGACAACAGCGCAGTTTACAACAAGTGCAACTGGCGTCTATCAGTGGGTTACTGGCGCACTCGTCAGGACCTGCAGCGGTACAAGCTCTCGTTGAAAGTTGGGAACCCAATGTTAGACCTCAGGTGAGCTTTTCTCCTGCCCCTAACACGCCGACGACCATTTATGCTGAAGATCGTGGTGTACCCACCATCCTTAGCCAGCAGCTGAGGGATAACGCGGGTCATCGCTATCAGGTTGTGCTGGATTACAATGGATTGGATCGCTTTTATGAACGCGGCCATCACTCGTGGCACGATTCATTACATATTCCGACGCCGATTATGTTCTTTGCACCCTTTCTTGGCATTTTCTTTAGCTTACTTTTAGCCTGGAATATGACACGTCCGATAAGGCAGTTGCGGGAAGGATTTGCTAAAGTTTCACGTGGTGATCTATCGGTACGACTATTTCCCGCCATGAAGCGGCGTTATGACGAATTGTCGATTGTTGCGAAGGACTTCGATGCGATGGTTGAACGTATCGATGTATTAGTCAAAGCCCGCGAGGCGTTGCTGCATGATATCTCCCATGAACTTCGTACGCCCTTGGCGCGAGTGCAGCTCGCGGTAGGTTTAGCTCGACAAAGTGAATCGAATATCCCTCAATCGCTTGATCGTATCGATCTTGAGACCGAGCGGCTCGACAAAATGATCGGCGAACTGCTGACCCTGTCACGCGCAGAACACGACGGCATCGATATTGAGCAATACTTCGATTTTATCACGCTTCTTGAAGCGATTCTGGTTGATGTACGCTACGAAGCTCAACAGCCGCAAGTCGATGTAGTCGCCCATTACGATAGCCTAAAGTCGGTAACGGTCCGAGGCAATGCCGAGCTAATCCGTCGTGCTATCGAGAACGTGTTACGCAATGCCTTACGCTATTCAACACAGGGGCAGGTGATTGTCGTGAAAGTAGAGGTCGATCGCGATACGCTACTACTCACCATTTGTGACAGTGGGCCGGGCGTGGCGGAGGAGAAAATGTCGAGTATTTTTGACCCCTTTGTTCGCCTACAATCTTCGCTTTCTGGCAAGGGCTATGGATTAGGATTAGCGATTGTGCGCAAAGTGATTACGGCACACCATGGTCAAGTGTCGGCGTCGAATCGTCAGGAAGGTGGGCTTAAAATCTCGATACGCTTGCCACGGTGGCCGGAGTAAAAAAAAAGCTCATCCAAGGATGAGCTTTTTTTATCACTATTTCTGAATCCGCATAATCGGTGTTTCGCCGACCGTAACGTGTCCCGATAGTTTTGACAGGGACTTGATCTCATCCATGTTGGAAATGACGACTGGGGTCAGCGTTGATTTCGCTTTCGCTTCAAGAAAGGCAAGATCGAATTCGATGATAGGGTCACCTTTCTTAACCTTTTGTCCTTCCTCTGCGAGACGCTTGAAGCCTTCGCCTTTTAACTCAACGGTATCGATACCGAAGTGTACGAACAACTCGATGCCGTTATCCGACTCGATAGAGAAGGCGTGGTTAGTTTCGAAAATTTTACCAATTGTTCCCTCGACTGGGGCCACAATTTGGTTACCGTTAGGACGAATGGCGATACCATCACCTACGATTTTTTCAGCGAAAACAACATCCGGTACATCTTCGATATTGACAATTTCGCCTGAAAGCGGTGCAACAATTTCAATGTTGCTTGAATCGCTATCCGATTTGTCGCCAAAAAGTTTAGAAAACAATCCCATGATCTTCTCCTAAGCAATAACGTCGAAACACTGGTGACAAGTTAGCAAAGCGTTTTTTCTTTAATAAACTTATCGAGGATACCCGTTAAGGCTTCAGCAGTAGGTTGCGCGAGGGCTTCAGCCGCTAAAGTTTTAACATCTTCATAGTTAGTGTTGCGAATAATTTTTTTAATTCTAGGGATAGAAATAGAACTCATACTAAACTCATCTAGTCCCATGCCTAATAGTAATAGTGTAGCACGTTCATCGCCAGCTAACTCACCACACATCCCCGTCCATTTTCCAACAGCGTGAGATGCGTCAATAACTTGCTTGATTAAAAGCAGTACAGAAGGGCTCATTGGGTTATATAAATGGGAAATTCGGTCATTACCCCGGTCAACCGCTAAGGTGTATTGCGTCAAGTCATTAGTACCGATGCTAAAGAAATCGACTTCTTTTGCTAAATGATGGGCGATAGCCACTGAAGCAGGCGTTTCGACCATAATACCGACTTCAATCCCTTGGTCGAAGGCTTTTCCTTCCTCGGTCAATTGCGCTTTAAGCGTATCAAGTTCTGCTTTTAAACTACGCACTTCTTCCACGGAAATGATCATCGGGAACATAATACGTAGCTTACCGAACGCGGAGGCACGCAGAATGGCGCGTAACTGTGCGTGCAGGATCTCTTTACGGTCCATACCAATACGAATCGCACGCCATCCTAGGAAGGGGTTATCTTCTTTTGGAAGGTTCATATAAGGTAGGTCTTTGTCACCACCGATGTCCATGGTACGGATGATGACGGCTTGCGCCCCGACGGCTTCTGCGACAGCTTTATAAGCCTCAAACTGCTCTTGCTCGGAAGGTAGCGATTCACGGTCCATAAACAAGAATTCTGTACGATAGAGTCCGACACCTTCTGCGCCATTGCGCTCAGCACCCGCCACATCGCGTACTGTCCCGATATTGGCGCAGACTTCTACATGATGACCGTCTAGCGTAATCGCTGGCAAGTCTTTAAGCTTGGCCATCTCGTGTTTTTCGTCTAACCAAGCCGTTTGGATCTCACGGAGTTCCGTGATGTCATCTTCAGAGGGGTTGATAAGCACTTGGTTGTTAACGGCATCTAAAATCAGGAAATCGCCGTTTTTTACCGATTGGGTAATATTACCAATCCCTACGATTGCGGGGAGCTCTAAAGAACGGGCCATAATCGAGGTGTGAGAGGTTCTGCCGCCTAAATCGGTGATGAAACCTAAAACTTTTTCTAGGTTTAGCTGTGCCGTTTCAGAAGGTGTTAGGTCTTTTGCTACCAAGATTGACTCTTGGGCAATCGCGCTCAGGTCAACGATGGTCAGACCAAGGATGTTTTGTAGTAGACGCTTACCAATATCCCGCACATCTGCGGCGCGTTCTTTGAGGTATTCGTCATCTAATTCTTCCAAAGCCGAAGCTTGGTCTTCGATAACAGCATAAACCGCCGCATCGGCGGTTTGGTGATTTTTACGGATAAGATCGATGATTTCCTGCTCAAGCTCTTCATCTTCCAGCAGCATAATATGCCCTTCGAAGATAGCCTCTTTTTCCGTGCCAAAGGTTTCGCCTGCTTTGGTTTTGATCGTCTCTAATTGTGCAGAGGCTTTCTGGCGGCTCTCAAGAAAACGATTAATTTCTTGATCAACTTGGCTCGGATCGATTTTGTGGCTATTGATGACGATGTCATCTTCTTTTAGAAGGAGTGCTTTACCGAATGCAATACCGGGTGACGCAGGGATACCAGAAATCATAATCTTACCTTTAAATCAACGATGCTTAAGTGTAAATACTGGAAGTAAGCGCCCAAGTGTAGCGGATCAATGGGGCCATTGAGTGTAAAGCTACGCTTGACCAATAATCAATGGGCTTATCGTATTGCAGGCCTATTATTCTAGCTCAGCCATTAATTTTACTAAATGTTCGATCGCTTGTTGCTCATCTTCGCCTTCCGCACTAAGGGTCACAACAGTTCCTTGTGTTAATCCCAAGGTTTGTAGCTTGAAAAGACTCTTTGCGCTGGCCGTTTTACCCTGAGAGGTGACCGTAATATCAGACTGAAATCCTTTAGCTTCTTTGACGAATTGTGCCGCGGGACGGGTATGTAGACCATTTGGTGCAGTGATTGTTACTTCTTGCTGAAACATATTTTTCCCCAAGATAATCAAAAGATTTGTTACTTAACGTGATTATTCAAAAGTTATGACGTATTGAACCTGTCTACGATGACGGTTCAACTAAAAGTTATACTTCAATTACGACGATTACCCTACCGTTTTTGCAGTGTGATGTTGATCAAAAGCAAAAAATTTAGCGCATTATTTTTTGGCTCGAAATAAACCTCATCGTTGATACCAGAATAGGGGGGAGCAAAGCAAATGTGAACCAGGCAAAATTGAGATCTACTGCACAAAAAAAGCACCCGTAGGTGCTTTTTGTAGATGGCTTTTTTAAAAGCAAGAAGAAAGTCTACTAACCATTCTCTTTTTCTGTGAACAGGTCTGCAAATAACGCGGTTGATAGGTAACGTTCACCAGAGGATGGCAAGATAACCACGATGTTTTTATCGGCGAACTCAGGCTCTTGTTGTAATTTCAGCGCTGCGGCGACTGCTGCACCTGATGAGATACCGGCTAAGATCCCCTCCGACTCCATTAGATGACGGGCAGTATTGATGGCTTCATCATTAGTAATGGCAATCACTCTGTCCACTAAGCTGAGGTCTAAGTTTTCAGGGATAAATCCTGCGCCAATACCTTGAATTTTGTGAGGACCTGGCGTGACTTCTTCACCCGCGAGGGTTTGCGAAATCACTGGCGAGTCCGTGGGTTCGACTGCCACGGCATACAGACTGGTTTTTCCTTGGGTATGTTTTAAGTAGCGAGCCGTACCCGTCAGAGTACCGCCTGTGCCGACACCGGAAATCAAGACATCAACTTCACCGTCAGTGTCTTCCCAAATTTCTGGACCCGTGGTTTTTTCATGAATAGCAGGGTTGGCAGGATTACTAAATTGCTGCAGCATCAAATATTTTGCGGGATTACTGGCGACAATCTCTTCAGCCTTACCTATCGCGCCTTTCATTCCTTTCGCGCCTTCAGTTAAGACTAAGTTAGCCCCTAAGGCTTTGAGTAATTTACGGCGTTCCACTGACATGGTGTCAGGCATCGTCAGCGTCAATTTATAGCCACGGGCCGCCGCCACATAGGCTAAGGCAATACCGGTATTACCGCTGGTGGGCTCGACCAATTCAACGCCCGCTTTCAATAACCCTCTTTCTTCGGCGTCCCAGATCATGTTGGAACCGATTCGGCACTTCACGCTAAAGCTCGGATTACGTGACTCAACTTTAGCAAGGATACGTCCATTACCAAGGCGGTTTAACCTGACTAAAGGCGTGTGGCCAATTGTTAACGAGTTATCTTCGTAAATCTTACTCATATCCTTTCCTTGACTCTTTGAATTTTGGGGAACCTAATGAGAATACGCTTTATAGGGTCGCAGTGAAGTGACGAAATGCTATATCGATATGTCAGAGTGCAATAACTGCATTCAGCCTTCATTTGTGGAGACTTTGACGGTAGCGGTCAACCCAGAGCGCGGTAGCACCGCAGACGGCAATTGGCATGATGACCAAATTAATAATCGGGATCATCGTGAGAACGCTAATTAGACCACCAAATTCTAGATTAATTTTTCGATCACGGCCAAGATTTCTGCGCATATTCTCAAAAGCGATCTTGTGGTTATCGAAAGGGTAATCGCCATATTGGATGGCCATCATCCACGCCCCAAAGATAAACCATAGAATGGGCGCCAGCAGTTGACCTACCCCAGGGATAAAATGAAGAAGCAGTAGTCCGATGGCTCGTGGCAAGTAGTAACAGAGCTTTAGCCACTCTCGTTTCATGATCCTGGGCAGGTCGGCAACCAGCGACCACCAACTCATTTCATCGGGCGTATGACCGGTTAGGCGCTGCTCAAGCTGTTCAGCCAGCAAACCAAAAAAAGGTGCGGCAATCCAATTGGCGAGGGTGGAGAAGAAATAGCCAAAGACGAGAACGATGGAGATTACGGCGAGTGGCCAGAGTATAAAATTCAGCCAGGCTAACCAGTGTGGCACATAGCTCATTAATTGAGGGATCCACTGGTGAAGCTTAGTGAACAACCAGTAGAACGCTGATCCCAGTAGAAGGATGTTAATCAACAGAGGAACGATGACATAACGGCGAATACCCGGTAAACAAACGAGATGGCACCCTAACTTAACGTAGGTAAAACCCGAAGAGGGGAGAGGCTGTTGGCGCTGTGTCATATCCAAATACTCATAATAATAATCACCTCATCATAGTAACGTTTTTTTCGTCTTGGCGTAGGGCTCACTGCTGTTAATTTAATCAATCGCACCAGATTAGTGATATTATTCAAGATAATTGGCAGTGTATGCTTGCACTTATCCGCTCTGACCAATACATTGAAGGGTATATAGGTGCCTTTTTTAGGCAAAGTGTTTGAACAACAGAGAATATAGTGATGCAGGATTTGCGTCTGATCTTAATAGTTGTCGGTGCTATCGCAATTATCGCGTTATTGGCGCACGGTCTATGGACTAATCGTAAAGAGCGGTCTAGGCTTTTCCGTGATCGTCCTCATAAGCACGTTATGCAACGTCGTGATGAGAATCTTGACGAAGACGAAGTAACGGCTCCTGCTCAGGGAAAACCTCCTGTCCATTCGCCACAACCGTCCGCTACGCGTGATGCTGCACCAGTCCAACGCAGTGCGAACGTATCCGCTCAGCCTTCTGATACACGTCAACAGACGCCAGCGAAAAGCGGTTCGTTGCGTGACGGTATTGCACTGCAAGGTGATCCTTTATTGGGTCCCGAAGACGTTGACCAAAACCCTACAACACCTCCTGCGCCGACTCCTGTTGACGCCGTGGCTGAACCGGTCGCGAAACCGACAGTTCCCGTATCCTCAGCAGAAGAGCAGTCACTACAGCCTAGTGAAAGCGAAATGCCTGAGGCGACCCCAGCACCGACCGTGCAAGAAAAGCCGGTAACTGAGCGAGAAGAGAGCAAAGCTACTCCGGCTGAAAAACCATTAACTGAAACAGTACTGGTGTTCCATGTTGCGGCCCACGCCGGCAGCGAATTAAATGGCGAGCCGTTACTCCAAGCTATTTTACAAGCTGGATTCCAATTTGGTGAGATGAATATCTTTCATCGCCACCTTAGCCCGACAGGTAGCGGGCCTGTCCTCTTTAGTCTAGCGAACAGCGTTAAACCAGGATCCTTTGATCCGGATACGATGTCCGACTTCACCACGCCAAGTGTCTCTATCTTTATGATGGTGCCTTGTTATGGTGACGCGCTACAAAACTTCAAATTGATGCTTCAATCCGCGCAACGTATTGCCGATGATGTTGGGGGAGTCGTGATGGATGACGAACGCCATATGTTGACCCCACAAAAAGTCGAAGTATATAAAGCTCGAATTCGTGAAGTGATCAGTCACTCGTAACTTATCGCTTCTGTTCAGACTATCAACCCCCGCCTGTCGGGGGTTTTTTATCATGGTGCATTATGGCTAACCTCCAACAACAGGTAGACCGCTTACGTCGTGAACTTCGTCATCACGAATATCAATATCATGTCTTGGACGCCCCTGAAGTGCCCGATGCGGAATATGACCGCTTAATGCAGCAGTTGCGCCTGATCGAATCCGAGCATCCTGACTTAATCACCAGCGATTCGCCGACCCAGCGAGTCGGTGCGCGACCACTGAGTGCTTTCGACTCTGTCCAACATGAAGTCCCCATGCTCTCTCTGGATAACGTGTTCGACGAAACCAGCTTTTTGGCCTTTATTCGCCGAGTTAATGAGCGTTTACCCGCTGCGAATGGCGTCGATTATTGCTGCGAATTAAAACTGGATGGGTTAGCCGTTAGCCTATTATATGAAGAGGGGATTCTGACCCGCGCCGCGACCCGAGGGGATGGTGCGACAGGCGAAAATATTACCCAAAATATTCGTACTATTAAGTCTATCCCTCTCTCGCTGACGGGGGATAAGATCCCTCGTCGTCTCGAAGTGAGGGGGGAAGTCTTTATGCGACAGAAGGGGTTCGAAGCCCTGAATGAAAAAGCCCGACAAAAGGGCGGTAAAGTCTTTGCTAACCCGCGTAATGCCGCGGCAGGGTCACTACGTCAACTCGACCCCAGTATTACTGAGCAACGTCCGCTGAGTTTCTATTGCTACGGTATCGGCGTCCATGAAGGCGGCGAACTCGCCCAAAACCATTATGAGCGCCTCATTCAGTTGCGAGAGTGGGGATTACCCATGGAGCCGCATGTGACGGTATGCCAATCATCCGAGCAGGTGATGGCATTTTACCATCAGGTGATTGAACAACGTGAACAGCTTGGCTTCGATATCGATGGGGTCGTGATCAAGGTTAATGCCCTCGCTCAGCAGCAGCAGCTTGGGTTTGTCGCGCGCGCGCCACGTTGGGCGACGGCATTTAAGTTTCCCGCACAGGAGCAGATGACCCAGGTTCGCGATGTCGAGTTTCAAGTGGGTCGTACGGGAGCCATCACCCCTGTTGCGCGTCTAGAGCCGGTGCAAGTTGCCGGGGTATGGGTGAGTAATGCCACGTTACATAACGCTGATGAAGTCGAACGCCTAGGGTTGAAAATCGGTGACCGTGTGGTGGTGAGACGGGCCGGAGATGTGATCCCGCAAATCGTTAGTGTGTTCGCCGCAGAGCGTCCGAGCGATGCAAGAGACGTTGAATTTCCAAGCCAATGCCCAGTTTGTGGGTCGGACACCGAGCGGGTTGAAGGCGAAGCGGTTTTGCGCTGTACCGGCGGACTGATCTGTGGCGCTCAGCGTAAAGAGGCCCTAAAACATTTCGTCTCGCGTAAAGCGCTAGACGTTGATGGACTTGGCGATAAACTTATCGAGCAACTGGTTGATAAAGAATACGTTGCTACCCCAGCCGACCTCTTCCGCTTAACCGCGGGTAAGTTAACCGGCTTGGAGAGAATGGGACCTAAATCGGCACAAAATATCATTCAGGCTTTAGAGAAATCTCGTCAAACCACCTTAGCCCGCTTTATCTATGCCTTAGGGATCCGCGAAGTGGGTGAGGCAACGGCCCTCGCCTTAGCCACCCACTTTGTTACCTTAGAGGCGCTGATCGCTGCCTCGATGGATGACCTCATCGCAGTCGATGATGTCGGCACGGTCGTGGCCACCCATATTCGTCATTTTATGGACGAAGAGAGTAACCGTGAGGTTATTCGTCAGCTGGTAGATGACGCACAGATCTATTGGCCAGCCGCGGTGGTCGCTCAGGCAACGGAGTCGGCCTTTAATCACAAAACAGTGGTGCTTACCGGGACCTTGTACCAAATGACACGTGACGAGGCGAAGGCGCAGCTATTGCAACGCGGTGCTAAGGTGACAGGGAGTGTCTCGAAAAAGACCGATCTGCTGATCGCCGGTGAAGCGGCGGGCTCGAAGCTCGAGAAAGCGCAGGCATTAGGGATTACGGTGATTGACGAGCAACAACTTATTGCGATGCTGGAGGCGTAATGCCGGATAAAGAGCAGTTGGTTGAACTGGCGAACTGGCGTATGCCTTTTGGAAAATATCAGGGAAGGCGGCTTATCGATCTCCCTGAAGAGTATTTATTGTGGTTTGCTCGCAAAGAAGCCTTTCCAGAAGGGCACCTTGGGCAGTTACTGCAGCTGGCTTTAGCGATAAGAATCGAAGGGCTTGAACACTTAGTCACGCCGCTCAAGGTCTAAACACTTCCGCCCCGTAAACGGGGCGAAAGTATATTACGGGGAGGTGACCCCCGTTTTACCCACGTCACCAAAAACGGAATAATGGGGCAGCGTCACTGTGGATTGCTGTTCCCAGCCGCCCCCTAGCGCTTTGTAGAGTGCAACTAAATCCACCGCCGTTTGTGCTTGCGCCTGGATGGCCCGCTGTTCGGTTTGTGCTAACTGACGCTGTGCATCCAACACGGTAATGTAGGTAATAAAGCCTTTTCTATAGTTTTCGGAAGCAAGTTGATAAGCGCGCTGTAACGCGTCACGCGACTGCGTTAAGGCTGAATCTTGTTGTTGCCCCGTGCGGTAACTGACTAAGGTATTCTCTACTTCTTGTAGGGCCGTTAAGACGGTTTGCCGGTAATTGAGTGCGGCGGCGGCTTGTTGCGCACGCGCTAATTTTACATTGGAAACGAGGCGTCCCCCTTCAAAAATCGGCAGATTAATACCGGGTCCGATGCTGTAAAAATGGCTACTCCAATTATCCATATAATTGATGTCACTGTTACGCACTCCCAGTTGCCCGGTCAGCGACAGGCTTGGGAATAATTGCGCCACAGAGACACCAATATTGGCAGTTTGTGCGTGGAGGGTCGATTCGGCGGCGCGAATATCTGGCCGGCGGCGTGTCAGCTGCGAAGGGATGCCGACGGCGACCAGCTGCGGTAACGCCGGGAGCGGCTTGGTGGCTGCCAGCTCACTATCTAAGGCACCTGGCGGTTGGCCAATCAGCACCGCCAGCGCATTTTTCGCTTGGGCGATTTGTGATTGAAATTGAGGCAGCTGGGCCTGTAAAGCGGTTAACTGGGCCGTTGCACTCTCAACGTCACTACTCGGCGCTAAACCGTTTTGCATCTGGCTTTGCGTCAGTTCTAGACTCTGTTGGGCGATAGCGATCTGTTGACTAAGCGAGGCTTCGGTAGCCTGAGCCGCACGTAATTGGAGATAAGTACGTGTCACTTCGGCTTCGAGAGAGACCAATGCATCATTATGCTGTTCAATTTGTTGCTGTTCGCTGGCACGCGCCATCTCAATTTGTCGGCGGGTTTTTCCCCACAAATCGAGTTCCCAGCTGGCATCAAATCCGCCCTGGTAGAAGTTCACGCTGCCTGTCGCTTGATTCGCTATGTCACTGGGAATCGCATCGTAGAGCCCTTGAGATTGCAGCTCTCCCTTTAGCCCCAACTGTTGTCGAGAATACGAGGCTTGGCCATTCAGGGTCGGTAATAATCCTCCCTGTGCGCTCGACACTTGTTCGCGAGCACCAGAAATACGCAACACGCTTTGTTGTAAGCTTAAATTTCCCTTTGTTGCCCGTTGGATCAAGCTATTGAGCTGCGGATCCTGGAAGTTTTCCCACCAACTGACTTGGGTATCGGTCATTAACGGGTGAGAGGCTTGATCTTTTTCATTCGCGTGCCAAGCGCCGGTTAAGTGGTTTTCTGGGGCATGATAATCGGGTCCGACCGCACAGCCGCTGAGGGCCATAATCAGCATCGGTAATACTAATCGCTGTGAGTTCATGAGTTTTCCTTTCATTTAATGGCCTCCTGCGCTGCCTTCACTCTTCACGGGTGCGAGTAAAAGACAGAAGGGGATCATGACGAGGGCGATGACACATAGCCCCGTGAAGACATCGACATAGGCTAGGATACGGGCTTGGCTAATCATCTGTTTATAGAGTTGTGCCGTGGCTAATTGGGTACTGTTCCCGACCAAGGTCGTGAAATTCTCTATCGCCGCGCTCATCTTTTGTACCATTTGTGAAAAGGGCTCATCAAACATCGAGGTGTGATCAGAGAGATACGCCGAACGCGCTTGTTGTCGCTCGGTAATCGCCGCCGTGGACAGTGAAATGCCGATCGACCCCGCTACATTTCGGAACATAGTAAACAGCGCTGAGGCATCGGCATTCAATTGCTGGGGAATAGTAATGAAGGCGATGGTGGTCAAGGGGACGAATAAAAAGCCTAACCCAATCGACTGCACGCTGCGCATAATGACCAACGACGTAAAATCTAGCGTAGGAGTCATTTGAAAACCTGAGTAGAGGAACGACCCCATTAAGCAGATAAAGCCGAACATAATAATAAATCGGGTCTGCACGATCGGCATTAATTTTAAGACCAATGGAATAGTCAAAATGATAAAGAATGCACCGGGCGTCAGCACTAGACCAGCCAGTGTGGCGGTATAGCCCAAGTCTTGCTGAGCCAATTGCGGGATGACGACCGAACTGCCATACAGGATAAAGGCCATGGCGGCCATCAATAGTCCCGCTACCCAGAAGTTACGATCGCGCATGACCAATATATCTACAACTGGCCGGCGGGCGTACATTAGCCAATAGACGGTTCCGACAAGTCCAATAGCCGCGAGTATGGCAAAGGTAATGATAAAGGAGGAATTAAACCAATCTGCATCTTCTCCGCGGTCTAAAAAGACCTGCAAGCAGCCTAATCCCAGTGTGATAAGACTGATACCGATATAATCGATACGCAGCTGGCCTTTTTTTGCCTTGCGTTCCCAAGGCGGATCTTCAAGCAGTCGATAGATGGCAAGGGCCGCTAAGATTCCGACCGGAATATTGATAAAGAAAATCCAACGCCAACTGAAGTTATCGGTAATCCAGCCGCCCAAAGTTGGCCCTATTACCGGCGCGACAATAATGGCAATTGAAGAGAGTCCGAAAGCCTTGCCACGGTCCTGCTTACTAAAATAATCGAGTAATACCGATTGCTGGACGGGCTGTAATCCACCGCCGAAAAAGCCCTGCAAAATACGAAACAGGATCAGTTGCCAAAGCTCCGTTGCGATACCGCAGAGAAATGAGCAGAGGGTAAACATGATGACACAGATTAAGAAATAATTTTTACGGCCAAAGAGGCGACTAAAAAAAGCAGAGATGGGGAGAACAATACCATTAGCAACCAAATAGGAGGTCAGCACCCAGGTCGCCTCATCATAACTGGAAGAGAGCGAGCCGGCAACATGGGGAAGGGCAACGTTGACGATAGTGGAGTCGAGTACCTCCATAAATACCGCCAAGGTGACGGTGAGGGCAACCAACCAAGGATTACCGCGCGGTTGCCAGCGTTGTGCTTCACTCATCAACATGAACCTCAGGCTCTACCGATAGGCCTAAGGGTAGAGGGTGATGAGGGTCAAGGCCCTTGTCGATAACGATTTTTACGGGAACGCGTTGCACAATTTTAACAAAGTTACCGGTGGCATTCTCTGCCGGGAAGGCCGAGAAGTGTGAACCTGAACCCATCTGAATACTGTCAACATGCCCCTCAAGTTTCAGGTCAGGCCACGCATCGACGCTAACAGTCACTTTATTACCCGGATGCATATGTTCAAGTTGCGATTCTTTGAAATTTGCCGTTACCCAAATTTGCGGAGAGACCAATGAAAAGAGCGCCGTACCCGCTTGAACTAAACTGCCGACTTGGACATTACGCTTGGTGACATAACCGTCGTAAGGTGCACGTACTTCAGTATAAGAAAGATTAAGCTTGGCCGTCGCCAGTTGCGCTTCGGCTTGTGCAACCTGCTGTTCACGGGCGGCAATGGCTGTTTCTTGTTGATGCAGTTGTAGCGGTACTTGCGAGGCTATCTCGACTTGGGCTTGTGCTTGCTGATAATCGGCTTGCGCGGCACGATATTGTGAGGTGGCACTGTCTATATTGCTTTGCGTTGTCGCGCGCGGATCAACACCGTGTTGGCGTTGATACACCGATTCTGCATTGGCCAAATTTGCTTTTGCCTTGGCCTGATCAGCCAGGGCCTGATGCAGTTGTGCGGGATACTGGACTTTGGCTAATTGATATTGCGCTTGTGCCTGTTGCAGTTGCGCTTGGGCGCTACCAAGTTGGGCTTGCGCCTGTTCACGTTGGGCGTTGGCATCACGAGGATCGATCACCACCAGTAGCTCGCCTTGATGAACAAATTGGTTATCGTTAACGTTGAGGTTGACGACATATCCGCTAGTTTTCGGCGCGATAGTCGCAGCGTTACCATCGGTGAAGGCATCATCTGTGGATTCGATCCCTCGGTTCATTAACCAGAAAATCAATGCCACACAGAGAACGATGCAGGCGATGATTGCTAGAATGATAAGGGGTTTTTTACCTGGACGTTGTCGCTGGGGAGCATCGTTTTGTTCTTTCTCTTTTGAGGGCGCATCCTGATTTTGTTCAGCTGCATCCTGCTCGCGGTCATCTCGCGTATTGTCTGTCATGGTATCTTCCATCCTAAAAATTACCCGAAGGCGACATCTTCAACGTATACACGTTATGAGTGTAGATAAAATATGACGAGTTGGCGTTAAGAATAGCGATAAAGTCTTCACCCAAGGGGATTCCCATTGGGTGAATGTAAATAGATTATGATTCGGTAGACGACTGCTCACCGGCTTTTTTATAGCGTTGCGCTATCCATGAACAAGCCATCAGTTGGATTTGGTGAAAGATCATCAAGGGCAGAACGATAATGCCAACAATGCTTGCGGGGAAAAGAATATTGGCCATCGGTACACCATTGGCTAGGCTCTTTTTGGACCCACAGAATAAAATGGTGATCTCGTCGGGACGACTAAAACCGAACAGGCGGGCGACCACGAGATTGATTAATAAAGCGATAGTCAGTAACAGGATACAGCCTACCACAATCCAGCCAAGCGTGGTGGCATCGACTTTATGCCAAATACCGTTGACGACCGCTTCACTGAAGGCGGTATAAACCACCAATAAAATTGATGTTTGGTCAGTTTTACCGATTAAACTACGATGACGCTCAACCCACCCGCCAATCCAACGCCGCGCAATATGCCCCAGCACAAAGGGTAACAGCAGCTGTAGCATGATTTTACCAATCTGCTCAAAGCCATTACCCGGCATCGCACCGTGAACATTCATCACCAAATTCACTAATAGCGGCGAGACAAAGACGCCCAATAAGCTGGAGGCAGAGGCACTGCAGATTGCCGCGGCAACATTACCGCCCGCTAGAGAGGTAAAGGCAATTGCTGATTGAACGGTAGCAGGGAGAATACAGAGATAAATAAAGCCAGTGTAAATATCGTTACTGACGTTGACCGGATGCCACCACACCAGTAAGCAACCGAGGATGGGGAAAACAATAAAGGTGCTGCACATGATCCATAAATGTAAGCGCCAGTGGCTACTTCCGGCGATAATTTTTTCGCGGGAAAGCTTGGCACCATGCATAAAGAATAAGAGTGCGATGGCTGCGGTAGTAAGCCCTTCAACAATCGGAACGAACCCACCACGGGCGGGAAGAAAAGTGGCAAGTAAAACAGTGATGATAAGTTTGACCATCATCGGATCGAGTCGCAGAAAGCCCATAATTGTGTCCATGCAAAAAGTAATGATTGGATTGTGCTTGAAATCAGGTTAGAAATATAATTGATTTATTACATGAATATATGAAGAAAATAGATGAATTATAGTTTACGTCAGCTTCGCATCTTCGTTGCGGTGGCTGAGCAACAGAGTTTTAGTCGAGCAGGGGAGTTGATAGGCTTAAGCCAATCGGCGGTCAGTCATGCCGTTAAGGAGTTGGAACAAACGCTATCATTACGCCTGATCGATCGCACGACTCGTGAAGTGCTGCTGACCCTAGCGGGTAAACAGCTTGCTTCACGCATGGCCTTGCTAATTGATGATATGGACAGCTTCATTAAAGACTTATACAGCTATGGTGAACAGCGTACGGGTACGGTAAGAGTGGCGGCGAGTCAGACCATTTCCGCGCAACTGATGCCGAAATGTTTAGCTGCATGTCAGCAGCGTTACCCGGAAATACGTTTACTCCTGCAAGACAGCGTCCAGCAATCGGTGGTCCAAGCGGTGAGGCAGGAAGAAGTTGATTTCGGTATAGTGATTGAGCTTCAGAATACGCGAGAGTTTGAGACGCAACCCATCCTTCAAGATCCTTTTCTCTTATTATGCCGCGACGATGACCCGCTCGCAGAGCAGCCAGAGGTAAGTTGGGGGGACATCGCGCAGCGCCAATGTGTCCTGCAAGATTATGCCTCCGGCAGTAGAGTACTTATCGATGCGATTTTTCAGCAGCAAGGTGGTCACCCTGAGGTCGTTCAGCAAGTGGGGCACCCTAGCACGCTGTTTACGATGGTTGATGCAGGGATTGGGATCAGTATTCTTCCAGCGCTGGCACTGCCTTTACCGCGAGAGAGTCAGCTGGTGGTGAGGAAAATATCCCCAGAGAGGGGACGATTGTTGACACTTATACGTCGCAGAAATCGTTCACTCTCTCCCGCAGCAGAAGTGATTTGGCAATTGGTGGCCGAGCAAGCACAGCAGTTGGCGGAAAGACGTAAGATTACTGCGAGCTAGAAACGGAAAAAGCACTCAGAGGGTGGGTGTATACAGGCGTTACTAAACGGTCAAGGCATTAGCTCCACTGCTTTTTTAATGCGGCGTTTATCAGGTGCGCCGCAAATCTCTGTCCTATAGGGCGGAGAGGATGGCAACTTGCACTCTTTTACTTCCTTAAATTTTATTACTCGACCAAGGGAAGTAAAGGCATCAGGTGATACGGTTGAGGGTCAGATATAGCCAAAACTCTCCTAATGAGAGATAAGCTCGGTATTCCACTTGGCTTTAGACTCATAGCCTAATAACTCAGTATAATATTCCCCGTTCCTCGCCAAGTCACTGACGGCGAGAGTGAGATGAATTAAGCCCAGTTAAAACAGTCTTTTCCTGTAAAAACGCACCCGCGATAACTTACCATGGTACTCAGTCGCTTCATTTGAAAAGCAATTGAACAATGAAGTTATAGTCGGGGATAAAAATAAATTAATATCGAAATTAGAGAACCAATTGGATGAAAGATTGGCAGGCACGCTGGATAGTGTAAGTTCCTACCCATGTGGGGCGAGATCCATCCCGTCAATCTCGGATAGCTATATCAATGAGGAGACGGCCACTCAGATGGTGATTGGCAACCAGCGAGTTTACTGCCGCTGGATAATCAGCAATACAGACTGCTTTAGGTTAACACTTTGGATAAAGGCCGATTAATGCTGAATGTTGTGATCGGAATACAAACATCAACTTTTACGTCAAATTACAAATAGGTTAGTATTCGACCCGCGTAGCGATAAACATGACACGAATAAGGGAATAAAACGTCAATACATTGACGACGTTACCTCGGTAATTTCGGCAGGTACACTCTCTAAGGATAGGAGAATAGACTCATGGCAGCGATGGGGTTTTACCTACGGGTAGGTGATCTTACCACCTGTGGGGGCAAGATACTGACCGGGGATCAAACGCTCAGTTGGTATGGCGTGGCGGGAGCGCGAGAAGGTGATGCGGTATCGTGCGGCCAGTCTCCTGGAACGTATAAAATTTTGGGGGGGACCTCTGATAGCTGGGATGAAGGCAGAAGACTAGCAGGTACGCTGGATAGTGTAAGTTCCTGCCCGTGTGGGGCAAGATTCATCCCGTCAATCTCGGATGGCTATATCAAGGAGGATCCAGCCGAAGAGCAAGCAGAAAAGACGCAATGGCTTGACCTTGTCACGCTTCATGAAAAGCGAGCACAGCGGGAAGTTGATGAGAAACAACGGGCTGAAGAGTGAGACCGCAATCGTGTGTTCGCCAAATCCTGCCTGCGTGGAGAGGGCTGTAATGATGCCGGGAAAGAGCCGGAACCCCATACGCATTTTGCGGCAATGGCCTTTTATCAGGCTATCCCTCCATCCGAGACTGATGTTCCTCAGCGTGCTCAGACCGCTAAGAAAAAGAAAGCAGTAGACGATATACCGAAACCGAAAAAGCGAAGTGCCTTGTATAAATGGCTGAACGGTGATCACGAAGAAATCGACTATCAGCGGGCGATAGCCGCCGCGACGAGTGCTGCGAATGCTCAGACGGCTGTTGAAGGTGCCAGTATTCTTGGATTGGTAGGTGGCAGTGCCATTACGTCAGGAACCTGGGCAGTAAAACTGGGTGAAATAGTAACCGGGCTCGGAAGGATTGCCGCCAGTGGCCCCGGTGCTCCCATCGGCGTACTGGTGATGGGCATGATGCCCGGAAGACTCAATGACGGTGAGCAGGATTAGGATGACTCGCTGCGCTCGCCCTGCGGGTCGTTGCCGAGGGCAACGTTGTCTCACTGCGTTCGACTCGAACCTGCCGCAGGTTCTCATCCTGAACGATTTGGCATTGAGCGTCAGAAACGAAAAGAGCACCCTAGAGGTGCTTTTTTACTGAATTTGGTGGGTCGTGCAGGATTCGAACCTGCGACCAATTGATTAAAAGTCAACTGCTCTACCAACTGAGCTAACGACCCGAAGTGGTGGGTGATGACGGATTCGAACCGCCGACCCCCTCCTTGTAAGGGAGATGCTCTACCAACTGAGCTAATCACCCACTTCGGTATAAAAATACCTTTTGGCTGAATTTGGTGGGTGATGACGGATTCGAACCGCCGACCCCCTCCTTGTAAGGGAGATGCTCTACCAACTGAGCTAATCACCCAAATTCATAACCTTACACTGCGAGCCCACCTAAAATAAGTGGTGGGTGATGACGGATTCGAACCGCCGACCCCCTCCTTGTAAGGGAGATGCTCTACCAACTGAGCTAATCACCCAAATTCATAACCTTACACTGCGAGCCCACCTAAAATAAGTGGTGGGTGATGACGGATTCGAACCGCCGACCCCCTCCTTGTAAGGGAGATGCTCTACCAACTGAGCTAATCACCCCCGCTGTGTGGAGTCGCATTATAGGGATAGTTGACTTTGAGTCAACGCTTTTTATCACTTAATTTTTCGTTCGGTTTAAATTTCGCCACTCTGTCGGCCATTTAATCAATTTGCTGAAAATAGCCCCATAATTTGCGTAACCTCACGAGATTAGTCATGTCTTATTATTGAGGAAAAAGCGCTAACTGTTACACTGTGCAAAGAATAATACGATTCCACAAGGTTTTATCGGGTGTTCTACCCAATGTACGTTAAGGCAAACCTCAAATGAAAATCAAAACACGTTTTGCACCAAGCCCTACAGGCTACCTCCATGTTGGTGGCGCTCGCACCGCCTTATACTCTTGGCTTTACGCCCGACACAACCAAGGTGACTTCGTTCTGCGTATCGAAGATACCGATCTTGAGCGGTCCACACCGGAAGCTATTGAAGCGATTATGGACGGTATGAACTGGCTAAGCTTAAATTGGGATGAAGGCCCTTATTACCAGACCAAACGTTTTGATCGCTATAACCAAGTGATTGACCAGATGCTTGAGGCGGATACCGCTTATCGCTGTTATTGCTCGCGCGAACGTTTAGACACGCTGCGTGAACAGCAAATGGAAGCCGGTGAAAAACCACGTTATGACGGCTGTTGCCGTGATACCGAACATGGCCATACTCCTGATGAGCCTCATGTCGTGCGTTTTCGCAATCCACAAGAGGGTTCGGTCATTTTTGATGATCAAATCCGTGGACCTATTGAATTCAGCAACCAAGAACTCGACGACCTGATTATTCGCCGTACGGATGGTTCCCCAACCTATAACTTCTGCGTAGTGGTTGACGATTGGGATATGGGGATCACACATGTGATCCGGGGTGAAGACCATATCAACAATACGCCTCGTCAAATTAATATCCTAAAAGCAATTGGCGCAGAAGTGCCTATTTATGCGCACGTCTCCATGATTTTAGGTGACGATGGGAAAAAACTGTCTAAGCGTCATGGGGCCGTCGGCGTCATGCAATATCGTGATGACGGCTTCTTGCCCGAGGCATTGTTAAATTATCTGGTGAGAATGGGTTGGGCGCACGGCGACCAAGAAATTTTCTCTGTCGATGAGATGGTACAACTGTTCCAACTGGATGCGGTGAGTAAATCGGCGAGTGCGTTTAACACCGAAAAATTATTATGGTTGAACCATCATTATATCACCACGCTGGCACCAGAATATGTCGCCACACAGCTGCAGTGGCATATTGATCAACAACAGATCGATACGCGCACGGGTCCAGAGCTGGCAAAATTAGTGACGCTGTTAGGGGATCGCTGTAAAACGTTGAAAGAGATGGCGGAGACTTGTCGCTATTTCTACGAAGATTTTAATGAGTTTGACGCGGATGCGGCGAAAAAACACTTACGTCCAGTGGCTCGCCAGCCGCTTGAGTTAATTTCTGAGAAATTAGCTGCCCTGACAGAGTGGACGACTGAAGCAATTCATAACGCTATTGAGCAAACCGCTACCGAGCTTGACGTCGGCATGGGTAAAGTGGGGATGCCGTTACGCGTCGCCGTTACCGGAGCAGGGCAGTCACCTGCTTTGGATGTTACCGTTGAGGCAATTGGTCAACAACGTAGCGTAAAAAGAATTGCCCAAGCACTCGCCTTTATCAGCGAACGTGAAAACCAAGCTTAGTTGTATAAGTTCCGGCAGTCTAGGCTGCCGGGACTCCTCACGAAGTGATGCCTAATCGACCCAGAATGCCACTGATCCCTTCTCGTAATAAAAGAGAGGTAAGCTGCGCTTTTTCATCGGGACTCATTTGCTGGAGAGAGCTCAGTAAGATCTGGGTGAGTTGATCTTTACGAACCGTGTAATGACTTCGTGGTTCTGCTGCGTGCCGCACGGATTTCAAAAATTCGGTTACTTGCTGGTCAATGTGCACTAATCGTGCCTTACCCCCTTGTACACCAGGCTTGGCAACTGTGGTCCATCCTTCACGTTTAATCCACTTATTGATAGTTTGACGCGAGTAACCCGTTTCCTGCGCGAGTTCTTCAGGTGTCATCCATTCCTTATTCACAATCAGTTCCTTCTAGTAGATTGTCTAACGTTAACCCGTAATTATGAAAATAACTTGAAGTGGAATAAAATAAAAGAACTAATCATACAAGATTATGCGTTTACTCATACTTTCTTTAATTATCAACACTAATTCATTAGAAAAGGTCAATAAAACTTTAGGTTGGTGGCTTTCGCAACTTTTTGCTGTAATTTTCAGCGATTGCACAGGGATATAAAAAATGATGTTGACAGTTATCAATCAGTTACCTATTATTCCGGCGTCAGTAACACTGACACCTTCATTGAAGGGGCTATAGCTCAGCTGGGAGAGCGCTTGCATGGCATGCAAGAGGTCAGCGGTTCGATCCCGCTTAGCTCCACCAAACTCCTCGAGTTTGTACAATGAAATTCCTAGACGTGGGGGTATAGCTCAGCTGGGAGAGCGCTTGCATGGCATGCAAGAGGTCAGCGGTTCGATCCCGCTTATCTCCACCAATTCTTAATGACTTCCCTTCAATTTACGCTTCTAAGCATTTTTATTTTCCCAGTTAAGTGAAATTTATTACTTATTAAGCAATAATAACGCGGTAAGCCACTGACGGCTTTACGACACATATCTGAATTTTATTTGTCAATTGAGATTACGCTATGAAGCTTAAGGGAATCAATCAAGGTTTCTTCATTTTACTACTGCTATTAACGACTGTTGCATTTTGCTTTGTCCTGAAAGCCTACTACTCATCGATTTTTTGGGCAATTATCTTAGCGGTACTGTTTTATCCGCTGAAAACCCGTATCAGAGCATGGTTGGGCGATCGTAATGCGCTCGCTGCTTTTCTCACTCTTCTTGTGATATGTCTGATTGTCTTTATTCCATTAGTCATAGTCACCACTTCGCTGGCCTATGAAGGCAACCAACTGTATCAGAGTGTCTCTCAAAACCGTGGGAATTTAGCCGGGGACATCACTCAGTTAATCCAGCATCTGCCTACCTTCGTCCAGAATTTCCTGGAGCGCTATGGACTGACCGATGTGAACACCCTGCAACAAAAAGTCTCAGCCCTAGCGATGCAGGGTAGTCACACGCTGGCTAATAGCGCGCTGATAATTGGTCAGGGGACGTTTAGTTTCACGGTCGGCTTCGCTATCATGCTCTACCTGCTCTTTTTTACCCTAAAAGATGGCGCTTATTTGGTCGGATTACTGCTGGATGCCGTACCGCTTACCCAGCACGCTAAGCATCACTTGTTATTAAAGTTTGCGGCAGTTTCGAAAGCGACTGTCAAAGGAACCGTGGTGGTGGCAATAGTCCAAGGTGCCTTAGGAGGAATTGCTTTCTGGTTCCTAGGCGTCGAGGGAAGTGTGCTCTGGGGAGCACTGATGGCCTTCTTATCCTTAATCCCAGCCGTCGGTTCTGCGATTATCTGGGCGCCTGTCGCGCTCTATTTCCTCGTGTTAGGACCGGTTTGGAAAGGGTTATTCTTGATCGCCTTCTTTGTCGTCGTCGTCGGGCTAGTTGATAACTTCCTGCGTCCACTCTTAGTCGGTAAAGAGACCAGAATGCCTGACTACCTTGTGTTGATTTCAACGTTAGGCGGAATGGAACTGTTCGGGATCAATGGGTTCGTGATCGGTCCGTTAATTGCCGCGCTATTTATAGCGTGTTGGAATCTACTCTCTGGACGAGAAAATAAAGATAACGCCGAAGAGATTGATCCTGATTTCATTGCCGAAGGGAAAGATGAAACAGAGGCCCTAAGAGCGAAATTGGCTGAACAGAATCACAGCGATCAGTCGTCATAATCGTTATTCTTATCAACAAACGCACATGAGCTCATCAACGATGGGCTCTTTTTTTAGCCTTTAATAGAGAGTTAATGTCGTACAGCGCAGAAGGGCAACGCGTTCTATACTAGGCTAAGCAATGCGTCATTATTGAGTGAATACAAATGAATACACTAATTATCTTTAGTCTGGTGGTAGGAATAGGCTCAACCTTGGTGTTGGATCTCTGGGGAATGTTACTCTTCAAGCTGAAGGGAACAACACCCACTGATTGGGGGAGCGTAGGCCGATGGTTATTGGGACTTCGGCAGGGGGCGTGGGTCGCAATCCAACAGGACACTCGGCCTCCCTCTGCAGTAGAAAAAATAAGCGGCTGGACCTTCCATTATCTAGTAGGCGTTGCCTATGCGGTAATACTGGTTATTGGCTGGGGAATGCCCTTTATTCAAGCACCAACACTTTTACCCATCATCTTAGTAGGAATTGTGCTGAGTTCCATTGCGGGTCTGATGCTCTTTATGCCGGCGATGGGGGCTGGGTTCTGCGGCAGAAAAATACCGAATCGAGGTGCTGCAATCATAATGATGATAATTGCCCATACCGTCTTTGCACTGGGCCAGTACAGTTTCACATTACTCTACGCGAATGCGTGAAGGAAGAAGTAGGGGAGTGAATACAAGCGGCTTAATCAGCCGCCTGTAGGGAGCAGAGTGTTAGAGCACTAGACCGGCAATGGCTGCGGAGAGCAAGCTTACCAAGGTTGAACCATAGATAAGTTTAAGCCCGAAGCCCGAGACAACATTTCCTTGTTTCTCATTTAACCCTTTAATCGCGCCGCTAATAATGCCAATGGATGAGAAGTTAGCGAATGAGACTAAGAAGACGGAAAGTATCCCCTCGGAGCGGGGTGACAGCTGTCCAGCCATTTTTTGCAAGTCGATCATCGCCACAAACTCGTTTGACATCAATTTTGTCGCCATAATACTACCGACGCGCAAAGCTTCATTGCTAGGAACACCAATCACCCAAGCGAGTGGATAGAAGATATAGCCGAGGATATTTTGGAAGCTAATACCAAAAATAGCAGTAAACAGGGCATTGACCGCTGCAATCAGGGCGATAAAACCGATTAGCATCGCCGCGACAATCATTGCGACTTTGAAGCCAGCAAGAATATATTCGCCGAGCATTTCGAAAAAGCTCTGCCCTTCATGGGTATTCTTCAGCGAAAGGTCTTCTTCTTGTTTAGCCGAGTAGGGATTGATTATGGATAGCACAATAAAGGTGCTGAACATATTTAAGATTAAGGCCGCCACAACGTACTTCGGCTGTAACATGGTCATGTAGGCACCAACGATAGACATTGATACAGTTGACATGGCGGTCGCGGCCATGGTGTACATACGACGCTCTGACATCTTACCTAGAATATCTTTATAGGCGATAAAATTCTCAGATTGGCCCAGGATAAGTGAGCTCACAGCGTTAAAGGATTCTAACTTTCCCATACCGTTGATTTTTGAGAGCACTGTCCCGATAAAACGGATGATGATGGGGAGAATCTTGAAATGCTGCAAAATACCGATTAAAGCAGAGATAAAGACTATCGGGCACAACACATTCAGGAAAAAGAACGCCATTCCTTTATCGTTCAAGCCGCCGAACACAAAATTGGTGCCTTCTGCTGCATATTTAAGCAGCATGGAGAAGAAGTTTGAAAAGCCTTGAACCACACCCAACCCAACGTTCGAGTTGAGGAAAAACCAAGCTAACACAAGTTCGACCACCAGAAGCTGTAAAATATAACGGTAAGCGATACTTTTACGGTCTTTGCTAACAATCAGCGCTAGAACGGCTATAACTATCAGAGCGAGTACAAAATGAAGTGCTTGTGACATGCATAGTGCCTTAAAACTAAAGGGATAGATCGTAGGGCGCTATTCTAGGGCAGAGTTAGCTTAAAAACGAGCAAAGTTGCCTATTATAAGCAATGGATCTCATATTTTTTTACTCAATATCTTGGGAACGGCCGATTTGTTATTGATAAATAGACGTTAGGTTACAGGTGAGCGATTTACGGTGTGATCGAGTAATAAAACTGTTGCTGATGAGCAAATGAACAGGTACCTTACTACAAAGTATAGCAAAGGCTATACTTTGTAGTCTCTGCTATCAGAGTGATTACTTATACCGATTTCTTTTCACTGAGGGGATCGCCTAGAGTTGGACATCATGTTAAACAGGATTCATCTATGTCTCGTCGCCAGAAAACGACAATGCCTATTATGACTCAACGCAAAGCCAAAATGTCGTTATTGGGCCCGGCTTTTATCGCGGCTATCGGCTATATCGATCCCGGTAACTTTGCCACCAATATCCAAGCGGGTGCCAGTTATGGTTATCAACTGTTATGGGTAGTGGTATGGGCCAATATCATGGCCATGTTGATCCAATTACTCTCAGCGAAGTTAGGGATAGCGACGGGGAAAAACCTCGCCGAGCATATTCGCGACCGCTTTCCTAAGCCCTTAGTATGGTTCTATTGGGTACAAGCAGAGATCATCGCGATGGCAACGGATCTGGCTGAATTTATCGGTTCTGCGCTGGGTTTTAAACTGCTGTTTGGGATAAGTCTACTCGAAGGGGCGGTGATTACCGGGGTCGCTACCTTCCTCATCTTAATGTTACAGAGCCGTGGGCCCAAGCCGTTGGAATGGTTAATTGGGCTAATGCTACTCTTCGTCGCCGGCGCTTACATTGCCGAACTGTTTTTCTCACAACCTGATCCACGAGGATTGCTGGTAGGGATGGCGGTTCCTAAATTACCCGATACTAATGCGCTCTATCTCGCCGCAGGGGTACTGGGCGCGACCATCATGCCGCATGTTATCTATCTCCACTCTGCCTTAACACAGCGGGGTGATGATAAAAATAAAGCGCAACGTTACGCCTCCACCAAACTGGATGTCGCGATTGCGATGACGATTGCGGGTTTTGTGAATCTAGCGATGATGGCGACTGCAGCGGCCGTGTTCCATTTTAATGGCCATACGGGAATCAGTGAACTCGACCAAGCCTACATGACGTTAAAACCTTTACTGGGGAACGCCGCCACAGTAGTCTTTGGCTTAAGCTTGGTGGTTGCTGGGCTTTCCTCAACCGTCGTGGGGACCTTAGCAGGTCAGGTAGTGATGCAGGGTTTTGTCCATTTCACCATTCCTTTATGGTTACGCCGTACCATCACCATGTTACCTTCCTTCGTGGTCATCTTAGCGGGGATGGATGCGACCAAAATATTGGTATTGAGTCAGGTGGTCTTAAGTTTTGGGATTGCACTTGCTCTGATCCCATTGTTGATGTTTACTAACCGAACCGAAATTATGGGTGATCTGGTTAATACCCGCTGGATTAAGATAGCAGCATGGGGGATCATTCTGATTGTTGTTTCTCTTAATTTAGGATTATTATTCGGCGACTTGGTTGGATTATAAAAATAATTGTCCTCTTAATACTTTATTGAGTTTATTCGTATGCACCTGTCTGGCGTAGGCATAACGAAGCTCATTGAAACTTAGCTTAAGTTGTTTGGCGACTTAAGATGAATTATCCCGAGTGGAGCATTAAAAATAATGACTAAATATGCATTAGTCGGCGATGTGGGTGGCACCAATGCACGGTTAGCACTTTGTGATGTGGCTAACGGATTGATATCGCAAATTGATACTTTTCCAACATCAGACTACCCGAGCCTTGAGGCGGTTATCCGGCACTATTTAGATCAACAACATATTGACGTTGTTGATGCCTGCATCGCCATTGCTTGCCCAGTTAAAGGTGATTGGATTGCAATGACCAATCATCCTTGGGCTTTTTCAATCCAGGCTATGAAAGAAAATCTACACTTCGAACACTTTGAAGTGATTAATGACTTCACCGCAGTGTCAATGGCCATCCCGATGTTAGGGGAGAGTGACGTATTGAAGTTTGGTGGAGATGAACCTGTAGCAGATAAACCTATCGCTGTTTATGGTGCCGGAACTGGATTGGGTGTGAGCCATTTAGTGCACGTGGATAAGCGTTGGGTACCCTTACCTGGAGAGGGCGGACATGTTGACTTCGCACCGAATAGTGAAGAAGAAGATCAAATATTAGAAGTCTTACGTGAAGAGATGGGTCACGTCTCTGCTGAACGCGTACTTTCTGGTGCAGGTTTGGTGAATCTCTACCGCGGTATCGTGAAAGCCGACCATCGTGAGCCGGAAGAACTCAAACCACGCGAAGTGAGTGAACGTGCGTTAGAAGATAGCTGTATCGACTGCCGTCGTGCGCTCTCTCTGTTCTGTGTCATTATGGGGCGTTTTGGCGGAAACTTAGCCTTAACCTTAGGCACCTTCGGTGGCGTTTATATTGCCGGCGGAATTGTTCCACGTTTCCTTGAGTTCTTTAAAGCCTCAGGCTTTCGTGCTGCATTCGAAGACAAAGGACGTTTTCGTGATTATGTTAAAGACATCCCTGTCTACATGATTACTCATGAACAACCTGGGTTGCTCGGGGCAGGGGCGCACATACGCCAAACCCTCGGTTCGGTGTTATAAACCGAGAGCATAACAGGGCTAACGCCCTGTTATTATTTCAGTAGCAATACAAACGTCCCTAGCCACAGCACAACAAAAAACGAAATTCCCATCAGTGCATATTTCATAAGATATCCTCTATTATCATTTTATTCCGCTGAATACCTTGGTACAGCTCATCGCAATCGTACTACGTGATGTGCATCACGATTTTGATCCCGCGTAATGTACGTTGATTTAACGTAAAAAGAAATATTCCTTACTGAGAATTAACATCATTCACGCGCTACTGACATAATGCGGATGACCCTACATCATTTTTTTTAATTAAATCGCTTGAGAGAGTATTTAGATTGGCAGTAGAGTGAAAATATCTTCGACTAAGGGATAATGTGATGAATACAGTGGTTATGGCAATCGATCACCAGAACAATCTTTCCACCACGATCAGTCAATTAACGTTGCAAGAAGCTATGCTCCGAAATGCGTCAGTCGTGATTATTTGCTGTCTACCGACTGACGGCGGCGTCGAGGGTGAGGTGATGGATATTGAGTGCGCGATCGACCAAGCCGTCCAACAGCATGGGCAGCCTAAAGATCCCCTAAACTGTGCTGAGACCAGCGTTCGTGCCGCATTAGTCCCTTTCCAACAGTCCGGGGTCTCGGCTCGCGGTCTACTTTGCCGAGGGGAGCCTGCAGCGGTCATTGTTGAGCAAGCGAATAAGCTCTCCGCTACCATGATTATTATGGGACGTCGACACCTCTCCCCCTTTAACCGACTGTTTAAAGGTTCCGTCAGCGCCGCGGTGCTCGAAACCGCGTGCTGTCCGGTATTGATTGATTTGAGCGAAGGGCAGAGTGATGGCTAGTGGCTAAATTTCTGTCGTCTGTAGGGAAGATTAACAATTTCAGACTTAATCCTCTGAGAAAATCAGCTATATTCTAAGGATTGAGGACTGGGTTATGACCTAGGTTATCCATCCAGTTCAATACCTTAACGACCTAATATTTCTTCTTTGACTGGCCGTCACAGCGACTGCTAGGCAGAGTAGTGAGATTTAACGGATATTATTTGTGCGTAAAGCCACTCTTATTTTTATCATCATCGTTATCATCGGTGCCATCGGTTATCGCTTCTATACCCCTTCAACCGATTCGCGTCAGCACGCGCAGCAACAGGCGCTCGCTCAATTTGCCGCGTTACCGGGCTATCGATTACTTAAACAGCAAGAGCCACAGCTTTGGCAGGAAGTGAGTGAGTCTTTTATGCATTCATTGGCCGCAGAGCATAGTCAACAACAAGCGATCGGTGAGGTGCGTGGACAGCTCACCGAATTGGTGAACCTTAGAATTGTTAAGGCAGATGATCGCGCGGTAACGGGCTACATTGCCGTCGCGGTTCAAGAGATGCAAGCATTGAACAAGATCTCAGCTGAAAGTTGCTATCGATTCCTTTATCCGCAAGTATCAGGCGGCGTGAACATTGGCGAACTCCTAAGCCCTCAAATGAATCAAGTTGATGAAGAAGCCCTAGAGCAACTATTTCTACACAGTCAAGATGGCGACCGGCCGCGCGATATTGCGGCTGCACATAATGCGCTGAATGACGTGGTGAAGAGGCTTTATCCGCAATGGGGTAATGAATTACAGCAACTCAATCAACCAGAGGATTTAGCGACAGACCATCAAAAGCTCTGCGTGATGTCGATTGATCTTTATCGAACGATCCTAACATTACCTCAGCCAAAAGCTGCGAATCTTATCCGTCAGATGGTCGTGGGCTGATAAAGGTTCAGAATCTACTGATAATCATCCAAACACCATAAAATACGATAATGCGCACCGTTGTCTCGGTTATAGTAGCGAGATCTAGGGTCAATCTCATTATGGAAGGGGCACCATGTCGTACAATAAGGCACTCTGGGCAGGAATAGCGTTTAGTATCAGCACTCTAGTGGTGGGGTGTGCGAAGCAGCAAATAGGGGGGTTTACAGAAATCGATCACGATAAGGTTGCGCATACCTATCAATTCCGTTATCAACCTCATCAACTCGACCGCGCCGCGCTCAATGCCTATATTACGCAACGTTGTGTTCAACAAGGCTTTGACAAAGTTGACCCTTTACCCGAGGAGGCCGGTACCTTACCTGGCTATACGACACGTTGGTTCCAATGCAACTACGAAGTCAAAAGTTAACGTTCATTGCCAGCGCCTCTCTGGCTAATTGTTGTAAATAGTCACACTTAAGTAACACTATTATCTCCAGTGTTTCCACTATCTCCTTTTTCCGCTACACTTTAATTACTTTCCATTTACCGCTCTCCCTTAGGTAACAGTCGGTCCACCAAAAACGCTTAAATTATTCTGAATAATTCTGTTCATATCAGGCGATAAGCGTAAAATAGTTTGATAGAAATCATTGTGTTAAATGATTTCACTGTCTGTTAAGTATTATCATTAATTGTCTTTTAATTGTAATGTAAGAGGTGGCAATGTTCGGGCTTGATGCATTTCATCTGGCAAGATTACAGTTTGCGTTTACTGTATCTTTCCATATTTTGTTTCCGGCGATCACGATCGGGCTAGCGAGTTTCCTCGCCGTGCTAGAAGGATTGTGGTTAAAAACGAAAAACGAAACTTATCGCGATTTATACCATTTTTGGATAAAGGCTTTCGCGGTTAACTTCGGTATGGGAGTCGTTTCTGGGCTGGTAATGGCCTATGAGTTTGGGACTAACTGGAGTGGATTCTCCCAGTTCGCGGGAAGTATCACCGGCCCCATGTTAACCTACGAAGTACTGACAGCGTTCTTCTTGGAAGCGGGCTTCCTTGGGGTAATGCTATTTGGGTGGAATCGCGTAGGGCCTGGCTTGCACTTCTTCGCAACCTGTATGGTGGCACTCGGCACCATTCTCTCGACCTTCTGGATTTTAGCCTCTAACAGTTGGATGCAAACCCCGCAGGGCTTTAGCATTCAGAATGGTGTTGTGGTACCTGAAAGCTGGATGCAGATTGTCTTCAACCCCTCGTTCCCGTTCCGTTTAATGCATATGAGTACCGCAGCTTTCTTGGCGACCGCATTTTTCGTCGGAGCTTCTGCGGCGTGGCATTTACTTCGGGGCAATAAAACGCCTGCCATTAAGAAAATGTTATCAATGTCATTGTGGATGGCATTAATCGTCTCGCCTATTCAAGCTTTCTTGGGTGATGCGCATGGTCTGAATACGCTTGAACACCAACCAGCAAAAATTGCAGCGATTGAAGGTCACTGGGAAAACCCTCCTGGCGAGCCGACTCCGCTTATTCTGTTTGGTATGCCAGATATGCAGCAGGAAAAAACTAAATATGCGCTGGAAATTCCTTATCTGGGAAGCTTGATTCTCACGCATAGCCTTGATAAGCAAGTGCCTGCATTGAAAACCTTCCCGAAAGAGGATCGCCCTAACTCGACGATTGTTTTCTGGTCATTCCGTGTGATGGCTGGGCTGGGCATGCTGATGATTCTGTTAGGTGTTGCGAGCCTATGGATGCGTTATAAAAAACGTCTCTATGATTCACGTCCATTCTTATGGTTCACCTTGCTAATGGGCCCTTCTGGTTTATTAGCGATGTTAGCCGGCTGGTTTACGACAGAGATTGGTCGTCAGCCCTGGGTGGTTTACGGTGTTCTACGTACCAGTGATGCCGTTTCGCCACACAGCGCGCTACAAATGACCTTCAGTTTGATTGCCTTTATTGTTGTCTACGCATCGGTATTTGGTATTGGTTATGTGTATCTGATCCGTCTTATCAAGAAAGGTCCAGTAGAAGGCGAGGGAAGAGAAGAGATCCATGGTGGTCCAGGTCAACACCATACGCCGGCTCGTCCACTCTCTGCGGTAGATGCCTCTAAGAAACCAGAGGAGAAAAAATAACATGGGTATCGATCTCTCAATTATTTGGTTCACCATCATTATTTTTGCCATATTGATGTATATCGTGATGGATGGCTTTGACCTTGGGATAGGGTTAATTTTTCCCTTCATTAAAGATCCTGTTGAACGTGACATGATGGTCAACACTGTCGCGCCAGTGTGGGATGGTAATGAAACCTGGCTCATTCTAGGGGGCGCAGCGCTTTTCGGTGCATTCCCTCTCGCATACGCCGTGATTGCGGATGCCTTATCGATCCCCATCACGCTGATGCTATTCGGGTTAATTTTCCGTGGTGTGGCATTCGAGTTCCGCTTCAAAGCGACAGAACATCACCGACCGTTCTGGGATAAAGCCTTTATTGGTGGCTCTTTCCTCGCGACCTTTATGCAAGGCATCTCGGTTGGTACCATTCTTAAAGGTATCCAGGTGACGGGCCGTGTCTTTACCGGCGATGTGATGGGATGGTTATCGCCGTTCCCTCTATTCTGCGGCGTTGGATTGGTATTAGCCTATGCTCTGCTGGGCAGCAGCTGGCTGATCATGAAAACTCAGCATGCATTGCACGATAAGATGTCACAATTAACCAAGCCGCTGACGATTGCGCTATTAATTGTTATCGCGATTATCAGTATTTGGACACCACTGGCGCACAATGCCATTTCTGAGCGTTGGTTTACTCGACCGAATCTTTATTGGTTCTTACCTGTGCCCGTACTGGTGGTGATGTGTGGCTTGGGTATTCTGAAGGCAGTGAAACGTCGTGCGGATTATGCGCCGTTCCTACTGACCTTAGGCTTAATTTTCCTTGGCTTTACTGGTCTTGGAATTAGCTTATGGCCAAATATTATTCCACCGTCCATCTCTATTTGGCAGGCGGCTTCACCCCCACAAAGCCAAGGCTTTATGCTAGTGGGTGGCTTACTGATCATCCCAGTCATTTTGACCTACACCTTCTGGAGTTACTATGTCTTCCGTGGGAAGATTTCTGAAGATGAAGGGTATCACTGAGTTGGCGGTTAAGCGTCTCGCATCAACGTCAGAGGGCAAGACGCCCTCTGGCAAGATGACACAGCTTCGTTGGTTGTTGCTGCTGTGGTTAGGCAGTATTGCGGCACTGGGGGGGGTGGCAATCATCCTCTGGCTATTGATGCACAGTGCCGGGATGACCCGCTAAAAAAAGGCTCACAGTGTGAGCCGTAACGATTAGCCATCAGTAAGGCGATTGGTTAAACGTTTAAGAGTCCTGTGAAAACCGTAATCTGGTATAGAGAATGACGGTTTTTTTCGCGACCCATTCCAGCCTTGAATACTCTTCTTCAATCTTCCCCCAAAGCATTTTCTCCACTCACACTTGCTGAAAGTATGCAGTGGCTTAGCCAGATTATGTATCGTTTTGATAGCAGATAAGGCCCTGCGTCGGAGATAACCCTAATTTCTCGGTATAATCTTTATGGGAATTCGACGTAAAGACCGTAGCGAAAGATATCATCATCGGTGGCAATATTATCAATTCCGTGTTCCTGTCCTGCTCCTCATTTTTCTACACAGCTTATCTGAACGTTATTCCTGAAACTGAATGCGTATCCGTAACTCTCAGGTATTGATTTAAATCACCTGAACCGCATTTGATTATTAATTATCCGGATTTTCATTTATTACGATATAAATGCTCATTTAATAGGCTATATGTAGTTCATTTTAATGGGCTTGTAAAACGATTTACTATTAGGGTCTAGTGTAAAATTCTTAGTAATAACATATATGCAAATTAAAGCTCCGTATTATTGATCTTTAATCGATCATTATTCTATCATGCATCCAGATCATGAGAGTCTGAAAAGTCTACACAGCGATAAACAAGGGATGATGATATGGCTGATAGTTTCCAGAATGAAGTACCCAAGGCACGTATTAATCTAAAGCTTGACCTACATACCGGGGGAGCGAGCAAGAAAACTGAGCTCCCCCTAAAGTTGCTCGTGGCGGGTGATTTCAGCAATGGCCAGGAGTCCGCGCCCTTATCTGAGCGCAAGAAAGTTAACCTCAACAAAACAAACTTTGACTCTGTGCTTGTAGAGTATTCCCCAAAAGTTAATTTGACCGTTGAAAACACACTCGCCGGCGATGGCAGCGAAGACAGTATCTGCCTGACCTTTCGCAGCATGAAAGACTTCACCCCGGAGGAGGTTTCCCGGCAGGTCCCCCAGTTAAAGGCGATGCTTTCTATGCGTAATTTGCTTCGCGATTTAAAAGCTAACTTGCTGGACAATCAGGCTTTTCGAAAGGAGCTGGAAAAAATTCTGATTGATCCCACTCTACGCGCCGAACTTAGCGCCGAACTTTTAGCCTTGGCCCCAAAACAGCCCTAAAGGTCCCCATGATTTAACGGATTAATAAGGAAGAAACGGATGTCTTCAAAAAATGAGAATACGACTGGCGGCGAGAGCGTGGTATTGGAACATCCTGCTACAGGTGGAGTTTATACGTCTTTATTCGAGAAAATAAACCTACACCCGGTATCCGAGCTAAGCGCGCTGGATATCTGGCAGGACACGCAAGCGATGTCGGATGCGACGGCGGATGAACGTTTAACGGCTGGGATGCAGGTATTTCTGGAATGCCTGAAAAAATCGGGCTCAAAGATTGCTAAACTCGACAAAAACCTCATTGACCATCATATCGCTGAGCTGGACTACCAGATTAGCCGTCAGCTTGATGCCGTCATGCACCATGAGGCTTTTCAGGCAGTAGAAAGTCTGTGGCGTGGCACGAAATCCCTGGTCGATAAAACCGATTTCCGCCAGAACGTGAAGATTGAGCTACTGGATATGTCTAAAGAGGACCTACGTCAGGACTTCGAGGATAGCCCCGAGATCATTCAGAGTGGTCTGTACAAACAGTCTTATATTGATGAGTATGATACGCCGGGTGGCGAGCCTATTGCGGCCCTAATTTCCGCTTACGAATTTGATGCCTCTGCGCAGGATGTGGCCCTGCTGCGGAACATATCAAAAGTGTCTGCTGCTGCGCATATGCCGTTTATCGGCTCTGCTGGTCCTGAATTCTTCCTGAAGGAGTCGATGGAAGAGGTGGCCGCAATCAAAGACATTGGTAACTATTTTGACCGCGCAGAATACATCAAATGGAAATCTTTCCGCGAGACGGACGATTCCCGCTATATCGGTCTAGTCATGCCGCGCGTCCTGGCGCGCCTGCCGTACGGTCCAGATACTGTCCCTGTGCGCAGCTTCAATTATATGGAAGAAGTAAAAGGCCCCGATCACGATAAATATCTCTGGACCAACGCCTCGTTTTCCTTCGCATCGAATATGGTTCGTAGTTTTATCAATAATGGATGGTGTGTACAGATTCGTGGTCCGCAGGCCGGTGGTGCCGTCGAGGACTTACCTATTCATCTCTACGATTTGGGGACCGGCAATCAGGTCAAGATCCCGTCAGAAGTGATGATCCCAGAAACCCGCGAATTTGAATTCGCAAATCTGGGCTTCATTCCTCTAAGCTACTATAAAAATAGGGATTATTCCTGTTTCTTTAGCGCCAACTCTACCCAAAAGCCCGCAGTTTACGATACCTCTGACGCGACGGCCAATAGTCGTATTAATGCCCGTCTACCGTATATCTTCCTGTTGTCGCGTATTGCGCATTATCTAAAGCTTATCCAGCGGGAAAACATCGGTACGACGAAAGATCGTCGTCTGCTGGAGCTGGAGTTGAATACTTGGGTACGCAGTCTGGTGACGGAAATGACCGATCCGGGTGATGAGCTGCAGGCGTCACATCCACTACGCGATGCGAAAGTGGTGGTAGAGGATATTGAAGATAACCCGGGCTTTTTCCGTGTGAAGCTTTACGCCGTACCACATTTCCAAGTAGAAGGCATGGATGTCAACCTATCACTGGTTTCCCAGATGCCGAAGGCGAAATCATAAGCTAAGGCAGGAAGCCAATGAGAACGGAACAACCGTTATGGGATAGGGGCGTTATGGTCTCTCCCCAGCATTTCCAGCAACAGGTCGCGTATGCGGCCTGGTCTGCGGAATGTATCGCCCGACTGGGTCTCTGCCATCCCTGGGGAATGATTGAGGCCACTTTCGAACCGGATGCACTGAAACTGGGCCGTTTGCAGCCGCGTCGTCTGTACATTCGTTTCCCCGACGGCACGCTTATCGATACGGATAATGCCGATCCCCTGCCGCCGGTGCTGGCGCTAGAGGGCGAATCACAGGAAGTGGTGGTGGTTCTGGCGCTTCCGCTTCTGCGGGCAAATGGCGGCAACTGCCTTAAGCCCGATGAGATGGCCGAGCGTCCTGTGCGTTATCGCCAGCGCTGGCGGGATGTCCGCAACACCTTCGGGGACGATACCCGCCAGATTGCGGTTTTGCAGCCCGAGTTGACGCTGCGTTTAGCCCATCAGAACAACAGTGATTACTTGACCTGTCCGGTCGCCCGTCTGCAGCAGGATCCACAGGGGAGCTGGGTGCTCGATGAAACCTTCCTTCCGCCACTGCTGGTTCTGCAGGGCAGCCGCTGGCTGGTGACCCAGCTAGAACAGCTGATGATGCAACTGCGTGCCCGTCTGAGTCGCCTGATGGACATGCGTCGCGAAAGTAACGAGCGCATGGCCGATTTTGCCGTGGCTGATGTGTCTCTGTTCTGGCTGCTCAATGCCCTGAACAGCGCAGAACCCGTGCTCGGACAGTTTCAGCGTCACCCGCAAAGTCCCCCGGAGCGTCTGTACCTGGAATTGGTACGCCTTGCGGGTAGCCTGCTGACCTTCTCGCTGGAACACCAGGTGAGTGCTATTCCTGTCTGGCAGCATGAGCAACTGAATAACGTCTTCCCGCCGCTCTTTGACCTACTGGCCGACCTGCTGGAAGCCAGCTTGCCGTCGCGTGTGGTGACGATTGAGCTTGAGCATGATGCCCGGCTTCACTTCTGGCAGGCTCGTCTGCATGACCCGCGCCTGCGCGAAGGGGCCGATTACTACCTCTCCGTGCGTTCACCCATGCGGGTGACACAGCTGCAGGAACAGTTCCCACGCCAATGCAAGGTCGGCAGTCCCGATCATGTCAGGAGTATCGTCAATTCATCTCGGGTGGGTGTACCCCTGATCTCCCTGCGTCATGTGCCGGCCGCCATCCCACTGCGTCTGGAAAACCAGTATTTCAGTCTCGATATCTCTCATCCTCTGGCCAGCGAAATGCTCCAGGGCGGCACCTGTATGTTTTACGTGCCGGGCATGCTCGGCGAGCCTGAACTTGAACTCTTTGCGGTACTGAGAACATGAGTGAGCCTAAACGCAGCGCTGCTGCATCCATTGACATTGATGCCTTGCTGCAGGACACCTGGCTGCAGGTGATCAGCCTGCGTCACGGCCCGACGTTTCAGGATGGAGAAGGGCGCACCTTGTGGGAGCGCTGCATTACTGATGTAGAGCGCGTGCAGCGTGAGCTGAAAGCGAACGAACTCGATGAAGTCAGCTGTCAGCATATTCTCACTGCACAGTGTGCGCTGCTTGATGAAGCAGTCAAAGGTCGAGGAGTGGAGGATGATGCCTGCATACAGTGGTATGACATTCCCCTGCAAGGATACTTCCTCGGCACCATGGACGCCGGTGATACGCTGTGTGATCGGATGCGCGATGTGCTACGCGAACCGGCCCCTGACCATGCTGTGATGACCTGCTTCCAGCGGGTCATGATGCTGGGATTCCTCGGCAGTTTCCGCTCTCTGAACGAGCCGGAGCGCCAGAAACTTATCGACGCGCTCAATGAATATGTCACGCCGTTCAACTATCCGCAGACTCATCCGGTAATGGCAGAAAGCCGTACCGGACGAAGAGTGGGTCGTTGGCTGGCATTGTGGCCCGTACGTATCGGTCTGGGCGTGGTGGTGGTCGCTGCACTCTGGTGGGGGCTAGATTACTGGTTAGATCAGACGCTATCAAGCCTGATGCCGGGAGCCGTGAAATGAGTCCTGCACAACAGCGCGGGCTTGCGCTGTGGGCCGCTTTGCTAAGTGCTGTGGTCTGCCTGGGCTACCTGCCGGCATCCCGCCTGGCTTCTGTGCTCGTTTTGCTGGCAATACTGGGGCTTATCCTGGCGTTCTGGACTGTCACTCGTTGCCGTTCGGATCCTGATGTGACTCTGCAACTGGATGACCTTCCAGACGCCACTTACCGTCAGCCTGTGGTACTGGTCTGTGGCGATCTGCCCCTTGCTTGGCCCCATCAGTCACCCGTGCTCACTGTCGCGCAGGGGTGCTGGATCCGGTTAGAGGATCATCAGGAACTTGAACTGGCAGCCCGTCAAATACTGTGGCTGCGCCCCGACTGGGGACGCCAGCTTTCGGTAATGGTTAGTGTCTGCCCGCAGAAGCATGCAGACAGCGATGCCCTGGCCAGTCGCCTGCTGGCTATGCGCTGGCAAATCAGCCAGCTTCGTAAAGAAACTGGACATGCGGTGCCGCTCGTTCTGAATGGTCAAATAGGCAGTGTGATGACGAATGACCCGCTCTGGCAGGCGGCTATTCCGGGGAAAGGGGGCCGGGTCTGGCGTGAGTCTTTAGCTCCGTGTTCCATCGCTGGATGGATAACGACTGGCGGAACGCCTGTGATGCAGCAACAGGTACTGATTAACAGCCTGATGAGCTGGTTCTATCAGCATGTCGAAGCCGTCTTTTTGGATGAGAGTCCCGACGTTCCGGCTATAGCACCTACCGCGGTTCTATGGGGGATGGGGCCGATCCTTGCCGGAAGTCTGGCAAACTCGGTCTGGACCGCGTGGCTCTCACGCCACACTGCACTACAACGGGTGGCTGGTTGGCAGCCGGTGGGAACGGACAGTACGGTTATTTCCCTGCTACCGGATTTTATCCTGCCGCTGCTGCCGGAAGGGAAAGGCCTTACGTCGCGTGAACGTGCATGGCGCTGTGCGCTCGGGATTTTCTCACTGGCGGCAATTGCCGCGCTACTCAGCAGCGGCTGGAATAATCGTCAGTTAATGCATCGTGTGAGTTTTGATATTACCCGTTATGACGGAATCCCGATGAGTGATTACGAGCAGAAAAGTGATGCCGTTGCCGTCCTGCGCACCGATGTGGCGCAGTTGGATGACTGGGCGCGAAATGGTGTACCCGCTCGGCTGAGCCTCGGTCTGTATCAGGGCGAGGGGCTACGGATACGGGTGCTGGATGCGATCCGCACATATGTGCCCCCGCCACCGCCCCCTAAACCACCGCAGCCCACGCCCAAACCGATACCGAAAACGATTCGCCTCGACAGCATGTCGCTATTTGATTCAGGTAAATCGGCGCTGAAAGCTGGGTCCACCAAAATGCTCGTGAACTCGCTGGTCGGTGTTAAGGCGAAGCCCGGTTGGTTGATTGTGGTCGCCGGCCATACCGATAACACCGGTAATGCGCAACTGAACCAGACGCTCTCTCAGAAGCGTGCCGAAGCGGTACGCGACTGGATGCGTGACACCGGTGAGATACCGGAAAGCTGTTTTGCGGTACAGGGCTATGGTGAAAGCCGCCCGATCGCAACTAACGACACCCCGGATGGGCGTGCGCTCAATCGCCGTGTCGACATCAGTCTGGTACCGCAGGCCAATGCCTGCCAGGTACCGGGCAATCCCAAAACGTCATCGCAGGATGATGACGCTTCGTAAAAAGGATACACAAAATCATTCGGGCTGCATCGCGGCGGCAACGGAGTGAGTCCCCGGGAGCAGAGACTGCTCTGTGACCGGGGCGAATGAAGGCAGCCAACAAAGAGGCAGTCTGAAGGATGAAGTGTATAAATGGAGAAATTCTCATGGCAATACCTGTTTACCTTTGGCTTAAAGACGACGGCGGCGCGGACATCAAAGGGTCTGTAGACGTTCAGGATCGCGAAGGCAGTATCGAAGTGGTCGCGCAGAAGCATAACCTGTATATACCGACCGACAACAACACCGGCAAGCTGACCGGTACCCGTATCCACACCCCGTTCCTGTTCACCAAGGAAATCGACTCCTCCAGCCCTTATCTATATAAGGCTGTGACTACCGGTCAGACCCTGAAGTCTGCGGAATTCAAGTGGTACAAAATTAACGATGCGGGCCAAGAAGTGGAATATTTCAACACTAAACTCGAGAACGTGAAGGTGGTGAAAGTGAATCCGGTGATGCACGACGTCAAAGATCCTGCTTACGAGAAACACAATCACCTCGAAGCTATCGAGTTGCGTTACGAAAAAATCACTTGGACTTATAAAGACGGCAACATCATTCATTCTGATAGCTGGAACGAACGCGCCACCGCCTGATTACGCATCATATTTCACGCCGCAGGAGCATTGGCTTCATTTATTCGCCCCGGTCACATAGTCATCTATGCTTCCGGGGACTCACGAACTTGCCGCCTTCCTGCGACACGGACTCTCTAGCGTAATCCTCACTTTTTAGCTGAGGGGTGTCCTTTCCGCTGTTTTGCTGAGCGCCTATTTGGAACAGGCTTTCAGCAAAAAAAACCACAAACTGCCAGCCTGACCGTATGCGCTTTGGTCCCCTTCACGGGAAACAGCGATGGGCGGTAGCGTGTCCAGGAACCGATAAAGAGAGAATTTCATGGAAAACCCGGCAATCCTTCTTCGACGTCTGAACCCTTATTGTGCCCGTGCGATGGAAGGGGCGGCTTCGCTCTGCCAGATGCGTGCCCATGCGGAAATTCTGCCAGAGCACTGGCTGCTGAAACTGCTGAAACTGCTGGAGCAGGGGGAGGGCGACCTGACCGTGCTGGCAAGACGCTATGAATGGGACATGGACGCTATCTGGCAGAATTTGCTGGGCTGGCTGGATAATTTACCTCGTTCGGTACGTAGTCGCCCACAGCTCTCTGCTGTTATCCAGACACTATTACAGGAAGCCTGGCTACTGGCTTCGCTATCGGGTGAAGAGAGTATTCGCAGTGTGCATTTACTGATGGTGCTGACAGAAAAACAACGTTTGTTGCGCTGTGATGGGTTATGGCCACTGCTGACGCTCGGCCAGAGCCAGCTGGAGCGCCTGCGTCCGTTACTGGATGCACAGTCCGACGAACGCCCGGACGTGCAGCAGGAACCCGAACTGGCGCAGCGCCACGGCGGCGAAGTGGAGTTTGTCGGACGTCCGGTGGGGGCTGAACTGAAAGAGGGTGAGCTGCCCCCAGCGCTGCAGAACGCACTGGATAAGTTCACCCTTGATGTCACCGCCAAAGCAAAAGAGGGCAAGATTGACCCGGTATTTGGGCGCGACACGGAAATTCGTCAGGTGGTGGACATCCTCTCCCGTCGTCGCAAGAACAACCCGATCTTGGTCGGTGAGCCAGGTGTCGGCAAAACGGCGTTGGTTGAAGGCCTGGCGCTACGTATAGCAGAGGGTAACGTCCCGGAATCGCTCAAGTCGGTTGTTCTGCGCACCCTCGACCTCGGACTGTTACAGGCAGGGGCGGGAGTGAAGGGCGAATTTGAACAGCGCCTGAAAAACGTTATCGATGCTGTACAGCAGTCGCCGGAGCCTGTTCTGCTGTTTATCGATGAAGCCCACACCATTATCGGCGCCGGTAACCAGGCCGGCGGGGCGGATGCGGCGAACCTGCTGAAGCCGGCGCTGGCGCGCGGTGAACTGCGCACTATTGCGGCCACCACCTGGTCTGAATACAAACAGTATTTTGAACGCGATGCCGCGCTGGAGCGCCGCTTCCAGAGGGTGAAAGTGGATGAGCCGGACGATGACACGGCGTGCCTGATGCTCAGGGGCCTGAAATCCCACTATTCCGAACATCATAACGTACATATCACCGATGATGCGGTGCGTGCCGCCGTCACCCTGTCACGTCGTTACTTAACAGGCCGCCAGTTGCCAGACAAAGCTGTTGATCTGCTGGATACCGCCGCCGCGCGTGTCCGTATGAGTCTCGACACGGTGCCGGAAGCTATTGTACGCCTGAAAGCACAACTGACCGCGCTGGAACTGGAAGAGCAGGCGCTGCTGGAAGACATCGCCTGCGGCAGCAACCGTCATGGTGACCGACTGGGTGCCATTGAGCAGCAGCGGACTGAACTGGACGCGCGTATCGGGGAGCAGGAAGCGCGTTTCAACAACGAAAAGGCGTTGGTACAGCAGCTGATGGCCTGCCGCCAGGATATCAGCCAGCAGGCTAAAATATCCGACCTGCAACAGCAGCTGAAGCAGGGCGATGTGCTGGCTCAAGTGGATGTGGATAGCCGCACGGTCGCAAATGTGATCGCCGACTGGACCGGTATTCCGCTCTCTTCCCTGATGAAAGACGAACAGACCGAACTGCTGACACTCGAAAACGAAATAGGCAAGCGCGTGGTCGGGCAGGACATGGCGCTGACCGCCATCGCCCGGCGCCTGCGTGCGGCAAAAACGGGGCTCACGTCCGAGAATGGTCCGCAGGGCGTATTTCTGCTGGTCGGCCCGAGTGGCGTCGGGAAAACCGAAACCGCGCTGGCACTAGCGGATGTGCTGTACGGCGGTGAGAAGTCACTCATCACCATCAACCTGTCCGAGTACCAGGAGCCGCATACCGTTTCCCAGTTGAAAGGTTCTCCTCCGGGTTACGTGGGTTATGGTCAGGGCGGGATTCTCACCGAAGCGGTGCGCAAGCGTCCGTACAGCGTGGTGCTGCTGGATGAAGTGGAAAAGGCACACCGCGATGTAATGAACCTGTTCTATCAGGTCTTCGACCGCGGCGTTATGCGTGATGGCGAAGGGCGCGAAATCGACTTCCGTAATACCGTTATTTTGATGACCTCGAATCTCGGCAGTGACCTCCTGATGCAACGGCTTGATGAACAGCCGGAGGCCACCGAAGGCGACCTGTACGAGCTGCTGCGCCCGATTTTGCGCGACCACTTCCAGCCGGCACTGCTAGCCCGCTTCCAGACCGTGATTTACCGCCCATTGGCCGAAGCGGCGATGCGTATCATCGTGGAGATAAAGCTCGCACAGGTCAGTAAGCGCCTGAACCGCCACTACGGCTTGAACACGACTATCGAAGAGAGCCTATTTGATGCCCTGACCGCCGCCTGCCTGTTACCGGACACCGGGGCACGTAACGTCGACAGCCTGCTCAACCAGCAAATTTTGCCAGTGCTGAGCCAGCAGCTGCTGACCCACATGGCAGCGAAACAGAAACCCCAACGCCTGACGCTTAGCTGGAGTGAGGAAGAGGGGATTGGACTCGCATTCGATCTTATACAAGGAGTGTCGGGATGAGCAGTCATTTTCCACTAAGATTTAGCCATAACCACCACCTGCTGGCAGTGAAAGACTGCGAGTCTGTACTCGATGTGCTGGCCTTTGAAGGCTCAGAGGCCCTGAGCACACCGTTCAGTTACCGTATTGAATTCACCAGTTCTGACCATGCCCTCAGCAAAGAAATGATACTGATGAAAGCGGCCTCCTTGACGCTGCAGGCCCCGGTTGATCAAGGTTACGGCATCAAAATACAGCAGGTCGTGCGCACCCTTCAGGGGGTGGTGAGCGGCTTTGAACGTCTCAACACCTCAAAAGATGAAACTCACTATGCCCTGACGCTGCAGCCACGCCTGGCGCTGCTTGACCGCTCGCATCAGAACGCGATTTATCAGGATATGTCGGTGCCGCAGATCGTGGAAAAAATTCTGCGTGAGCGTCACACCATGCGCGGTCAGGATTTTCTGTTCTCACTGACAAAAGAGTACCCGCGCCGTGAGCAGGTGATGCAGTACGGCGAGGATGATCTGCACTTTATTACCCGTCTGTTGGGCGAGGTCGGTATCTGGTTCCGCTTTACCACTGATACGCGCCTGAACATCGATGTGGTGGAGTTTTACGACAGCCAGCAGGGGGTCGAGAAAGGCCTGATCCTGCCATCGATTCCGCCATCAGGACAGCATTCAAAAGGCGCGGACTCGGTCTGGGGCATGGAGAGCCATCATCGCGTGGTGCAAAAACAGGTCAGCACCCGTGATTATAATTACCGCCAGGCCACGGATGACCTGAACACCCAGGTCGATGCGACCCGCGGGGATACCACCACCTATGGTGATGCCTATCACTATGCGGATCACTATTTAA
>NZ_FOGC01000008.1 GCF_900111105.1 Rosenbergiella nectarea | reverse complement strand
CAGATCCCCAGACATTACTCACCCGTCCGCCACTCGTCAGCAGAGTAGCAAGCTACTCTCTGTTACCGTTCGACTTGCATGTGTTAGGCCTGCCGCCAGCGTTCAATCTGAGCCATGATCAAACTCTTCAATTTAAAGTTTGATGCTCAAAGAAATTATTCTGTTATTCGTAAATGAATTTTCAGTGTCACTCTTCAAGACTTGATACTACAAAGTTTTTTTGTGATATCAATCCTGCGAGTGCCCACACAGATTGTCTGATAAATTGTTAAAGAGCATTGCGAATCAACGTTTTAACTCGTTGTCGCGAGGTGGCGTATATTACTCGCTTCACCTCAGAAGTCAATCATTGTTTTGATTTTTTCTCCTGGACCGAATCGCTTCAGTCCCTGTCACCGCGCTGCGTATCTCGCTTTGCCGTGTCAGTGGATGCGCATTATAGGGAGTTCCGTTCAGAGCGCAAGGGATTATTTAAAAAATTTTTTCGTTCGTTTCTTTTCTAACCGAACCACTCAATTTGCCACCAATTTGCTCTTTTTCTCAGCGATTTTCAGGGCAAATTCACGAACCTTTTCCCATTCCGTGTATTCAACCTCTTTGGTCTTATCCGTTTCTCCTCCGGTCATCTTCATAATCAATCCGATCATAAAGCGATCGAGCCAACGATAACGGGGATAACGTAACGCGCCAGCAAAAACGGCGACCTCATCCGGTACCCAAGAAGAAGTGCTTAAAAACTTATGCGTGTAGACATTCGTGTCGGGCGACGCTTTATCAGGTTTTCGCGCCGTAAGGTTTACCGAATAGAACGCACTATAGCGCTGACCTAACTCGTCGAGATGAGCATCGACAAACTCTGCCAACTGTGGTGCAAAGCGCCCGTAGCGAATCGATGCGCCAATAATCACTTTATCGTATAGCGACCAATCGATATTAGGTAACGCCGTTAAATCATAAAGGTCGACCTGTTGTGGAACCATATCCAGCTGGATAGCTTGCGCAATCTTACGAGTCTGGCCATCACGCGTGGAATAAAGAAGAAGAGTTTTCATTCATATACCTTATTGACGCCAGAAGGTTGGCGTGAAAAGAACGAGTAGCGTAAAAACTTCTAAACGCCCAAACAGCATAGTCGAAATAAGTATCCATTTCGCGGTGTCATTCATTGACGCAAAGTTATCTGCCACCACGCCAAGACCAGGGCCTAAGTTATTGAGTGTGGCAGCCACCGCAGCAAATGCAGAAAAGTTATCTACGCCCGTTGCGATGATCGCCATCATGCTGACTAAAAAGACTAAAGCATAAGCCGAGAAGAATCCCCATACTGCCTCGATAATTCGTTCGGGTAGGGGGCGATCCCCCAATTTGATGGTATAGACTGCGTTAGGATGCACTAAGCGCTTTAGCTCACGGTTACCTTGCTTAAAGAGTAAAAGGATACGAATCACTTTAAGCCCGCCGCCTGTCGAGCCTGCACACCCACCGATAAACGCGGTACATAATAGCAGCACGGGCAAGAATAACGGCCAATGAGCGATACCATCTGTAGTAAATCCCGATGTCGTTGCCATCGAGACAACTTGGAAAAAGGCTTGGTCTAGTGTGGCCCAAAAGCCGTGATAGACATGATGCGTCATTAAAATCAGGGTGGCGATAACAACCAGGCTTAACTGCACACCAATGAAGACGCGGAACTCCGGATCACGCCAATACACTTTAAGGTTTCGACCAGAAAGCAGCGAGAAGTGGAGACCATAGTTACAGCCAGAAATGAGAAGGAAGATTGCGATAATACTGTTGATCAGTGGGCTGTTGAAATAGCCGACACTCGAGTCATGGGTAGAAAAACCACCAATCGATATCGTTGAGAAGCTATGGCCAATCGCATCAAATAATGGCATCCCGGCAAACCATAGCGCGAGAGCACAGGCTATCGTCAGCAATACATAAATTAACCATAACGTTTTAGCCGTTTCAGCAATCCTTGGGCGCATCTTATTATCTTTTAGGGGTCCCGGCATTTCTGCGCGGTAAAGCTGCATCCCCCCTACCCCTAATATAGGTAGGATTGCTACGGCTAAGACAATAATCCCCATACCGCCTAGCCACTGCAACATCTGCCGATAAAACAATATTGCCTTGGGTAAAGTATCTAGACCGATAAGTGTTGTCGCACCGGTAGTGGTCAGGCCAGAGAATGACTCGAAAAAGGCGTCAGTGACAGAAAGATGTGGGCGCTCGGCAAACATAAAAGGCAATGCCCCAACGCTACCCAGTACTATCCAAAATAGGACGACGATAAAAAAACCTTCGCGAGGTTTGAGTTCACGCCGATGCTTACGGTTAGGCCACCAAAGTAATGAACCGATGACTAGTGCGGTGAGAAAGGTTTGGCTAAAAGCTCTTCCTGCCCCGTCTCGATAGATCAGTGCCACAAGCCCTGGCAACATCATGGTGCCGGAGAAGATAATAATTAAAAGACCTACAATACGGGTTAGGGCTCGGAATTGCATGCTGCCTGTCCTATTCGACCTGATTCAGGATTATTTATTGCTGCTGTAAATGGAGTTCACCACGACTAAACTGGCTCAGTGCCTCATTACACTCTGCTAAAAGGGCTTCAGGCAGGGCAATGTTAACCGTGACATGTTCGGTAAAATGAGTATCGAGAAGTTCACCTTGGTAACGTTGCACGATACGTTCGATCTCTGCTAACTGGCCATACTGACATTGCAGCCAATAGGCATTTTTGGGAATTTTTATTTGCCGTTCAACTTGCTTAAGGGCTAACTGTACCCCGCCACCATAGGCTTTCACTAACCCCCCCGTTCCAAGCATGACTCCACCATAATAACGCACAACAACGGCGGTAACTTCCCCCAGCCCGCTCCCCATTAATTGCGCTAACATAGGCTTACCTGCCGTTCCCGAAGGTTCACCATCATCCGAAAAGCCCAACTGTTGCGAGTCATTAGGGGCACCCGCAACAAAGGCCCAGCAGTGATGGCGTGCCGTAGGGTGTTGTTCTCGAATAACTTGAACAACACTTTTTGCGGCGTCAACGCCAACGGTATGCACAATATAGGTGATGAAACGACTTTTTTTTATCGTCTCTTCAACTATCGTTTCTGCTTGAACAGGGATCGGGTAGCTATGCATTAGGGTAGCTGTAAATCACGCGTCATATTCTCGACGTGGTCAGGCCACATGATGACATTGTCTTCAATACGAATCCCACCGTAGCCTTTCAATTCATCTATTGCATTCCAATTGAAGTGCTGGCTGTATGGGCTATTACGCCAAGGTGCGAGAAGCGACTCAATAAAGTACAAACCCGGTTCAATCGTTAGCACCATACGGGGTTCAATAATCCGCGTACAACGTAACCATGGATACTCAGCCGGGGCGGCAAGATGTGTCCCTTGGTCGTCTTGCATAAAACCGGCAACATCGTGAACTTGTAATCCGAGCGAATGGCCCACACCATGCGGCATAAAGGTAGAAGTAATATTTTCACTCACCAGTGCCTCTTCGCTGATACTTTTCATAATGCCGGTTTCGCAGAGAATAGAAGCAATACGCTGATTCATTTGCAGATGGTAGTCGCTGTAACGTTGCCCCACTGTTAACGTATCAATTAACGCCAGTTCATGTTGATTTAACGCCGCCACTAGCTCGGCATATAACGTTGTGGGTGATGCTGCATAAGACCGCGTTAAGTCGGCCGCATAACCGTTAAACTCACTGCCCGCATCTAACAAGAAACTGCGTGGTGTTTTCGGCCGCTCATGATCTAAATGGGTGTAGTGCAAGACAGAGGCATGTTCGTTGATCGCTACAATATTCCCATAGGGGACATTGGTATCACGTTGTCCTGTCGCCGCGAGATAATCATTATTGATTTGGAATTCACTTGCTCCCGCAAAGAAACTCTCGCGTGCGGCCAGATGCCCCTTCACCGCACTCTGCTGCGCTTCACGCATGCAGTACAGCTCATAATCAGTTTTAAAACTGCGATAATAATGAAGATAGTCGATGATCGGTTGCGGGTTTTGTTGTGAGGCTGGGATCCCAAGCTCTGTTGCGCGATGAGTCGCCGCCCCAAGGTAAGCCACGTTGCTGCGATCAGCCGGGAGTAAGGTTGCGATATCATTGGCCTGTTTTAACGCCACAACAGTAAATTCTCGGCTCCAAAAGGTATCTGGAAGCGGATCGACTTTGTGCCAGTAGTCGGTAGGAGAATAGAAATAGAGTGTGGGGGGAGTCTGGCCATCAATCCACAACCAGCAGTTTGCGGTTTCGATGATTGGCAACCAGGCCTTAAATAAGGGATTAACTTTAAAAGGATAAGCATGGTCATCTTGGAACGCGGTGATGAGCTCTCCAGAATGAATCAATAGTGCATCGCGCTGTGATCGCGCCAAAATAATCCGTGCGTGAGCGACCAAACTTTCAAGATGAGCACGATAGAGTGCGGGTAACGAATTCATTCTGCCTTCTCCAAACGGTTCAAAATCAGCCCATATGGTAGCACAGCTTTTTACTGGAGTGCGCAATGGCTCCTCAGCGATACGGGGCAAAACGGTATAGGTTAAAAAGCGTCGGATGGTGTGAATAGTACTTCTCAAATAAAAAGACCGATAACGGTGAGTTAATCGGCCTTTATTATGAAATCTAGGTTACTGAAAATAACTTATAAGAAAGCGAAAGCATCCCCATAAATATTTTCAGCTTGCGCGCCCGCTTCCGCACAGAAACGCTCGCGAGCGATTTTGGCCATTTCAAAGCGACCTGCAATATAGATATCATGTTCAGCAAGCGAGACGTGATCATTGAGTACCGCGGGGAGAACCGTTCCCGTGCGCCCCTGCCAATGAGCATCGGGTTGCTCGACCACCGGTATAATTTTGAGTGAGGGGTGACGTACAGCTAATGCCTCCAGCTCAGTTAAATCATACAGGTGTTGAGGCTCACGCCCTCCCCAATAGAGCTCAATCTCACGCTCTGGATTTTCCGCTAGGGCGGTTAATAGGATTGAACGGGCATAAGAAAATCCGGTGCCCCCCGCAATGAGAATAATAGGGCGTTGACCCCCTTCACGTAACCACGCATCACCATGAGGCATGTCCACTTGAATGGTTTTCTGCTGGCGAATTTTGTCCATCACCGCCATGGCATAAAGATTCATATCCGAAGCGCCAATATGTAATTCGATAATATCTTTTTCCATTGGCGTTGACGCCACAGAGAACGGACGTTTGTCTTGCTCATCCATCACAACCATTAAATATTGGCCAGCGCGAAAAGTAAATTCGGTTTCAGGGACAATCCTCACGCGATAAACGGTCTCGGTGATGGTTTCTACAGAAATTACGTTACAGCTCAAAATAGTCATTCATTACCTCTGTCAGGCATTGACAAGTTTATTGTAGTGTTGGCCTTTATTTCGTCTGAAAAATCGCTAGATCATCCCACAGGGCATCCACACGAGCGGTGACTTCAGGGTCTTTGACGATTGGTCGTCCCCATTCACGGTCTGTCTCACCCGGCCATTTATTGGTTGCATCCATTCCCATTTTTGAACCGAGTCCTGAAACAGGTGAAGCAAAATCGAGATAGTCTATGGGGGTATTTTCGACCAGTACTGTATCTCGTGCTGGGTCCATTCGTGTGGTGATCGCCCAAATAACGTCGTTCCAATCGCGAGCATTTACGTCATCGTCACACACTATCACGAATTTGGTATACATAAACTGACGTAAGAAAGACCACACGCCAAACATAACGCGCTTTGCATGCCCTGCATACTGTTTCTTAATGGTCACCACGGCTAAGCGATATGAACAACCTTCCGGCGGTAAATAGAAATCTACGATTTCTGGAAACTGTTTGATCAGTATTGGGACTAATACCTCATTCAAGGCAACACCGAGTACGGCAGGTTCATCTGGCGGGCGGCCAGTGTAAGTCGAATGGTAGATAGGCTTATCGCGATGAGTCACATGCGTCACGGTGAAAACAGGGAAGTCATCCACTTCATTGTAATAGCCAGTGTGGTCACCATAAGGGCCTTCTGGTGCCAGATCACCGGGTTCGATATACCCTTCCAACACAATTTCAGCGCTTGCTGGAACTTCCAATTCAGAAGAGAGGCATTTCACCACTTCTGTTTTGGTGCCTCTTAACAACCCGGCAAAAGCATATTCGGATAAACCATCGGGTACCGGCGTGACCGCCCCTAAAATGGTGGCGGGGTCAGCCCCCAACGCGACACTCACCGGGAAGCGTTCGCCAGGATGTTCTTTACACCATTCCTGGAAATCGAGCGCACCGCCGCGATGGGACAACCAACGCATGATCAGCCTATTTTTACCGATGACTTGTAACCGATAGATACCGAGATTTTGTCGCTCTTTATGAGGTCCGCGCGTCACCACTAATCCCCATGTAATCAGTGGGGCGGCATCTTCTGGCCAACAGCGCATGACAGGAATTTTATGTAAGTCGACTTCGTCGCCTTGTTCTACATGTTGTTGGCAAGGCGCCGAACGTAGCCTTTTAGTCGGCATATTTAAGACATTTTTGAAACGCGGCAGTTTATCAAAGAGATCACGGAACCCACGAGGAGGCTCAGGCTCTTTAAGAAATGCTAGGAGCTCTCCGACTTCACGCAGCGCACTGACTTCTTCTCTCCCCATGCCGAGGGCAACACGACGCGGCGTACCGAACAGGTTACACAATACTGGCATATCGTAACCTTTGGGGTTTTCGAATAATAACGCCGGGCCCCCTGCCCTTAAGGTCCGGTCAGCAATTTCAGTCATTTCAAGATTAGGATCGATCGGTAATGTGATTCGTTTTAATTCACCGATGGCTTCCAACTGCTGAATAAAGTCTCGTAAGTCCTGATATTTCATAACGGGTGATATCTACAATTATGATGGGCAATACTGCCATTATATGTATGAATAGCGACGGGCGCTGCGATTTATTTGGGTAAATTCCAGAATTTACTGAGATCTCCTAAGATTACCCCACAAGTAAACTATACCAATAAATATCTCTTTGTTATCATTTACCGTTACCTTTGGAGAGATTATGGCTGGTTGGTATTTACTGTATTGCAAGCGTGGGCAGATGGCTCGTGCGCAGGAGCATTTAGAGAGACAGCAAGTCACCTGTTTTGTCCCAATCATTGAGACGGAAAAGTTGGTGCGGGCCAAAGTCAAAAAGGTCTGTGAGCCACTCTTCCCGAACTACCTTTTTTTGCGGTTCGATCCAGAGATCATTCATACTACCACCATCAGTGCCACACGTGGAGTCAGCCATTTCGTTCGCTTTGGCTCAACGCCCGCTCTTGTCCCCGAACAAGTGATCACCAGTTTGCAGGCCTGTCCCTCAGAGAGCCCTTTCTGTCCCGCTCTCCCGCAAGCGGGTGAAAGCGTCATGATTACTGGCGGTATCTTTGAAGGGATGAGCGCTATTTACCAAGAAACTGATGGCGAAACACGCTCAATCTTATTGCTCAATCTGTTAAACAAGACAGTGGCACGCAGCGTTGAGAACGACGCATTTACCAAAAAATAACTATAAACCGCTGAGACCGAATAAACGCCGGGCGTTACTATCGGTTTGCACCGCTAAGCTTTGCGCATCTTCACCGCGCCAGGTTGCGACCTGATGGACTATATGAGGAAGATAACAAGGTTCATTACGCCTTGAGGGTGGCCGTGGCCGCATATCTCGCGGAAGTAGATAAGGGGCATCGGTTTCGAGTAATAAGCGAGCAGCAGGGATCAGTGGTAATAGTTCCCGAACCTCCCCCCCACGCCGTTCATCGCACACCCATCCGGTAATACCAATCATCATGCCCTGCGCAATATAGTCCTCGAGTTCCTTACGCGTACCGGTGAAACAGTGCACCACTACCGCGGGAAGTTTGTCTAACCATGGCGTGAGAATCGCCATAAAGCGATCGTGCGCTTCGCGACAATGAAGAAAGACTGGCATTGATAATTCAGCCGCTAACTCAAGTTGCGCATTGAACGCGTACTCTTGTTGCTCAGGGACAGAGATATTTCGATTGTAATCTAGGCCACACTCACCAATAGCGACCACTTGAGGTTGGCGCGCTAACCGGCGAAGCGTGCCAGCGGTTTCTTGCGACCATTCACTGGCATGATGTGGATGAACGCCGGCAGTGGACCAACAGTAGCCTGGATGTTGTGTAGCGAGAGAGTGTGCTTGCTGGCTTTCGAGTGCATTCGTTCCGGTAATTAAAATCCCAGTGATGCCTGCCTGCTGAGCACGAGTGACGATCTGTTTTCTATCTTTTGCAAACTGCGTACTTGTTAGGTTAACACCAATATCAAACATCTTATTTTCCAACGCGAGGCCACACTTAGGTGGCCTGGTTCAACGTTGTTCCGCAGCTTATCCCGCAGAACCTGAGAGGGGGACCTCAGGATTCGCTATCCTGTTCCTTATCCCAACGTCCTTTTCCTACATAATAACGGGAGAAGAATACGCCGACTTCGAATAGGCAGTACATCGGAATAGCGAGTAAAGTTTGAGAAAAAACGTCAGGAGGTGTTAACAGCATCCCTACGACAAACGCACCCACCAAGATATACGGTCGTTTTTTACGGAGATCATCAGGCGTGGTTAAGCCGGTCCAACACAACAGGACTATTGCGATGGGGACTTCAAAGGCAACACCAAAGGCTAGGAAGATCGCCATAACGAAGTCGAGGTAGTTACTGATATCGGTGGCAATCTGTACGCCTTGTGGAGCCGTCTTAGCAAAGAAACCAAACGCTAGCGGGAAGACAATAAAATAGGCAAATGCTACTCCCACGTAAAACAGCAGGCTACTCGAGAAGAGTAACGGCATCACCAGTTTGCGTTCATGGCGATAGAGTGCCGGTGCGATAAAGGCCCAGACTTGGTAAAGGATGACGGGCACTGCCAAAAAGACTGAGACAATAATGGTCAGTTTAATCGGGGTAAAAAAGGGTGACGCGACATCTGTCGCAATCATGCTCGCACCAACCGGCATTTGTCGAATAAGCGGCGCGGCAATCATTTGATAAATATCATTAGCGAAATAGATTAAAGCTAGAAAAATAACAAATACAGCAATAATACAGTTAAGCAGCCGCTTACGTAGCTCAATTAAGTGGCTGATTAGCGGTTGAGTATCTTCGACATCCATTAACTTTTATCTTCGCTAGTAGAGTGGGTTGCTTCTTTTACGACGCCAGAAGCCGCTTCAACCGCTGAGGTTGGCTTGGCCGCAGGAGCCGCTTCAACCGCTGGGGTTGGCTTGGCCGCAGTAGGCGCTTTTTCATCTTCAGGGGTCACTAAGCGTGAGGAACTCACCGTTGGCTGAGTCGTTTGGCTGTCTGGCTGGGGCTGGCTCGACGCTGAGGCTTTCGCTTTTTCTACTGAATCTGTGTGAGAGGCTAAATCTTCACTGCGCTCAGTCTCAATCGATTCATGATAGGTTTGCTTCACCGAATCAGCCGTTTTGCGTAGCTCTTCGATTGACTCTTTCAGCTCTGGGGAAAGCATGCCTTTACCGGCCTCTTCCACCTTTTTAACGCTGTCCTGCAGCTCTTGAAGCTTGAGTTCTTGCGCCAGTTCATGCTGTACGTTGGCAGCCAAAGAACGGATAGCACGGATCCAACCGACGACGGTTTTGACCGCTACGGGGAGTCGTTCAGGGCCTAAGACAACAAGCCCTATAACGAAAACCAACAGTAACTCGCTAAATCCAATATCGAACACGGGTTATACCTGATCTTTGTCTTTATGCTTAACTTCAGATTGCGAAGCGCTTTCAGAATCAGAGAGGGATTTTGTCGAGAATTCGGCATCCTGATCTTTTTTCGTTTCATCGTCGCTCATTGCTTTTTTGAAACCTTTGATTGATGACCCTAAATCGGAGCCTAAATTACGCAGCTTTTTTGTTCCGAAGAAAAGGATAACAATAACGGCAATGATGAGGAGTTTGGTAATACTTATCCCAGCCATGATGACCTCAAATGATAATAGCTTGTTAATTAAAATTGATCATACCAGATGTTTAACGGCAATGCTGTGCTCTACCATGACTCTTTACGTAGTTTTTCGCCAGCCCACTATCCAGCTAATCAAGGCTCCTGCCAGTAATCCCCCCGACATCCACTTCAATTCCGGGTGAACCAGCATTACTGCTGTGCTACTCAGCAAACAGATGGCGCCCATTCCCCACAAGTATCGAACTTGTATATGACGGTTATGCTGTTGGTTGAGTTGATCGGCGAGCTTATCAACACTATGCTTTAACAATTTATGGTGATGAAGCGTATCGAAGACCAGTTCAGGCAGTTCAGGTAGACGTTCCGCCCACATAGGGGCCTTGGTTTTTACCGTACGCCAGAGCGCAGGGAGGCCCACTTGATCTTTAATCCACTCTTCAAGGAAAGGCTTCGCCGTTTTCCATAAGTCCAGTTGCGGATAAAGTTGGCGACCAATACCTTCAATATAAAGTAAGGTTTTTTGTAACAGTACCAGTTGCGGCTGGACTTCCATATTGAAGCGACGAGCTGTGTTGAAAAGATTAAGTAACACATGACCAAATGAGATTTCAGCCAGTGGTTTTTCAAAGATTGGTTCGCAAACCGTTCTGATTGAAAACTCAAAATCCTCAACATTAGTGTCTGGTGGTACCCAGCCAGAATCCACATGTAGTTCAGCTACGCGTCGATAATCACGATTAAAAAAGGCGATAAAGTTTTCTGCGAGATAGCGTTTATCGTTTTTATTTAATGAGCCGACAATCCCACAGTCAATGGCAATATATTGTGGATCATCGGGATGATCATGACTGACAAAAATATTACCGGGATGCATATCCGCATGGAAGAAACTGTCACGAAACACTTGGGTAAAGAAGACCTGTACCCCACGCTCGGCGAGGAGTTGCATATTAATGCCTCGCTCTACCAGTGTTTGCGTCTCAGAGATAGGAATACCGTAGATGCGTTCCATCACCAACATCGTTTCACTACCATAATCGGAATAAATCTCCGGCACATACAGCAGGTTATTCCCTTCAAAATTACGGCGTAGTTGGATGGCGTTAGCCCCTTCGCGTAGGAGATTTAACTCATCAATCAGAGTTTTTTCGTAATCTTTAACAACTTCAATCGGGCGCAGGCGACGACCATCCGGTAAGATCCTCGGCAGCCAGCTCGCTAGCCGATAAATCAGTCGCATATCGGCTTTGATCACGGGCAGGATATCGGGACGGATTACCTTAATCACGACATGCTTTTGATTCTCTTTGAGAATAGCCGTGTGGACTTGCGCGATCGATGCCGAGGCTAAGGGATTGATATCAAAATCGTCGAAGTAGGTTTCAACCGGCCCACCTAGCGATTTTTCAATCTGCGCTTTAGCGCGAGCACCATCAAAAGGCGGAACACGGTCCTGAAGCGAGGCTAACTGATCTGCAATTTCAGGGGGGAAAAGATCGCGTCGAGTTGACAGCATTTGTCCCAGCTTGATCCAGACCGGACCTAACTGCTCAAGGGCAAGACGAAGACGTAAACCAATTGCCTTATCTTGGTGCCTATTCGGTATCCAAAAAACACCCTTACGCCAAAGCCTAAGCGGCAAGGCTAAACGAGTTCGAGGAATTAACTCATCTAATCCGTAAGTTAAAAATATACGAATAATAAAATAGAGCCGACGCAATTCACCAAACGTCATAGAGTCTCCAATTTCGATAAACGATCGTCTAACGCCTGACACTGTCGGGCGACAGCCTGCGCTTCTTCACAAAACCACGCTTGTTCAAGAGCACCCGGTACAACGCGCCACTCTTCAATCAGCGTATCACTGACCTGTGACTGCCGTCGAAGAAAGGTTCGCTGGACGAAGTTAGCGATATTTTTACCCGTCTGGGTCACCGATTGCGAGAATAAATCCCCGACCCAAGGCGCGAGATACTCGGCAGGGTCGAATTCTGCTAAATCGATCAACGTTGAAAAGAGCTGAATGACCTGTAGATCACCGTCTACCTCGACTTGACTCGACTTAATCAACGATGTCAGGTTTTTACGATCCTGAAGCTGAGGTAGCACAGTGATGCTTAGCGTGACGGTACAATCACTGTCGGGCGTTTCCATATTCAATACATCGATCTGCTGGTCGCTGAAGTACAGCACTAGCGGCTGACGCAGCTCACGAATATTGAGGGTAAGAATTTTCCCTTTTAAGCGCTGCCGAGTACTTTTCGCCCCGCGATCCTGCCAGAGCGTTCGGTTAAGTCCTTGCTCAAGTAGCGCCGTGATCATTGGCATGGTTGGCATTAAAATTTATACCCGCGATGAAGCGCAACAATCCCACCCGTCAGGTTGTAATAAGTGCTGTTCTCGAACCCGACGTCTTCCATCATCTGTTTTAACGTCTCTTGGTCCGGATGCATACGGATAGATTCAGCAAGATAGCGATAGCTTTCGGCATCGTTCGCGACGAGCTGCCCAATACGGGGCAGAATATGGAAAGAATACGCATCGTAAACCTTACTGAGTGGCGCGAGCAGTGGTTTAGAGAACTCTAAGACTAATAGACGACCGCCTGGCTTTAAAACACGGAACATCGATGCCAGCGCTTTGTCTTTGTCTGTAACATTACGCAGGCCAAAAGAGATGGTAATACAGTCAAAATAGTTATCAGGGAAAGGTAGCGCTTCAGCATTCGCTTGTACGTAGCTCACATTCCCCGCAATGCCGAGGTTACGCAGTTTCTCGCGTCCCATTTTAAGCATTGAACTGTTGATATCCGCCAGTACGACTTCACCGGTTTCGCCCACTAGACGAGAAAATTTTGCGGTTAAATCACCGGTTCCGCCCGCAAGGTCGAGTACACGTTGACCACGACGCACACCACTGCAATCAATAGTAAAGCGTTTCCAAACCCGATGGATACCCATCGACATTAAGTCGTTCATCAGGTCGTATTTTGCTGCAACGGAATGGAATACATCGGCTACTTTGCCGGCCTTTTCATCTTTAGCTACGGTTTGAAAGCCAAAGTGGGTGGTGTCCTTGGAATTATCTGCCATCTGTATTTACCTGCTTAGTCAATGCGTCTGTATCAAGTGTATCAGAGTCCGGCTCATCTGACATGGCTTGTTCGGTTAATTGCTTGTCTATAGGACGTTTTACCTCAACCCCTAACTGTCGGAATGCTTCCGTTTGTGCCAGCATATTACCACGCCCATGGGTAAGCTTTTTCATCGCCTGATGGTAACTAGATTGGGCCTTATCCAATGTGCCACCCAGCATCGTCATATCCTCTACAAATAGCCGCATTTTGTCGTAGAGTTTTGCCGCGCGCTCAGCGATTTTTTGCGCATTCTGACTTTGATGCTCGTAGCGCCATAGATTATTAATGGTCCGCAATGCCACTAACAACGTGGTAGGGCTGACCAGCATGATATTATGCGCTAACGCTTCATTGATCAGTTCGGGTTCCCGATCCAACGCCAAAAGAAAAGCAGGTTCAACGGGAATAAACATCAAAACGTAATCAAGACTGCGTAACCCTGGTAACCCTTGATAATCTTTGCGACCTAGCCCACGAATGTGCTGACGCACGGCCAAAATATGTTCTTGAGCGGCTTGCTGCCGCACGACGTCATCCGTGGCATTAAAATAGCGTTCATAAGCGACCAAGGTCATTTTAGCATCGATTACCACATCTTTCTGTTGAGGTAATCGCACAATAATATCGGGTTGATAGCGCTTTTGTTCGCTCTGGATACTGACTTGGGTCTGGTATTCATACCCTTCGCGCAGTCCAGAAGCTTCTAACACACGAGCGAGAACAACTTCTCCCCAGTTACCCTGAATTTTGTTATCCCCCTTCAGGGCATTGGTAAGATTAAGGGCTTCTTGTGCCATTTGGCTATTCAGTTGTTGTAACTGTTTTATTTCATGCGTAAGCGTATGTCTTTCTCGGGCCTCTTGACTAAAACTCTCACTAACATGCCGACGAAATCCATCGAGCTGCTCACGTAATGGCGATAATAGCCCACTCAGACTTTGGCGATTCTGTTCGTCGACCCGACGATGGCTCTGTTCAAAAATCCGGCTGGCTAAGTTTTCAAACTGCGTGGTGAGCCGTTTTTCGCTGTCGGTCAATAACTGATGCTTCTCTTCCATCGCACGTTGCGACTCTTGCCAACGTGTGGTGACTTCCCTTAGCTCGGCCTCTTGCGCACGATTAAGGTCGAATTGATGGCGTAATTCTTGATTGAGCTGTTCGGTCTGTTGCTGCCAGTAGTCAAGTTGTTGGAGTTTTTCCTGCGCCGCCGCGGCTTTAGCATGCCACTCGCTCTGTCGTTGCTGTAACAGCTGCAGCTGCTGTTGCTGATCATGGCCACGTTGCTCGCTAAGCTGTAAGTTCTGCGTGAGGTGTACGAACTCCGCCTCCCTCACTGCCGTGCTACGTCCTGTCCGTAGGATAGCCACTAACCACCCCACTACGATGCCGCATAATACCAAGGCCACATAGATTACATTCTGAAAATCCAAGATTACCCTCTTAATGTTTTGGTCAATTAGCGTGAACTCAACGCGAGTTTTGCAGCGAATAACACAAAAACACCTGCTGTAACGCGGTTCATCCACTGAATAATTTTAGGCTGCCGTAAATAACCCGATGCCTTTGCGGCGATATTGATCAACACCGTCGACCACAATGTTCCCATGACAACATGGATGGAGACCAACAAGAATGTCCACATCACTGGCGATTGGCCCACTGGGATAAATTGCGGCAAAAAGCTGACGTAGAAAATACCCATTTTGGGGTTTAACACATTCCCTAAACAACCCCGTAAAAACCAATTTGTCGTTTTAGGTTGATTGCTCGTCGAGGCGATGTCTAAGGGTTGGGGACGGGCGAGAATAAGCTGTATCGCTAACCAAAGTAAGTATGCCGCGCCAATCCATTTTAAGCAGTCATAGGCAACTTGGGAGGCCGCAAGCAGCGCACCAAGGCCTAACGCCACGATTGCCCCCCAAATAAAACAGCCCGCATTAATCCCTAACGCCGCCTTAAAGCCATTCTTACGGCCTTCGGCGATAGAGGTTCTTAGTATGAGGGCTGTGTCGAGTCCAGGGGTCAAGGTTAGGAGCATTGCTGCAAGGCTAAAGGTTAAGAGTGTCGCTATCATTACAATCCACCTCATGAGTTAATTGAGCTAATAGCAACACTATACGTTTTCTGCCTAATAAAGCGAGAGCGGTTTACAGCAGGCGACGCGCCGCTTCCACAACGATACGTATCGCCATACTTTCGGTATTCTGCATGGTACTTTCGTCCGGGATCTCTTGCTGTGTGCGGTTCACAATCACGCCTGCGATCATCCCTGCACGTAGCCCTTGGCTCGCACACTGCGTAAATAGGGTGGCCGATTCCATTTCATAGTTAAGCACCCCCATCAGTTGCCATTCTTGTAAGCTACCTTGGAAGGCACTGACTACACGTCCAGAATAGGTATCGTAGCGTTCTTGACCTGAATAGAAGGTATCAGAAGAAGCCGTAATACCGATATGGGTCGAGGCACCCAAGGCTTTAGCAGCGTCGACTAAGGCAGTGGTACAGCTAAAGTCCGCTACCGCCGGAAACTCTATCGGTGCAAAATGACGGCTTGCTCCATCGAGTCTTACGGCACCCGTCGTGACTAATACATCACCGACTTGAATATCCGGTTGAATAGCGCCCGTTGTGCCAATACGTAAAAAAGTACGGATCCCCAATTGTGCTAACTCTTCTACCGCGATGGAGGTTGAAGGCCCACCGATCCCTGTCGAGCAAACGATCACCGCTTGCCCATCGATTTCCGCCCGCCAAGAAGTAAATTCGCGATGCGAGGCCAATGGCTGAGGATTATCCATTAACTCGGCAATTTTTCTAACTCGTTCTGGCGCCCCAGGAACAATGGCTAGTGTCGCGCCTTGTAAATCGGCTTTCGTTAAACCAAGGTGAAAAACTTCTGCTTTCGACATACGACCCTCACTTGTGCTGGAAATTATTGACGTTAATCTTATGACACCCTAGCGGAAGGCCAACTATTGTAACTAGAAAAATCGATAACGTTCTCGAAATTAGTGTTTTAGTCACTCCCTTTACCGCCAAAGTGGTCACGTATTGTCCATTCCGTTAATACTCGGCGAGCCCCCGCAAAGTGCTGCTGCCAAAATGGATTATCAAGCTGACTGATACGAATAGCTAAGCCGGTGCGCGGCGCTTCAATAAATTGGTGGTTGCCTAAATAAACGCCTACGTGGTCGGGGGAAGTTTGTCGATGGATCCTGAAGAAGAGTAGGTCACCTCGGCGTAAGCGTTCCGGGCTGACTGCGCGCATCCGTTTATCGCTAAACAGCGTGCTTGCTGTGCGCGGGAGCGGCCAATTAACATAGTTTCGAAAAGCAAACCAAACTAAACCACTGCAATCAAATCCTTGATTAGGGGTTTGTCCCCCCCAGCGATAAGGGAGTCCGATCTGTGCCTGCAGGGTATCGATCACCTTTTCGAGTGTGGCCAATAATGTCGGCGATCCGGTTTCTCGTAATAACTCCTCAGGCGGTAACAGCGCCCAGCCCAAGCCACTGTCTCCAGGGATAACCCCCCGATTCAATAGAAAAAGGGAGCGTTGCCGACGCCGTTTCTTATCTTCAGTCGAGTTAGTCGCATTAGCCGTTGCAACATCTGACTGCCGATGCGTTGCCTCCTGCCATAAACGCAGCCGATTCCGCTCGCGTTGCTGTTTATCGGCGGAATGCTGATTCGAGGCAGTTGCCGCCTCGGCATAAGCGCAGGATGTCGCGAGGATAACCATCGCGATCAGCAAATAACGTCCCCTTACCCTCACTATTTATCCGCTGACGATGCCGATATAGAGTGCGCTGCAGGCATAGCAAAGGATTTCTCCCAATCAGACAGCCCAGACGCGGAGAGAATAATAAACTCTATACGACGGTTAATCGCGTTGGCCGGCTGCTGCGGATCCAGCAGTTTCTTATCCGCCACCCCAGAAATCTGGATGATTTTATCGCTTTCCATTCCAGCACGTAATAACACCTGCCGTGCAGATTGCGCACGATTAACGGATAAACTCCAATTATCATAAAACGGATTTTGTTGATAAGGGGTCGCATCGGTATGACCGATGATCATCAGATGAGAGCCGCTCTGTTTCAATGCCGGGACTAGGCTGGCTAACAACTGTTGGAAATAGGTCGTTACCTTAGCACTGCCGCGCTCGAACATCATGCGATGCTGATCATCGTTCACCACGACTCGAATGCCTTGGGCTAACCGTTCAATTCGCATATTACTCTGCGCTTGTTTGCCTATCATCAGGCTTTGCAGTGCTTGCTGTAATTGTCGTTGCTCTGCATCGCTCTGTTTAGCACTCGCCTGCTTAGGCTGGTCGGTTGGTGAATTTGCCGGGGATTGGGATGGCCCGGTGGAATTGCCCACAGCGCTGGGCGTCACTTCCGGAGCATTGGCGGGCGCGGGGTCGTGAGCAGAAAAGGAAATTGGGCTGTAAGAGTGGCTATCAAATATCGACTGATTATTTAAGGTGTACATGATCGCTTTGCGATCTTTTTCCGAGACCTGTCCCATAATCCACATCACCATGAACAGGGACATCAACGCCAGCATAAAGTCTGCAAAAGCCACTTTCCATGCTCCGCCATGCCCGCCAGCATGGGCACGACGCGAACTGCGCTTAATAATCGTAGTATGGCCTTTCTGACGTCCACTCATGCCGCTTGTGCATCCTGACGGGTATCGACCCAATTTTCCAGCTGCGCGAAGGAAGGTTTACTGTCCACAGGTAACATCTTACGCCCCGCATCCACAGCGAGGAGCGGTGGCTTGCCCGCCACTTGATTCACCATGATGGTGCGCAAACATTCGAAAGAGGTCATCTTCTTTTTCACCAATTGCTCCATCGCATTGGCTAAGGGGTCGATAAGGCAGTAGGAAATAAATACGCCGAGGAAGGTACCAATCAGCGCTGCGGCCACTTTCACGCCGACGATGGCTATTGATCCATCAATAGATTGCATCGTGATCACAATCCCTAATACCGCGGCACAGATCCCAAACCCAGGCATGGCCTCCCCCATTCTCTGCAAAGATCGCGAGGCTTGCAGCAGGTTCTCTTCGACCGAATTAAGTTCTTGCTCTAATAACCCTTCCAGCTCATGCTCGTTAATTTTTCCCATGGCCATCATCCGAAAGTTATCCGCGATAAAGGTACAGAGTTCGGTATCGCTGGCAATAAGAGGATAACGTTGAAACAGCTCGCTATCGGTAGGGTTTTCAATATGGTTATCGAGGCTTCTTAACCCCCCATTTTGTACGCTGTCCAATAGCTCATACATCAGCATTAAGAGTTGCTGCGAATACTCCGCGTTGTACCGACTTTTACGCATGACCTCTTTAAGCTGTGCGAGGATCTGCTTTAGTACCGTGCCAGCATTGGCGAGGACTAAGGTGCCAATACCACAACCCAAAATGATAACAATCTCTCCAGGCTGCCAAAATGCCGCCAGGCGACCGCCAGAGTGTAAATACCCCCAAATTAAACAGATAAATACAATAAGTATTCCGCCTATCTTTAACATACCGACTCACTTTGCTTTATATGAGCGACTAACTTATCGTTTAATCGCTTGTTTAATTGACAGACACGCGCTTCGCTCACTTCCAATACCAAGGCGATCTCTTTTAAATTCATTTCATGGTGGTAATAGAGCGTAAGGATTAATTGTTCGCGTGGATCCAAAATCGCTATCGCCTGCGAGAGTTGCTGCTGTCTGGCGTAAAAGCGTTCGGGATCCTCGCGATGCGTGCCGAACTGTGCCTCGCCCTCACCTTCCATGACTGCGTCAAGGCTCTCTACGCTGGCTAGATACTCGCTTTGTAGATAATCGTGATAGGTCTGTGCGTCGATCGCTAAGGCGTGTTGGAGATCGCTAAAAGTCGGCTCCCGCCCCAACTTTTGGCTAACTTGCTGAATTTGATGCGAAAGTTGATGAGTTTTCTGCCTAACCGTTCTGGGTCGCCAATCGGCCTGACGTAATTCATCGAGAATCGCGCCTCGAATACGGTATTTCGCATAACCTGGAAATTCCGCATCGGGTATGCCATATCGGCGTAAGGCCGTTAACAACCCCACTAAGGCAATTTGCTGTAAATCGTGGCTATCGATAACCGCATTGGCGTGATAACTCAGCTGCCGTAAGATTTTATTCACTAACGGCAGATACTGCTGAATATAACCGGCCTCCTGCTCTGCAGTGAGGGCGTCGGTTTGCGCATAATCATTGACTGACATGTTGTCCACTTACTGGAAAACCATTTTACTGATCATAATGTCGTCGAAAGGCAACGTCTGAAAGCCAAGCTGCTTTGCCTCGTCTTGATACCGCTTAAGTAATTGATCGTGCAACGCAGGGAGCGTACGCGACCGAACCTCATCGAATGGCTGATTATTCAGCAGCGCCACCGTCGCGCTTCTTACCGCCGGTTCAAAGGCCTGAGCTTGTGTTGATTGCTCTTCGCCTCGAACGACCAACACAATATCTAACAACAGGTAGCGTGGACGATTCTCTTCAGCCTGCAACGTAATAACGAGGTCTTTGATTTCGATAAAACTGGCCTGCGGGGGTTTACTCTTAAACCAACTGCCCATCCCCTGTGTCCCGTTATTTTCAGCCTTATGGTCGGCCATCAACCACCATCCACCCGCACCAATCACTGCGAGGAAAATAACGATTAAGACAAGGATGAGTGATTTCTTCATGGCAGACTCTTATAGCGTAATTAAAATGGAGTGATCGGTCGCCGACGCCTGAGTGTCGGTAAGGCTAAGATGATTAGCGGAGATGACCTTAGGATTTTGTGGCTGAGGAGCCTGGCGGCGTTGTTGATGGCCCTGAGACGAGACATCGACTGCCACCTGCCCCCCCTGACTGAGGGTTAAGCTCTCTTTTAACTCATTAGCCGTTTGTTGGACGAGTTGCTGGGTCTCAGGTACCTCTGCGTGGATATGCAGTTGTAATGCCCCAGCATTCATATGCAACGTAATCGTCATCGCTCCGAGTTCAGCGGGGTGTAATTGCAGCTCGACACTCTGCTGATGTTGAGTGATCTGCCAGGCTATGTGGCCACTGAGAGCGGTCACTAAGGGTTGCGCATAGCCAGTTTGATCGCGGTTCAGCGTTAGCGGTAATGTCAACATGCTCGGATCCCCGGCTTTCAGCGATGCGCTAGGTGTGGTGAGCACAGTCTCCCCCGCTGGCAATACAACGTTCAAGGCATCTGCTGGCGGCACGTCAGCCAATGTCTGCTCCACGACAAGTGGAAGTGCTGCACTATCTGTACCCCGTAATGGGCGTGAGGTTTGCTCACTCTGGCCCGTTAACGAGCGTTCAATCGGTGGCGGGAAGAAGAATAGGCTCGAAATGGCTATCCCCGTCTCCTGCTCTGACTGATGCGGGGCGTCAGCTATCACCGCGCTATCGTCTGTAACCGGCTCCGATCTTGCTCGATATTTTGACGCACTCAAGGCGAGGTCTACTCGTGGCATGTCGACTAACGACAGGGGCGTTGCCTCCGCCACCAAGCGGTCAGAGTTCTGCCCTTGGCGGATTGCCTGGCGATAAGAAAGCTGAGCCTGCAGACTCTCCATTAGCGGTTGAGCGTTTTCGGCTGTCAGCCCATCGACAATAGGAGCGGCGACCTCACTGGTAGTGCTGCTATCTCCCTCTTCTGGCGACAATAAAAACTGCATCGCTGACGACTCGGCTTGTGCCGAGACCTCGACAGCCGAGTTAGGCGCCGTGGAGGGCAAGATCAAGGTCGGAGAAGCTAGCGAAATCGCGTTCATTCATCTATCCCGAGAAACTCTCAGCATCACCGAAACAGGCGTATGCCGCCATCGCTTCACGGTCATCCAGCGTTTTTTGAATTTTATGCCACAACGTATCGGCGTGACGTTGGCATTCTGCCAAGCTAGCGTGATAAAAATGCTGGAGTTCGCGGCGCTGCTGCTCAGTCTCGCCCTCGGCCTGTAGGATTAAGGTGAGTCGTTGATTCACAATAGATAAGGCATCCCAATCCTGCAGGCGAATCGCCTCATCGACGGCGAGAACTAACTGTTTCAAGCGGCGCTCATCCAGCATTTTATACCGCCATCTCGCGCCAACCGGCTTCGATCTCGGTTAATAATGACTCTACCTCGGTAATTTTATCGACCGAGAGTTGGTGGCTGGCTTCGTAAAGACAGCGGACGGCATAGTCGTAGAGACTGGCTAATGATCTTGCTAGCTCGCCACCTTGCTCAACGTTCAGCGCACTGCTCAAGGCATTGAGGAGATCAATACAGCGATTGATACTGTGCGCTTTTTGTTCATAGCGTTTCGCGTGAATATGGCTTTTCGCTCTCACCAATTCATCCATCAGTCCACTGAACATAATCAGTACGAGCTGATGAGGGGTTGCGGTAGCGACTTGTCGCTCCAAATCGGCAGAAAGATAATCATAGCCATCAAGGTGGTCATTACTGTACATAATCGGTCTCGTTAACCTAATAAGCTGCTAAGCGTATTGTTCATATCCTGCATCGCACTTTTTAATTTCGTAAACTGCGTTAAGTAGCGGTTATAGGCATCGTTATAGCGGGTGGTAATTTTCGTCTGCCGGTCGGTAATATCACTTTGTTGTCGATCGAGAACCTCTTGGCGGCTTTGCAGGACACCATGGCTGGTGCTGAGATAGTTATTCATCGATTTATCAATGCTCGAGAGGAGGCCTTGGCTATTAAAGAATTGATTGATCGATTGTGGATTCTTACTAAGTTGTGTTTTCAGAGTATCGCTGTTCAGTGTCAGCTTGCCGTCTTTATCAGAGGTCACCCCAAAGCGGGTCATATCAAAGCCATTCGCCGTTCCGCGGATTACACTGTTTAGTTCAGTATTCAGCGATGAGACCAAGCCATCGTTGCCGCCGGTCGCCGAGCCTTGGGTATCTAATACCGAACGTAAGCTGTTATAGGCGTCGATAAAGCTCTGCAGATTTTTTTGGGTGCCGCTAGTATCTGTACCGACCGTCAGGGTTAACGGAGCGTCTGCTGCGGTGACCGTTTGTAGATTGATGGTGACCCCTTCAATCAGAGAGTCTAATTTATTAGAGCTACTACTGAAGGCCAGAGAGCCGATACTGACTTTCGCATCTTTCGCCGCAGAGATCTCTACGCCTTGATTGAGCGCCGCTGCCGTTTGACTGTCCAATTGGCTGGTCGTTAAGGTCAAGGCATTGGCGACACCGCTTTCGTCGCTACTTAGCATCAGCTGGACTTTGCCGTCGGTTTTAATTAATGAGGCGGTGACGCCGGGATTATCGGTTGCTTGATTGACGGCATCGGCGAAATCAGCCAACGAAGTCAGCTTGCCCATCTCAATCGAGATGCTTTTATCTTTAATCGCTAAGGTCAGTGAACCGCTCGCCTGCTTCACCATCTCGTCGGTGAGGCCGGTGTACGCCGTCTGCTGGGCCGAGGCGAGCTGACTCACATTCAGCGAATAGGTCCCGCGATTCGCTTGCGAAGTCGTCGTCACTGTCGCGACGGTTGATTGACTTAAGGTGGCACTATTGGCCAACATCCCTTGCGTCGAACTATTAAGGCTGGCAAGACTGCTGCGAAAGGTAGTGAGGGCCGTTTTTAATTTGCTGAGGTTGTTACTTTGCGTGGTCAGTGAGCCTTGCTGTTTAGTGGCTGCACTTTGCGACGCTTGAATATCGTATCCGGCCATTTGCGTCGCGAGGGTTTGCGGATCAAGAGAACTGATATCGGTCATGGTGGTTATACCCGCTTAAAAAAACTCATCAACTGACTAGGGATCGGCTTTATGTTCCTTGTTAAGCAATAATCATGCCAACTTATTAAGTGCCGCCCCATGGCTGATAAGAAACGACAAAGCGGAAGATGAACTTCCGCTTTATGGATGAAGAGGAAAGATGAGGGTCACTCCCTCTCACTAGGCTGCTTAGCCTAAGATACTCATCACTAGGCTCGACATGCTGTTCGACTGCTTAAGCATTGAAGTACTGGTTTGTGCCAGCATTTGGCTACGTGTCATTTTCGAGGCTTCCGACGCGAAGTCAGCATCTTGAATGTTACCCAGCGCTTGATCGGTGTTATCTTTCATATTGGTTAAGTTCGCAGCCGCATGGCTTAGACCATTGATTGACGCACCGAAAGAAGAACGTAGGCTAGAGACGTTATCTAATGCCGTATTCAAGGTATCAATCATCGCATTAGCGTTGGCAGTACCCGAAACAGCTGGTTTATTGTTTGTCGCATCGGCTGCGGTATCTTGTACGGAAGCCGTCGATAACGTATCAATGCTACTAAACACATTTTTGAGTTGTGCTGAGACATCGACTTTAGTGGTTTCACCGCTTTCCGAACCGGTTTGGAAGATCATTGCATCGCCCATTTTCGCTTTGCTAGTTACCGTTCCAGTTGCGTCTTTAGTGTCGCTGAATAACTTATTGCCCGCGTAAGAGGTATTGCCCATGATGCTGCTAAGCTCTGTTTTTAGGCTATCCATCTCAGTGTCAATCGCTTTACGGCTATCTGCAGTATTGGTGTCAGTTGCGCCTTGCGTCGCCAGATCTTTCATGCGGTACATGATATTACTGACTTCATCCATCGCCCCTTCACCGGTCTGCAGCATGGTGGAGGCATCGGCGATATTACGCTGAGCAACCGCCATACCATTGGTTTGACCTTGCAGGCGGGTGGCGACTTGCAGGCCTGCCGCATCGTCAGACGCCTTAGTAATACGTTTACCGGTGCCTAAATGCTCCATTGCGGTGGCCAATGTGGTGTTGGCTTTTTGTAATGCGTTGCTGGCAGACATTGCGGATGAGTTAGTAAAGAGTGTAATAGCCATCTGGCGGCTCCTTCAAAAGTGGACGATGTGTAGTAACTAAAGTTAATAACGACTGGCGTCTCACAAAAATAAAGGGCTAAAGGTTTTTTTTTCTATTCACCGATAATTAACTGATAAACCACGGCGGTCGGGAGATTCGCTTGGCACTGTAAGGCTTGATTTAAGCTCCGAAATCCGCCATGGCACGCCGCAAGCTGCTGGCGAACAAGCTTTGCCAAGCGCAACGCTTGCTGCCGCCCTACTGGGATGGCACGTTGCGCTAACTGTTGATCGACTTGTTGCCGATGCCATAATAATTTTTGCCGTTCTTGCTGTAAATGTCGAACCGCTTGTTCTGCATTGAATGAGGTGGCTGTTGTGCCGCCAGCCAGCAACTGCTGCAACTGTTGTTCAAAACAAGTAATGGGCAGTGGACGCAATAACGTCAAGCTATCCGCCGCAAAACAGATGCCTCCGCCGCGCACTGTCCAATGAGCAGAGTGAAACCACTGGCTTTCCGGTAACGTGAATAACAATCGCTGTGTCGGCAAGTCGTAATAACACCAAATCCTAAACTGACCTAACGCGCGATTCAGCGCAAAAAGTCGTTGCCCTAATGACATTTCTGGCGTGATAACCAGTGAGGCCCAACGGCGAAATGTCCCTTCGCCTAAGGCAAAAGTGATAATTTCACGTTGCTCAGTCACCATTAAGGTTTCTAATGCCTCACACTGAAAAATAATTTGTGCGGGGCGATCTAAGCAGGCGGTAAAATTACGGTCTACTGTCCCACCGGATTGCTGCACACGCCGTTCAACCAGCTGACGAGTACGTTGTAGCTGTCGCTGTCGCTTTTCTCGACTCATCGTCTGTGCCAAGCCCCTCAGCGATAACTCGGTTTCGTTCAAATAGTCGCTGGCACGCTGTACGGCAGTAATTTGTAGATTTAATTGGGTATTAAATCGCTGAGGATCACGACTGATCAGCAATTCGTCCGGAAACCGTAATCCCTGTCGTGATGAGGAGACGCGTTCAATCACCTCATTGGCGGTCGGCACGGTGCTGGATTGTGAACGCGTTGCCCCATCACTGCTGAGGGGGCGATTAAAAGAGCCGGAAGAGAGTGGTGATAACATGGTTAAATCACATCAAAGAGAGAAAACTGATTCATTAAACCATAAGCCTTACTGCTGTATTCCACCGTCTTCATCCACGATTGCAATTGCAGCGTTGTTTCTGCGGTGTCGGTGCTTTGTAAGTGGTTTAAGACTTCACTGTTGGCGGCGGTCAGATCGGTATACATATCCGAAAGCTGCGTAAGCTGATTTTGTCTGCTGCCGATCGACGCTCTGGCGCTACTGACCTTATCCGACGCATCGCTACTCTGTTGGATCAAGGCTGAAAGCGTCGTACTGTCTGCCAAGGATTGGCTCGAAGACTGGGTAAGTTCACCGATCTTATTCAAGAAACTGAGAGGGTCGCTACCCGCAGCGAATAACGAACTTACCGTCGTTCCAGCGCTAATACGTTGCTGTTGTCCCACTTGGACGCTTTGTATTTCCTCATTCCCCTGCCATTGGTACTTACCGTCTACCTTAATCACCGGAGGTTGACTATTATTGGTACCGGCGAAAATATAGTGCCCCTGCGCATCTTGGCTATTGAGGAGGTTAACTATCCCTTCACTCAGGCTGGAGAGTTGGGCCGAGTAACCCGCCGCCGTACTCGCCGATTGCGTAGCATTATTCATACTGCGGAGCTGGTCTTGGAGAGAGAGCACCAGATCACTCATGCTGCTTAATAGCGTATCTTGACGCGTCAAGGCATCGTTCGCCGAAGTAATATTCTGCTGATATTGCGCGGTGATTGCCTGTTGTTGGGTCACGGCAGCGGTGCGGGCAGCATTAAGCGGATCCTCTGAAGGTAAGGTTTGCTTTTGCTGCGTGGCTAACTGATCCTGTAGTTTCTGTATTTGGGTATTGCCTGCTTCTAAGGTCGCCAACATTCTTTGCGGCTGGCTGAGACTACTGATACGCATAATGATCTCCTCCGCTAGCTAAACAGCGTTAATAGTTCGCTGAATAGCTGATTGCCTACTGACATCACCTTCATATTGGCTTGGTAAGATTGTAGGTAGGTTTGCAGGTTCACGGCTTCTTCGTCTTTATTCACCGCGCTTAAATTGTCACGTTGCTGCTGCCACTGCTGAGTCACGGCATTAGCGACTGCGAGCTGATTACTGCTCTGACTATTCGCCAGCGCTAAATGACTGGTAATCGCCGCGGCTTGATCCTTGAAATCCTTTGTTGTTTGAAGCCCGCTTAACGCACTAAGATTATCGCCGTTCGCGGGAGTCTTTTGCTCAAGTGATAATCCGAGCTGTGCGGGCGTTAAGGTAGTGGTCGCTAACCGAGTCACCCCTGCGCTATCTTTGGAGACGGTAAATAAAGCTTTGCCCTGCTCACCTTGTAAGTCATAGCCATTGGCCAGCGTACTGTTAATCTGCTCACTCACGGATTGCATCAAACCCGTCACCTGCGTTTGCAACGGTGAAAGTACCTGCTGTTGGTAGTCATACAAGGCCCCGAGTTGCCCTCCGATGGCCGTTGATAGGGTCGATGACGCTTGCCCCAAACGACTCTGTAGTTGCCAATTCCCTTGCGTATCGGTACTGGAAGAAATGACTGCCGCTTGCTTTCCCGCAACCAGTGTCGAGCCTTGAGTCGTTAAGGTATAACTGCCGGTATCGGTTTTCTCGACCGATACCGTAATCAATCCACTCAGCGTTTTTACCTGTTGGTCACGCTGGTCTTGTAGACTGTTACTCTCGGCACCGGTGCCTAAGCGTTCAATCTGTTGATTAAGATCCGCAATTTGCGAGGAGAGTTGATTGACTTGCTGAATCGTAGACTGCTGTTGCTGACCAATACTGGTCTGCTGATCGGCAAGGTTTTGGCTGGTTTGCGATAAACCATTGGCTAAACTGGTTGCAGAGCTGATCAATTGCTGCCGATACGCCGTGGAGTCAGGCTGACTGGTTAACGCGCTGACCGAGTTAAAAAAGCTGGTTAACAGCGTCGACGGCTGGGTCGCACTGGAAGAGATCACCTTTTCTAATGAAGTGCCCCAGCTATTCAACGATTGGTAATAACCTACCGAACTCTGCGTACGCCATAACGCTTGATTGAGCGTTTGATCCGTTATTCTGCGGGGATCACTGGTCCTAACCCCGTTACCGACTGAGTCGACCGTTGATGCGCTTTGGGTAATCTGCTGGCGGGAATAGCCCGCCGTTTGCTGATTCGCAATATTTCCCGCACTGACCGAGAGCTGGTTCTGGGCGGCCTGTGCACCTTGTGCCGCAATAGTAAAAAGGTTCATCATCAGCTTTGATCCCTAAATGTCTGTTCTGTCGATTCAGAACGACCGCCCGAGCCGATTTCTGAAGGGGTAGGCTTGGGAGAAAGCTGCTTGACGATCATTTCAGCCAAACCGGTAGAGTGTGTTGCCGCCAGGTTGGCACTCAATTGATCATCGTAAAAATCACGCCATAGGGCCTGCTGCTTGCTGTCTACCGGCGAATCTTTCACCAATGCGTCCGTTGCATGGCGCATCTCTTTAATCATCTGCCTGAGAAATTGGTTTTCAAACTGTTCAGCCGCTTGCGATAACGTATGCGGCTTTTGCTGATTGCCAATATCGCCAGGTACGAGCGCCTCGCCCATACCCATTGAGGAGGCTAAGGAGACTGTCATATCACCACCAATTCCGCATCTAACGCACCCGCCTCGTGCAGGGCTTGTAGAATCGACATAATATCGTCGGGAGTTGCTCCCAAACCATTTAAAGCATTCACTATGCTGCGTAGCGTGGTCGCGGTCGGGATCACTACGCTATGGCCATTGCCTTGGTTAACCCGTAATTCACTTTGTGGGGTCACCGCGGTTCTGCCATTACTTAATGGCCCTGGTTGGCTCACATTGGCAGACTCACGAATGGTTACGGTTAAATTACCATGGGATACCGCCGCCGCATGCACTACCACATTCTCGCCGATCACCACAGTGCCGGTGCGTGAATTGAACACGACACGCGGTGACATTTTCCCGGGGATCACCTCAACATCTTCTAATGCAGACATGAATGCGACCCGACTCCCAGGGCTTAAGGGAGCTTTAACAGCGATACGCGTTGCGCTCTCAGCCGTCGCGGTGCCATAGCCGAAGGACAGATTCAGCGCGCTGGCAATATTATTGGCGGTCTTAAACTCGGGACGATGTAGGTTAAGATAAACCAGATTATTACTCTGAAAGTCCGTCGCAATTTCCCGTTCGACTGTCGCCCCATTGGGGATTAGCCCGGCGGTAGGCGTGTTGATCGTAATGCTGGATCCGCTATTCCCTTGCGCTTGCAACCCGCCGACCACCACGCTTCCTTGGGCGAGCGCATAAATTTCCCCATCTGCACCCCGTAGTTGCGCTAAGAGTAGCGTGCCGCCGCGTAAACTTTTCGCATCGCCTATCGATGAAACGGTCACGTCAATCGATTGACCACGGCTGTAACCAGGCGGTAACACAGCACTGACGGCCACCGCCGCAACATTCTTAACCTTAGGGTCGATTTTAGGAGGTAACTGCACCCCAAATTGACGCAGCATGTTGGTCACGGATTGGTTGGTAAAACGGACCTGATTCTTATCCCCCGTCCCATCCAGTCCAACCACTAAACTGTAACCAATAAGCTGATTCCCGCGGATACCTTCAACATCGACCAGATCGCCCAAACGCGCGGCGAAGACTGAGGCGGGAAAGAGTAACGATAGCAATACCCATCGCGTGATTCGATAACGCACAGAACGCCCCTTACATTGGGAAAAGTGGATGATTAAAGAAGCGAGTGAGCCACCCGGCACTGTTTGCATCGCTCAATGCCCCACGTCCCGCATAAGAGATACGCGCATTGGCAATACGTTGTGAATTCACTGAGTTATCACGGTCAATATCATCTGCGCGGACTAAACCGGTGATACGGATATATTCGTCCCCTTGATTGAGGGTCAACCATTTCTCACCACGTATGACCAGCACACCGTTAGCCAATACGCGGTAAACGGCTACCGTAATAAAGCCCTTTAAGCTATTTTGTTGCTGTGAGCTACCATTACCATTGAAGGTTCGATCGGCATCCACCGAGGCAGAAAGGCTATTGACTGAATGACCGAAAACATTGGGGATGCCAAAAGTTGTATCGTTCTTCTTATCAAACCCGGTCTTTGCCTGCTTACTGGCTTGTGTTGCTTCATCCAGTTTAACCGTCAGAATATCGCCTACCCGATAAGCGCGTCTGTCCTGCGTCAAGGACCAATTAAATCCTGTGGTAAATACCCCTCCCCCATGATTGGTGGGCGTTGGAGCCAAAATTTCATCCGGTGGCGCGTAGGCTTCATCGTCTTTTTTAACTAAATAAGGCGAGCTTTCGCATGCTGATAGCAAAACAGCCATGGCGATCACCACAAGCAACGGGTAGCGCATCATCTTTCCTATAGGGTTTGGGTCACAAATTTCAGCATATCGTCGGCAGCGGAAACCATTTTGGCGTTCATCTCGTAGGCTCGCTGTACCGTGATCATATCGACCATCTCTTCCACCACTTGCACGTTAGACCCTTCCAGCGCGCCTTGCTCCAGCTGTCCTAGACCATCTTCGCCGGGCGTTCCTTCTGTCGGTTCACCGCTCGCCGCCGTTTCCTGATAAAGGTTATCGCCTTGCGCCGATAGCCCGGCGGGGTTCATAAAGTTAACCAGTGTCAGCTGACCTAACTCTTCCGGATCGGTTTGACCCGCAACCGTTGCGCGCACCGTGCCATCTTTCCCAATCTGGATATCCGTTGTATTCGCGGGAATATCAATTTGCGGTTGTAGGGGCAGGCCTTGTGCCGTAGTGAGTACACCATCTTGATTACGCTGAAAATTTCCCGCACGGGTATAACCAATATCGCCGTTGGCTAATTGCACTTGGAAGAAGCCATCGCCGGTAATGGCGACATCCAATTTTTGTCCTGTGTTTTGGATATTACCGACACTGAACTCTTTTTGCGTACCAACGATTTTTACCCCTGTCCCATATTGCGTGCCGATGGGGGTATTATCTTGCTGATCGAGTGGGCTACCCGGTGCGCGTTGATTTTGATAAAACAGATCCGCAAACAAGGTACGGTCTTTTTTGAAGGCCGTAGTATTCACGTTGGCTAAGTTATTGGAAATAGAGGTCAGACGCGCATCTTGAGCGCTTAGTCCTGTTTTACTTATCCATAAAGCTGGATTCATGGTTTACGCTCGCTTAACTATTTCTCAGTAGCTGATTTCCCGCTGAAGCCAAATCGTCAGCGGTTTTCATCATTTTGATCTGTGTTTCGAATTGACGATTGATCGACATGCTGGCCAGCATCTCACCGATCGCCGAGACATTCGATCCTTCGAGATGCCCTGAAGCTAGGCTTATCGTTTCATCCACAGGGTTAGTTCGATTACTGCTCACCAGCAGACCTTGCGCGTTTTTCGATAAGCTCGCGGCGGGAGGACTGGCCAATTTAATCCGATCAACCTCGATCGGCGTGGTATTACCACTCTCTTGCGGCACAATTGAGATAATCCCATCCGCACCGATACTGACGGAAGAGAATGGCGGTAAGATGATCGGGCCATTATCACCCGCGACCGGATAGCCCTGCGCAAACATTTGGCCCTGCTGGTCGACCGCTAGCTGACCATTTCGCGTGTAGGCTTCACCGCTTGGCGTGGCCAGTGTGAGATAGCCATGGCCTTGAATGGCGACATCAAGATTACGTCCTGTCGACTGGATGGCCCCCGTGGTCAGGTCCACCCCTGAAGGCTGCTCTGCGCTCAACACCCGAGTTTCAATCTCACGCTGTGACAGGGCTTGCTGCTGCGCCAGAGCAAAATCTGCGCGAAACCCTTCCGTGTTGACGTTCGCCAAGTTATTCGCATGGATTTGCTGCTGCTGCTGTGCCACATTCGCCCCACTGAGCGCGGTATAAAGTAATCTGTCCATTAGATCGCTTGGAACAGTGCAGTGAACATGCTGCTATCTGTACTAATCACTTTGGTATTGGCTTGATAATTACGCTGCGCAGTCATCAAGTTCACCAGCTCGCTGGTTAAATCGACGTTCGAGGATTCGAGAGAACCATTGTGTAAGCTGCCCAGAACACCCGTTTGAGCAACCCCAAATTGCGCCGCACCTGAGCCTTGGGTAGCCCGCCATAGGGTCCCATCTTCAGGCACTAATTGGTCCATATTGGCAAAACTTGCGAGCGCGACCTGCCCTACCGTCGCCGTCTCACCGTTGCTATAGCTCGCCTGAACATTGCCTTTTTCATCAAGGTTAACGCCGCTTAACGTACCACCGTTACGCGTGGGTGGAATAATAATTGACGAGACGGCACCCGTCGTCGTTCCCGCTGGATAGCCTTGATATTTCAGTCCAGTGTTATTAACTAAATACCCGTCTTTATCCACTTGCACATAACCCGCGCGACTAAATTTTTGGCCGCCGGTTGTATCTTGTAACGCGAAAAAGCCTTTGCCACTGATGGCGAGATCCAAACTACTGGAACCACTGATGACGGAGCCGTTGGTGTTTAAGCTTTGTTGAACACCCTGATCCAGCACGCCATTACCCTTGCCATTGACGTATAACGCAGAAAAATTTTCACGGCCCGACTTATAGCCAACAGTGTCCGCATTGGCGATATTGTTTGAGATGGTATTTAACTGGGCACTGACCGCATCCAGTCCACGAATCGCAATATTAAAACTCATCTTTAGTGTCCTTAAAGGGTATCGAAGGCTATGCCATCGTGAATTGGGTGATCGTGCTGTAATTAACGTCGCCAATACCTTGCAAACTTAATACTGGATCGCTGCCAGACAGTGGAAAACGTACCGCTTTCACCGTACCTAATAGCTCGGTAGAGAGGTTATTTTGATTATTATCTGTCGTCACGCTCAGGCTATAGCTCCCCGCGGGAAGGCCCAGTGCTCGCGGATCAACAGTGAAATTCATATCGCCCGCGGACGCCGCCCCCAGGGAAAGGGGATAGCGATTACCTGCCGAATCTTTTAGCGTTAAGGTGACCTGCGACGCGGCATGGGCCAGCGTTGTACGACCTGTGACAGCGGTTGTGCCATCCGTTGATAACTGGTCTGTCGCGACCATCACTTTTTGTCCGGTTAACGCGCCGATACTCTGTTTTTGTAACGAGCTAACTTGCCGAGAGGTACTGGTCATTAGACTCGAAATGCTGTCCATGGACTGCACTTGGCTTAATTGTGCCAGCTGGCTGACATACTCTTTACCGTCCGTGGGATTGGTCGGGTCTTGGTTTTTTATCTGCGCAACCAGAAGCTGTAAGAACATATCGCTAATTTGGCTATTACCGCTGGTCGACGTCGTTGTGCCACTGGTGCTGGCCGTCGCGGCGGCCGTTGGGCTATTACTGATATTCATTAGGTCACCTCGCCGAGGCGCAGTAGGCTTTGCTGCATACTTTTAACATTTGCCAGCACATCAACGTTCGTTTCAAAGCTGCGACTGGCTGACATCATATCCGCCATCTGATCGACCGTATTAATCACCGGATAATAAACGTACCCTTGCTCATTCGCTAAAGGATGATTCGGCTCAAAGCGCGCGACTGAACCGGGTTGCTGACTAATCGCGGTGACGGCAACGCTTGCGCCAGCAGCGGGATCTGCCGAGGACGTTTGATTCATCACCGCACTGAATACGGGGACCCTTGCCTTATAGACACTGTCCGCAGAAGAGGCCGGGGTATCAGCGTTGGCCAAATTACTGGCAACTGTATTTAAGCGAATCATTTGTGCATTCATTGCCGAGCCAGCAATTTGATAAATCGCATTAAATCCCATCATCACTCCTCTTCATCAGCTTTTTCCCTCGATAGCCTTTTGCATACTCGCTAATTGCATGGAGAGAAACGATAAACTTACCTGAAAACTTTGACTATTATTGGCAAAGGCTGCTTGCTCGGTATGCAACTCGACCGTGTTGCCGTCCGCCCCGATTTGTTGAGGCACTCGGTAAAGCACCTGTGCGGGTTGAGATGTCATCTCGGTATGCTGGCGTTGCATTTCAGCAGAAAAATCAATATCTTTGGCTTGAAAATGTGGCGTATCGGTATTCGCCAAGTTACTGCTTAATATTTCAGCCCGTTGTAATCGTAAGTCGATAGCCTGTACGCTATTGCCTAACGCACGGCTGAAAGATATGCTCATTAATAGAAGCCCTATTCTTAGTTCCTGAAATCTTTAAGCAATTTCCATGCCAATAAATAAATTATATTTTAAGCTTATCTTTCAGGGGGTTATATCTATGCTAAGCATTGAGGGGAAACATCTCTTCCGCTTTATTCGCACCGCGGGTTACGCGTTATTAGGAAGCTTTATTGTCGTATTCGTTAACCCCGCCTGGGCTGCATCACCGATTGAGCCGCAAGCAACGCGGTGGGTCGAACAACAGATTCAGTTAATCGGACAACAACAAGGTTGGCAGTCATTACAGAGTAAAGCGAGCGTAGAACTTTTCAATGCCAACAATCGACTATCCTCCTGTAATACCCCCTTAGTCTTCTCGGCCCCCTTATTGGCTCAGTCACCGACCCGCTTCCCATTGGTCATCAGCTGCAACTCGCCCAGTGGTTCATGGAAAATGAGGGCTCAGGTCAACGTTGAGATACGTGTGGCGGCCGTCGTGGCCGTTACCGCTCTGCCTGTGGGCACCCTTTTAACAACAGACAATATTCAGCTCATACCTGTAACGCTAAAACCTGGGACACGCATTCGTGTCATGACGCACACCGATGATGCATTACAAATGACCCTTAAGCGTGCCGTAAGCGCTGGGCAGCCGCTAACCCCCCTACTCTTAGATATGCCAAAAGTCATTTCACGTAACCAAGCCGTCACCCTTGTTATCCAGCAAGAAGATCTTGAGCTAACGACAGGTGGGGTCGCCTTACAAAATGGCAGCAAAGGCGCAACGATCCGCGTTAAAAATAGCGGCAGTGGTCGAGTCGTGAGTGGCACGGTGATGGATGCTCAGCGAGTACTGGTCCACGTCATTGAATAAAAATAAGAGATATGACTTAATTTCTCCGCCCCCTGAGTCGTTGTAAGTCATAAATGGAGATTTTTTTATGATAAAACTAACCCCAACCTTGCCCAATGACCGAGTCAGCACATCCATGACTCAATCGGTGAAAACCGAGAATAGTGAGAAAGTTGTGTCGACAAAAATTGCCTCTCCGTCAACAGAACAGACGCTAACACAAGCTCGTGAACAGTTGGGGCAACTGCCAGAGGTGGATCTCGATAAGGTTGCCGAGGTTAAAGCAGCATTGAGCCGCGGTGAAATAGGGCTGGATAGCGATGCGCTTGCTCAATCGATGCTTGCTTTCTTTCAGAGGTCTGAATGAAACGGATCGATATTGTTCGACAGTTAGTGGCCGATTTACTGGATGATCAACAACATTTTCAGCGGATCGAGACCCTGCTCTCCGCCCAGCGCCAAGCGATTATCAGCTTTACACCCTCGCAGCTCGAAAACCATACCGAGCAGCTGATGCAACATTACCGACAGATTCATCAACATGCTCAACAACGCATTCGCGGTCTGCAACAATTATCACTAAGCGCCGATACCCAGGGAATGCGTCAGTTACTTGAAGGCTTAGCGCCTGCTGCACAACAGCATTTGCTCAAGGTGTGGCAAGATCTCCCTGCACAGCTGCAGCGCTGCCAACAAGCCAATAGCGCTAATCAGCAGCTACTGGAAATGCAGCACAGTCTGTTCACCGAGTGCATGCCTGAGTTGGATCCCTCCGCTTGGCTTTATCATCCCGATAGTGTGGGCTAAACTTTCCGACTAAAACGTATTGCCGCGAGTTCATCATTCAGCTTTTGAATTTGTTGCTGCTGTTGCTTATCCTTCGTCTCGGTTATCACTTGGCAGTACTGCTCGAGTCGTTTTTCTTGACGATGGCTAGCGATAAGCTGGGCATTCCGTTGGGCTAGCTCCTGCTCTGCAGACTGACACTGTTGCTGTTGCCATTGGTATAACCGCCGCAGTTCTTGCACATAACTCTCATGATTCCTTAGCGCTAAGCCGTTGCTCATCGTCGGTATCGGCGAATCGATAAAGTGCTGCAAAGTGTTCAACTTATTGCGCATCTGTTCGACATGATGTTGCTGTGCGATCACCCGCTGTTGAGACTGTTTTCGACGCTGTTGTCTTAGGCGCTCTAGCGCCTTAAGCTGGGGTGAGAGCGGGGAACTCATTGTTCACCCTGCATGATAGAAGAGAGTTCCTGTAGACTTTGGCCAAGAGGGCTCAACTGCTGATCCTCTTGCTGTAAGAATTGATTCATAGCCGGTGCTAAGTGTATCGCTTGGTCGACCTCTGGGTCGGCTCCTGAGATATATCCGCCTAAGGCAATCATCGGTTTGATCTCTTGATAACGACTATAGTGCTGCTTAAAGGCTCGTGCCAAATGACGATGTTCAGCAGTGGTCACTAATCCCATGCAACGGCTCACGGATTGACCAATATCGATGGCAGGAAAATGCCCCATTTCTGCAATCGATCGGGACAGGACAATATGGCCGTCCAAGACGGCACGGGCGGCATCGACGATCGGATCTTGCTGGTCATCGCCCTCAGCTAATACCGTATAAATAGCCGTTAAGCTCCCCTCGCTACTGCTATTGCCTGCCGCTTCCACCAAGCGGGGGATCAACGAGAAGACAGACGCTGGGTAGCCTTTGGTCGCTGGCGCTTCGCCAAGGGATAAGGCGATCTCGCGCTGTGCCATGGCATAGCGGGTGAGAGAATCGATCATCAATAACACATGATAACCTTGATCGCGAAAAAAGGCGGCGATGGCATGACAGAGTTCTGTCGCTTTTAAGCGCATTAAGGGGCTTTCATCGGCGGGGGCCGCGACTACGACGGCCTTTTTTAACCCCTCTTCCCCCAGCGTATGTAAGAGAAATTCATTCACTTCCCGCCCGCGTTCACCAATTAATCCGACCACCACTATCTGTGCATCCGTGGCACGCGCCATCATCCCGAGCAAGACACTTTTTCCGACACCGCTTCCGGCCATTAGTCCTACCCGCTGACCGCGCCCTAAGGTTAATAAACCATTAATCGCGCGAATACCCACATCTAGAGGGGCGGAGATTGGACGGCGCTGCAGCGCCGATATTGGCGGTAATTGGCGCGGTAGCGTAACACTGCCGGTGACAGTGCCTTTTTCATCGATAGGTTCCCCCACCCCATTCACGACACGTCCTAACCATTCCAGACCTATGGTCAACCTTGGATGCTGAGTAGAAGGGAGTACCCTCGCACCACTCCTTAACCCTGTCAGGCTGTGCAGCGGCATTAAATAAGTGAGTTCGCGATTAAAGCCAACCACTTCAGCGATAATCCTTTTTTTATCGACGGTTTCAACTTCACAACGTTCGCCGATCGCCAGTGGGCAGCCACTGACCTCCATTAACAGTCCCGTGACCCGACACAATTTGCCGAAATCTTGGCTGAGGGGAATAGCCCCGAGGGAAGAAAGTGCGTGTTCTAGCCCTTTCATCTCTCATCACTCGTTGTCGTCAGGCTCTGTTCCAGCGTCGATAGGCAGCTGTCTAGGCGTTGTTGACATCCCAGATCGAAATGTTGTTCCGCTGTATCAATGACACACTCTCCACGAGGCAGATTCGCCTGTGGCTGTAGCGTCCACTGGTCGATTTTTTCTGGGGCTAGGCGTTGTATGGCTTGATAATCCTCCTCCGCCACTCGTACTGAAAAGGTCGAGCCCATAAGCTGTTCATTGGCCACTTTCTCCTCTATCCAGGTCAGTAATAGCTCGGGTTGTGTCGCCATTTCGTGTTGGATCACTAGCCCGGCGATGCGTGTGACTAAGGCTAAGGTTGCCTCTCTTTGCTGCTGTTCAGCCTGTGTATAAAAATTATGGAGCGTCTCGACGAGGGTTGTGATCGGTGAGCTTGCTTGCTCAAATAAGGCTTTACTCGCAGCCATACCTGCAAAGTGGCCCTGCTCGTAACCTTGCTGTTTCCCCTCCTCCAGCCCCTGCGCAAGACCTTGCGCGTGGCCTTCTGCCAAGCCTTGCTGGAAGCCGGCCTTTATTGCTTCATCGATCAGTGAATGGCTCTCGACGGAAACATTCTCTTCGAGGACGCCCTCAACTGCATCAGCATCGCCAGTGTGTAGCGAGGGGAAGCGATAGGGGAACACCGTTTTACTCATCGTTTATCCACTATTCGACCGTACGCTCGGCGTACATTTGCAGGGTAATCTCCCCCTCTTCCGCCAGTTGACGGAGTGTCGCCATGATATCCCGTCGTACTTGTTCAATTCGACTGATAGGAATAGGGCCTAATCGCGTAGAGGTTTGCTCCAGTTGGCCCACTTGACGCTTAGGCATGATGCTGAACAGCGCATCACGCAGTACAGGTTCAGCTCCTTTCAGCGCGATTGCCCACTCTTCAAGGGAGACTTCGTCGAAAAGACGCTGTAGCGTTTCTTCACTTTGACGGCTCAAAATAAAGAATTCATACATTTGGTCTTCAAGCGCTTTAAATAGGCCGGCATCTTGCTGTTTCATCTGCGCCAGTAATTCGTTCTGCTGCGCCGGCAGACGGTTAATAATATTCGCCGCATGCTTTGCGCCTGTTATGCGTGAACCATGCTCGGAAATCGTGGTAATCCCGCGTTCGATGAGTCGATCCAGCTCGGCTATCACGTCACGATTGATATCGTCTAGTCGTGCAATCTTGAACAAAATTTTATCTTGCAAAGCGAGCGGTTGCATCGCGAGTACCTCAGCCGCGACATCTGGGGGAAGAAAAGCTAAAAAGATCGCTTGCAGTTGAACATGCTCTTGGCTGATTAAGGCCGAGAGTTGCGAGGTATCCACCCACTGTAATCGTGCCATACGGTAGCGAATCGCATCCCCGTAGATATGATTCATCACGCTAGTCGCGATCTCTTGACCCAGAGATTTTTGCAAAATAGTCTGTAAATAAGCACGCGACCCACCATGGATCCCACTTTGCTGACGGTAGTCGTCAAAAAAGTGATTAAGCGCCTGATGGGCTTGCGACACTTTAACACCTTGTAACCGTGCCATCGTTTCACTCAGTACGATCACTTCCTCTCGGGAAAGCTTTTGCATCACTTGTGAAGCCGCATCTTCGCCAATACTGAGCAGAAGAATAGCGGCTTGCTCGACACTGTTACGTTGCCGTGTGAGCAGTGAAACCTTAGACGTTGTCGCGGGGTCGGTCATTACTGTTTATCCACTGTTTGATCACTTCAGCGACGCGGTCAGTCTCATTCGCCGCGAGCTGTTGTAAATAACTTACTTTATCTTCGATACCCGACGCTCGTGGTGGGAGATCCGCTTCATTTTCAAATTGATGTTTTTCAGTGCCTGTCGTCACGTCTTGCTCAGTATTAACGGAACTCTCCTTGGCCAAAGCCCCTGAACGACCGCCAATAAACGCATTCATCGCAGGGCGTAGGATGAAGAGGATCATCAAAATCACCAGTAGGCCAACACCTGCCCAGATCGCCCAGAACTGAATATCCGGTTGTTGCCACCAGCTTAGTACCGGAACGGATAGTGGGGCAGGAACAATAAAGGTAAGCTTATCGAGAGTTAATGTATCGCCCCGCTTAGCGTCCACTCCTGCTGCGTTTTCTAAGAGACTTTTGAGTTGGGCGAGTTGGGTTTCCGACATCTTAGCAACGGTATCTGTCCCAGTATTTAACGCTACCGCAATCTGCAGCCTCGCTAATTGTTGAACCGGATAGTTAATATGTTTGATTTGATGGTCGTAGGCATATTTACGCTGCGTTTGGCTAACGGAACGTTGGGATTTCTGCGGCTCTGCGCTATTTGTTGTCTCTGCCGCTGGGCGGTTACTTAAGGTACCAGGGATACCCGATGCCGCGGCCTGATCGCTACTATCGTTATTGACTTGCTCTTCAAGTACCTTCGGGTCCCCTTGGTAAGTCTCCTGGGTTTCTTCGGTGCGACGAAAATCAATGTCTGGCATCACCGTGACACGATAATTCTTTTGTCCGACGGCAGAATCAAGAATTTGCGTTAAATTCTGAGTAATAGGTTGGCTGATACTTCGGAGAATATCCGGTGAGGCACTGGCTGTGTCTTCGGTTGCCTCATTCAAAAGCGCCCCGGTTTGGTCGACAATATGAATATTGCTTGCGGTCAATCCTGGAACACTTCCCGCCACCAGCTGGCTTATCGCTCGCACTTGTAGGGCGGTTAAACGGATCCCTGGTGCCAAGCTCACCAAAACGGAAGCGCTGCTTGCCGGTTGATTGGACAGAACAAAACCACTTTCGGCTTGGATACCGAGGTGTACGCGTGCCTCTTCAACGCCCTGTAGTGACATGATGCTGCGTGCCAACTCTCCCTCTAGGCCCCGTTGATAGCGGATATTTTGGATATATTGACTGGCTCCCAATACCTCATCTTTATCCATTATCTCAAAGCCCGGGGCAACAATCGGCTGAATATTCTTGTCGGCTAACACCATCCTCGCCCGAGGTAACAGTTTATCGGCGACCAATACTTGGCCATTTTCAGGGTTAATGCGAAAATCGATCTGCTCAGCGGCTAATGCACTCGCAACGGCATCATTAGGGGCATGCTGATGGGCACCGTACAACGGGACATAATCTACCTGCCCGCGCCACAAGGTCGCCACGATAATGAGGGTGACTATTCCCCCCGCAGTTGCCAAGGCCCAAGGTTTTTTTAATAACTCTAGTGAACCATTACGTTTGGTGAACCAAGCGCTAAGTGAATCAAACATTATGGCTCCACATCAGAGAGGGGTATTTAAAATATCGTCTAGCGCGCTCGTCAACTTATTACGCACTTGCAGCAATGCACTAAAGCTGATGTTCGCTTGTTGACTGGCCACCATTGCCCCCGCCAAATCGTCACTTTGACCAGAGTTAATCGCTTGTTGCTGCTCACTTGCCGCCAGCTGTAGTTGAGTGACGTGCCCTACAGCGTGAGCGAGTACAGATTGAAAGCTGTCAGTTGAATGGCTTGTAGGCATGGCCGGAAGCGGGTCCTGTGGCAAACTCTCACCGCCCCGAACCCCGGATGAAAACAGTGAAATAGTCGGATCAATACTCATTTATCCATTCCTCCAGAGGACTTAACGACATAAACCCGCTTGGCGCATTGAGCTAAGGCGGTAACGTAACGCTCGCGGCGTAATCCCAAGCTTTTCAGCGGTCAGCGTTTTGTTGCCGTTAAACTGTTTGAGGACGTCCAGCACGTATTGTTGTTCCACCTGTTTCCCCAAATCCCGGATAGCTGGAATACTATGGACTTCACTGTACGCTATCTTTTGCGGAGAACAGGCTTCGGGTAATCCGAGGTCTTCTACCGTTAGGCTAGCCCCTTGGCAAAGAATGAGGCCGCGCTGCACCTTATTTTCAAGCTCTCGAACATTACCGGGCCAGTCATAGCTCACTAAGGCCTGTTTAACGACGGGGGGAAGCGTAATGTCTGACGAGGTAAACGCCCGATACTTCTGCATAAAATGATTGACCAACGGTAGAATATCTTCAGGGCGTTCACGTAACGGCGCAATAGTGATGGGTAAAACGGCTAAACGATAGAAAAGATCTTGTCGAAACCGTCCCTCTTTGACCGCCAGTGGAATATCTTGATGTGTCGCGGCGATAATTCTCACGTTTAGTTTTATCCGTCGAGTACTGCCCAGCCGCTCGACTTCCTGCTCTTGCAAGACTCGCAGTAACTTAACTTGCAGCGACAGAGGCATATCCCCAATTTCATCGAGGAGTAAGGTGCCACCATTCGCTTGTTCAAATTTACCCGGCATGGTTTGGACTGCCCCAGTAAAGGCCCCCTTCTCATACCCAAAGAGGGTGGCTTCTAACAAGCTGTCGGGGATCGCTGCACAGTTGACGCCGATGTAGGGGGCGGCAGTCGTAGCGCCAAATTGTTGTCGATGGATGTGACGAGCAATACACTCTTTGCCGGTGCCTGACTCCCCGTAAATCAGAACGGGCACACTCACCTTGGCTATTTTTTCAGCTAGGCGTAAAGTGTCGATACTCTTTGCAGCGCATGAAATTAGATCAGCATCAGCAGTATTTATCCCAGAAGAATAAAAACTCATTGATATTTCCCAAGTGTAAAGTAAGTGTTTTGCTAATTTTTATTAATATTTAAAATTAACAATGACAAATTTTTCTGTTCAATTTATGGGCGAACCCTCAGAGAGAGTACGCTTTTAAGGTTATACATTTTAATATAATTGGCGATAAATCGTACAGAAGTGGTGCTTACGGCCCATGCATGACCATTTCCTAACCAAAAAGTGATGGTTTTTAGAACAAATTTGCAGAATCTTCTGATACAAATCTAAACAAAACCCTTGCAAGCCGCAACCAATATCTCATAGTATTCTTAATAATTCCTTACTAAATGCTTAGTATTGCTTATCAGATACAGCATCAGAACGCCGGACACAACATGGTTTCCGCTAAAGATACACTGAAAAAACTAAACATTGATGGGGAGGATAACGTCCTGCCCCTGGCGGTCAGTCAGCTCGGCAAACCTTGGCACAAGCTCGCAGAACATATTAATAAAAATTATGATAATTTCGATGTGAGCGTGAGCCGTTATTTTTTAAATAAATTTAGAATAAATACTTCGCTCGCTAATATTATTTTTTCTATCGAAGAAAATAAGAAATGCCACCAACTTTATTCCTGCTCGGCTGGGAAAATAGCCTTCGAAATCGACCGACCTTTATTACTGACATTATTGAATGACTTTTATGGTGTCACCGATAACACTGAACTGAACGAAACGACTGAGATCACTCAGACAGAGTTACGGTTACAAGAGCGGCTTGGGGATGAGATCAGTCAAATATTTTTGACTCCAGAAGTGATTGGGTTGCCTATTACGTTACAGCCCCATCATAACCAACAACACAGCCAGTGGGCTTGGTCTCTTTCCTTCCAGCTGCGCGGCTACCCGCAAGGGGTCATCACTTTACATTTTGATCATCAACTGATTGATCACATTTTAAGTGGTTTACGCCAAGAAAATGAACAGGCTGTGCACACGGCATTATCCGGCGACCAGTTGGAACGACAGCTGTGCCGGGTTCCCTTTACCTTAACCGCTCAGCTGGCCAGTGTTGAAACGACTCTGGAACGCCTGCTGACATTACAGGTTGAGGAGGTATTGCCTATTTTTCTGAATGAGTCTGTGCCGGTTATTTTAGGTGATGAAGTCCTGTTCCAGGCAAAAGTTTCTGAGCATCAAGGCCAGCTTGTGTTGTCAGATTTTATTGATCATTACACCAGGTAACGCAGTATGAACTACGATAATAATACCACTCCGTCCGCTTTTTCTTTGGACGATATTCACTTAGATGATCTTAGCCCCCAAGGGGCAGATCCAGTCTCAAATACCGATTATGCACAACAAAAAGCGGATGAGCGTAAACGGCAGTTATTTAACCGAATCCCCTTAACCTTAACGCTTGAGGTCGCCTCGGTGAACGTCTCCCTCGCCGAATTATTGGCGATCGATAATAGCTCTGTCATTGAGTTAAATAAGATGGCAGGAGAGCCGCTTGATTTAAAAGTCAACGGTGTGCTGTTTGGTAAAGCCGAAGTTGTGGTGGTGAATGATAAGTATGGCTTACGTATTATTGAGTTCACTGGACAATCGTTGAGTGATCTGACGCCATGAGCCTAACTGCCAAGGCAGGTTACCTATTGCCAGCTATTGGGCTGTTAGCCTCTGCGCCACTCTTTGCCGCCCAACCGGGATTACCGCTATTCAGTACCCAAGCCGCCAATGGTTCGCAGCAATATAGCGTGAATATTGAAATTCTGGTGTTGATGACCCTGCTCGGCTTATTACCGATTATGGTATTAATGATGACCAGTTTTACTCGCTTTATTATCGTATTAGCGATCTTGCGCCAGGCATTGGGTTTACAGCAAACGCCGCCGAATAAAGTGCTCACCGGTATCGCGTTATGCCTAACTTTACTGGTGATGCGCCCAGTCTGGACCACCATCAATCAACAAGCCTTCCAACCTTATCAAGCGCAACAGATTTCACTGACCGATGCACTGCAGCGAGCCAGTGATCCGTTGAAAAAATTTATGCTCGCGCAGACCAGCAAACCGGCGCTCGCACAGATCATGAGTATCGCTAAAGCCAGCGGTAAACCTGAAGATCAGGATCTCACGATCATTACGCCTGCTTATCTCCTCAGCGAGTTAAAAACGGCCTTCCAGATAGGCTTTATGATCTATCTGCCTTTTCTGGTTATCGACCTGATTGTCTCGAGCATTCTGATGGCCATGGGCATGATGATGTTATCGCCAATGGTTGTCTCCTTGCCTTTCAAACTGCTGCTCTTTGTTTTATGTGATGGTTGGACGTTAATTACCGGTACCCTTACGCATAGTATTCAGGGGTTTTAAGATGTTTACGCTGGATAGTATTAGCGATCAGATGGGAAGTGCCATTCAACTGGTCTTGCTCATTTCAGCCGTCATTATTTTACCCGGACTGTTGGTCGGTCTATGTGTCAGTATATTTCAAGCCGCTACGCAAATTAATGAACAGACACTGAGTTTTCTGCCTCGCTTAGTGGTGACACTCCTCGTATTAATCGTCGCCGGGAAATGGATATTAATCAAATTAATCGATTTCACTGAGCTATTGTTCCATCAAGCGGGTTCGTTGACTGGGTAGCAACATGCTGGATTTAACGGGCTTCTACAGTCATCTTCTTACCCTATTGCTGCCTTGGGTGCGAATACTCGCCTTCTTACAGTTCAGCCCCCTCGCCGAAAGCACGCTGATCTCTCGAAAAGTTCGGCTACTACTCTCTATGGTGCTGACGGCGCTTATCGGGCCATTACTGGCTCTTCCTCCTTTACCCGCATTGCTCTCAAGCACCATGTTAATATTAGTGGCGGAGCAGATCGGCTGGGGAGCGATTTTTGGTCAACTGTTACAGTTCGCCTTTTCGTCGTTACACACTGCAGGGCAGATTATTGCGATGAATATGGGCTTATCGATGGCGGTCCAGAACGATCCGGTGAATGGGACAAGCAATACCTTGGTCGCACAACTGTTCAACCTGACCGCGATGTTGATTTTCTTTGCTGCAAATGGGCACTTACTGCTGATCACCGTCTTGTATAAAGGCTTTATCTATTGGCCTATCGGCGCTGCATTGAGTTGGCCAAGCTTGCAGGTGATGATCAGCAGTTTTGGCTGGATTATCTCCGCAGCGGTCATTATTGCGCTGCCTTCGACGATCATCATGCTACTCATTCAGGGCGTATTTGGATTGCTCAATAAGGTTTCGCCGAGCCTTAATTTATTCTCACTGGGCTTTCCGCTAGCAACCTTGGCCGGTATCGTGAGCATTGCGTTACTGATCCCGTCCTTATCTGAACATTATCTATCGTTGACCAACCAAATTATTCACCAGTTTGATCTGTTGCGAGGGGCCAATGTCTCAAGCTAGTGATAAAACCGAAAAAGCCACACCGACCAAGCTCAAAAAGGCACGTGAAAAAGGGGATGCCGGCCGTGCAAAAGAACTCTCCTCCGCGGCGTCCTTGGCTGTCGCCTTCGCCACCTTGATACTGTTAACGCCATGGTATTGGCATCTGGTTGCTGACTTTTTTCAGCGTCTGCCTCAGCATAGGATCGCCCCTTATTCAAACGACGACTTACTCTCTATGGTGGGGAGTGGCCTGTATAGCGTACTGATGATAGTGCTCAGTTTTTGTATTGTGCCCTTGGCTGGAAGCTTAGTCGCCCTCTTTAGCGGCGGATGGATCTTTAGCCTGCCTAAACTGCTGCCTGATTTTAAGCGCATCAATCCCCTTACCGGTATCGCGCGTCTTGTCGCCCTCGATAATCTGATTGAATTAAGTAAGGTGATGGTGAAGAGCGTAATAATCTTAGTGATGCTGGTGATCGTACTGCGCCATGCTCTGCCCGAGATCATGCTGCTCTCTCGTCTTAGCTGGCCAAGCGGGCTTTCCATCGGTTTAGCGTTAGTGGTAAAACTCTTCGCGTATTTTGTCGTGCTGATGGTGGGCTTTGCATTAGTTGAATGGCCATTAAGCCGTTACCAATTCCAGCGTAAAATGCGGATGAGCCGCCAAGAAGTAAAGGATGAATTTAAAAACACAGAGGGTAACCCGCAGATTAAAGGCCGTTTACGCCAACTGCAGCGGCAGATTACCCAAGGTCAACTGCGTCAGAGCGTCCCGCAAGCTAATGTCATTATCACGAATCCGACCCATTACGCCGTGGCATTACGATATGATCCGCAAGCTGCCGCCGCCCCCTATGTCGTCGCGAAAGGGATCGATGATCTCGCGCTGTTTATCCGTCAGCTGGGTCAAGAACATGCGATTGAAGTGGTAGAGTTTCCCCCTTTAGCCCGTGCGGTGTATGCCTCGACTCGAGTAAACCAACAAATTCCCCACCAGCTGTATCAGGCCATCGCACATGTCTTAACCTATGTCATGCAGTTACGCCGGTGGCGGGAAGATCAATCGTTACAAAAACCGCGTATGAATAACACATTATCGCTGCCAGCCGAAGGACAATTCAGTGAATAAATTTCCACTCACACCATGGGTTCAGTCTGCCAAAAAATTCCCATTAGGGCTGCCGATCCTGATTTTATCGGTATTATCCATGGTGATATTACCGTTAAATCCCTTGGTGCTCGATTGCCTATTTACCTTCAATATTGTGCTGGCCATCCTGATATTGCTCGTGTCGGTCAACGCTCAACGTCCACTCGATTTCAGTATTTTCCCGACTTTACTGCTTATCACCACTTTGTTACGGCTATCATTAAATGTCGCCTCAACGCGGGTGGTTCTGTTACATGGGCATGAAGGTGAAGGCGCAGCCGGTAAAGTCATCGAAGCCTTCGGTCAAGTGGTGATCGGCGGCGATTTTGTAGTGGGCTTAGTTGTTTTCATTATTCTGATGATTGTCAATTTCGTGGTTATCACTAAGGGAGCTGAACGGATTTCCGAGGTGTCCGCCCGTTTTACCCTTGATGCCATGCCTGGTAAACAGATGGCGATTGATGCCGAATTAAATGCTGGCGCTATCACCCAAACGCAAGCCCGCGAAAGGCGTGCGGAAGTGACGCGAGAGGCCGACTTTTACGGTTCGATGGACGGTGCGTCGAAATTTGTGCGGGGTGATGCCATCGCAGGAATGCTGATTCTGGTCATTAATATGGTCGGCGGTATTGCTATTGGGATGGTGAAATACCAACTCGATGCTAGCCAAGCATTCCAGCAATACGTTTTGCTAACCATTGGTGACGGCCTCGTTGCGCAGCTTCCTTCCCTACTCCTCTCGACAGCAGCGGCGATCATCGTCACGCGTGTCAGTGATGGACAAGATATCCGCCATGAAGTCCGTGAGCAGCTGCTTGCCCAGCCTACCGTTCTTTATACGGTAGCGGGTATCATGTTTGTCATGGCCCTGGTGCCCGGCATGCCACATGTCGCATTTCTGAGTTTCACCCTCTTATTGGCCTTTACGGCATGGCGTCAGTCGAAACGTATCGCGACGGCGAAGGTAATGCCTACCGCCGAGATCGATCGCCACCTTGAGATTCAGGCCCCGCCAGTAGAGTGGGAGAGTCTTACCCAGACAGAAGCCCTCGGCCTAAACTTGGGGTACAAGCTGGTCACGCTTATTGACCCAGCGCAGGGTAGCTTGCTCTCTCAACGCATTACGGGCGTACGCCAGATTCTGTCGGAAAATAGTGGCATACTACTGCCTGAAATTCAGGTCAGAGAAAACTTCCGTTTAAAACCCACCCAATACAGCATTACGGTACAAGGAATCCAAGCCGCAATGGGGGAAGTCTATGCCGATAAGTTAATGGCACTGGCCAGTAATGAAATTTACGGTGAGCTCGACGGAATTCTAGGGACTGATCCCGCCTATGGAATGTCCGCCATCTGGATTGACCCGACACAGAAAAGCCAAGCATTACGCTTTGGCTATCAAGTGGTTGATTGTGCCAGTGTGATCGCTACGCATGTCAATAAAGTGGCTAAACTTCACCTGCCAGAACTCTTTCAATACGACGATATCACCCAGCTACATAAACGTTTAGCCGCGCAAGCCCCACGTTTAAGCGATGATCTCCAACAAGCCCTCACCTATGCGCAACAGTTGCGTATTTACCGCACACTACTGCTTGATAGTGTTAGTTTGAAAGATATTGTGACGATCGCCACCGCGCTATTAATGGGCCATCAAGTCACCAAGGACCCGCTACTCCTCGCCGCTGATGTGCGTTATGCCTTACGTCGACAAATTGTGCAAGGGATCAATAAAAACCGGTCGCAGTTCGCGGTATTCACGTTGAGCGATGAGCTGGAGAATTTACTGTTAAGGGCCCAACAAGCGGCGGGGAATAAAGAGTTAGATAATATTCCTCTCGATCCCCATTTATTATCACAGCTGCAGACGAATATGCCGTTGATTACCCAACAAATGAAGGCCGAGAACTTACCGCCAGTATTGATTGTACCGCCGGCATTGCGCCCCCTACTCGCCCGTTATGCGCGTTCCTTCTCCACCGAACTTTTTGTCCTGTCTTATAATGAAGTGCCTGAAGACCGAGAAGTCACGATACGTGGACATTTAACCTAAAATGTCCTTTTACCGCGATTAGCCTCTCTTTCGGAGTTAGGCGCAAAGCACCTCAATGATTATCGGCGTACACTCTTTTCACGCACCCTCAGGGAGCCAGTCCCTGTGGGAACTCTATTGAATGAGAGGGCCTATGAAAGTATTGATCCCTGCCACTCTGGCAGCATTGGCGTTAAGCCTGTCGGGCTGTAGCACTTACCATCGGTTTGTTGATTATTTTTCATCATCCTCGCCAGCCACCCCCTATGCACAGCAAGCGGAACTCGACCAACATCTTAAGGGGTGTGAGAATCAACAGGGTGAAGACTGTCTGGCTGCGGGAACGATGTTTGAAATGCGCGGTAGCCACTATTACTCGCAAGCCCTACGCTATTACCAGCTCGCGACAGGGTTGAAGCAGCCTGCGGCCTATAGCGCCTTGGGCCATATGTTTGAGAACGGTTATGCTGTCCCGCAAGATTTAACGCGTGCGCGCGAGCTATATCAACAAGGGGCTGAACTCGGTGATGCAACCTCTTATCTCTACTTATCGAATATTTATCATTACGGACGTGGGGTGGATAAAAATCTGCCAAAGGCGCGCCAGTACGCGACGCTCGCCTGTAAGAAAGGGAATGTCATGGCCTGTAGTACCCGCCGTCAGAGCAAATAGTTATCGTTCCTCGATATGCCCCGCGATGTGCTAAAGCGGGGTCTTACAGTACCTTATCCAAGCGATCGGTCATCCAGTCGATATCTGACAGGCACGACCCATGGATGTCATACACGCTGGGGCCTATCTCATTGGGGTACTCGTACTCTTCAAAGGATTCGAGTTGTTCAAGATCATCATGGGCCGCGTGTGGCGATAATACCGGAATCAACCGGGCGAGAGCGTTACCTTCCAACCGAGTCGCGGTATGATTCAGCTTAAAGCTGTCAGCCGCCCACATAAGATAAGTTTCCCATTCCAAGTGATGAGCTCGGGCGGCCTGACCGAGTAGGGGATCATTCTTTTTCATAGTGCAGTCACTGTTCCTTCGTTATTTCCACTTTGCTGAGGCCCTGGCTAGGCGCACTTCCCAGCATCCTTATTTACACACTCGTTAAAATCTATGTAATCAATACCTAAACGTCAAGGTGAGCGAGGCTATCGGCTGAGGAATTTTACACTGCAACGCTAAGCCCTATCCGGTCATAAAGTGATGAAAAAAATGCGTGATCAAATTGAAGAAAAATAACGTAGATGTTTAGACATCCAGATGTTTACACGCCTGATAATAACCAGTACATTGTCTCTTAGGATAAATAAAGTGATGATTTCTACCGTTAAGGCGCACCATGATTGAGCTTAAGCATTTGAAAACACTGCAGGCATTGAAGCAGACGGGGTCTTTAGCCGCCGCCGCCGCTCTTTTGCATCACACTCAGTCAGCCCTCTCTCATCAGTTTAGTGATATCGAGCAACGTCTAGGCTTCAAGCTCTTTATACGGAAAAGCCAGCCGCTGCGGTTTACTCGTCAGGGTGAAGTGTTATTACAACTCGCAGATAGCGTTTTGCCCCAAGTTCACCAAGCACTACAGGCGTGCCAGGCCCCTCAACAGACCACATTACGTATTGCAATCGAGTGCCATAGCTGTATCCAATGGATGACTCCGGCGTTAAATAGTTTTCGCGAGCAATGGCCACAGGTCTCCGTCGAATTCGCGTCAGGGGTCACCTTCGATCCGCAACCCGCCTTACAGCAAGGTGAATTAGACCTAGTATTGACCTCCGATATTTTGCCGAAAAGCGGATTACACTACACACCGTTATTCGATTTTGAGGTAAGGCTGGTCGTTGCGGTCGGCCATCCTTTGGCCACTAAAGCGGTGATATTACCGGAAGACCTGACCGATGAGACGTTGCTTATCTACCCGGTACAGCGTCAACGTATGGATATCTGGCGTCATTTCCTGCAACCCGCCGGCGTCACCCCATCCTTAAAAACCGTCGATAACACCCTCTTACTGATTCAGATGGTCTCCGCCAATATGGGAATTGCCGCATTGCCGCACTGGGTGGTGGAAAATGTTGAACGTCAAAAGCTGGTCGTCACACGAACGCTCGATAACGGCCTTTGGAGTCGTTTATATGCGGCGACTCGGGAAGGAGAGAATCGCCAACCGACGCTAGATGCCTTCATTACCCATGCCCAACAGCATGCGCGTCAATTACCTTTTGTCAGGGATGCCTCAGGGGCACTAGTGACCGCTTAGCCGTAATATACCCATAGCTAAATATTTTGTAATATTTGTGTGATGGGTCAAAGTTACCGTACACAATAATCGTTACCCTTGCCGCTTGCACACACGGAAGCCTACCTTCCGTGCCCATCCGACTAGGAAGAAAACGATGTTGAATCTATTTAAACCGGCTGCTCATACCGCACCGCTGGCTGACAAGATGATCGATCCCACCTATCGCCGACTGCGTTGGCAAATTTTTATGGGTATTTTCTTTGGTTACGCCGCTTACTATTTAGTCAGGAAAAATTTCGCTTTGGCTATCCCTTCGCTGGTTGAACAAGGTTTTAGCCGCGGTGACCTAGGCTTTGCCTTATCAGGGATCTCCATCGCTTATGGTTTCTCCAAATTTATTATGGGCTCGGTCTCTGACCGATCTAATCCCCGTTACTTCCTCCCCGCAGGGCTGATTTTAGCCGCACTGGTCATGCTGATGATGGGCTTTATCCCATGGGCCACCTCAAGCATTATGGTAATGTTTTTCCTACTGTTTTTATGTGGCTGGTTCCAAGGAATGGGCTGGCCACCTTGTGGCAGGACGATGGTTCACTGGTGGTCGCAGAAAGAACGTGGAAGTATCGTTTCGGTGTGGAATTGTGCGCATAACGTCGGGGGCGGTATTCCGCCTCTGCTCTTTTTACTCGGAATGATGTGGTTCGGTGATTGGAAAGCCGCGTTTTATATGCCTGCATTCTTAGCGATCATTATCGCCCTAATCGCTTTCGCCCTGATGCGGGATACGCCACAGTCCTGTGGATTGCCGCCTATTGAAGCCTACAAAAATGATTATCCTACCAACTACAGTGCTGAGAGCGAAACTGAATTAACCACTAAGCAGATTTTCAGCCAATATATTCTGCCCAACAAGCTCCTGTGGTACATCGCCTTAGCTAACGTTTTCGTCTACTTACTGCGTTACGGTATTCTCGATTGGTCGCCAACTTACTTGAAAGAAGTCAAACATTTCACCTTAGATAAATCTTCCTGGGCCTACTTCTTTTATGAATATGCCGGTATCCCTGGAACTCTGCTGTGCGGATGGGTTTCCGATAAAGTCTTCAAAGGAAATCGAGGGATCACGGGCGTTATCTTTATGAGCTTAGTGACTATTGCCACGATTATCTATTGGCTTAACCCCGCGGGTAATCCAGGTATTGATATGGTTTGTATGACCGTGATTGGCTTCCTCATTTACGGGCCGGTGATGCTAATCGGTTTACACGCGCTAGAGTTAGCACCGAAGAAAGCCGCAGGGACTGCCGCAGGATTTACCGGCCTGTTCGGCTACTTAGGAGGCTCCGTCGCAGCCAGCGCCATTGTAGGCTACACCGTTGATTACTTTGGATGGGACGGTGGCTTCCTCGTGATGATAGTCGGGTCAGTGTTCGCCGTACTTCTGCTTCTCCTGACTACGGTCAGTGAAAAGAAACATAAACAAACCCTACTGCAAAATGACTAGGAGAAATGGATGAAATATTTATTAACTGGACTCGCCTTATTCTCCTGCAGTGTATTCGCGCAAGCCAGCGAGGATAAGCTGGTCATTGCCCATCGCGGGGCAAGCGGCTATCTACCCGAACATACCTTGCCTGCCAAGGCGATGGCTTACGCACAGGGGGCCGATTATCTTGAACAAGATGTCGTGATGACACGCGATGATCAACTCGTCGTACTGCACGATCACTTTTTAGATCGCGTCACGGATGTCGCCCAACAGTTCCCTAACCGCCATCGTGCAGATGGCCGTTATTACGCTATCGACTTCACCCTCGCGGAAATCAAACAGCTACACTTCACCGAGGGTTTTCATCTTGAAGGTAAAAAACAGGTTCAGAATTACCCTGGGCGTTTTCCGATGCATCGCTCTGAATTTCGCATCCACACCCTTGCGGAAGAAATTGAATTTATTCAAGGTCTTAACCACTCCACAGGTAAAAACATTGGTCTCTATACCGAGATAAAATCACCCTGGTTTCATCGCAAAGAAGGTAAAGACATCAGTAAAGCCGTGCTGATGACCCTGAAGGAGTATGGCTACACTAAACCGACTGATAAAGCGTGGTTGCAGTGTTTTGATTATGACGAACTCCAGCGGATAAAACAGACGCTGGAGCCGCAACTGGGCATGAACCTTAAGCGGGTACAGTTAATTGCTTACACCAAAGATAACGAGACACAGACCCTGCATAATGGCCACTGGCGTAATTACGATTACGATTGGATGATGACCCCTGAGGGTATTGAGAAATTATCGAAAACGGTGGATGGCATTGGCCCCGATTATCATATGCTGATCGATTCGCAGTCCACGCAAGGTCATATCCGTTTAACCCCGATGGTCGCCGCGGCACATCGCTATAAATTACCCATACACCCTTATACGGTTCGCGCGGATCAACTGCCTAATTATGTCAGCAATGTCGACGAGTTATACCAAATACTCTATCAACAAGCTGATGTTTCAGGGTTATTCACCGATTTCCCGGATAAAGCCGTTTCATGGCTAGCGACTCATCCACAGGCTGAATAACCTTAGCAGGCTGCTGAACACTCAGCAGCCTTTTACCGATTACTCCGCGACGGCAAACAATTTACGGAGATAATGTGGCACAGCGTCTTGACCATTAGTGCCGATAACGGCGAGTTCTGGTAATAGGTCTTTCAGTCGCTGTTGGCCGTTTTCCATGATGCAGCCTTTACCCGCCATACTGAGCATCTCTTTGTCGTTCATCCCATCACCAAAGGCGATACAGTCATCAAGGCTATACCCCAAGCGGCGGGACACGTTATCTAGGGCATGGCCCTTAGACACCCCACCCGCCATCACTTCTAAGCATATTGGCAATGAGAAGCTAACGTTAACGCGATCGCCAAAACGGGAGACCAACGCTTCTTCAAGCTGGATCAGTCGCTGATGGTCGTTACAGGTGAAGAAGATCTTACTGACCCCCTCAACGGAAAAATCTGCCGGGTTGTAAAGCTGATAACGGAAGTCTGACTCCATAAAGAAAGAGGCTTCATCGCGACTTTCTCGAGCAATAAACCACTCATCATCACGATAAATTTGCGTAAGGATCTCAGGATCGTTATAGCAGAGCGTAATCAACTCTTCAGCGATCGATTGTTCAAGATTGTGTGCAAAGATAAGATCCCCTGCAGTGTCGTGTACACGTGCGCCATTAGACGTGATCATATAAGCATCTATCCCGAGTTTCTCACGGATCTGTCCCACATCAACATGGTGGCGACCGGTTGCAAAGACGAACGAAACGCCTTGTTCGGTGACGCGTTGTAATGTTTGAGCGGCAAAATCGGTGAGGGAATGCTCTGGTGAAAGCAACGTTCCATCGAGATCAGAAGCAACAATTTGGTACATGACTACCTCGCAGCGGTACAGGCTCAAAACCATTTTAAACCTGGAAAATTAACGACTAAAGGTTGAAAAATATTCCGTGATTTGCTGTAAGGCTTCGGCACGGATTTCATCTTTTTCAAATAGAATTTCATGGCGGGCCCCTTCCATCACCTGCGGATGGTCGCCATGGCAGGGAAAGCCCGCTAAGCTTCTCGCGAGCGAAAACCGTTCTTGGGCTTGGTTATCGACGACTTGATCCTCGCTGGCTTGTAGCAGCAAGATTGGGTGGTGTAACTCTGGGGCAATACTCTCGATATAACGGCCCGTTAAGATTGCCTCGCGCACCCAGTGCGTGGTAGGCCCACCGAGCTGTAATTCAGGCTGGTCGGCATAACAGCGCAGGCTGCGCTGATAACGCACCCGACTGTGTGTAAGGTTATTTATCCCAAAGGGGGTGGCATGCCAGCGGCCCGTTCCAAAGGCAAAACCTTCCCGTAGATGCGGGCGCGTGGCAGTCCAATTCAGAATCCGCTCAACAACCCATTCTGGCATGGGGAGAACAATACCAAACATCGGGGCGACCAGAGCCGTCGCGGTAAACAGCGAAGGGTGACGCTGGGATAAGAGTGTCGCGATAGCGCCGCCCATGGAGTGGGCGAGGACAAATGTCTGCTGGTAACGACTGCCTGACAGCTCTAACTCACATAACCTTTCTAAATCATCTACATAATCTGAAAACTGTGCCACATGCCCTAGCTGAGGATCGTCCAATAGCCGTCCGGATAAACCTTGGCCACGATGGTCAATGACGAAAATATCGTAACCACAATTGAATAGATCCCATACCACTTCTGGGTATTTGCTATAACTTTCCGAGCGGCCCGGTACAAGTAAAATCGCCTTCTTATGCGAGGCGGCAGTCATATGCATATAGCGGATAACGACTCCGTCTTTGCCAACGAATTGGCGATCTTGTCGCTGACGCCAAAACGGTAATAAGGGACCGGTGACGAACGCGGAGAAGGATTTCTCTCGATGCGTCCACTGTGACGGTTTTTTTTTCATTCTTATCGTGAAAAAATCAGATGTAAGCCAAAGGCGACAAATAAGGTGCCTGCAATACCATCAATCCATTTTGCCAGCTTTTGATATTTTGCCTTGACCCAAGGGAGTGAGAAGAGTGTGGCGACCAAGCTAAACCAGACCAATGTTTCCGCCACGATCAGGATAAAGATTGCGGTACGTGTCGCACTGCTCACATCATCGCCGACAATTAACGAGAAGATACTACCAAAGTAGATGATGGCCTTAGGATTAGAGAGGTTCGTTAATAAGCCGCGTAAAAAGATATTTTTCTTACGCAACGTCGTGACAGGTGTTATCTCTGCGCCGACAGGTTGCGGTTGGCGCGCTGACTTAATCATCTGAATCCCCATCCACATCAAGTAAGCGCCTCCAGCCAGCAGGATCAACTGATGTAACCAAGCCATCTGTTTCAGAATCAGGTTCAAACCGAGCAGAGCGACCGCCGCCCAAATCGCGACCGCGAGCGTGATACCGGTCACTCCCTTAAAGGCGTCACGTCGTGATTGGCTCGCCGCCGTTTGTGAAATAAAGAAAAAGTCAGGGCCTGGACTGGCCAGGGCAACGATCTGGACTACTGCGACGGTAATAAAAAGGGATATCATGAAAGCTCCTTGTTATGGCCTAGAGGTAGAGTGAATTACTCATCGTCCAAATGTTGTTTAATCAACTGCATAAAAGGACGTCCGAAACGTTCTAATTTACGTTGCCCAATACCATTTATCCCCAACATTTCAGACGGCGATATCGGTTGAATCTCAGATAACTCAATCAGTGTTGCATCGTTAAACACCACGTACGGAGGTATGTTTTCCTCATCCGCAATCGCCTTACGTAACTTCCGTAGTTTAGCGAAGAGCTTTTTATCATAATGACTTCCTGACAAACGGCTCATCACCGGACGGGTTTTAGTCACGATGATCCGAGGAACCGCTAACTGCAGCGGCGATTCGCTGCGTAATACGGGCCGGGCACTCTCTGTCAGTTGCAGTGCGGAATGCTGGCTAATATTTTGGGTAACCAATCCGAGGTGGATCAGTTGCCGTAATACGTTAACCCAATGTTCGTGACTTTGGTCGCGACCAATCGCATAAACGGGTAACTTGTCGTGACCGAACTCTTTTATACGCTGATTAGCGGCTCCTCTCAGTACTTCAACAATATACCCCATACCAAAACGTTGGCCGACTCTGTAAATGGTGGATAGCGCTTTTTGTGCATCGACTAAACCGTCGTAGCGACGAGGAGGGTCCAAACAGATATCGCAGTTACCGCAGGCTGCTTGACGATTTTCACCAAAGTAGTTGAGCAGCACTAAGCGTCGACAGGTTTGCGCTTCGGCAAATGCCCCCATGGCATTGAGCTTATGCCGCTCAATATCTTGGCTTAGTCCTGGGCTTTTCTCATCCAGACAACGGCGTAACCATCCCATATCTGCGGGATCGTACAACATCATCGCTTCAGCAGGTAAACCATCGCGCCCCGCTCTTCCCGTCTCCTGATAATAGGACTCGATATTACGCGGAATATCCAGATGGAAAACAAAGCGGACATTCGGTTTATTAATCCCCATACCAAATGCGACGGTCGCCACCACGATTTGTAGATCATCACGCTGGAAGGCTTCTTGAACCCGAGCTCGCTCGCCCGCCTCAAGGCCTGCATGATAGGCGCCTACACTCCAGCCGCGACTCTGTAAACGAGCGGTAATATCTTCTACTTTTGCGCGGCTGTTGCAGTAAATAATCCCGCACTTGCCTCGCTGATCGCGTAGGTAAGTGAGCAACTGGTCTGTCGGTTTATATTTATCGACCAGCGTGTAGCGGATATTAGGCCGGTCAAAACTACTTACCTGAATAAAGGGCTCATGAAGCTGAAGACGCTGCAAGATATCTTGACGAGTGGTGCTGTCTGCCGTAGCCGTTAAGGCCATAATCGGTAGTGAGGGGAACCGTTCTCGCAGACGGCCAATTACGCCATATTCTGGACGAAAATCATGTCCCCATTGCGAAATACAGTGCGCCTCATCGACCGCAATCAGGGCGGGATGCCAGCTACTCAATGTGTCGAGAAAACTCTCCATCATCAAACGTTCTGGTGCCACATACAAGAGCTTAATCTTACCTTCTCGACAGGCTTGATAAATCTGTTGCTGAGTCTCTCTGGGTTGGCTTGAGTTAAGACTCTCTGCGCTAACACCGTTTGCGCGCAGTTGGTCGACCTGATCTTTCATCAGTGAAATAAGAGGGGAAACCACCAGCGTGAGTCCATTACGCACTAACGCGGGTATTTGGTAACACAGTGACTTACCACCGCCAGTCGGCATTACCACAAGACAGTCTTGTCCAGAGATCGCCGCTTGAATAATACCGTCTTGACCGGGACGGAACTGCTGGTAACCGAACGTTTCCTGCAGTACCTGAATGGCGTCAGCCTCCCGGTCCGCTTCTAGCACTGTTGCCACACGCTACCTGTTTTAATCAGAGAACATCATTAAGAGTTAGACCAATACCAACCCGCGTTTGACGGTGATTATAGTCGATTAACGATTCGCCATAACCACTGTAGACTTGGGTGTAAAATCTGACGTTGTGGGTGATTGGATAGCTCCAGCCTAGTTGAGCGCCACCGTAACCGGAATTCCAATTATATTGACCTTCAACGCTGAAGACGCTTTCGCCCCATTTATAGCCTAATTTAGCACGATAATGTCCCATATATTTGATGATATCTGGGTTATCGTCGTCACCACCGCCCGTATCAAGACGCACCCAAGGCTTAATTTCGGCTGTCATATTACCATTTTCCGCCATTAAACGCAGGTAGCCACGGTTCCAACTACGGGAAGTGGGATCACTACGTCCGTTCGATTCATGGTTTAAGCCGGTCTCGACATCACGCAGCGTCCAGTCACCTAACGAGTAGTCTGTTGCCCAGCCAATGAACAGCTGAGGTTCGTAGTTCGTTTCGCGGAAAGGTGAAGATTCTTTGCTGTTTGAGATTTGCCACCAAGAACGCTGGGTGTAAGAAGCGGCTAAGACTGAGTTATCACCTAAAATACCGAGCCAGATAGGGAAGGCTAAGCTTAATTGGAATTTTAGCTCATCCTTGCGGGCATTATGGCCCCAGTTATAGCTTTCAATCGCGCCCTTGTTGATATTACTGGTGTAGGTATACAACACATAGTTACTTTCGTAAGGATAGAGAACGAAAGCGCTATCATGCTTTTGTAATAGATTTGAGATAATGCTGCCATAAACAGGCGGGTTATTCTGTACACCCACATCATACCCATTACTTTCTGCGTTAGCTCCCAGAGGTAACGCTAGCGCTGCCGCCAACACCAAACACTTTCGTTGCATAGTTGTCCCTATCACCCGTAATTGATCAAATTCGTCAAGCATGACTAAAAGATTATCGTACTAAGGGCGTAATTTTGACCTGAAATGGTTTTTTATGACAGCAGAATATGACAATAAAGGAGAACTTCTCTATGCGGGTTGAAATTGGTACTCATTTAGGCAGGGACGTAAGAGAGTCGAGTAACGCTAAAGGGTGAGAAGTACGACATTTGAAGAGGGTGAAAGCCGTGCATCACCCTCCAAATGAATACTGATTAATTTTTTCGGCCTAACCCTGAGACATCTTGGATGTTGTGTAATACAGCCGTCATTCGTACAAAGTTACCGGAGCTAGCACCCGTAATTTTATATTCAGCGTCATGGTTATCGGCAATCTTCATAATCTTATTTTCAGCGCCTTGTAACGAGATGTCGGTTACAGAGATGCTTTTTGCAAAAGAAGCCGCTGGTAGTGCAAGTAAAGCGAGCATAGCGATAGTTATTTTTTTCATAATATAGACTCCTCTGGTGTGAGACTTAAAGGTACATCTCTGGTCGTAATTAAGCGTTTCGTTTTGTAAAAAAATGAATTAAATCTTATCTATTAAGAATATATTTTTTTACAATTTGTGTTGCACATCACATAAAAAGCATTAACTTTCATATAAAAGTGATAAATATCAAATAGTCATAATATTTAGGTTTAATTAAATTTCTGTCTATCAGAGGAAGACGAGACAGCTTCATCATAAATCTTTCTGCTGTTTTTACTCCCCGTAAAAACGGCGCCTTGGGCGCCGTAGAGAGAGTTATAACCAGTTTTTACGTTTAAAGTAGAGATAGGGTGCCAAACCCGCCAATATCATTAATAAAATGGCCCCAGGGTAGCCAAAGCTCCACTTAAGCTCCGGCATAAACTCGAAGTTCATTCCATAACTTGAGGCGACCAATGTCGGGGGGAGGAAGACCACCGATACCACTGAGAATATTTTAATAATGCGGTTTTGCTCAATACTGATAAAGCCCATTGCCGCTTGCATCAAAAAGTTGACTTTTTGAAAGAGTGATTCGTTGTGCGGCAGTAATGAGTCGATATCGCGCAGAACTTCGCGAGCTTGTTCTAACTGATTCGCGGGGAGTCGAGCTTTACGGATCAAAAAGTTTAAGGCGCGTTGAGTATCCATCAGACAGAGGCGCACTTTCCAACCGATATCTTCTAGCTCTGCTAAGCGGGAGAGCGCTTCGTCGTACTCTTCGCCCTGTTGCCCTTCCATGATCACGCGACTTAATTTTTCCAGGGCGCTATAGATATTCTCGATTTCGTCGGCTAGCTGCTCGATTTTGGTCTCGAACAGATCCAATAAGACTTCAAAGACATTACCATCGATTAAGGTTTGGCTGCGGGCACGCATCCGATACAAGCGAAAAGCGGGAAGTTCACGTTCACGTAAGGTGAAAAGACGCCCATCACGAATGGTAAAAGCGACTGTCGCGTTACCAGCGTGATCGTCAGCATCTTCATAAAAGAAGAATGAGTGGATATGTAGACCATCTTCGTCTTCGAAAAAACGCGCAGAGGCTTCGATATCTTCAAGTTCTGGCCGAGTCGCCAAACCCTGGCCCAGTGTTTGTTGTACCAGATCGCGTTCATCTTCATCTGGCTCAATTAAATCAACCCAAACGGCATTAGAGAGTGCGACATTACTCTCTTCAGTTTCCATCCGGCTTAAGCGATTTTCTTCGAGTTTGAAAGCACTCAACATAGCAGTATGACTCCCCTTGCTTTATCGGCAGGGACAAGACAAAGCCATTCCTCATTTATCTTAATGAGTAAAATAGCGATACTTGAACACGGGGCCACAGAGTGTGAATACATCAGTGCTGATGATCGTGATGACGGGAAATAATCACCGGTAAACAGCTAAGCTCACCGGTCAAAGAACGGTAACCTTAGCAGTTTTTCCTAATCAGTAGGAAATTGATCCAGCATCGACTGGGGGTGTCCAAGGTCATTGTCCTCTAAGAATTTTAGTGTGCGCATGTTACGACGAGACGAAAATATCGTCAAGAACCGTCAATATTAAACTGCTTCTAAACGTGCATAAGCCGCAACAAGCCATTTCACGCCTTGTCCTTGAAAGGCTATTTGTAAGCGACAATGCTCGCCACTGCCCTCAAGATTGATAATAGTCCCTTCCCCGAACTTACTATGACGTACTCGCTGACCCAACGACCAGCCGCTATCATTGGCCATCACTGGTGCCCCCATCCGTTTGGTGTCAACCGGACGAGTAATATTCGCGCGCGATCTGACTTCTTCCACACACTCTTCAGGTAACTCACCAATAAACCGTGACGGTCGGTGGCTGACTTCCTTCCCATATAACCGTCGGCTTTCCGCAAAGGTCAGGGTCAGTTTTTTCATCGCGCGAGTGACCCCCACATAGGCGAGACGGCGCTCTTCTTCTAAACGTCCACTCTCTTCAATCGACATTTGGCTTGGGAACATCCCCTCTTCCATCCCGACAATAAAGACCTGGCTAAATTCTAAGCCTTTTGCTGAGTGGAGGGTCATCAGCTGTACAGCATCTTGCCATTTATCCGCTTGCCCTTCACCCGCTTCCAGCGCGGCATGGGAGAGGAAAGCTTGAAGTGGCATCAAGTCTTCATTTTCATCTTGATAACTAAATTGGCGCGTAGCGGTCACCAGCTCTTCCAAGTTCTCAATCCGGGCTTGGCCTTTTTCCCCTTTCTCCTGCTCGTACATTATCCACAGTCCCGAGTCTTTAATGACCCGATCGGTTTGAACATGGAGCGGCATTTCTCCGGTTTCATAAACCAGAGATTCAATCAGTTCGATAAAACGCTGTAGAGCTGAGGCTGCACGACCCGCTAAGACTTTTTCTTGCAGAAGCTCACGTGCGCTCTGCCAAAGCGTCATTTGTCGGTCGCGTGCGAATTGGCGAACAACGTCCAACGTTCGATCGCCAATGCCCCGCGTAGGAGTGTTCACTACCCGTTCGAACGCCGCATCGTCATTGCGGTTCGCCATTAACCGTAAATAGGCCAAGGCATCTTTGATTTCTTGTCGCTCGAAAAAGCGCATCCCGCCATAAATGCGGTAAGGCAAGGTGCTTTGTAGTAAGGCTTCTTCCAGTACCCGTGACTGAGCATTACTGCGGTAGAGTATTGCGCAGTCGGCCAGTGCGCCGCCCTGCTCATGCCATTGACGAATACGGTTCACGACAAAACGCGCCTCATCCAGCTCGTTGAATGCACAATACAAAGAGATTGGCTCACCAGAATCATCTTCCGTCCACAGCTCTTTGCCAAGTCGTCCCGAGTTGTTAGCAATCAGAATATTCGCGGCTTGCAGGATATTACGCGTGGAACGGTAGTTTTGTTCCAAGCGGATGGTCTGTGCCCCAGGGAAATCGCTGAGGAAACGCTGGATATTTTCTACTTGCGCACCGCGCCATCCATAAATGGATTGGTCATCATCGCCAACAATCATCACTTTACTGCTGTCGCCCGCCAACATACGGATCCAAGCGTATTGGATATTGTTAGTATCTTGGAATTCGTCGACTAATAGATTAGTGAAACGTTCGCGATAATGATTAAGCAGATGAGGTTTGTTAAGCCATAACTCATGGGCGCGCAGTAACAGTTCGGCAAAATCAACCAGTCCTGCACGGTCGCAGGCTTCTTGATAAGCTTGATAGATAGATAACCAGGTTTTCTCGACCGGGTTGCCATAACTATCGATATGCTTTGGCCTTAAGCCTTCGTCTTTTTTACCATTGATGTACCACATGGCTTGCCGCGCTGGCCACTGTTTATCATCCAGGTTTAGCGCTTTAATTAACCGTTTAAGCAGGCGTAACTGGTCTTCACTGTCAAGAATTTGGAAATCAGCGGGTAGGCCTGCATCAAGCGGATGCGCGCGCAATAGGCGATGCGCCAAACCATGGAATGTGCCGATCCACATGCCGCCTTGGCTCGTCCCGACAACTTCCTCAATACGATGACGCATCTCCGCGGCGGCTTTATTGGTAAAAGTCACCGCCATAATGGAATACGGGGAACAGCGCTCAACCGTTAATAACCAAGCGATACGATGGACTAATACCCGGGTTTTACCACTGCCTGCGCCAGCTAGAACCAATAGGTTACTCCGCGGGGCGGCTACCGCCTCGCGCTGTTTATCATTTAAGCCGTCGAGCAGTTCAGAAACGTCCATAAGCACCGTTGCATTAGTAAGAGGAGGCTGTATATATCTACAGCCATTATAGCAAGCTGGTCAGTGAATCCAACCGCGAAATTTCTAGATGGGGGATAACTCGTGCTGAACTCGCCGTGATCAGGTTCTGTTGACGATCATTGATCCAGCAGGCTTGAAAACCTGCCACCAGCGCGCCTTGGACATCAGTAATCAGGTCGTCACCAACATGTAAAATGGTATTAGCGGCTAGGCGTAAATGCTGCTCGGCAATCTGATAAAGGTCGCCGCAAGGCTTTGCTTTGCCGTCTGGCCCCGCCCGTAGCACTAGCGTAAAATACTGGGCGATGCCCAACTGCTCAGCATCCGCATTACCATTAGTGATGGCCACTAACGGGATTTTAGCTGCCAGTTCAGCCAATACTCGGTGGGTCATTTCAGGAATATGCGCCGCGCTGCGCCACTGATGGAAAACGGTCATCACCTCTGCGGCCCCAGCCTGTGCCTGATCAAGGCTCATTCCTACACGTTGGATCAAGCTGACTAAGGTTGCCTGACGCCACGCCGTAACATCATGAACTATCTCTGGGCGTTGCTGTTCAACCAACAGCCGTACACGGTCATAGTCTTGCGGCGTGATGTTGGCCAAACGGGGATGCCACGCTTGCAGTGCCTGATGCGTTTTTTCAACAGTAGTGAGAATAACTTGTCGATTATCGTAAAGCGTATCATCCAAGTCGAATGTTATTGCCTGTGGGCGATTGATCGGTCGATAAAAGCGCATTAGGTTTTACCTCGTTTAGCACGGGGATGGGCGGCATCATAGACCGAGGCAAGATGCTGAAAGTCTAAATGAGTATAGATCTGCGTTGTCGAGAGATTCGCATGACCTAAAAGCTCTTGCACGGCGCGCAAATCTCCGCTTGATTCTAACATATGTGTGGCAAAAGAGTGGCGCAGCTTATGCGGATGAACATGGGTAGTAATGCCTTGTAAGACGCCCCACTGTGCGAACCGTTTTTGGACATTACGCGTCGAAATACGTTTACCTTGTTGCGAGACAAAGACTGCATTATCTTCTGGCAGAAAGAGTTCACGCATCTCGAGCCAACGCACCAACCACTCGACCGCCGTCTTACCGATAGGTAATCGCCGCTCTTTACTTCCTTTCCCCATGACCCACACTTCCCCCGATTCGAGCTCAAGGTGCTGGCAATCTATATTTACCAATTCGGAAAGACGCAGCCCCCCGCCGTACATCACTTCGAGCATGGCGCGATCGCGAACCGATAGCGGATCATTCAGATCAATGGACAGTAACTGATTGATGGAATCGACATCGATATTTTTGGGTAAAGGCCGGCCCGCCCGAGGGGTGGCTATTCCTTTGGCTGGATTAGCCACTAACAGCCCCTGTGACACTTGCCAATCGAGAAAGCTGCGTAATGAGGAGAGCCTTAAGGCAAGACTTGAGGCTTTCAAACCTGCTCGCCGCGAGGCTGCCGCCATTGACCGAATGAGTACCGGGGTAAGCTGCGACCAAGCGCTCAGGGATGCCGCAGTAAAAAATTCACAGATTACCTGTAACTGTCGCTGATAGTTGGAGATCGTCAAGGGGCTGAGCTGCCGCTCGACCCGCAAATAGCGTAAATACTCTTCACAGCGTTGAAACAATGCGTCGCCCTCGGCCGTCATGAGCGACTCATCCAACGAGTCAGTAAATGTGGCAGAAATCCTGCGATACAATCCAATAATTCCGTCCCCATGCCTGGGTGATAATGGTCTTTGTTACGGCTACTAAAAATAAGGACGCCCACATCTTGGCCTTTATCCGTGAGCAACGACAGCGCCACGGAGCCGATCGCTTTCGCTTCAGGCATCAATAACAATAGTTCTGGGCCCTGCAGGCGGCCCAGATAGTGGCTCTCTTGGTTAAATCGCTGTAACTGTAACGGCGTAAAAGCATTGCGATCTAACCCCAGATGGTGGAACCCAGAGGGTGCGGCCAACTGCCAGCTATCGTTAAATAAACGAAAGGTTGCGCCCGCCAATCCAAGCCCTCTTGCCCAATAGTGCAAACGACTTTGCAGTTCGGCGAGATCATTGGCTGTCGCGAGATGGGATTGCAAATGGAGTAGTTGACCAAACAAATGCTGGTTCGCTTGTGCTTGTTCCATTAATAACGTGATTTCTTGCTCTAAATTTGCAATGTGTTGGCGTTGACGGGCCAACTGCCATTCAACCAAAGACACACTACCTTTTACCGGATGAGGGATAATCATCTGTTCAACTTGACGCGCATTATGAATAAAGAAATCAGGGTGCTCGCGTAAATATTCGCTCACACGCTCATCATCTAGCGGTTGACTCGGTAAGGTCGTCTGTTCTTGGTGAGTGGTCATAAGTGAATAAATCCATCATAAACGTGAGTGGCTGGCCCGGTCATAAACAGCGGCGTTCCCGGTCCCTGCCAGGCAATATGCAGGGTACCACCCGGGAGATCAACCCGAACATTCTGACTCAGCAAACCTTGTTGAATACCACTCGCGACTGCCGCACACGCGCCGCTACCGCAGGCTTGTGTTTCTCCTGCGCCACGCTCGTAGACACGTAATCGGATATGTTCGCGATTGACGACTTCCATAAACCCGACATTCACCCGTTCTGGAAAGCGCTCGTAGCTTTCTAGAATGGGGCCCAGTACTTCAACCTCCGCCGTGGCGGTGGCTTGTACTTGGATCACACAATGGGGATTCCCCATAGAGACCGCGCCAAACATCACCGTTCTCTCTTCAACCCGTAGCAGGTAAAGACTTTCAGCTTTATTGGCTCTAAACGGTACCTCTGCCGGTTCAAACTTGGGTTCCCCCATATTGACCTGCACCAACTCGTCGCGGTTAACGGTTAGCACCATCTGGCCCGCTTGTGTGCTCACCCGAATACTATTTTTGTTAGTCAGCCCTTTTAGCCGAACGAAACGGGCAAAACAGCGCGCCCCATTTCCACACTGCGCCACTTCACTGCCATCAGCATTATAAATGCGGTAGTGGAAATCGAGATCGGGGTCATAGGGTGGCTCTACCACCAATAATTGATCGAAACCAATCCCTAAATGGCGATCGGCTAAGCGTCGTATCAGTTCTGGAGAAAAAAACACATTCTGAGTAACGGCATCAACCACCATGAAATCGTTACCTAGGCCATGCATTTTAGAAAACTGCATGCTTCACCCCATTGCCATGTTGGCTAACTATAAGTTATCGGATTTTTTGTTCGATTTTTTGAAAACACCTTGGTCGTAACCGGTATTTTGGCCCTGTTGCTTACCCGAGCTATCTTTTGGGAAATAGAGAGGACCTTTTAATCCACAGCCTGTTAACGCAATAACGGCAATAAACAGAGTATATTTAGCCACAGCATTCTTCATTGTTATTTACTCACTTAACTTTCTATTCTACGTATCATCGCAGTTGAAACGGGAAAAGCAACAGAAAATAGTGGAATTGGCGGATGAGCCCCTTCGCTCGCTAAATCTCGGATGACCCATTGTTAAGCAATCGTTATACTAGTCAAAAAGAGGAGCGAGCATGAACGACAGCGAATTTCATCAACAAGCAGACCAACTATTATTAACTATCGAAGAACGCTTAGACGAACACGATGGCGATGCGGATATTGATTACGAAACTCATGGCAATGTGATGACCCTGAGTTTCGAAAATGGCACCAAAATAATTATCAATCGACAAGAGCCATTACATCAAGTCTGGTTAGCCACTAAGGCGGGGGGGTATCATTTTTCTTTAGAAGAAGGGAAATGGGTATGCGACCGTACTGGCAATGAGTTTTGGGCATTACTGGCCGAGGCCTGTACGGTGCAAGCAGGCGAACCTGTTTCGTTTTGATCCTAAGGACGATAAGGGGATCGCGGAAGAATGTTTTGACCGAGTTGCGGGGAGACTCTCTCCGTGACTTCATCCTGGCTTGGGGAATGGAAGTTGATGATCGTTGAGCGTCCCTGATGTTCCACTACTTGATAAAACTGCGGCAAATTAAAATTGATGGAGGATGTCCCGAAAGTTAGACGGTCGTGAGACGATGAATAAAATCGGCACACATCACGCATCAGTTCCTCTTTACTCCCTTCACAGTGCTGATAGACCTCTGCATGATTCTGTTCATCGAGTACATAGATACTGAAGCTTTCGGCGGGAGGATGGTCTTCGAAGAAGAACTGGATAATGCCTTCACTGGCATAATTTTTGACTACCGTGGGAAGATTCGCCTGTTTCGAGTCCATCTGAATCGACAAGCCTTGTAACTTATTATTGGAAATTGCGCCATAAAACTCGACCGCATTTTTGAGTTTCTGAACGGATACTCCCATCCGCTCAAAGAATAATCCCCAGGTATCACTTGCCAGTTTCAAGGCTTTAAATCGTCCGGTTTCTTGGCGATTACTGGAAAGACGTAAATCGATGCACTCTGAAACCAACTGTAAAACCCGAGTCCGGATCAGTGCACGTAAATGCGGACTGTAACAAAATACCTCGACCGCCTCCGGTGGGAGTGCTTCTTGATGCATCTTACCTAAGATGGTCTTCAAGGCTTCAATCATCGCTGATTCACCTTCGAAATGCAGCGTTCTTACCTCGTTCCACGAGTTCCGATAGAGAAGATCCACGCTGCCAATTAAACACTGCTGCTGCTGACCGAAGCTAAAAACATCCATCTTACGAAAATCAAATAATACAACTTGATCACGTAATGCCTGGGTCGGGTCAGACTCTACGTTCACCATCAACGCCAAATGTCGAATCTCACAGGGGCTGTATAGCGCTTTGGGCGTCGGGGCGGGCAAGCGAATCGGGAAATGTGTAGCAATATCGTGAACGAGCTCTTGCAGGCGAGGCAGATCACACAGACTGGTTCCTTTGATATGGAGATGGGTCTTTTCAGTAAACAAGCCATTAAACCATGCCCACGCCACGAGTTTATTTAAATAACGGTTATATTCGAGGGGTTGGTGGCTAATGATCGCATTCATCTCCGGGGCCTGATTATACAGATACCATCCACGGCGGTTCGCACGCCCTTCGGCCACATAAATAAAAGTGAGATGGTCTTCTGAGAGATCGGGAGAGATTTGCGGGTTAAGTAGCGCTACTTTGCCGGGTAATGCCTCAAATGCTGCATAAAGCTTACGCGTAAGAACGCCAATGTCTTGTGGGCTAGCACTCACACTAAGATTATTACGGCGAGCAAAACGGATCAGATTTCGATAACTTTGCATCATCGCATCGAGCAACTCGTTATGGGCGACACGAACCTGTTCTATTTTCCACTGTGCACGCCCATCAAGTTGGGTGAGGAGGTCGCTCCCCCATCCCCAGCGCATCACCAATTGTGCCAGAATTTCTCGTCGCCAAGGCGTCAGCTCGCCATCGCTCTCTGACGTCAATTTTTCAGAAACTTTCAAGTAAAAACAGCGGCGAACTAAATCCAGCCGAGCGGTATCATTGATGGCTTCTAAATAGGCGGTCACGCGTTCAAGCATCATACAATAAGGATCGAGACCAAAATGAATGATCTCCCCATCGTGTAAACACTGCTTAATTTCTGTCGCTAACAGGCGCGTATTCGGATACTCCCAGCTATAAGCTTCCAATAATACGGTTTTCAGCACGGCCTTATAGGGGGAGTCAATGCTTTTATACAGTTGCCACAGGCTTGCGCCGAAATACTCTTCCGCAGACAGCGCTCCTAAACCGCCGAGGTCGATCCACTCGTTCGGCACGAGCGCACCTTTGGCATAAAGCTCCATCACATACTCGTCGTAATGCGCTTCATGCTCACTGGGGACCATATTCCACAGAATACGTTTACCCGCCAAGCGGACTGCACTTCGGTAAAACTCATCCAGCAACAGAATATGTTGGGTGCTGCCACAATCCTCTTTGCCTAGCGCCCCGCTCTCGTTCATCCGAAAACGGTTTTCATCAATCAGAAAGAAGCTGATCTCGACCCCCTGCTTTTTGCACCACAGCTGGAGCTGATGACATTTATTTTGCAGGGCCTGGCGCTCCGCACCATCTAACCAAGATTGGTGACACACCCAAATATCCAGATCAGAGTCGCTGCTCTGACCGATAGAAGAGGTACTGCCCATCGAATAAAGTCCCAGGATGGGGGCATTATCAGGCGGGGGTAGCAGTGTGTAGGCATTGTCTGGAAAAAGTGTCTCGAGCAGCGATAATTGGCTCTCGTCCGGGGTGAAGAAACTTATACCATGCGGAGTACTATGGGAAAGGTAACCCGGCATATCTGGGTGATGATAATGCAATAGCACAGGAAGCAAACTATAGATGTGACGAAACGCCGCGCCCATCGCCACGGTGGCACGATCAGTGCGTAACTGATTAATCGCATCCAATCGTTGTTTCAGTGTCTCTATATAAAGATACAAGGCATCACACCCGAACTCATGGCAAGAAGTTGATAAAAGGTTCCGCGCGGTTTGTGCTGCATTCTCTACCGCGGTCGGTCAATCTAACACTGCCACCCCATCCGGTAAAGCGTGTTAGTGTCTTCACCCTAGCATGTCTGCTTAGCCAGCATTGAACAATCTATGTATTATGGTTAAAAAATAAACGGCATGGGTTTTCATTGGTGGAAAGTGCCACATCCTAGGTTTAAATGTTAGGATAATAGATAAATGTAAAACCATGGTTACGAGTATGACTGACAAGACAATCCGAATTGCCACCCGTAAAAGCCCGCTTGCCCTCTGGCAGGCAGAATATGTGCAGCAACAATTAATCGCTCATCACCCAGGTTTACGTGTTGAGTTAGTCACCATGGTGACAAAAGGCGACATATTGCTGGATAGCCCGCTATCTAAAGTAGGCGGAAAAGGATTGTTTGTTAAGGAGCTCGAATCAGCGATGCTGGAAGGTCGTGCCGATCTTGCTGTCCACTCGATGAAAGATGTTCCGGTCGCATTTCCTGAGGGATTGGGGCTCGCGGCCATCTGTCCACGTGAAAATCCGTTAGATGCCTTTGTCTCTAATGATTACGACAGTATTGATGCGCTACCACAAGGCGCCATCGTCGGCACTTCAAGCCTGCGACGTCAATGCCAGTTAAGCGCACTGCGCCCCGATCTGGTTATTCGTTCATTACGGGGTAACGTAGGGACTCGCTTATCTAAACTGGATGCTGGCGAATACGATGCGATTATTCTCGCCTCAGCAGGACTTATTCGTTTAGGGTTAACCTCCCGGATCCGTTACTCACTGCCTCCGGAAGTTTCTCTGCCCGCAGTTGGGCAAGGTGCGGTAGGAATTGAATGCCGAAATGATGACACTGCATTGCATCAATTATTAGCACCGCTAAACGACTCGACAACGGCGATCTGTGTCAAAGCAGAACGTGCAATGAATACTCGCTTAGAAGGCGGATGCCAAGTTCCCATTGCCAGCTTTGCACTGCTTAACGACGGTAAGTTATGGCTCAGAGGGCTGGTGGGGACACCAGAAGGCGACGTCATCATCGCCGGTGAACGTCATGGTACGACTGAAGAGGCTGAAGCGTTAGGGACCTCGCTAGCCGATGAGCTATTAGCCCGCGGGGCCGGCGATATCCTCCGTAAAGTCTACCAAGGGCAGTAATACGATGAGTATTCTGGTCACTCGGCCTTTTCCTGAAGGACAACAGCTCGTTGAACGGCTGCGCTTGACCGGACGTCAAGCTTGGCATCTCCCCCTCATCGACTTTCTCCCAGGCCGACAATTATCAAAATTCTGTTCACACCTCGCTACGCTCAACCGCGGGGATCGGATAATTGCGGTATCGGCGCGAGCGCTTACTTATGTCGGGCCTTATCTGCAGGCGGCGAATAAGACTTGGCCAGCCGATGTCCATTATTTCGCCATCGGTAAAAACAGTGCCTTGGCGCTACACCACTATTGCCAACAACTCGTTGAGTTTCCAGAGGATTCACTCAGCGAGCAGTTAGTGGATCTGCCACTATTAGAAAATGTCGCGGGTAAAAACTGTGTGATATTACGCGGTAATAATGGCCGAGAGCTGCTCGGAGAAACGTTGCAATCGCGTGGTGCTGACGTTAACTATTTCGAATGTTATCAACGGGTCGCTATAAATTATCATGGCGCAGAGCAGGCTTTTCGCTGGCGACAAAAGGGGATCTCAACCATAATTGTGACAAGTGGTGAGATGTTAAACCTACTCTATGAATTAATTCCCGCCCTAGATCGGAACGAATGGTTACTCCACTGTCGGCTAGTTGTCGTCAGTAAACGTTTGGCAACGCTTGCCACCGACTTCGGTTGGCGGGATATTATTGTTGCCGATGGTGCGGATAACGATGCGTTATTGCGCGCATTACGCTGAAATTAAACTTATGGGATAAACCTCTATGACGGAACACAAAGCCCCCTCCGCCATGCCGGAAGAAGTGAAAGAAGATAATACTGCAACACCTTCTCCGAAGCCTGTTAACACGGCAGGTAATGGTAAAGCACTGGCGAGCCTCGCAATCGTTATTGCGTTAGCGTCAGGCCTAGGTAGCGCCTGGTACATCACGCACACTCATCACGCGCAATCGAGTTCAATTCAAGCGTTGCGCGACCAACTCGCGCAGGCTCAGCAACAAAATGGTAATGGTCAGCAGCAGCTGGCCCAACAGCTTTCCAATACTGAACAAGCGCTAAAAGCATCTCGGTCCCAGCTGCAAGAGAATGAAAAGGATTTACAAGGCCTTCGCGATAAAGTGAATTCACTGACCGGCAATGATGCCAGTGTCTGGTTAGTGTCCCAAGCCGATTACCTGGTGAAGCTTGCGGGAAGAAAATTGTGGAGCGATCAAGACGTCACCACGGCGCTGGCCTTACTTAAAAGTGCTGACCGCAGCCTCGGGCAAATGGATGACCCGAGTATTATCAATGTGCGCCGTGCGCTGAACCAAGATATCTCCACGTTGGCCAATATCAATCAAGTCGATTATGACGGTATCATTCTGCAAGTTAGCCAATTGGCGAATAACGTTGATAACCTGCGTTTAGCCGATGATAGTGACAACGATGCGCCAATGGATAAAGACAGCCATGATATTTCGGGATCGTTAGCCGAATGGCGACATAACTTAATCGCTAGCTGGCACGACTTTATGGATAACTTTATTACTGTTCGTCGTCGGGATAATAGTGCGCAACCTTTATTGGCGCCTAACCAAGATATCTACTTGCGCGAAAACATTCGCTCGCGTCTGCTTATCGCCTCACAAGCTATTCCTCGCCATCAAGAAGATATCTATAAACAATCTCTTGAAGCGGTGTCGACTTGGGTACGGGCCTGGTACAACACAGATGATCCGACAACTAAAGCTTTCTTAGCGCAGATAGATCAACTGTCACAAACCCCTATCGCTATGGATCTTCCCGAGACGCTCTCCAGCCAAGGGTTGATCGATAGATTGATGCAGAATCGCGTCAGAGGCTTAATGAGTAGCCCAAGCAATAACGAACCACAGCCTGCTCAAGCGCCGGCCACTACGCCGCAACAAGGAGGTTAAGGTGATTAAAGTCTTAGCACTCTTTATTTTGCTGATTGCCGGCATCGTATTAGGCCCCGTTTTCGCTGGCAAGCAAGGCTACGTACTGATCCAAACCTCAGAATGGAATATCGAAACCTCCGTGACAGGATTAGTGATAATCCTTTTAGTGGCGCTGATCGTTATTCTGCTGATTGAGTGGGTGATACGCCGCCTCTTTAGAACCGGCTCCCGTGCCCGCCGCTGGTTTACTGGCAGAAAACACCGCCTGGCGCAGAAACATACCAATACGGCATTGATTAAATTAGCAGAGGGCGATTACCAGCAAGTTGAAAAACTGATGACAAAGAATGCTGACCATTCTGATACGCCTGTCGCCAACTATTTGCTCGCCGCAGAAGCGGCCCAACAACGGGGCGATGAGATCCGCGCGAATCAACACCTTGAGCGGGCATCAGAGCTCAGTACGGATAATCAAATACCTGTAGAAATCACGCGCGCAAGGATCCTCTTAGCACGTGAAGAGAATCATGCTGCCCGCCACACCATTGATCGTTTACTGGATGTTGCGCCCCGCCACCCTGAAGTACTGCGCTTGGCACAAACAGCGTATTTACGTACTGGTGCATGGTCAGCCTTACTGGATATATTGCCTTCGCTTGAGAAAGACCAATTGGTGACTAAAGAGGAAGCAGAGACGCTAACGCAGAAAGCTTGGTTAGGCCTTATAGAGCAAGCTATGGCATCTGGCGGTAGCGAGGGCTTGAAACAATGGTGGGGCCATCAGACACGTAAAACACGCCAAGACTCGCGTTTACAGGCCGCAATGGTGACACACTTAATTGAGTGTGACGATCATGAGATGGCACAGGTTATCGCGATGGATGGGCTTAAACGACACTATAACGAAAGGTTAGTGCTCGCAATTCCAAAGATCAAAACGGCGAACAGCGAAGACTCCGAGAAATTAGTCCGTCAACTGATCAAACAGCATGGGTCGACGCCATTACTTGAAAGTACTCTGGGGCAATTGTTGATGCGTCGAGGCGAATGGCAGCAGGCTGAAGAGGCATTTAAAGCGGCCTTAGCACAACGCCCCGATAGTTTTGATTACGCTTGGTTAGGGGATGTCTACGACAAAATGCGCCGTCCAGAAGAAGCCGCAAAAATGCGTCGTGAAGGACTCCATTTAACGCTAAAAAAATATCCCGACCAGTAACTTACCCTTCTCTTCGGCGGCTGTTCGCAGTCGCCCTCTCCCAACGCTTATTGCTATGATCACCAAACCATGATGTCATCAGGTTTCCCCTACCTTTAGGCGTTACCGTTATGAAATCGCGTTTTGAACAAATCAATGTCTTTGCAACACATTCCTTGAAAGGTAATCCTTTGGCGGTCGTACATTGCCAAGAGGAAGACTATTCCACAGAGACTATGCAGGCGTTAGCACGTTGGACCCAGCTCAGTGAAACCGTCTTTATCACCCCTGCGACAGAGGGCGATGCGGACTATAAGGTGCGCATTTTCACGCCCGCCGAAGAACTTCCTTTTGCTGGACATCCAACATTAGGGGCCTGCCACAGTTGGTTGAATGGGCGTAAACAGGCCGTGGTCCATCAGCAATCCGCGATGGGTATTGTTGAGATCCGCCAAGAGGGCAACCAATTATTTTTCGAAGCTCCCCCCTTAGTGGTGCAACGCCCTTTCTCCACGGTAGAACAACAACAGCTTATCGCCTCCACTGGACTGCTTCCCGAAGCCATCACCGCCACCAAGGTATTGAGCAATGGTCCGGTATGGCACTGCGTTAAGGTGGATTCGGTGGAAACACTCCTCAGCATCACGCCAGATTATTCAGCGATGGGCGATCTCAAATTAGGGCTATGCAGCCTGAACCCGGAGGGAGAGGGTTTGGTGGTGCGTGCCTTAGTTGGGGTTGAAGCCACTGAAGACCCCGTGACGGGAAGCTTACAAGCCGTATTAGCGCAATGGTTGATTGAAACCGGAGAGCTGCCTGAACAGTATCACGCTCAACAAGGTGCATGTGTCGGCGCAGAAGGAGAAATAACGATTAAAAAAAGAGACGGGAAAATCTATGTGGGTGGGCACTCAACTAGGGTAATCAGTGGCGACATCACACTGCCGACAGATTGAAACCCACAAAAACAAAAAACCCCGCGTTAGCGGGGTTTCTTTAAATTTGGTCGGCGAGAGAGGATTCGAACCTCCGACCCACTGGTCCCAAACCAGTTGCGCTACCAAGCTGCGCTACTCGCCGAAATACTGCGTTACTACTTTTTGTTTTTATCTGGTGCGAGGGGGGGGACTTGAACCCCCACGTCCGTTAGGACACTAACACCTGAAGCTAGCGCGTCTACCAATTCCGCCACCGTCGCTCATCAGATAAAAATTGGGGTGGCTAATGGGACTCGAACCCACGACAACTGGAATCACAATCCAGGGCTCTACCAACTGAGCTATAGCCACCACCCCTAACTTCTTACTACCACTGATATTAACACATCAGCCTAACGCGGTAAAACACCACCGCAGCTCGACACCTAAAAAACTGGTGCGCCCGACAGGATTCGAACCTGAGACCTCTGCCTCCGGAGGGCAGCGCTCTATCCAGCTGAGCTACGGGCGCTTAGCGCCGTTGCGGATGCGGATATTACGGTAGTGTTGCCTAGCTGTCTAGTGGTTTTTTAAATTAAATTATCGTTTGATTGCGCTTTGTTCACTTTGTATGAAGTTTCGGCAATTTACCCTCTTTTTGGCCTTAAAGCTCCCCACGCCAGTGATAACCTTGATACTTTAACAACTTTAACTGTCGCTTTAATCGAGAAGGTTGCTTAATCAGTCTATACAGCCACTCAAGACCCAATTTCTGCCAAAGCAGTGGCGCTCGCTTCACTTTACCGATAAAGACGTCATAGGTACCCCCTACTCCCATATACAGCGCATCAGGGTATCCCTCATAACAACGCTGAATAAATAGCTCCTGTCGTGGAGACCCCATCGCCACGGTAACCACTTTAGCCTGACTCGCTTTAATCCGTTGGATAAGCGACTCGACCTCAGCTTCCGTAAAATAACCATCTTGTTGGCCTACAATCGGCACCTGCCATTGTTGCTTAAGTTTATTGGTGGCCTGCGCCAACACATCGGGCTGACTTCCGACCAAATAAACGGGGACGGATAATGCGCCAGCACGTTGCATTAAGGACTGCCATAAATCTGCACCCGCGATACGGGTAACTTGGCTACTGGGGTACTTTTTGCGGATGGAACGGACGATACTGATACCATCGGGATAATTGATCCCCCCGCTAGTCAGGATTTGATGCAGTAGTTGATTATGTTCTGCCGTTAAAATTTTTTCAGCATTCAATGCAATCAGACGTCCAGTATGCACCTGCAGAGCATCCGGCAGCAGGAAATCGGTAAACGCTTGCATAGAGGGGAAGCCATATACCGGGATCTGACGAATAGTAAAACTTGGCAACGTTATCGGACGGTTACTCACAGATATCCTTTTGTTTTGAGTAGAAGGGACTGACGGAAGGCACTGACGTTGCCCCGACCCGCTGTTTGACGAGCCCTGCGCGTTGTAAAAACCAAAATAAGAGTTTAGTCACCACCAGACACAGCAGAAAAATAATCGCGAAAAAAACCACTCGTGAGCCGAAAGCATCCAGCCCTTCACGAGCTAAGACAATCATATTAAACACCGCCCCAAAACAGAAGCTGTTGATCAACGCTGCGGTATAGCGATTCGGCTCTTGCCGAGCGCGATAATAGAGGCTATCGAAGCCTTTAATAATAAGGCCGACTAACAATGCGCCAGGCACCAGTGTCCCTACGCCCCCCATGATGAGCAACGAACCGATCAACGTCGGAGATATCGCTAACCCTGAATGGTTGTCCAAAATCTGCCAAGTAAAATAATTTGCGCTATTTAAGATTGCCGAGGGTCGTTCCGGCCACAACCAACTTGGGATAAAGACATAAAAGTCTCGCCACATCGGTGCGGGTCCTTGGAAGTCGAGCTGCGAGTAATGACTAAAGATCAGCCCAAGATTTTCCCAAGGCGAAAACGTATCACGCGTCAGATAGAGAAAGGTATACCAAGCTTCTGGGCCAGTAACGTTCAGGTTATAGCGCTGCAACGCTAACCAAAACATTCCTACAATCGACATCGCCCCAGCACCGAGTAACATCGATAACGTAATCCACCCACGGCTAATACCAATAAATAAAAATAGCGCAAACGCGATGATGATATTGGCACGCGTTCCACCTACTACCATGTAAGTGATCAGACCGAAGGTCACGGTCATCACAAGAAATACGCACCACTGCCGTAACGTGGGCTTAAGGAAATACACCACCAACATGCCAGGGATAAAAAAGTAAAAGAAGCGTTTTAAGGCAACGCCCGATACTTGGCTGGAAAAAATTTGGCTATAGGAGGTCAGTCGAAAAAGTAATAACCCATTGTGCGCAAAAAAGATCCCTAGACTCACCAGCGCAACCAGTACTAACAATCCTGAGAATAGATGAGTCTCTAAGCGGGTCATCGTAAAAAAGCCGGTAACGGGTGCTACAGGCTTACGGGTTAATCGGACCTTATACGTCACATAATAGAGGGCATAAAACCCTGTTGCCGATAATAAGGCTTGCAACAGATAGAGAGGATCAACCACCGGCTCCTGAAAACCAAAGACTAATATTGAGGTAAGAGGAAACCCAAAATAGAACGTCAGTACAAAGAGTAATGAAAAGAACAGATGAAAATTAAAGCGCTCGCGACGGAATTCCTTCACCATTACCGTTAGGACAAAGCAAAGCGAAAGCACATATACCAAGGCTAAGCCTATAAACTGCCCACCCGTCATGATAACTCCATCTCTTCTAATCGCTGCAAACTATCACGCCAGCCCTGTATATAGCCGGGTGAGAAAAACTCAATCGTCGTTTTATCGTGATGGGTTAACTGTTGACGGGCACGCTGAATAATCTTTCGATCAAGCGAGTCTTCATCAAATAAGACCGGTAATTGTTGTTCAGCAAGATCACGCCAAAACGGGTTTTTTCGGCTGATAACGAACGGAATATTTTTATCAATCAATAAGCTGAGCGTACCAATTCCTTGTTGCCGTGCAAAGATGAAGTAACCCAGATGACAACGATCAACCACCTTCAAATAGGCATCGAACATTAACTTTTCCGTTAAGATCTCAACCTGTACTAACGGAAAGAGCTGTGAAGCATGTGAATTTACCCTCGCAATATACTCGTCATTATTGTCGGGATAGCCCATGGGAATGATCACCTTAACTTCTTGGCCAAAGCGCTGTGCTATCTGCGTCAAGGCCTGGCAGTGCCGGTTGGTCGGATCACCCGAGTTACCCAATAAGATGGTCAAGGGCTGGGTTGTAGCCTCCACAACCGGCGTTTGCGGTGTTGTCGCCATTTTGGTCGGGAAATAGAGTTTATGACCCGTTACCTTTGGGTATTTTTGCTGATAAACACTGAGATCGCCCAAGGTGGCATAAACCGCTGCGACGCGTCCTTGCGCGCGACGTCTTAGAATATAAAAAAGCCGAAATTTTAGCGACCGTGACGCTTCATATAAATCAGCCCCCCAGATATGCCAATGTAACTGGTGCCTTCTTATCCGCCCGCTGAGTAACGCCAACCATAGGTAAGGATTAAATTGGCCATGACAAAAAAATAGCGTTTGTCGATTTTTAGCGAGATCGGTGACCACTTTCGCCAATTGCTTTTTCGACGTCACACAGTCAATTGATAGGTTCGGATACTGCTCAGCCAGTGCGATATCCTGAGTGACCACAATAAACTTCCTCGCTTGTGAGCAGGGAACTTCAGTGGTTAATACCTCATTAAAAAAGGCTAACAACGTCTTGTTGTGATGAGGGATATCGGCCCCCAATACATGAATAATCGCCATTATTTTCGATACCAATAAAAAAATGCTGCAACAACCAACAGTAAATAACAGCTATAAGTGATGCTATACGCTTGCACTGCCCCTAATACGCCGTTCTCAGCAATGAGCCAATGACTGGTGGCCAATAATAAACAAAATTGTGTGATTTCTGTCAGGATATAGGCACGTAAACTGCCTCGTGCGATCACCAGATAACCAAACACATAAGCGGCCACTTTGCAGATATCACCGGGAAGCTGCCAAGCAAAGAGATCGCGCATCGCGATGAATTGGCTGGAGAAGAGGAGAGCAATAACCTGATCGCGTAATAACCAAACGGCAAAACTCAAGACTGTCACGACTGGGATAACGCGAAGGAGTGTCCGGCGAATCTCTGTGGCAATTGCCTTCTTTTCCTGCAAACGACTTAGCGCGGGAAGTAACCACACACTAAAGGTAGCCGTTATAAACTGTAAGTAAGCATCGGAAACACTCGCAACACCCTGCCAAAGCCCCACCGCTTGCCAATCATCATAATCTGCCAGCTGATGGCGCATCACGACCCATGCAAGGGGTAATGTGACCGCGGTAATCCCGGTCATAAGCGTATACTTTAGTAAGCGGCCAGCCATCTCGGTATTCCAGCCTAAACGCAGCGGCCCCAATCGCTCCGGTGTCGAGCGTTGATAGAAATAGGCTGCAGGCAATAACGCAATAGCGGGCACCACGGCTAATCCCACCAAGGCTCCTGTATAGCCACCTAAAGACCAACACACCAAGTAACCCGGCACAGCAAGAAGACACCCCCCCATAATAATCATGGCATTGCTTCGTGCGTCCTTAATCCCCTTCAATTTTGCCTGTAAGAGGTTTGCCCAACCTATACCACACTGCAAGAAAGCGAGATAACGAATGACCTGAGCATAGTCATGATGGCCAAAGAGCCCTTGACTGATAGGCTCAGCGAACAGTAAAAAAACTAAAGCAATCAGCATACCCGCGCCTAACACTAGGGTCGAGGCGGTAGCAGAAAGCTGGCGCAACGGGTGGGAGGAGTCTTGATATTCCGCCACATAACGCGTTACGCCGTTAAAGATACCCGCCCCCGCCATCACACTGAGTACGGTAATTAATTGCCGATAATTACTTGCAAGCCCAATACCTTCCGGCCCGTAAGTGACAGCCAGTAACTTTATAATCACCAAGCCGCAAAGGATCTTGGTGAGGGTTGAAGTCGCGGTCCAGATGGAGGCTCGAGCAAAAGACATTAGGAAAAGAAACTCAGCAGCGACCCTATAACAATTTTTTGCTGGTTATCAGTCAAATTGTAATACATAGGTAACCGAACTAAACGCTCACTCTCGACGGTTGTGTAGCAATCTTCGCCACTAAACTCACCGAATTGTAAGCCTGCGGGTGAACTGTGCAGAGGGATATAGTGGAAAACACTGAGGATCTCTGCTTCTTTTAACCACGTGATGAGATGATCACGATCCTCTTGGTCGCGCAATTTAAGATAGAACATATGGGCATTATGCTGACAATCCGCCGGTAGCGTGGGTAAGGTGAACCGTCCCTGATCGGCTAAAGGGGATAACGCATCATAGTAATTTTGCCATAGCGCCAAGCGCCGCTGATTAATAAGGTCTGCGTTTTCTAATTGCGCCCAGAGATAAGCCGCTTGCAAGTCAGACATCAGATAACTGGATCCCAAATCTCGCCAAGTGTATTTGTCGACTTGTCCACGGAAAAATTGGCTACGATTCGTCCCTTTCTCGCGAATAACCTCCGCCCGCTCGATTAACGTCGGATCGTTAATTAATGTCGCGCCACCTTCTCCACCTGCCGTATAGTTTTTGGTTTCATGGAAACTAAAGCAGCCGATATGACCAATCGATCCCAATGATTGTCCCTTCCAACTGCTCATCACGCCTTGCGCGGCATCTTCAATCACATACAGCTTATATTTGTCCGCCAATGCCATGATTACATCCATCTCACAGGCAACCCCGGCGTAATGCACCGGTACGATGGCGCGCGTTTTCTCAGTAATCGCGGCTTCAATTAAAGTTTCATCGATGTTCATGGTGTCAGGGCGAACATCGACAAAGATAATTTTCGCCCCACGTAAGACAAACGCATTCGCAGTCGAAACAAAGGTATAGCTCGGCATGATCACTTCATCACCTGGCTGAATATTGATCAGCAAGGCCGCCATTTCCAGAGATGCGGTACAGGAAGGTGTCAGTAAGACCTTGGGCACATGGCAACGCTGCTCAAACCATTGTTGTACTCGGCGGGTAAAGCCGCCATCACCACATAATTTGCCGCTTGCCATAGCTGAGTGCATGTAATCGGCTTCACTTCCGGTTACCGGAGGAGCATTAAACGGAATCATCTCTTTTCCTATAGAGCCAATAACTCGTAGAGGTTAAACGCGCACCGTGACGCAGGTAGAGACGCATCGCGGATAAATTACTAAGTTGGGTCGTGATATGCAGTTCCTTCAGCCCTTTGCTACGCGCCCAATCGGCGGCGGCAAGTAGCAACAGCTGGCCTACCCCCGCCCCTTGGTGAGTACTCGCCACCCCTAATAACCCAATCCGGGCAATCCGCTCAGTGTGACGTAAACTCACAAAACCGGACACAGCGCCCTGCTCATCGAGGCTGATTAGACATTGATCATCAAAGGTCCCTTGCACCGCATTTTCAATCCATTGTGCATAAAACTGTTGGGTTAAGGAGTGGTTAAACCATGGCGCGCGAAAACGACTGCCTGTAAACAGGCTACCTGCCAGGTGACGCAGTGCGTCGATATGGCCCGGACGAGCAATACGAATATCTGGTTGCCGCGTTGTCTCAGTGATGGCGATGACCAGTTCAGCCTCCCCTTCCACCAATGCAAAGCCTTGGCCTGTCAAGGTATCTAATGATTGATAGTCTGTACTGGGCACCTTGGCCTGAACCATATCCCAGTCAGCACACTCCTCTACGCTAAGGCGATCGAGTTGAGCAAGGTCGACCTTCCCCACTCGCTGAGAGAAAAAAGCACTTTCCCATGCCAAGAGGTTGATAGTCATCTCAGTTACGCCAAGCCCCACGCGTATCGATCACAAAGTCAGTCGTGAATTGTGACTTATCGAGTGCTTTAAAGACCTTATGGTCGGTCAGGAGAACGAGAATATCTGCACGGTGTATGGCTTCATCCATACCGACCAGAGCAGCTTTATCAGTAAATGTATGAGGTAATAGGCGAATATGCGGCTCGACTAACAGCGTCTCTCCTTGGTGCCAGTCACAAATCAACGTCGCAACCTGCATCGCGGGGCTTTCCCGTAGATCATCGATATCCGGTTTAAAGGCCAGACCAAAGCAAGCAATTTTTATATCAGCCGCTGTCTTACCATTCGCCATCAGGCAATCTGCGACCGCTTTTTTGACCTGGTTGAGCACCCAAAAGGGTTTACTGTCATTCACCTCACGGGCCGTACGGATTAACCGAGCTAATTCGGGAGTCTGCGACACAATAAACCACGGGTCGACCGCAATGCAGTGCCCACCCACGCCCGGGCCGGGTTGTAAAATATTCACGCGAGGATGGTGGTTCGCGAGTTGAATCAGCTCCCACACATCGATGTCCAGTGCATGGCAGATTAAAGAGAGCTCATTAGCGAACGCAATATTTACATCACGAAAACTGTTCTCAGTAAGCTTACACATTTCAGCGGTACGCGCATTGGTTGTCACGCACTCACCCTGCAAAAATAACTGATAAAGCTGACTCGCCTGAACCGAACATTCAGGGGTAATTCCCCCGACCACACGATCATTACTGACTAATTCGGCCATCACTTTACCAGGCAGTACACGCTCAGGGCAGTAAGCAATGGCAATATTCGGCTGGTCGCTGTGTCCGGGAACGTGAAGTTCCGGACGCAGTTCGGCGATCCAGGTGGCCACTTGTTCGGTTGCGCCGACAGGTGAGGTGGATTCTAGAATAACTAAATCACCCGCTTTCAGCTGTGACGCGATGGCGAGCGTCGCACTCTTGACATAGCTAAGGTCTGGCTGATGATCCGCCTCAAACGGCGTCGGTACCGTAATCAAAAAAGCCTCTGCAGGCTCTGGGGTTAAGGTCGCCCTTAAACGTCCTACCGCAACATTTCGCGCCACCACGTCGGCCAATTCGGGTTCAACGATATGGATTTCACCACGATTAATGGTCTCGACCGCCACTGGATTGATATCAACACCTATGACTTGGCACCCCGCATCGGCCAGAATCGCGGCGGTAGGTAATCCTATATATCCAAGACCAAAAATGGAGACTGTTTTAATGTGCATGCTCAACCCATGAGTGTTTAATAAATTCGACAATTTTCTGACAACTTTGACCGGTGCCGTAGGGGTTCTTCACCTGACTCATTGCTTGCCACGCCTGTTCATCATCAAGCAGTCGTGACGCTTCCTTAACAATGGTTTCGCTCTCGGTTCCCACTAAGCGCACGCTTCCTGCTTCAACCGCCTCTGGACGCTCGGTGGTCTCGCGCATCACCAACACCGGCTTACCGAGTGACGGTGCCTCCTCCTGGATGCCGCCAGAGTCGGTGAGGACTAAATAGGCGCGATTCATCAACCATACAAAAGGTAAATACTCTTTCGGCTGAATAAGATGAATATTTTCAACACCCTGTAATAAGCGTTCGACTGGCTCACGAACATTGGGGTTCATGTGCACAGGATAAACAATATCGACTTGGGGATAACGTTTTGCTAACGCAACCAGTGCCTGACAGATACGCTCAAATCCGCCCCCAAAACTCTCCCGTCGATGTCCAGTGACAAGGATCATCCGACGCCCATGCATTAAATACGGGAATTCCGCTGCAAGGCGCTGATCTAATGCCTTATCGCCGACGATTTTATCGCGTACCCATAATAACGCGTCAATAACGGTGTTTCCGGTGACAGTAATAGCGCTTTCTCGAATATTCTCCGCGACTAGGTTACGCATTGCATGCTCAGTTGGCGCGAAGTGCCAGTGAGCTAAGTGAGTGGCAACTTTACGGTTACCCTCCTCAGGCCAAGGGGAAAAAAGGTTACCGGTGCGCAAGCCCGCCTCAATATGCCCGACTTTTATTTGATGATAATAGGCGGCTAAGCTCACGGCTAACGTTGTGGTGGTATCACCATGGATGAGGACTAGATCGGGTTTGTAATCTTTGAAAATATCAGCCATCCCCACCAAGATGCGACTCGTAATGTCGCTAAGCGATTGGCCGGGCTGCATAATATTTAAATCAAAATCAGGAACCAGTTGAAAGACATGCAGCACTTGGTCAAGCATTTCACGATGTTGTGCGGTAACACAGAGTCGAGACTCGATTTCCTTGGTGTTCTGTAACGCTTGCACCAGAGGCGCCATCTTAATTGCTTCAGGTCGAGTACCAAAGACTGTTAATACCTTCACGCTTTCCTATTCCTTTTTCTTTACACGCTGAGTGAGGGCAATACCTGCACCAATAATGACGCCAACTAGGCCCCACATCACCATCAGTAAGGGCAAACGTGGGCTTTGTCGACTAATGGGCGGCTCTGGTGATTGCAACATTGTCCAGCTCGTAAAAGGCTTAAGAGAGGTCGGGCCGCTTTGCAGTGCTGCTAATCGGGCTTGATCACGCAGTAGACTATCGGAAGCCACCGGCCCCGTTTGCTCGACAACGTTAATGGCCGCTTTGGTTTGATTATCGTCAGACTGCGCCGCTTCATTTTTGAGTTGCTTGACGTGTTGGTCATAAGCCGCTTGCGCGACCGATTTTTCAAAAGCAATCTGTTGTTCAATCTTAGTCATTTCAGATTGCCAAGCCGCTGATAATTGCTGTTGGACTTGATCCATAACCTGCTGGTCAGTGAACGCAAGATAGCGCTTGAGCAGTTGACTACTGCTTGCCGCACTCTCTGCGGTCAGACTTAGGGTATCAACCGTTCCGTGCAGCTTATCCCCCGCGGCGAATTGAATGCTTGCCACTCGTCGGTCTAGTCGCGTTGGCGTCATGGATTCAGCCTTATCGGCCCTTCCTTGTTCCAACCAAAATCGACGACGGTTATCGACAGAGGCGAGCTGCTGTAAAAAAGTTTGGTATACCGCATCCAATACTGTCTCCACATCCGCGTTATCGGTTGTCGACGCGGGATCAGAATAGGTACTGAGTTGATTTAATTTCGAGAGTTCTTGGTAGTAGTGCGTCACTTTCGACAAATCTGGGCGACTAAATTGTGCTACTGACAGCCATTTTTGCGTGGCAAACATCGTGTAAGCCCACGCAAGCAGAACCCCTAAGATCAGGCCTAGACCGATCCATTTCTTACCGCGCCATAAACGCTGCACACAGCTTTCCACATCGAGCTCATTATCAATAGAAGAATGCATGATTTAATCCTGTGTTTGTCCATCACGCGCTTTACGGCGTAACTGCCATGCGCGTTTATTACGACGAATACGTCGGGCCACACGCCAGGCGTGCTTTAAACAGTATCCATAAACGAAGAAGGCCATGAGAAACAGTACCATCATGAACCATTCTGGAATAAAGCTGAAAAATTCGCCCAACATACCAATTCCCGCCAAGATCGCTGACGCGAGGGTAATGAGAACAAAGGCTTGGCGAGAAGTGAAGCCGGCACGCATGATCAGGTGGTGGATATGCTGGCGGTCTGCGGTGAAGGGGCTTTGCCCCTTACGTAAGCGACGATACATGATGGCAACCATGTCCATAAGCGGAATAGCAATTAACCACAACGCTGTCACGGGGCGGAGGGGGTGATATTGCCCTTGGCTCGCCTCCAATAATATCCAAATAACGGTAAAACCAATCATTGTACTGCCTGCATCACCCATAAAGACTTTATAGCGCCGTCCAAGCATACCGAGGTTGAGTAAGATATAGGGAATAATTGCTGCTATCATGGCGAAACACCAGAAGGCCAGACTAGGCTGACCTTGGTTATAAAGAATTAATCCTAATGCCCCAAAGGTGACACAGGAGAGCCCGCCCAATAGTCCATCAATACCATCGACCATATTGAAGGCATTTATCGCGGCCCACACTGCAAAGAGGGTAATGACATAACCAAAGGGACCGACACGCAGTTCGATCGGACCAATAATAAACCCCAAGGAATGCAGATAAAGATTGGCGACAGACATCATCACTATCGCGATGACGGCTTGTACTACTGCTCTGATTTTGACGCTTATATCGAATCTGTCATCAATCACCCCGACCAACACCAATACCCCAGCACAGGTGAGGTATAACATATCATTCGGCTGATAGTAATTGGTGATCAAGAAACCAAAGCATACCCCCGCAAACACGGAGATGCCTCCCACTAGCGGTACTGTTCCCTGATGGCGTTTTCGAAAATTAGGCTTATCAACTAATCCCACTTTTTTAGCCACTTTGCGAGCTAAGAAAACAAAGACAAGGGAAAAGAGAAATGTCAGTCCTAATTCAACACTCATATTGAGCATATTCACATTCAAGCTCTCTATCGTAACACTTGCGAAGTAAATCCATTTCAGATTGTTAATGCTATATGCATTAAAAAAAAAACGCCACGTAAACACGTGACGTTTGTTAACTTTACAATAAATCTGAGCTTAACGCGCGGTTAGGCTTCTCAGAATTAGGAACGTTTCATCATATCAAAGAATTCGTCGTTGGTTTTGGTCATCGCCAACTTATTGATGAGGAATTCCATCGCATCAATTTCACCCATTGGGTGGATAATTTTACGCAAGATCCACATTTTTTGAAGTTCTTCAGAAGAGGTAAGCAGTTCCTCTTTACGTGTACCGGAGCGGTTGTAATCGATCGCAGGGAATACACGCTTCTCGGCGATTTTACGCGAAAGATGTAATTCCATGTTGCCGGTACCTTTAAACTCTTCGTAGATAACTTCATCCATTTTCGAGCCAGTATCGACCAGGGCGGTAGCAATAATGGTCAAGCTGCCGCCTTCTTCAACGTTACGCGCAGCACCAAAGAAACGCTTAGGACGGTGTAATGCGTTGGCATCGACACCCCCTGTCAGGACTTTACCGGAGGCAGGGACAACGGTGTTGTACGCACGCGCCAAACGAGTAATGGAATCGAGCAGGATGATGACGTCTTTTTTATGCTCGACTAAGCGTTTAGCTTTTTCAATCACCATTTCAGCGACCTGAACGTGACGAGAAGCTGGCTCATCAAAGGTAGAAGCAATCACTTCACCTTTAACCAAACGTTGCATTTCAGTCACTTCTTCAGGACGCTCGTCAATCAACAGGACCATTAAGACACAGTCAGGGTGATTGTAAGCAATGCTTTGTGCGATGTTTTGCAACAGCATCGTTTTACCCGCTTTAGGCGGTGCAACGATCAGGCCACGCTGACCACGCCCAATTGGCGAGGCTAAATCTAATACACGTGCAGTAAGATCTTCAGTTGAGCCATTTCCCCGCTCCATGCGTAAGCGATTGTTTGCATGAAGAGGCGTCAGGTTTTCAAATAAGATTTTATTACGGGCGTTCTCAGGTTTATCGAAGTTAACTTCATTGACTTTCAGCAGGGCAAAATAGCGCTCACCTTCTTTCGGTGGACGGATTTTACCGGCAACGGAGTCACCTGTTCTTAAGTTAAAGCGTCGAATTTGGCTTGGAGAAACGTAGATATCATCGGGACCGGCGAGGTAGGAACTGTCTGCAGAGCGGAGGAAACCAAATCCATCCTGCAGTATCTCCAGCACACCATCACCGAAGATGTCTTCGCCACTTTTCGCATGCTGTTTCAATATTGCGAAAATAATATCTTGTTTGCGCATGCGCGCGAGGTTTTCTAACCCCATATTTTCACCCAGTGAAATTAATTCAGACACTGGTGTATTTTTTAATTCGGTAAGATTCATAGTGATGGGTTCTTGACTTGGGGTACTTCTTGAAATGTTAGTCATGAGTGGTCGGAAACGTCCCACGCCTGTTTTAGGTAATATCGTTTAGGTTTCAGCCCTAGTCTTTAATAGGAAGAAATGAGGCTGCGTAATTTATTAATTAAAGTGGAGATTCCACTGATGTTACCAAACCTGTTAATTCTGCGATAATGGACAACAAGTTCGATTAGAAATCTAGATTCTGACTACAGGTAAGATTGTAATGCAGTGTTAATAACTTAGCATGCCACTCAAGAGACGTCCAGTGATAGCGCAAAAATAAACCATCACTGGCATCTCGAAGAGTATTAACCGAGGTTAGCGTTTAAAAACTCTTTTAATTGGCCCTTAGACAGTGCGCCAACTTTGGTTGCAACCACTTCACCCGCTTTAAAGAGCAGTAAAGTTGGGATGCCACGGATACCGTATTTCGGTGCTGTTTCTGGGTTATCGTCAATGTTCAGTTTGGCGATAGTCAGTTTACCTTCGTATTCGTCCGCGATTTCATCAAGAATCGGGGCAATCATTTTACAAGGGCCACACCACTCTGCCCAGAAATCGACCAGGGTAATGCCTTCAGCTTTAAGTACATCAGTATCAAAGCTACTGTCGGTTAGGTGAACGATTTTTTCGCTGCTCATAGTTGGCTCCACAAATTTATGCCTGGTGATTCGGCTTCTATAAAATCAATATAGTTAACTTTATTTCAATTTATACGCTTTCGTAAAGCGCCAATAAGCTGATATTCTACCACACTATGAGCAAAACACACTTAACAGAAAAGAAGTTTTCCGACTTCGCCCTGCACCCTACGGTGATTAAAGCCCTTGATACCAAAGGCTTTACGCAATGTACACCTATCCAGGCGTTAACATTGCCTTATGCTCTTGCTGGGCATGACATCGCAGGTCAGGCGCAAACCGGTACCGGAAAAACGATGGCGTTCCTCACGTCAACGTTTCATTATCTCTTATCTCGACCTGCTGCCGAAGGGCGTCAAGTCAACCAACCTCGCGCCTTGATCATGGCCCCTACGCGTGAATTAGCGGTACAAATTCACGCCGATGCAGAGCCATTAGCGCAGGAAACAGGTTTAAAAATCGGTCTCGCTTATGGTGGCGATGGCTACGACAAACAATTAAAAGTTCTTGCCCAAGGCGTTGATGTCCTGATCGGGACCACAGGCCGCATCATCGATTACGTCAAGCAAAACCACGTCGACCTCGGTGCTTTACAAGTGTTAGTCCTTGATGAAGCTGACCGTATGTTTGACCTCGGCTTTATTAAAGATATTCGTTGGCTGATCCGTAAAATGCCGCCAGCGACCGAACGCTTAAGCATGTTGTTCTCTGCGACCTTGTCATACCGTGTGCGTGAACTGGCCTTTGAACATATGAATAATGCCGAATATGTCGAAGTCGAGCCGGAACAAAAAACCGGACATCGTATTCAAGAAGAGCTGTTCTACCCCTCTAACGAAGAAAAAATGCGTCTGTTACAGACCCTGATAGAGGAAGAGTGGCCTGACCGTGCGGTAATATTTGCTAACACTAAATACCGTTGTGAAGACATTTGGGGCCATTTGGTCGCCGATGGACATCGTGTTGGCTTACTGACCGGTGATGTCCCACAGAAAAAACGTCTGCGTATTTTAGAAGACTTTACCCAAGGTAATATCGATATTCTGGTTGCCACAGACGTTGCCGCGCGGGGGCTACATATCCCAGAAGTCACCCACGTATTCAACTATGACTTACCTGATGACCGTGAAGACTACGTGCACCGTATCGGCCGTACTGGCCGTGCCGGGGCGAGCGGACACTCTATCAGCTTAGCGTGTGAAGAATACTCGCTAAACCTTCCAGGTATCGAGGAGTATATTGGTCACAGCATTCCTGTAAGTAAGTATAATAGCGACGCATTGTTGACTGACTTACCGGCACCAAAACGTTTCTCACGTCCTCGTTCACAAAACAACCAGCGCCGTGGAAATAATAATAATCGCCGTGGTAATCAACCACGTAACAACAATCGTAACAAACGTACAGGTTAATACCATGCGAAGCGCATCATCACTCCATGCTGCCATTGATTTGGGTTCAAACAGTTTCCACCTGTTGGTGGTGCGCGAGATTTCAGGGTCACTGCAGACAGTGGCCAGAATAAAACGTAAGGTACGTTTGGCCGCAGGGTTAAATGCGGACAATCAGCTCTCTGAAGAGGCAATGCAGCGAGGCCTCAACTGCCTAGCACTCTTCGCCGAGCAGCTGGAGCACATCCCCTTCTCGCAAATTCGGGCTGTAGCAACCGCGACACTGCGTATTGCCACCAATGCCGATACCTTTCTTTCCCGTGCTCACGACGTGTTAGGACTTCCTATTGAAGTGATTTCGGGCGAAGAAGAGGCGAAGTTGATTTATCAAGGGGTGGCACAAACCACCAGCGGGTCTGATCAGCGTTTAGTGGTAGATATTGGGGGCGGAAGCACAGAGTTAGTGACCGGCATCGGTACCGAGGCCACCGCCCTCTTCAGCCTATCCATGGGCTGTGTAACGTGGTTAGAGCGTTATTTTACCGACCGTTATCTTACCCGTGAAAATTTTGACCGCGCGCAAGCCGCTGCCCGCGCTGAAATTAGCAAAGTGAAACAGACCTTACTGGCTAAAGGTTGGCAGATCTGTGTGGGGGCTTCGGGCACGGTACAAGCTTTGCAAGAGATTATGGTTGCTCAAGGAATGGATGAGCAGATCACGCTTGCAAAACTTGAACAACTTAAACAGCGTGCGATTCAATGTGGGAAACTCGAAGAGTTAGAAATCGAGGGATTGACCCTTGAACGCGCACTGGTTTTTCCTAGCGGATTATCGATTCTTTTAGCGATCTTCCACGAACTTTCCATCACACGCATGAGCCTAGCCGGTGGGGCATTGCGCGAAGGTCTTATCTACGGCATGATCAACCTTCCGGTGGATAAGGATATTCGTAAAAGGACGCTAGAAACGACTCAACAGCGTTTTTCTGTGGACCTTGAGCAAGCCGAGCGCGTCAAAGCGACCTGTTCCGTGCTAGTTCAACATGTCAGCGGCAGTTGGGGGTTGAGTGAGTACTGCCAACAGCTACTGTTTAGTGCTGCTGCCTTACACGAGCTAGGATTGGCCATTAATTATCGTCATGGCCCGGAAAATAGCGCTTATCTTATTAGGCAGCTTGAGTTGCCTGGATTTACTCCCGCTCAAAAGCAGCTAGTGGCGTCGATCGTGATGAATCAGAAAGGGAATATCGATCTCCCGAGCTTAAGCCAACAGAGTGCCTTGCCCTTGCAACAGGCCGAACAGCTCTGTCGACTTTTCCGTTTAGCCGTGATCCTCTGTAGTACGCGTACAGCGAGTGAACTGCCTTCCTTTCACCTATCGGCAAAAGGGAACCATTTAGCGTTACAAATTGGTCAGCAGTGGGCAATTCACCACCCTTATCGCTTAGAGTTACTTCAGCAAGAAGAACATCTGCAGAGTTATGTTCACTGGGGATTTACGCTTACTTACTAAGGTGACTTAGCACGATTTAGCATATCTCTGAGCCCTGCGACACGGCTCTGACTATTCGCCATTCGCTGCTCGCTGCTCATCGCTTTTTTTTGGTCTTCGTACTGCAAGTCGTCTTGTGGCAGCTCCAATAAAAAGCGGCTTGGCTCAGGGCGGTTGATCTCACCATACTGCCGACGTTCGCGACACAGGGTAAAGGTGAGTTCTTTCTGAGCGCGGGTTATCCCTACATAAGCTAACCGGCGCTCTTCCTCGATATTATTCTCATCGATACTACTTTGGTGAGGGAGTAAGCCCTCTTCCATCCCCACTAAATAGACGTAAGGAAATTCCAGTCCTTTCGAGGCATGTAATGTCATTAACTGAACTTGATCAAGCTCTTCATCGCTTTCTCCTCGCTCCATCATATCCCGTAGCGTGAAACGCGTAACGACCTGGGTCAAGGTCATCGGCTCGTCTAATTCAGAACCTGAAAGCATTTCAGTCATCCACTGAAATAAGGTATTTACGTTCTTCATCCGCATTTCAGCCGCTTTGGTACTGGCTGAGCTCTCGTATAACCAACTCTCGTAGTCTATGCCACGGATTAAATCTCGGACCGCATCAATCGGTTCGCGCTCGCTTAATGTAATCAGAGACGCAAACCACTCAGTGAAATCTTGTAAGCTTTTCAGTCCTCGTCCTGACAGGGTCTCGGCCAAACCGAGATCAAAACTGGCACGGAATAGGCTCTTATTTCGTAAATTCGCCCATTCTCCCAGTTTCTGTAGCGTTGCTGACCCAATCTCACGCCGTGGTGTGTTCACGATACGTAAGAATGCGCTGTCATCATCGACGTTAGTCATCAGCCGTAAATAAGATAGGATATCTTTGATTTCAGGCCGTGAGAAAAAAGAGTTTCCCCCCGATATTCGATAAGGAATACGGTTTTGCATTAACAGCTTTTCGAAAACACGCGACTGATGGTTGCCGCGATATAAGATCGCATAGTCCCGATAAGCCGTCTTATTAATAAAATGGTGCGCGATTAATTCTCCGGCGACACGCTCGGCTTCGTGATCCTCATTATTCGTGTGGATCACTTTTAAACTTCCCCCTTCCCCCAGTTGGGAAAAGAGCTTCTTCTCGAACACATGGGGGTTGTTGGCGATAAGAATATTCGCGGCACGCAGAATGCGCTGCGAGGAACGATAATTCTGCTCAAGTTTGATCACTTCCAATTGCGGAAAGTCTTCTTTGAGTAGGACCAAATTTTGGGGTCTCGCCCCCCGCCAGGAATAAATAGATTGGTCATCATCGCCGACCACGGTGAAGCGCGCTCGCGCACCCACTAATAATTTTACGAGTTGATATTGGCTGGTGTTCGTATCCTGATATTCATCGACTAACAAGTAGCGTATACGCTGTTGCCAGCGCTCACGGACTTCAGCATTATCCCGCAACAGAAGCGTCGGTTTAAGAATCAGATCGTCAAAATCCAGCACATTACAGGCACGTAAATGTTGCTCATACAGCTGATAGCATTTCGCGAAGATCTGATCGCGCTCGGATCGAGCCATGGCAGTCGCCTGCTCTGGACCAATCAGGTCGTTTTTCCAGTTTGAAATGGTCGACGTGAGTTGCTGTAACAGGTCTTTGTCTTCCTGTAACCACGGCTGGGTCAGCTCTTTTAATAAGGCCAGCTGGTCTTGATCATCGAATAGCGAGAAGTTGGCCTTCATGCCTAACGCACTCACTTCGCGTTTAATGATCTCTAATCCCAAGGTATGAAAGGTAGAGATTTGTAGCCCTCGCGCCTCTTTACGACCTAGCGTCTGCGCAACACGCTCTTTCATCTCACGCGCGGCTTTATTGGTAAAGGTGACCGCGGCGATATGCCGAGCTTGGTAACCACTCTGTCTGATTAACCAAGCGATTTTATTAGTGATCACCCGCGTTTTACCGGAGCCTGCGCCTGCTAAAACTAAACAGGGGCCGGTGACGGCTTCTACCGCGTGCTGCTGGCTGGGATTAAGACGCATAAAAAAATCGCTCAGTGAACTGTGAAGAAAGTGGTATATAAGGCAGCAAGTATACACTCACGACGCTTAGGAAAACATGTTATGGCGAAAACTGCGGCGGCCTTGCACATCTTGGTAAAACAGAAGGCTAAAGCCGAAAAATTATTAGCGGACTTGGAACAAGGCGCTCATTTTCAAACGTTGGCAAAAAAACATTCGACCTGCCCTTCAGGTAAACAGGGTGGCGTTCTTGGTGAGTTCCGGCGAGGGCAGATGGTCCCAGCCTTCGATAAAGCAGTCTTTAGCTGTCCGCTGTTAACGCCTTACGGACCGGTAAAAACTGCCTTTGGCTATCATATTATCAAGGTGTTATGGCGTAATTAATGGCTCTCTGACGAGGGTGCATTGGTGGTATCGCTCGCGCCCTCTTCACCCTCGGTAATCAAATCATTATATTGCGCTTGTAACTGCTCAACGCTAGGCCCTTGAGTCGTCTCTGGATGCAGCAATACAAAGCTTGCTGGTTGAGAGAGCTGCTGACGTAATTCATGGTTTACCGCTTCAAGCGTCAGGTTCGCTAAAAACTCTTGGCGTAGCGTCTGATATTGCTCAGGCGCAATATCGACCATCCCATTTTTCTGAGAACGTAACCGCTGCATCATTAACATATCTGTTGGGGTACGCGCATAGGTGGCGAATAGGCCACTGAGTTCAGTCGTTTTTTTGGTAAGCAATTGGTCGAATTCGCTTTGCGTCAATCCTTGATCCCGTAATCGAACGATCTCGTTGCCCACTGAGGCCAATTGTTTTGTTAACCCCTCGCCTTCCGCATCAATTTTCAAACCGCATTGGGCGCGAGAAAACAGCACCTGGCATTGTAAATCGACCGGTTCCAGAGCGACTTGTTTCAGCTCGGATCCTGCTTGCAGATGCCAATACAAGGCTTCTCGTGTTAAATCAGAGAGCCAGTAATGCTCAAGACTTTGCGAGTCCTGGATCGGTAACCACATCGCATCCCAATTCATCACTAAGCGCGGGGTATGTAAGAAATTATCCACCACGCTTATTGGTTGGGTCGGGAGCGGCGACAGCATTGGCACAGGCGTCGGTAACTTACGTTTACCCTTTAACGCATTAAAGGTTTTGGTAATTTGCTCAATGATTGCACGGTTCTCCACGTTACCGACAACATATAACGTCATCGCATCTGGGGTATACCACTGATGGTAGTATTGGGCCAGGGGTTGTGGATTGGTGATTGCACTAGGTTGCTCGCTGGGATCATGACCCAACAGTGCCGAATTCTGCAAGCGATAACGCCACAATGGGTCCTGCGTGTTATCGGGCCAGGTTGCCGTAGGGTCCGTGGCTTTCAAAGCGGTCGCAACCGTCGTTGGCGTGATTTGCATATCACCCGCCGTTGCCGCCAGCCACTCGAGTGCCGACTTGACAAGCTCCGGCCGATTGATGGGTAGACTTAGGTTATATTGCGTATAATCGTATGACGTAATGACGGGCGGTAAAGCCCCGGACTTCGACATATCGGCATGCCATAGCGTCCGTTGCTGCTCAGGGGTTAGCGCAAGATTGTGCACCATCGCTAGACGAGCAATAAGGTGGCTAAAGCCTTGTTGTGCAGGCCCTTCACTTAACGAACCTGTATTAACGACAAGCCTTAACTCAATGCGATCTGAAGGGCGCTGGGGGGTAGTTAGCACTTGCCAACCAAAACCATTACTCAACTGACCTTGTTGCCAAGCCGGATCAGGATGTAAAGGTTCTGCTTTGACCGTTAGGCTGAATGCTGATAAAAGCACTCCACCAACCCAAAGCAGTGATTTAATGCCCGGCATGAAGACCTCTGAGAGTAGTAGTGAAATTAGGAATAGTTAAATCTTAAGACCACAGAAAACGCCAAATATTCACTGGCAAATAAAGAATAGTGTGTGTCTTTCGCCATTATCCCAATCTCAGCCACGAGGGCAAGCCTCACACAGTGCAATAAACATCTTTTAACGAAAAAACTGCATAAGCGGGTAAAAAAACGACTATTCCATTGCACGACTCTTCACGATAGCCAACGTTCAGTAAACTCTGCTTCAGGGAGTGCGGGGGAATAGAGGTACCCTTGGGCGATACGAATGCCGCGATCCAGCAACCAATCGCGTTGCACCTCCGTTTCAACACCCTCTGCAACCACATCCACATGAATGATCTCTGATATTGCCACAATCACCCGTACCATTTTATCGTCAACGGGAAGTTCAGAAACAAAGCTTCGGTCAAGTTTGATCCGACGAACCGGCAATGAACGGAATTGATGTAGATAATGGAGATTTGAGTAACCCATCCCAAAATCGTCGAGTACCATCGATACCCCCGCTTGCTCAATCGGGCGCAATACCTTCATCACCCAAGCGGTATTGGTAATTTGTGCCGTCTCCGTCAGCTCAAGAACTAAGGTTCCCGGTTGGATACGGTATTCAGTAAGGAGCTGCTTTAGAAATTCCACCGTGGAGCTATCGCGCAGCTGCGCCGCAGAAAGATTGACACTTAAGGGAAGGTTTATCCCCTTCGCTTGCCAGCTGGCTAGCATACGGCAGGCTTCTTGAAAGACCCAGCGTCCGATTTCCGGCATGACCCCAATCTCTTCAGCCGTTGTAATAAAGTTTTCTGGGAGTGAATAACGGCCATCGTCGCGACAAACGCGCAATAAGGCTTCGGCACCACTGATTTTCCCAGTTTGCATATCAATTTGTGGTTGAAGGAACAGCGCGTATTGCTTCTGCTGAATTCCTTTCAATATCTCTTTAATCTGTACTAAGCGTCGATGTGACTTCTCGGTCATTTCTTGATCAAAAAAGAGTGCTTGATTAGCGCCTTTCGCTTCCGCACTCTGCATCGCCGCCACCCCAGACTCCAGTAATGATGCCGCACTCATCTGCTCGGGAGTCGTATAGGCAATACCGATATGCGCTTGTGCCTGTAAATAGAGATTTTCCACATGAAAGGGTTCAATCAGCGCGTCAATGTAAGCCTCTGCATAACCCATCAAGGCTAACGGTGCTGGGGCATATTTGAAAAAGAGAATGAACTGGTTATCCGCTAATTGGCCAACCAATATATCGTCGTTGACGAGTTGGCTAATTTTTTTTGCGAAGAGTCGTTTTACTTCACGTTGGTTTTCAGAACCGAGAAGACTATCTAATGGGGCAACTTTAACGACCATTAACGCCACATGGCTGGATTGGGAAGCCATATGTTGTTCCATTATGCCTAACAATAGCGCCTGAGTCGGCAGCTTAGTCAGCGCGTCGTGCGTTGTCACCTGCTCAAGCTGCTGATAGATAGTACCGCTCATCCGCTGCCGATGATTAATGCCGCGTACTAGCACACCGATTTCATCGCCACGGTGCCCTTCTGGCAGGGGGACTTCCACGTCAGTCCCGCAATAGGGCAGGCTTTGTAAAGAACGCGCAACATGACGTAACGGGTAGACGACCAGACGGTTGATAAACCAACTTATCGATATAGAAAGCACTAACGCCAACAATAGATAGGTCACCACCATTGTGCCGATCGTTGATCGGATAAACTGATAAACGCGGGTCGAGTCAGCTTCAAGTACTAAGGACGCCAGAGGCTTAGGCATCCCAGCATGTTCTGGGGAATAGAGTGGCAGCGAGATGATCACCGGTAGATTAAAGAGACGCGCAATCACTTCTGGAACAGTATCATAATCCGTAAAATCGACTTGTAGCGCCTGAAAGCCATCTGGCAGTGTAATGTCGGCCTTACCCAAGACACCCGCTGGTTTGAGGGAGTTTAATAAACGCTGAGCATCTTCAATATTTCCACGCAAGACTGCATCCGACAAAGGTTGACGAATGGTATGTGCAATATTTTCCATTTGTTGTGCGTATTCAATACGACGCTGCCCAACAAAATGAAAGAGCTGAATAAGGGTAAAAATACAGACAACCACAATAACAACAGAGGAAACTGTTGCCATTTGTTTAATTGTCAGTGAGCGATGCACGCGCAATGGATAGCCATCCTTCTCAAATTGCAGAAATTATTTCGATAGTGAGTATATCTCAGCCTTTTACCTTAATTGTCAGGAATTATCCATTAATCTGGATATTTTGATTAAATTTTTTTGAATGATAAGTGATAAACCAGCATCCTTGCTTCGTGATTAATCCTTATATTCTCGTCTCAGCAAGCTGTACGTAAAAGCACGCCACTTGTTGACCTTCGTACGACGTCAGCGACGGTGATTCTTGCTCACACTTCGGCATCTTGTAACGACAACGTGCAGCAAAAGCACAGCCTGTAGGGGGATTTAACGGGCTAGGTAACTCCCCGGTAAGTTTGATCCGTTCTTGCTTAGTCTGACTATTCAATCGCGGCGTTGCTGAGAGTAACGCTTGAGTGTAAGGGTGTTTAGCTTGACTGAATATTGCCTGCTTCGTCCCTTTTTCAACACAACGCCCCAAGTACATTACCATCACCTCATCCGCGATATGCTCGACAACAGACAGGTCATGGGAAATAAAGATATAGGATAGTCCCAACTCCTGTTGCAACTCCATCATTAAATTAAGAACTTGCGCCCTCACCGAAACGTCTAATGCTGATACGGGTTCATCCGCAATCAGAACTTCAGGATTCAACATTAAGCCACGAGCAATCGCGATACGTTGCCGCTGTCCGCCCGAAAACATATGCGGATAGCGATCATAATGCTCCACTTTAAGTCCCACCTTGCTCATGATTGCTAAGACTTTTTCGCGGCGCTGCGCTTTTGATAAGTCAGTATTAATGATTAAGGGTTCTTCCAGAATTTGGCTAATCTTCTTACGTGGATTGAGTGATGCGTAAGGATTCTGAAAAATGATCTGAATTTTTTTTCGGCGCAGTGCTTCTGATTGCCGGTCCGCTTCAAGGAGATTCTGACCATTCCAATAAAGCTCGCCTGCCGTCGGGGTTTCAATCATTGTCAGTAAACGCCCTAGTGTAGACTTACCACATCCTGACTCCCCTACCACCGCTAACGTTTTACCACGTGCCAAAGTAAAGGTAATGCCATCCAACGCCTTAACGTTTGCCGTTTTGCCCCATAGACTTTTTTTGACCGAATAATGTTTTTTAAGGTCCCTCGCATCAATTAGCCAAGGCTGTTCAACGTTATGCGTCATAGCTTGGTCTCCCCGAAGAATTCAATGGGTAATAGCATTTGACTTGCCTGCCTTCGAATTCATAAATATCCGGTTCTTGGCGGCGGCAAGCGTCCGTTACGTAAGGGCAACGAGGACTTAATAAACAGCCTGTTGGTCGGTCATATTTTCCTGGTACAACACCCGGTAATGAAGCTAACTTCGCTTTATCCGTCGAAAACTCGGGTAACGCGTTGAGGAGCGCTTGGGTATACGGATGTCGAGGAGTGGTGAAAATTTCCGTGGCTCGGCCTATTTCTACGACTTGGCCAGCATACATGACAATGATTTGATCGGCAGATTGAGCGACTAAAGCTAAATCGTGAGTGATGAGAATTAGCGCCATATTTTCTTGTTGTTGTAATGCCAACAGTAGATCGATAATTTGTGCCTGTATAGTGACATCAAGCGCTGTCGTTGGCTCATCGGCAATCAATAATTTAGGCTTACAAGCGATAGCCATCGCAATCATAATTCGCTGACTCATCCCCCCCGAAAGCTGATGTGGGTAAACATTCATTCGTGAGGCCGGATCAGGAATTCCTACGCGCTCTAATAACGTTATCGCTTGCTGTCGCCTTGCACGACAGCTGCCCCCTTGATGGGCCTTAATGGCTTCCATAATTTGATAGCCGACGGTAAAGCAGGGGTTCAAGCTCGTCATTGGATCTTGGAAGATCATCGCGATATCGGCACCAACGATCTTGCGCCGCTGCTTAGCAGAGATTTGCTGTAAATCATTCTCGCCAAAATGGAGATCGTCGGCGATAACTTTACCAGGGAAATCAATCAATCCCATGATGGCCAGTGAGCTGACAGATTTACCCGACCCAGACTCCCCGACAATTCCAACGACCTGCCCTGCATCAATACGGTAACTAATACGGTCTACCGCTTTGAATGGTGAGAGGGGATCGCCAAACTGCACCGATAGCTTATTTACGTTTAATAATGCCATGTCGATGCCTCTTATTGTTTAAGTTTTGGATCAAGAGCGTCACGCAAACCATCACCCACCAAGTTAAACGCAAGGACAGTAAGTAGAATGACGATACCCGGGAAAGTCACGACCCACCAAGCGCTGGCCGCATATTGTAAGACATCAGAAAGCATCGTTCCCCATTCCGGCGTGGGAGGTTGAGCGCCCATACCAAGAAAGCCTAATGCCGCCATATCTAAAATCGCATTAGAAAACCCCAGTGAGGCTTGAACAATCAGCGGCGCTAAACAATTTGGCAGAATATTAATAAACATCTGGCGATTGGCACTCGCCCCCGCAACCCTTGAGGCGATGACATAATCTCGCTGAGATTCGACTAATACTGCCGAACGCGTCAATCGGATATAATGGGGTAGCGCAACGAAGGTTAATGCTAACGAGGCATTCCAAATCGACGGGCCAAAAATCGCCACTAATACTAATGCGAGTAATAAACTCGGCAGCGCCAACATGATATCGACGATACGCATAATCGCCGCATCGACAGCGCCACCGAAATAGCCCGCCATCAGGCCAAAGACTACACCCAAAAAGAGAGAGAGGACCACGACAAGGCAGCCAACTAACAGTGATAGACGTGCGCCATACATAAGCCGACTGAGAATATCGCGTCCAACATCATCTGTTCCTAAGATAAATTGCCAAGTGCCGCCCTCTTGCCAAACCGGCTGATGCAAAAGTGCATCACGAAATTGTTCAGCAGGACCATGGGGAGCAAGAATATTGGCAAATATCGCCACAAGCAGCATGATGGCGATAAAAATTGCGCCTACCAGCGCGCCTCGATTTTGGCAAAAATAAACGCGAAACTCTTGGAGAGGGGTTAGGGGCTTAGCCGGTATTATTTTACTGTGAGTATCTTGAATAGACATAGATGCCTCCTATTTCTTATGTCTAATACGGGGATTGATCACCCCATATAAAATATCGACAATAAAATTTACTGCGATAATTAAGATAGCGACCAACAATACCCCACCTTGGACAACGGGATAATCTCGGCGTTGTAGGGCTTCTATCAGCCAACGACCTAATCCCGGCCAGGAGAAGATAGTCTCGGTGAGAATTGCTCCCGCCAATAATGAACCCACCTGTAATCCAATTATGGTGATAACAGGTAACATGGCATTGCGCAAAGCATGGACTAAAATCACGCGTAACGGTGTCAATCCTTTGGCTCTCGCCGTACGGATATAGTCCTCACCTAATACTTCTAACATTGCGCTGCGGGTCATACGCACAATCACCGCGAGTGGGATTGTCCCCAAGACGATGGCAGGCAAGATAATATGTTGGATAGCGTCTTTAAAATCCCCTGGTTCACCCCATAATAAGGTATCAATTAACATAAATCCGGTGAGCGGTTTGCTATCATCTAAAAAAACAACATCACTGATACGACCCGAGACGGGGAGAAGATTGAGCTTTACCGACACAAACATAATTAACATTATTCCCCACCAAAAAATGGGCATGGAATAACCGGCCAAAGAAATACTCACCGCAGTGTGATCGAAAATCGATCCGCGTTTCACCGCCGCAATGATCCCCACTGGAATACCAACGACAATCGCGAATAACATCGCGCAGACACCGAGTTCTAAGGTTGCTTGGAACCGAGGAATAAACTCGCTCCATACAGGCGTCCTGCTACTTAACGATATTCCTAAATCTCCGTGGAGTACCCCCTTGATATAGATAAAATATTGTTTCCAAATCGGGAGGTCTAAGCCGAATTGATGCATTAATAAGGCGTGACGTTCTGGGGAGATCCCCCGCTCTCCCGCCATGATCATGATGGGATCACCCGGAATAAGATGCACAAACGCAAACGTCAGTAAGGTAATACCGATAAAGGTAGGGATAACCAACCCCAATCGTCGAAAAATAAATTGCAGCATATAAAATCTCGTTCAATCCCAATCGTCACGTTGGGTTATCGCTCATCTTGCAAAAAATAGACTGTCGTTAAGAGACGCACCTGGTATGTCATTGCCAGGTGCAACCTTATTATTCTTTTAGGTCGACGTTTTCGAAGTGATGCTTACCGAGAGGATCAACACGATAGCCAACCACCTTATTACTCACTGGCTCATACACTGTTGAATGGGCAATAATAACCGCCGGAGCTTGCTCATGCATAATGACTTGCGCTTGTTGATAGTAAGCAAGTCGTTTTTGATGATCGCTTTCTGAGCGCGCTGGCTGAATTTGATCTTCAAAGGGCTTATAGCACCAACGAGAGTAGTTCGACCCGTCCTTCGCCGCGGCACAACTGAATAATGTTGCGAAGAAATTATCAGGGTCTCCATTGTCTCCCGTCCAGCCCATCATGACCGTTTGATGCTCACCGGCCTTGGCTCTTTTGAGGTATTCTCCCCATTCGTAGGTCACTATATTGGCTTTAACCCCAACTTTAGCCCAGTCGGCTTGGATCATCTCCGCCATACGCCTTGCATTAGGGTTGTAGGGGCGTTGCACTGGCATTGCCCAAAGATCAATCGTAAACCCTTTTTCCAATCCCGCCGCTTTGAGAAGCGCTTTAGCTTTGTCAGGATCATATCCATAATCTTTGATCGAAGGATTGTATCCCCACATTGTCGGCGGAATTAAGTTCTTAGCCGCCTCTCCAGCGCCTTGATAGACCGCTTTAATAATCGCCTCTTTATTCACTGCATAATTCAATGCTTGGCGAACTTGAACGTTATCTAATGGTTTTTTCTCGGTATTAAAAGATAAGTATCCGACATTTAATCCAGGCTGCTGTAACAAGTTTATCGCTTTATTTTGCTTCATACTGGCGAGATCCGCAGGATTAGGAAAAGCCATAACCTGGCATTCGCCTTTTTGTAACTTTGCATAGCGCACTGAAGCATCTGGTGTGATTGAAAAAACTAAGCGGTCAATTTTAGGCTGAGGCCCCCAATAGTTTGGATTGGCTTTATACAGAATACGCGAGTCTTTTTGATACTGTTGTAAAACAAATGGCCCAGTCCCTACCGGGTTAAGGTCCACTTTCTGCGGCGTCCCGGCTTTTAGCATTGCATCCGCATATTCTTTCGACAGGATAGAGGCAAAATCCATTCCTAAATCCGCTAAGAAAGGTGCTTCTGGGCGAGTTAACGTGATTTTTACCGTTAGATCATCCACCTTCTCAACACTTTTGATTAATTTAGGCATATCCATACCTTCAAAGTATTCGTAACTGCCGCCCGAAACATTGTGGTACGGATTATTTTTATCCAGTTGGCGCTCGAATGAAAACACGACATCGTCAGCGGTCAGGGTACGGCTAGGGGTAAAATCTTTGGTGGTTTGCCATTTAACCCCCGGACGAAGGTGGAAGGTATAGGTTTTACCGTCTGCACTCACCTCCCAGCGTTCGGCCAGCGAAGGGCGGAGTTCAGTCGTGCCGACTTTGAAATCGACTAAGCGGTTATAAATGGGAACAGAACTCGCATCGTAAGTCGTTCCACTGGTGAATAATTGGGGGTTAAATCCTTCGGGTGAGGCTTCTGAGCAGTAAACCAAGGTTTTGGCACTCACTCCCCCACTAACCATTAGAGCGCCTGTTAAAATACCTAGTGTGGATAACTTACGAAGATGAGACCGAGACTTTTTCATTGTCACTCCATGAATTACAAATGTTGTGTGCACAAGTCAGCAGGATCTTCTGCTTGATGAATTATTTTTATTATCGCGCATACTCAACGAGTGAGATGCCATCAACCAAGTTGTGGCTGAATAGCACAATGTGATGAAAGAGAGGGCAGGAAGTCAATCACTCTTCTGTGGTTATGGGCCGAGCTTGAATTGATAACGTGGTGCGTTGCGCTTTTATTGAACACAGCCCAAGCAGCATTGACTAAGAAACTTATAAATGCCAGCTGACACAGCTCGTAACTAGCTATACTTTAGCCGAAAGTTTTTATAATAAAAGATTCTGTTTCATCGATAGTGGAGAGCAAAAATCGAACTAAAACGTTTGGTTTGAGAATTGTGAACGCATCAAATTTTACGCAAAAAAAACCTGAACATTATGTTCAGGTTTCTTAAATTTGGTCGGCGAGAGAGGATTCGAACCTCCGACCCACTGGTCCCAAACCAGTTGCGCTACCAAGCTGCGCTACTCGCCGATGGGGGCGCATATTACTGCGCTCCCCGCCTAGCGTCAACCGCTTTTTAACACTCTCGGTTGCGAGTGCCTAAAAACCCAGCAAGCATTAATGCTGTGCCGTAGCAGCGTTAATCGCCGCTTCGGAGGTTGCACGGTCGCACCAGTTATTTTTTGCTTTAATTCCGCCATCGTCAGAACGATAGCCTAAGCATCCCATTAACGAATCGAAGATCTCAGTGTGTTTATGCGTGACACCGGCCTTCGATTGCTGCTGTAACAAGCTAAAGCGCTGTTTGTTATCACTATCCTCCAAGAAGGGAGTCGAGGCCCAGACAATCATCGGCACGCGGAATTGCTCAGGGGGAGCCATTTCTCGTGGTGTGCCATGGAAATGCATATTGTCACTGATCGATTCACCATGATCCGCCACATAAAATACTATTGCCTTCTTATCACGGAGCTGATCGTAAATCGCCGCCAGAGTATGGTCGACATATCTCACGGAGTTGTCATAAGCGTTAATCAATTGGTCTTTAGAGCAGAAATCGTTGCTACCAATACACTCGGGTGTGTACTTAGCAAAACTTCTCGGATAGCGTTGCGAATACAAATAGTGGGAACCCTTGGTATGTAAAATGATGAGATGCTTTCCTTTTGGAAAATGACTGACTGATTGCGCCACCTTGGGTACCAGCAGCATATCATCAACCGTTTTGCCGCGGTTTTCAGGTTCTGAGCCAATCTGCTCACGAAATTCAATATTGTTCGCATCAGTCTTACTGTAGAACCATACCTCGCCCTGCATCGCATACAGCTCTGAGGTAAACCCTAGCTCACGTAACACTGAGAACACGTTTTCCTCTTTGAGGGTACGCCCCGGGTCATTGGCTGCGCCGCCCTCACGCACAAACATACACCGTAACGATAATTTCGTCGCCGTATCACAGGATTCTCCTCTAAACGCGGCTAAATTAGGCTCTTTCGCTAAATTTGGCGTGGTATCACGACCGTAACCAAAGATCCCCATATGGTCCCAGCGCGTGGTCTCGCCTATTACAAAAACCACATAGGTATCGTCGAGACTTTTAGGTGCCGTGTAGTGAAAACGCTCGGCGGGGTCGAGAAGCTCTTCGGAAAAGACATCTTCGTTTAGCCGAGACCATGCAAAAATACCCAGTGAAGACAACCAGTTAGCGGGTAAGTAGGTATGTGCGACAGTGCCACCATAACTTGGCAGATCACGATTGGTTTGATGTTCTTGCGCTTTATAGGCTTTATCGAGCGTGCGGATGGGTAACCAGGCTAACGCCAGCGCTAAGCATAAGATCCCCCAACTTAATAGTGCAGACTTCACCTGACGCGATTGCGCCGCCAAGCTTACACGGCACTCGTTTACCCAGATCAAAAAAAGTGGCGGTAAACCTAGGATAATCAACCAAAGATAAAACCAAATACCGACAACTTCGGTCGTTAAGTCTGTATCGGTAGTGGTGAGTACCGAAGCGATAATCCCATAACCAATAATAACGTTGAACATAAACATGTAGTAAGCACTGGCAACTGATACCAGGACAATGACGGAGGAGAGTATTTTAAAACACCACCTTCCTCCCAAAGAGGTTAAGCGTAAGAGCAGAAATGTGGCGAAAAACGTCGCCAAAATCTCGGCGAAAACTGAACACCAAGTCAGCACAGTGGGTTGCTGAAACGCAAATTTTATATGTCTATATAAGATTACACTGTTTAAAAACCATCCCACATACATCGCGAGAAAGAGAGATACTTGAGTTTGACTCAACGTACGAACTTTTATCATTACACCCAACTTAAAAAAAATATGCCATTTATCTGGACAAGACTGAGAGTCTTAGAATAAAAATGAGTTCGAAAAAAAAGGAAAAAGCACAGAAAAATAAGAAAATATCTTAAATTAACATCATGTGACTACTAATTTCTTAAGTTGTACGAGAAAAAGTGGCGGGCCTCTCTCCTCTCAAGCCTACTCGCTGACGCCTACTTTTTAGCGTAATTTTCACATTGTCCCGTTGGCGTTGGACGCTGTTTGCTCTATTCTACTGATCACGCGCTTGAGATATCTCATAGGCTGCAAACCGATTTAATACAGGAGTTGTAATCAATGGCATCAGGACTTTCACAAATGATGAAAAAAGTAGGTGGGTTAATTGCGTTACTGCTGGTGGTGTGTCAACTCACTGCGTGTGGTGATAAAGATGCGGATCAACGTAAAGCATTTGGTGATTTCTTACAAAATACGGTCATGCGCAGTGGAACGCAATTACCGGCACTGAGCGAGAACCAAAAGAAATCGTTCGGTAATTACGTAGGCGACTATGCCATCCTCTATGGATTCTCACAACAGCTGACTCGCGCGTTAAACGAGGGTATCCGCCCAGTCACCGATCAACTTTCGGCGATTCACACTCCCCAGGATTATTTAGCTCAGCGTGATGCGTTACGTCAGGCGGGTGGTGCGCTCAATGTCGTCTCACAACAAGTCCAAAATGCGCGTAACTTAGCGGACAGCAGCAAAAGCTCGTTAAAACTGCCGGAAGATCTGCAAAAAGTCTACGAAGACGCTTATAAGAAGACGGTTACTACCCCAGCTGACAACTTACAGCCCATTTTGCCTGAGCTGCAAGCGTTAACGCAGGCGGTATTGGACACTGCTGACTTTTTACAAGCACAAGATACTCGTCTGAGCTTCAATAATAATGCGGTGCAATTCCCAACTCAAGATCAAGTCAATCAATACAACACCTTAGTCGGCAATATTAGCAGCCACGCTAATTCTTTGAGCCAAGCGAAAGGCTTACTACAGTAATAAAGCGTTCTCCGTAGGTGGATTCTGCTCCACCTACGCTGCCCCCACCTCATTTTTCGTGTATCCTATCTCAACGCAGAAAGGAGCCCAATTATGAAAGACCCCATCAAGGCTGAAATTAAACGTCTCAGCGATCAACTCGATAGCATTAACCACAAATCACAGCCTCTTTTAGAAAGCGGGAATGTGGAAAAGCTCGGCGAGTTAATGAAAGAAAAATTAACAATTGAAGAAGAACTTCAACGTCTTCGTGAAACTCACACCGCAAGTTTGAGTAAAGAAGCCCAGAAACTCCAGAAACTCGGTTTTCAGCGGGCGATTACAAAGAAAGAACAAGCGGATATGGGAGCATTAAAGAAACGTGTACGCGGGATTATCGTGGTTCATCCAATGACTGCACTGGGCCGAGAAATGGGCTTAGAGGCTGTGACAGGCTTTGCGCGCGAGAAGTTTTAAGTTTTTATACGAGGAGGAGCCGTTCACCGACTTCTCCTCATTTTTTATTTATACGGACGTTTGATCAATTTGCTGCTGCAACGCGTCCAATAATTGATAACGTCTACGGTATTCAGCCCGCTTCTTACTGGCAATGTCCTCAATATTTTTTCTTGGCTGAGTTAACGGCAATAAGAAAAGTTTAGTAGATTGCTCTTCCCCACCCAAAGTCGTCCAAAATTCATCATAACGGGCATGAAACAGTTCACGCTTACTAAAGCGATAACGTAGCTCTTTGACAAAGATATGGGAATTATCGCCGACCGCACAGATTTGCGAAAGGTTACAGGCTTTAGCAATTAACATTAACGCTTCAATGAGTAGCCGCTTTGGAAAGATCCCTTCACAGGCTTTTGTCGCATCACGAATAATATTTTGATCGAGATGGCGACCTGGCCCTTGAAGACCGGCAATGATGATGCTCGGTTTATGCTGATAATCGGCTAAGGAGAAACTGAGACTGGTAATGGCTTCTCCACGGAAGTGAAATATAAGCGTCAGTTCACCCTCACGATCGAATATTGCGGGGACGCAATAAATAGTGATCGGTTCATCATTCTTACCTAGCCAACTTAAAAGAGGCGTTTCACGCCGTTGACCTGATAAAAATTCGGTCAGTTCGCACTGGCCAAGTTGCTCAATACGCTGGTAATGAGAAATAATTTTTTCAGCGCGTTGCGCAGCGTTCAAGCCACCGATTAAATAGGGGCGATGAATTTTCGCCGGCACAATCCCATGGGTTTCCAAGATTAGCGGTAAATTTTTTAATCTCGTTAATGAAGAAAAAAAACGGTAACTCACATAAGGGGAGCAAGCACTACGAAAAATAAATTTGTTGTAAAATCGCCCACGTTTCCAAGCCCGATGTGGCTTGTATTTACGCAGAAGCATATCAACTAATAATTGCTTATGAGTGAGGGGCTTATTCGAAGAGATCGAAGTAGACATAGGTCTCTCTAGAGCTAAATGATGTGTGTTGAGTCGATTTTATGTCTAATTGAATAAACTTGTACTAAATAAAATGCGATAAATACTAAAAATAGAAAACCCCATGCAGATATCTCAATCCGCATGAGGTTTAACTAGGGACTACACTTATTCTGCGTGAGCAAAACGTGCTGCAGCTTCGTCCCAGTTTACAACGTTCCAGAATGCTTTGATGTAGTCAGGGCGTTTGTTCTGATATTTCAGGTAGTAAGCATGTTCCCAAACATCTAGGCCAACAATTGGATAGCCTGATGCGCCAGAGATTGCTTCACCCATCAATGGGCTATCTTGGTTAGCCGTAGAAACTACTGCTAATTTGTCGCCTTTTTTAACCAGCCACGCCCAGCCAGAACCGAAACGAGTTGCCGCAGCTTTTTCAAACTCTTCTTGGAATTTTTCAACGCTACCGAAATCTTTCTCGATCGCTGCTTTTAATTCACCTTGCAGAGTGGTACCTGTTTTCAGGCCTTTCCAGAAGAAACTGTGGTTAGCGTGGCCGCCTGCGTTGTTACGTAAAACAACTTTTTTATCAGCAGGCACTTTGTCTAATTGAGTAATCAGCTCTTCGACCGGCAGATCAGCAAATGGCGTCCCTTCTAGGGCAGCATTGGCATTATTGACATAAGTCTGGTGATGTTTAGTATGATGAATTTCCATCGTTTCTTTATCGAAATGTGGTTCTAACGCATCATAAGCATACGGCAGGGATGGCAGTGAATAACTCATGTTCAACCTCTCCAATTAAGTGTTTATCATACAGCGTCAATAAAGTGAAACTGTTCAGAATGTCCTTTCATTATAGTTAAATAATTGATCTGGAAAAGAAGAAACAATGCCCTATTTACAGTAGGGTCTTTACGGTAGTGGGAACATTCGCCTACTATTTGCCGATATTGTCGCCATTTAACCGCAGATGATGACATCCTATCCCTCTTATCTCATTTTTTGACTAAGCTTATCGCAACTGATTGTCAGACTGGCTGATGACTCTCTGAGCATGAGTATAAATGATTGCCCGCGTTCCACGGCTAAAGCCCACCAAGGTTAACCCCTGTGCCTGAGCGAGATCGACGGCCCGCTGAGTCGCCGCGGAGGCCGCACATAGGATCTCAACGCCACAGCTAATGGCTTTCTGCACTATCTCGTAACTGGCTCGACTGGAGATCAGTACACAACCCCCTTTTCCCCACTCGGCTTTGGCTCGTGCCCCCAACAATTTATCCAATGCCACGTGACGACCAATATCTTCATACCCTGCGCAAACCTTACCCTGGCCATCAACCCATGCCGCAATATGTGTACAAGCGGTCTGTTGACCGATGGGTTGCAGTGACGTTACTTGGTCCAATGCCGACCCGAGATGGGATAACGAAAACTGCTGCGTAAAAGGTAAGCGTTGCAGGGGATGCGCGACCATCGCTAACTGCTCAGTCCCACACAGACCACACCCCGTGCGCCCAGCTAACGAGCGACGACGCTGTTTTAATGCCATAAAACAACTACTTGCCAACTCAATATGAACCTCTATCCCCAGCGCTTGCGGCGTGAGCGTAATTCCATAAATCTGTTCGGCTCGGTCGATTATCCCTTCTGACAATGAAAACCCTAGCGCAAATTCTGGTAAATTCTGGGGGGTACACATCATTACGACATGAGAGATGCCGTTATAGACTAAAGCCACCGCCACTTCTTCAGCGATGATATCGTCATGATGCCTCACTCCCTGCGGGGACCATTCGACGATGGAAAAGGTTTTCACTGTCATGATGTTGCCCTATAAAAAAAAGCCCGAAGAGTCTCTCCGGGCTTTATCGATAGACGCCTAATGCCTATTGAAGCAGTGAAATATCCGCGACTTGTAAAAACAGCTCACGCAGTTTTACTAACAGTGTGAGCCGATTGACGCGCACTGCCTGATCTTCAGCATTGACCATCACTTGCTCGAAGAAGTTATCGACCGCTTCACGAAGTTGTGCCAGTTCGATTAGCGCTTCTTGGTAACGCCCTTGCTCGAAATAAGGCTGTAATTTGCTACTTAACGCGCTGACGTAAGTAGCGAGTTTAATTTCAGCATTCTCTTTTAACAGAGAGGCTTGAACTGCCGTATCCACTTCAACATCCGACTTAGCGAGGATATTCGAGACACGCTTGTTTGCCGCCGCTAAGCTTTCCGCTTCAGGCAAGGTACGGAAGTGAGAAACCGCTTTCATCCGCGCGTCAAAATCTGCTGGACGGGTAGGACGGCGCGCTAATACGGCTTGAATGGTATCGACGCTATGCCCCTCTTCCAAATACCAGCTTCTAAAACGCCCCAGCATAAAATCAACCACATCCGTGGTCACCGCGGTATTCGTGAGTTTATCACCGTACAATCTTACTGCTTCTTCGGTCAGAGACTGCAGATCTAAGTTCAGATCCTTCTCGACGATAATCCGTAATACGCCTAACGCCGCGCGACGCAACGCAAAAGGATCTTTATCCCCTTTTGGATGCTGGCCAATACCGAAGATCCCGGCTAAGGTGTCCATTTTATCGGCGATAGCCAACGCACACGCAACTAAACTTGAAGGTAAGGCATCCCCGGCAAAACGCGGTTGATATTGTTCATTTAACGCGACGGCCACATCTTCAGCTTCACCATCGTGACGTGCATAGTGCATCCCCATGATGCCTTGCGTATCGGTAAATTCGCACACCATGTTGGTCATTAAATCACACTTAGAGAGTAATCCTGCACGAGTAGCGTGGTTTACGTCGGCACCGATTTGTCCCGCAATCCAGTCCGCTAGCGCTTGTATCCGGTCAGTTTTATCCCGTAATGTCCCCAGTTGTTTTTGGAACAGAACAGTTTCAAGACGCGGCAGTTGGTCTTCTAAACGTCGCTTACGGTCGGCATTAAAGAAAAATTCGGCATCGGCTAAGCGAGGGCGCACAACTTTCTCGTTACCAGAGATAATTTGTTGCGGATCGCTGGACTCAATATTGGTGACGAAAATAAAGTGCGATAACAGATCACCCTGAGCGGAATAGACTGGGAAATATTTCTGATCGCCTTTCATTGTGTAAACTAAGGCCTCTTTCGGCACTGTGAGGAATTTCTCCTCAAATTGCGCCGTCAGAACAATTGGCCACTCCACAAGCGAGGTGACTTCTTCCAGTAGACTATCACTCAGGTCGGCAATACCCCCCACTTGCTGGGCAGCCGCTTTAGCATCGGTCTCGATCTTCGCTTTACGCGCATCGTAATCTGCCATCACTTTACCGCGCTCAGCAAGAATCGCTGGGTACTCATCGGCATGCGCAATATCAAAAGCACTCTCGCCCATAAAGCGGTGCCCACGCAGGGTACGCCCAGATGCCACGCCAAGAATGGTCGCGGGTAAAACGTTAGCCCCTAACAGTAGCGTTACGGTGTGGACTGGACGAACAAATTGCTCGCTGCTGGCTCCCCAACGCATCAGTTTCGGGACGGGCAGTTTAGCTAAGACTTTTGCAACCATATCCGGTAACAGCGCTGCCGCAGATTCACCCGGCACTTGCGCACGGTAAACCAGCCACTCGCCTTTATCGGTCGCTAAGCGCTCGGCTTGATCAACGGTGATCCCGTTACCGCGTGCCCAACCCTCTGCGGCTTTCGTCGGCTGACCTTCGCTGTCGTAGGCCGCACTGATAGCGGGACCACGCTTTTCAACGATGCGGTCGTCTTGTTTTTCACTGAGGCTTAGCACTTTGACGGCTAAACGGCGTGGTGTCGCATACCACTCTACGGCTTGATGCGAGAGTCCTGCTTGGTCAATCTCTTGCGTTAATTGATCTGCAAAGGCTTGCGCGAGTTGGCGCAACGCTTTAGGTGGTAACTCTTCAGTTCCAATTTCCACCAGAAATGTATTTTCGCTCATCCCCGTCCCTTATTTCGTTTTATTACACATTGGGAAGCCTAAGGCTTCGCGAGAAGCGTAGTACGCTTCGGCAACTGCTTTTGTCAGGGTACGGATACGCAGAATGTAGCGTTGACGCTCTGTCACCGAAATCGCCTTACGGGCATCTAACAAGTTAAAGCAGTGTGCGGCTTTCAGGATCCGCTCATAGGCAGGAAGAGGTAACGGCGTTTCAAGCGCCAGAAGCTGTTGCGCCTCTTTCTCGTGTTGCTCAAAGCAGCTGAACAGGAAGTCAACATCGGCATATTCGAAATTGTAAGTCGACTGCTCCACTTCGTTTTGATGGAAGACATCACCGTAAGTGGTTTTACCGAGTGGGCCATCGCTCCAAACGAGGTCATAAACGCTGTCAACACCTTGGATATACATGGCCAGACGTTCTAAACCATAGGTAATTTCACCGGTAACAGGCTTACACTCAAGCCCACCCACTTGCTGAAAATAGGTGAACTGTGTAACTTCCATTCCGTTTAACCAGATTTCCCAGCCTAAGCCCCACGCACCAAGCGTTGGGTTTTCCCAGTTATCTTCAACAAAACGGATGTCGTGGACGGTAGGATCCAAACCGAGTGCCTTTAACGATCCTAAGTAGAGTTCTTGGATATTTTCAGGCGACGGTTTGATCACTACTTGAAATTGGTAATAGTGCTGCAAGCGGTTAGGGTTTTCACCGTAGCGACCGTCAGTCGGACGACGAGAGGGTTGCACATAGGCCGACGCCATAGGTTCTGGCCCTAACGCGCGCAGACAAGTCATTGGATGAGAGGTGCCGGCACCCACTTCCATATCCAAAGGCTGGATAATAGTACAGCCCTGGTTTGCCCAGTAATCCTGCAATGTCAGGATCAGTCCTTGAAAGGTTTTGGTATCAAACTTTTGCATTATGAGTTCCGCACGCGATACGCTAAAAAAAGTGAAGGCTAGTATACCCTCTGGCTGTAAGATATGCAGCCGTAAATCCTTAGCAAATAGGTGCGAAACTCAACAATAAGGCAACCTTGGGCCGGTTATTATGCCTTACTGTACATTGCGCAAAGCTTATTGCCGAAAGGATCGCGCAGATAGGCAAGATACAGCTGACGCTCGCCTAGGGTTCTTATACCAGGAGGCGATTCAATTGCCGTGCCTCCCGCTTGCGCCCCGGCTTGGTGCCACTGATTGACGGCTTCCTCATTAGGAAGTGCCCAACCGATCGTCCCACCATTAGCACCGCTCGCAGCCTCGCCATTGATCGGACGAGTGACCAAGAACATTTGCTGCCCTTTGATGTAATAGAGACGACCTTTACCATCGATACCTTGCGCGTCAGCACCAATCACCGCAAATAATGCATCATAAAATTTTTGAGATACGGCGATATCATCAGAACCTAGCATAACGTGACTGAACATTTTATCCTCTCTCTTCACAATGGAGGCGTGTGGACACACGCCTTTGGTGTTAACCCTTAATCGCACATCCCTGACATTTACCGTTCTGAATATTTTGGAAGAAATCATTACCTTTATCATCCACCAAAATGAAGGCAGGGAAATCGGTGACTTCTATCTTCCAAATCGCTTCCATGCCTAATTCAGGATAGGCGACACATTCCAATTTAGTAATACTTTGTTGGGCAAGCACGGCGGCAGGTCCGCCAATACTTCCCAAATAGAACCCACCGTGTTGATGGCACGCATCCGTCACTTGTTGGCTACGGTTTCCCTTCGCCAACATAATCATACTGCCGCCATTCGCTTGCAGCTGATCGACATAGGAGTCCATACGACCGGCCGTGGTAGGTCCTAATGAGCCTGAGGCATAGCCTTCAGGCGTTTTGGCGGGTCCCGCATAATAGATAGGGTGGTCTTTCACGTATTGGGGCAACGGTTCACCGCTATCCATCAACGCTTTGAGTTTTGCATGCGCTATATCACGGGCTACGATAATGGTGCCAGATAACGATAAGCGAGTGGAAACCGGATATTGCGAGAGCTGCGCCAAAATATCGGTCATCGGGCGATTCAGATCGATACTAACCACATCCCCTTCACCCTGTTGACGCAGCGCTTCAGGAATATAACGGCCAGGATTGGCTTCAAGTTTCTCAATCCAAATCCCTTTACGGTTAATTTTCGCTTTGATATTTCGGTCGGCGGAACACGAGACGCCTATACCAATAGGGCAGGATGCTCCGTGACGAGGTAAGCGAATAACGCGAATATCGTGCGCAAAATATTTACCGCCAAACTGCGCACCAATCCCTAAATTCTGTGCCGCTTCTAACAGTTCTTGCTCTAATTGATGATCACGGAAGGCTTGCCCGTGCGCGTTACCGGTGGCCGGTAAATTATCGTAATAGTGTGCTGAGGCCAGTTTCACCGTTTTGAGTGTCGCTTCCGCTGACGTCCCCCCAATCACAAAGGCAATATGGTAAGGCGGACACGCTGAGGTGCCTAAGCTACGCATCTTCTCGACTAGATAGTCTTTAAGTTTTCCCGGCGATAGCAACGCTTTGGTTTCTTGAAAGAGATAGGTTTTATTGGCTGAACCACCGCCTTTCGCCATACAGAGAAACTTATACTCGTCTCCGTCCACACTGTATAAATCAATTTGAGCCGGAAGGTTGGTCCCTGTGTTGACCTCTTTGTACATATCTAGCGGCGCATTCTGCGAGTAACGTAAGTTATCTTCGGTATAAGTGTTGTAGACACCTTGCGCAAGTGCGGCTTCGTCCCCGCCTCCGGTCCATACCGCTTGGCCTTTTTTCCCGACAATGATCGCGGTACCGGTATCTTGACAGGTTGGCAGGATGCCGCGCGCAGCAATTTCAGAGTTGCGCAGGAATTGTAGCGCTACGTAGCGATCATTCTCGCTTGCATCGGGGTCATCAAGGATCGCGGCGACTTGTCGTTGATGTGAGGCCCGTAATAAAAATGACGCATCGTGAAAGGCGTGTTGGGCGAGTAGCGTCAGCGCAGCAGGATCAACCTTTAATACCGATTGCCCTTCAAATTCAGCGACAGAAACATGGTCAGTGCTCAGTAAGTAATATTCAGTTTTATCTTCAGACAGGGGAAAGGGTTCTTGGAAAAAAAACGGTTTATTCGACATTCTTCAGCTCACTTGACGTATTATCAGGACATCCCGTTGCGCTCCTTAGCACTGAAGCGTTAGGGCAAACTTACCGGGAAAACATTTATGGGGTGATTATTAACATATTTATTACAAATGTCATCCCTGCTCTCGTCTCACTTAATCACACTCCTCGCTGACGGATAGTGATCTTCGTCGATGAAAGTAGCGATTAGCCATCCTGCCCATTTCGCTCGTGTTATTCGACAAAGCGATAGCCGACGCCATTTTCGGTGATAAAATGTTGAGGCCGTCGTGGATCAGGTTCCAGTTTTTTACGCAGATGTCCAATATAGACCCGCAGATATTGGCTGTCCTCAGCATTTGGCCCCCATAGTGACGATAAGATGAAATGCTGCGTGAGGACTTTCCCAGCATGGCGAATCAGTAACTCCAACAATTTATATTCCATCGCGGTAAGGTGAATGATCTCCCCTGCCCGTTTCACCGTGTGCGCCTCGAGGTCCAGTTCGATCTCACCAAAGCGTTTCACCGTATCGGCATTAGGTTGCCGGCGCCGTAAGGCGACTCTCACTCGTGCCTGCAGCTCACCCACCCCAAAGGGCTTAGTTAAGTAGTCATCCGCCCCTCGGTCCAGTGCCATGATTTTGACTGATTCCTCATGCCGCGCCGACAGCACAATAATCGGTTTATCACTCCAGGTACGAAATTGCTGAATAAAGTCCAGCCCTTCTCCGTCCGGTAATCCTAAGTCAAGTAGGACCAAATCGGGAGGCCGCGCCGCCGCTAAGGCGAGTCCGTGATGTAACGTTTCCGCGTGCAGAATTTTCACGTGTTCTGCCGCTAAGATACGTTTTAAATAGCGACTAATCTGCACTTCATCTTCAATAATTAAATACGTGGTCATGGTACATCACCCTGTGGGGTTGTGGCGGGTAAATTCAGTGTAAAGCATGCCCCACCTTGAGGGCTATTTTCCGCATGAATATGGCCGCCATGTAATTCGGTAATTGTTTTACAGATCGCCAGCCCCATACCCACACCAGGGATAGTCGACTCACTTTTACCACGACTAAATTTGGTAAATAGGGAGACGGTCTCATTGGTCGGTAAGCCTGGACCTTGGTCACAAATGCTCACTGCGACCTGCTGCTCATTGGGTAAAATGACGACACTTATCGGCGCTTCGCGCCCTCGACCATATTTGACGGCGTTTTCGAAAAGATTAATAAAGACCCGTTCCAGCAAAGGGCCCTCTCCGCGAATCAAGACCACTTGCTCAGGACATTGAAAATCGATTTGTACGTCTGGAAAGAGGCGCTCTATGGATTCGCGCGCGCTCTGCAGAATTTCTTCCACGCTGAGCCAATCGGTATTGAGATGAAAACCTTCCGCTTCAATCCTCGCCATATCTAGAATATTACTCACTAAACGGATCATAGCTAACGTTTGTTCACGTAGTGCTGAAAGCTGTTCCATGACTGGCTCGGCTGGGTGGCCCAATTCGAGTGTTAACATTTCCACTTGAGCAAATAGAACGGTCAGAGGGGTTCGTAAGTCATGAGAGAGCGCAGAAAGCAAGGTATTACGTAGTTCTTCACGCTCGATGGTGACACGAGATAACTGTTCACGCTGTGTCAACGCAACACGTTGTTGTGCACTGGCTAGCAGTAACACGAAAGTATCCAATAAACGTTGTTGTTCTGGGCTGATTAACGCATGAGACTCAATAGTCGTTAATATCGCCACACCAAAACATTGGCTACCGCTCAGGAGTGGGATCATTTTGTAAGGGACCCCTGGCAGCGTATCGGTACCGGCTCCAGCGGCCTGACCTTTTTCAAAGCACCAATGTAAAATTGCCCGATCAGGAAGGAGTTGACTGGCTTCTTCTGAGATCGGTTGGAGTGTGTTCTGTTCATTAGGCAGCCAGATTTCACAATGCGCGGAGAATGCTCGACTGATCGCTTTCTGGCCGGCTAAAGCAATATCGCTCATCGCACTGTGTTGGCTGAGTTCGCTCGCAAGTTCATAAAGTTGTGTACTCCGTTTTTCTCGGGAACGGGCTACCCGCGCTTGATACCTTAGGCTCGCCGTAAGATTTCCGATTAATAACCCTACTCCCAACATAACGCTAAAGGTCACGGCGTATTGTGCGTCAGAGATCCCTAGCTGTCCGGTCGGTGCCACGAAGAACCAATCGAACACCACAATATTGATAATAGACGCAAAGACAGCGGGTAGACGACCGAATTTCAGTGCTGTTAGGACTACCCCCAATAGATAAACCATGACTAAATTAATCGGGGAAAATTGCGGAAGGAAAAAATTAAAAAATGCAGTGATCACCGCACAAAAAAATACTGCAGCAAAACATCCTTTCCAAGGGCGTGATTCCCAATCTAACTTAGGAATAAGCTTGGGCCGCTGTATCGTTTCCCCACAAGCTGTAATTAAGAGGTCAAGATCTGGGGCGGCTCTTGCCAATTGTTGAGCTAAACCTTGGGATCCAAACTTGAATAGGGATCGTCGATTCGGCGGACGGCCAATAATAATTTTTCCCAAGTTGTGTTCTCGAGCATACCGAACCACTGCTGTACACCGATCGGTATCGGGCAGTGTCGCCGTGACCCCCCCCAGGTTTTCAGCTAAACGCAAATGTTGTAATACGCGATGACGTTGTTCGCGAGAACGGCGGCGGTAGCTTGTGGTATCAACGTTTATCGCATGCCATTCGCAGCCCAGACGATTAGCTAACCTCGCTGCAACGCGGATTAATTTTTCACTGCCTACATCACTCTTTACGCAAACAAGCAGCGCATCGTTGGTATGCCAGACTCGGTCTGCTAAGCGCCGCCCTTCTCGCCAAGCCCTCATCTGTCCGTCGACACGTTCAGCCGTTCGGCGTAATGCTAGCTCGCGTAAGGCAAAAAGATTGCCTTTACGGAAAAAATTTTCTATTGCCCTCTCCGCCCGATCACCCACATAGACATTCCCTTCTTTTAACCGCTCCAGTAAGTCATCTGGGGAAATATCAACTAAAACCACTTCATCGGCGTGATCAAAGAAGGGATCCGGAAGCGTCTCTTGGACTTGGATACCGGTAATCCCCCTGACCACATCATTGAGACTATCCAAATGTTGGATATTAAGGGTAGTGAAGACATCGATGCCGCTTTCCAGTAGCTCCTCGATATCTTGCCAACGTTTGGGGTGACGACTTCCCGGTGCATTAGTATGCGCCAACTCATCGACTAAAATTATCGTTGGATGACGCTGTAACGCGCCATCCAAATCAAATTCGTCATAGAGTTTCCCGCGCCCTTTTTGCCGAGGAAGAAGGGGTAACCCTTCCAATTGCGCTTGCGTTCCAACACGCCCATGACTTTCAGCGATCCCGACCAGTATATTGACCCCTTGCTCTTGCAAACGGTGAGCCTCTTGCAGCATTGCCCAGGTTTTACCTACCCCTGCACATGCCCCAAGATAGATTTTTAGCTTACCGCGAGTTGCCCGCTGGCTTTCAAGCAGCAAATGATCAGGCGTTGGTCGGCGAACGTCATCGGCGGTCATGCATTACTTTCCTTGCGAGTATTGATCAAGCGCTAAATTTAATGACACTACATTTACCACAGCGGGTCCCATAAAAGACAGTAGTGGCTTTGTCGTAAATTGCTGGACCAACTGTTCGACTTCGCTCACAGATAATTGTCTTGCTCGTGCCACACGCGGAATTTGCCATTGCACCGCCGCAACCGAAAGCATCGGTTCAAGGCCACTGGCCGAGGTAGTGATAAGCTCAGTAGGAACCTGTGTATTCGCCTCAGGGTTCTGACTGCGTAGTAAGGTTATTTGTTGATCGACCCGTTGAATCAGTTGTGGATTCGTGACGGATAAATTACTTCCGCCAGAGGCCATTGGGTTATTCGCATGATCGGCCGTCGCCGAAGGTCGCCCTTGGAAATATCCTGGATGGCTAAAATCTTGACCGATGAGTTGTGACCCTCTGACGTTACCCTGTTGGACAATCAGTGAGCCCTGGACTTTCTGCGGGAACAGCTCATCACCAATAACGGTGGTAAGTAAGGGGTATACCCCCCCTGTAATCACTGTTAGTAGTACTAATAATAGTAAAGCAGGTCGTAATAGATTCATCATTAATCCCCTACACTAGGCCCAAAAAGGTCAGTAATAGATCGATAGCCTTAATACCGGGAAAAGGTAAGATCAGCCCACCCAAACCGTAAATCCATAGATTACGGCGTAACAATGCCGAGGCCGAAACCGCTTTGTAAGGAACGCCCTTCAAGGCTAACGGAATCAATGCAACAATAATTAAGGCATTAAAGATTACCGCCGATAAAATCGCAGAGGCCGGCGAGTGGAGGTGCATTACGTTCAATCCCGCTAACTGCGGATAGACGACGGTAAACGCGGCAGGAATAATCGCGAAGTATTTCGCCACATCGTTAGCAATACTAAAGGTTGTGAGCGACCCTCGGGTCATTAGCATCTGCTTGCCGATATGCACGACTTCCAATAATTTAGTCGGGTTAGAATCGAGATCCACCATGTTCCCCGCTTCTTTGGCCGCTTGCGTACCAGAATTCATCGCAACAGCAACATCCGCTTGCGCCAAGGCAGGCGCATCGTTAGTGCCATCCCCGGTCATCGCCACCATTCGGCCTTCTGATTGGTACTGGCGAATCAACGCCAGCTTCGCTTCTGGTGTGGCTTGAGAAAGGAAGTCGTCGACCCCAGCTTCGGCGGCAATCGCCGCCGCAGTCAGTGCATTATCGCCGGTAACCATTACCGTTTTAATCCCCATCTTCCTTAACTGGCTAAAGCGCTCCTTTATGCCGCCCTTGACAATATCTTTCAGAGCGACGACGCCCATCACCGTCTTATTTTCAACGACCACCAGCGGCGTTTCACCTTTACGGGAAATGTCATCGGCAATCTGCGCGACGCTATCTGGGAAAACAGCGTCGAGTGAGTGGGTGTAGTGGCGTACGGCTTCCATCGCTCCTTTCATTATACGTGTTTGTGCAAATTCAATTCCGCTCATTCGCGTTTGGGCCGTGAACGGAATAAAGGTCGCCTGTAAGGTGCTCAGCTCTCGTTCACGTACATTAAAACGTTGTTTGGCTAAGACCACGATACTGCGTCCTTCCGGCGTTTCATCGGCTAAAGAGGCTAATTGTGCCGCATTTGCGAGTGCTTCTTCCGTCACGCCTTCTGCAGGATAAAAGGCCGCTGCTTGCCGATTACCAAAGGTGATGGTGCCGGTTTTATCCATTAACAGGACATCAACATCTCCGGCGGCTTCCACCGCACGTCCACTGGTCGCAATAACATTGGCATTGAGCATGCGGCTCATACCCGCAATCCCAATGGCGGATAACAATGCGCCAATAGTGGTTGGAATTAAACAAACGAGTAATGCCACCAAGACAACGATATCAATTGATTTTCCTCCCCAGAGTGAAAAAGGAGACAACGTTGCCGTCGCAATAACGAAGATAATGGTCAAGGAGATCAAGAGAATCGATAAGGCTATCTCATTGGGCGTTTTACGGCGTTTAGCGCCTTCCACCATGGTGATCATCCGGTCGATAAAGGTTTCACCCGGGTTAACACTACACTGAACAATCAACCAGTCGGAGAGGATCCGGGTTCCACCTGTTACCGAGGCAAAATCGCCGCCGGCTTCGCGGATCACTGGTGCGGATTCACCGGTAATCGCGCTTTCATCAACGGAGGCCCCGCCGATTAAGACTTCACCGTCGCAAGGTATAATGTCGCCAGCCTCAACACGTACCCAATCCCCTTTACGTAGCGTATCGGCCTGGACACTTGTGTAGGCCGCGCTCTCAGTAGGTTGGTCAATTTTTTTCGCCCAGCTGGTTTGCTTTAATCCTTTCAAACTCTCTGCTTGTGCCTTACTTCTTCCTTCCGCCAATGCCTCGGCAAAATTAGCAAAAAGTACGGTAAACCATAACCAAACACTGATTGCCCCCGTAAAGGCAGCATCCCTCCACTGATGCTGAAAAAGTGCTTGAAGTACCAGTAGACTGGTGAGGGCGCTCCCTAGCCATACCACGAACATGACGGGATTTTTTAGCTGGGTGATCGGAGACAGTTTTTTGAAAGAAGCGCCACACGCCTGCAGCAGAGCGTGACGATTCATTGTTGAAGTTCGCATATTAGCGGCTCCCAATAAGTTGCATATGTTCGGCCACAGGGCCTAATGCTAATGAAGGGATAAAGGTCAAGGCTCCGGTGAGTAACACCGTTCCGATTAACAGCCCGATAAATAATCCACCGTAAGTCGGTAGTGTTCCTGCACCGCTTGGCTGAGTCGAGCGTTGTGCCATCCGTCCAGCAATGATTAACAATGGAATGAAAGGAAGGAAGCGTCCTAAAAGCATGACGATACCTAATAGAAGATTCCAAAAGGGGGTGTTTGCCGAGAGGCCAGCAAAAGCACTGCCATTGTTATTAGCGGCAGATGAGAGGGCATACAATACCTCGGTAAAACCGTGCGGGCCTGGATTCATTATTCCGGCACGTCCCGCTTCCGTCATTAAGGCGAAGGCTGTTCCGGTTAAGACCAACAGTGGCGTGATCAAAATATAAAGTGCCACCATTTTCATTTCAGTCGGTCCAATTTTTTTTCCCAGAAATTCCGGTGTACGTCCAATCATTAAGCCTGCGATAAATACGGCGAGCATGACATTAATCAACATGCCATACAGTCCAGAACCCACACCGCCGAAGACGACTTCGCCAATTTGCATCAGCCACAGTGGGACTAATCCTCCTAACGCAGTCAATGAATCATGCATCGCAACGACAGCACCACAAGAGGCTGCTGTAGTCACTACCGTATAGAGTGAAGACGCGAGGATACCGAATCGGCTCTCTTTACCTTCCCAGTTCATCACACTGTCTGCGCCGGCCAGTGCAAAATGAGGATTACCCTTCACTTCAGCCACCATTACCGCGATCACCGCAAAGACAAAAATAATCCCCATTGCCCATAACAACGCATTCGCATGCGGCCGATTATTGGCTACCTCCCCGAAGGCAAAGCAGAGTGCCGCCGGAATTAAAAAAATGAGGACCATTTGAACGAAGTTGGTCAGAGAAGTGGGATTTTCGAAAGGATGAGCGGAATTAGCATTAAAAAACCCGCCACCATTAGTCCCTAACAATTTGATCGATTCCATCGAAGCCACGGGGCCGAGTGGCAGTTTCTGTGGGATGCCTTCTAACGACGTATAATCCACGTAACGGTGTAACGTCTGTATCACCCCTTGCCCCATAAAGAAGATCGCAGAAAGAAGAGCGAGCGGAAGCAAAATGAACAGCGTGATGCGTAATAAATCTCGCCAAGCACTCCCTAGATAAGTTTGATTTCGCCAAACAAATCCACGAATCAAGGCAAAAAGTATTGCCATGCCTGTGGCAGCAGAAAGAAAGTTTTGTACAGTCAGGCCCACCAGGCTACTGAAATAGCTGACGGTAGTTTCTCCCGCGTAGGCTTGCCAGTTTGTATTGGTCACAAAGCTTATCGCGGTATTGAATGCCAAGTCCCAAGGTAGGCCGGGTAAATGTTGTGGATTGAGCGGTAACCACTGTTGGGAAACGAGTATACCCATTAATAAGACAAACCCGAGCAGGTTAAAGAGGCCTATCGCGAAGAGATAGTGAGTACTCGTCATCCCTTGACGACGAATACCACAGAGCGAAAAGAGGCTTTTTTCTATCACGCGGCAGCCTGGTAAGGGTTCATCCCGGATGATGATGGCTAAAACTTTTCCAAGAGGTTTAGCGCACAACAACACAGCAAGTAGGAAGCTAGCGACTAACAACACGGCTTGTGCTGGCATTAGAATTCCTCCGCGTAGAACAGAGCATAAAACAGGTAGACCAGTAAGGTGAGAATTAGCAACGTCCCAAACATAAAAAATAGCGACATACTGTTCGCTCCAGTTATTTTAACTAGCTGAATAGTAAGATTTTTAAGATAAAATTTTCGTAGAAAAAAATCGGGGGATATAAAAAAAATATAAAATTTTGACGTTTTTTGGGGTTCGCTCTCGGTTGAGTTTTGCATTCTTAAATAATTCAACGTATAAAGTGCTGATAGCTATTTAGATGTCTAAACGTTTAGAAGGTCGTATGCAACCAGAAGCAGAACAGAGCGGAACTTTACAGCGCACAATGAAAGCCCGTCATTTAGTGATGCTCTCATTAGGGGGGGTGATTGGGACAGGGTTATTTTTCAATACCGGTTATATCATTGCCACCACGGGTGCCGCGGGAACGCTACTCGCCTACCTTATCGGGGCCTTAGTGGTATGGTTGGTGATGCAAAGCTTAGGCGAACTTTCCGTGGCCATGCCCGAAACAGGGGCCTTTCATGTCTATGCCACCCGCTATTTAGGTCCGGCAACCGGCTATACCGTTGCCTGGCTCTATTGGCTAACCTGGACAGTGGCCTTAGGGTCCAGCTTTACCGCCGCGGGCTTTTGCATGCAGTATTGGTTCCCGCAGGTCCCTATTTGGCAGTGGTGTCTGCTTTTTTGCGTGATTATTTTTGGATTAAATATTATTTCGACCCGCTTTTTCGCGGAGGGTGAATTTTGGTTTTCACTCGTGAAAGTTATCACCATTCTGGTATTTATCATCTTGGGTGCGGCGGCGATCTTTGGCATTCTTCCGATGCACGATGGCACCCCCGCGCCTTTTTTACATAACCTCACCGCTCAAGGCTGGTTCCCCCACGGTACATTACCCATCTTGATGACCATGGTCGCCGTCAATTTTGCGTTTTCAGGTACCGAGCTGATTGGGATCGCGGCGGGCGAAACGGAGAATCCGGAGAAGGTTATTCCGGTCGCTATTCGTACCACTATTGCCCGCTTAATTATCTTTTTCTTAGGCACCGTATTTGTCTTAGCCGCGCTGATCCCGATGCAACAGGCGGGAGTAGAGAAGAGTCCTTTCGTACTGGTCTTTGAGAAAATAGGGATCCCTTATGCTGCCGATATATTCAATTTCGTTATCCTGACAGCAATTCTTTCGGCGGCAAATTCTGGTCTTTATGCTTCTGGGCGAATGTTGTGGTCACTGGCGAACCAGCGTACCTTACCTCGGGCATTTGCACAGGTTAATCGACGCGGGATCCCGGTCTTTGCGATCAGTATCAGTATGCTGGGCGGGATTTTAGCGCTCTTCACCAGTATTATCGCCCCGGACACCGTCTTTGTGGCACTCTCTGCCATTTCTGGATTCGCGGTGGTTGCGGTGTGGCTAAGTATTTGTGCCTCCCACTACCGTTTCCGCCGCCGCTATGTGGCCTCGGGTCAAAAGGTGGAGGCGCTGGCTTACCGTGCCCCGTGGTTCCCGATACTGCCCGTGTTGGGGTTTATTCTGTGCCTAATCGCCTGTTTAGGGCTCGCTTTTGACCCTAGCCAAAGAATCGCGTTATGGTGTGGTATTCCCTTTGTAGCGTGTTGTTATGCGGCCTACTATCTAACTTCTGCAAAAAAAGCTAAGGACGTGAAGCATGTCTCTGACTCATCCACTTAATTCGTTACTGGAACAGTCTCCTTTTATCGTACTGGATGGTGCCTTGGCGACCGAGCTTGAAACACGTGGCTGCCAGATCACCGACAGTCTTTGGTCAGCCAATGTCTTGATCAATCAACCTGATATTATCCGCCAAGTTCACCTCGACTATTTCCGGGCGGGAGCACAGTGTGCCATTACCGCCAGTTATCAAGCCTCTCTGCCAGGATTTGCCCAACGAGGATTAGACCGCGAGGACGCCGAAGCGCTCATCGCGCGTAGCGTGACCCTAGCCGTTGAAGCTCGCAGCCAATTTCTTGCCGAATCGCCAGCCTCACCCCGCCCCTTGGTCGCAGGGTCGGTTGGCCCTTATGGCGCTTACTTGGCCGATGGTTCGGAATATCGTGGTGATTATTCGCTAAGTCGTGAGGCCTTTATCGATTTTCACCGCCCACGCGTTACACAACTACTGACCGCAGGTGCCGATATATTGGCATGCGAGACCCAGCCCTCTTTTGCTGAAATTCAAGCCTTATGCGAGCTGATCCAAGCGTACCCTGAGGCAAGCGCATGGTTTAGCTTTACGCTTAAGGATGCGCACCATCTGAGTGACGGCACGCCATTAGCCACGGTGGTAAGTTACTTAACCACTCAGCCACAGGTCGTTGCCCTAGGCATAAACTGCATTGCCTTGACGGAGACGACAGCGGCGTTGAACCATCTACACACCCTCACCGCGTTACCGTTGGTGGTGTACCCTAACTCGGGTGAAACCTATAACGCGCAGAGTAAAACGTGGCACCATGGTGGGGATCACTGCCAACAGTTAAGTGATTATCTCCCTGATTGGCTTGCCGCCGGTGCTAAACTCATCGGGGGATGCTGCCGAACATCGCCGAAAGATATTCAAGCATTGGCCGCGCAGCAGCACGCGCTGTCTAACGAGTGATAAAGCGTTGACGCCAAGGTTTCAACACCACGATGGCTAACACTGCAGTCAAGATATCGAGGCCAATTGCTAAACTAAATACCGGGACCCAACCGTGGCTTGCTTGATAAAGCAATGCCGCGAGGGGGCCACCCAGTATTGATCCCACCCCTTGTGACATATATAACCAGCCATAATTACTGGCTGCATGTTGGCTACCGAAGGTATCGGTCAACGTGGCAGGAAAAAGAGAGAAGATTTCCCCCCACCCTAAGAAAACCACGCCCGAAAGCAGAATAAATAACAGCGGGTCATGACGAAACGTTAGCCATAAGCTCATTGCTACCGCTTCGAGGAGAAAGGCGACAAACATCGTATTTTCACGACCAATCCGGTCAGAAACCCAACCAAATAATGGCCGCGTTAACCCATTGGTTAAGCGGTCGATACTCATCGCCAAGGGTAATGCTGCCATGCCCCAAATCAAGACTTGGCCAACCCCGACATCTGCGGCAAAGCTTGCCAGCTGTGAGGTAACCATCAACCCCGAGGTAGACATGCAGGCCATCATAAAGAATAGTAGCCAGAACAGCGGCTGCTTGAGCATTTGGGAAGAGGAGTAGTGACGTTGAACGCATGCTTGATGACTGATCACAGGACTGGCACTGGGGGCATCGCGTAACCCTCGGCTGGCCAGTCCACCGAGTGCGGCAAAGCCCACGCCAAAGACCAGTAATGTCGAAGTCAGTCCATAATGGCTAAGCGATACTGAAATCGGTAGCGTCGTCACAATAGCCCCCATTCCATACCCTGCCGCAACCATTCCGGCCGCAAAGCCGCGTTGTTCGGGAAACCAGCGTACCACTTGTCCCACTATCCCGATATACACAATACCGGTGCCGATGCCGCCGACGACCCCATACAGCAAATAAAGCGACCAAAGGGAGTGACTGTATGCTGCACCAACCCAACTCGCACCCGTTAATAGCGTACCTAACCCAATTAAGCGCCGTGCACCAAAGCGGTCAATCAACTTGCCCTGCAAGGGTGATAAGAATGTTTGAAAGATGATCAGTAAGGAAAAGGTCACTTGTAAAAGAGGTAAATGAACATCAAGACGCTCGAGAAACGGCTTGGTTAACAGCGTCCAGACATACTGCGGACTGGAAATCGATGCCATGCAGAGCAGCCCTAGCGCCAGCTGTTGCCATTTCTGTGCGGAGCGGATCTGTATCGGGTTAATACTTACTTCGGTTTGTACGCTCATCGGCTGTTCTCCCTTATGTCGAAACGTTAACCGAAGCAAGCTTTGTGCCAGATTGTATAGATAAAAATATCTTAATGGTGATGCGGGCAGACATATCTTTTTTATATCGCTCACGGCATAATGAGTGCCCAATCTCTCAATACGTAATCTATGAAAAAACAACGTATTACCTTAAATGACATCGCGGTATTAGCGGGTGTAACCAAAATGACGGTTAGTCGTTTCTTGCGGACGCCCGGAAAAGTGAAAACCGATACGGCCGAACGCATCGCCAGTGTTATTGAGGAGGTTGGTTTTGAACCCGATTCGGATAATCCACAGATCACTAGCCAATCGATCCCTAGGGTTGGCGTACTCATCCCCTCGTTTAATAATCAAATATTTAGCGAGTTATTAGCGGGGATTGAGGCCGTGACGGAGGCTCAGGGTTACCAGACGCTGGTCGTCACCTACGACTACTCTTCTCAAAAAGAAGAGGAGCAAATTGCGGCATTACTCGCCTTCAATATTAAGGCGTTGATACTGACCGACACCGCCCATAGCCTTAGAGCCGAAAAATATCTACAGGCCGCGAAAATCCCGATTGCGGAAGTCATGGGGATTGCCACACAGCCTGATCGTATTAATGTTGGCTTTGATAATTTCCGCGCGGGCTATGAGGCGACGCAAGCCCTGATCGAGGCGGGTCGCAAGCATATCGCTTACTTCGGTTCGATGTCTGATCTACGCGATCAACAACGCTATCAAGGCTACTGCGACGCGCTAAACGCCGCAGGGTTATCCACCACCCATGTTAGCCCCAAAAAAGTCTCGTCCATCGAAACGGGTACGATGATGATGCAAGAAGCCTTACTTAACGTACCTAACCTTGATGCCATTTTCTGTACTAATGATGATTTGGCGATAGGCGTGTTACGGGCTTGCCAAGCTGCCTGTATTGATATTCCACAGCGTATTGCGATTGTGGGTTTTCATGGTTTGGAGATAGGGCAAATTACGACTCCCCGTCTGACCAGTGTCGTAACCCCCCGTTATGAGGTCGGTAAGCAGGCAACTGAACTGTTACTGCAGCGTGTTCAGGGGCACGAAACGGCTAGCCAAGTTATTCTTAAAACGCATTTTCTCATTGGCGATACTTTCCCGCTTTCCTAATGGCTTGGTAAAACACCCGCCGGATCACGTTATCCGTAACATCATTTCTTAACACGATTCAGCGTGATACAACTCGCAAAAACATTTGTAAAAACATTGTTTCATAGTCGTCACAAAATATCCGTCCTTTTGCCGAATATAATGACTATGCTTATAAACTTAGACTGCAAAAGAAGACGATAATGGATAATTTTTCATGGAAGATAAGCGAAGATTTATTTCAGGAATCTATTTTCTGAAGGGAGGAGTACTATGAGTCATAACGTTCCAAGGACCCGTTGGTATCGGATAATTGTGCCCATTCTGATTGCTTGTATCATCTCATTTATGGACCGGGTAAACATCAGTTTTGCCATACCGGGGGGGATGGATCAAGAGTTAGGGATCACCAGCCAAATGGCTGGGGTGGTGAGCGGGATTTTCTTTATTGGCTACCTCTTCCTACAAATTCCTGGTGGACGGATTGCCGTCCACGGTAGCGGTAAGAAATTTATTGCTGCCTCGTTAACGGCCTGGGCCGTGATCTCTATCGCCACTGGCTTTGTGACACACGAATATCAACTCCTCATTTTACGTTTCTTGCTCGGTATCGCCGAGGGGGGAATGCTGCCGGTGGTGTTAACCATGGTCAGCAACTGGTTTCCTGAGAAAGAGCTGGGTCGTGCCAATGCTATTGTCATGATGTTTGCCCCGTTGGGCGGAATTTTTACTGCGCCAGTCTCTGGAGCCATCATCTCGGCGCTGGATTGGCGCTGGCTGTTCTTTATTGAAGGGATCCTCTCCGCCATCGTGATGATGTTGTGGTGGGCGCTGATCAGTGACCGCCCGGAGGAAGCGCGTTGGTTGCCCGAAGCTGAACGTGAATACCTACTAACTCAGCTAAAAGCAGAACGCGAAGCACGTGAAGAAAAAGTTGAAGTCAGTAAAGCACCATTAAGAGATGTCTTTAAAAACCGCGGATTAGTGACACTTATTTTTCTCAACTTTTTTTACCAAACCGGTGACTATGGGTACACCCTATGGCTACCTGCCATTCTTAAGAATCTAACGGGTGGGAACATGGCCGATGTCGGCGGACTGGCGATTCTTCCCTTTGTCGCAATGGCAGCGGGTATCTATATAATCTCGCTATTCAGTGACCGATCAGGTAAGCGTCGCTTATGGGTCTGTGTGTCACTGCTCTGCTTTGCCGCCTCATTGGTCGCCTCGGTTGTCCTGCGCCATCACGTTGTCGCGGCTTATATTGCTCTCGTCGTCTGTGGTTTCTTCTTGAAAGCGGCCACCAGCCCATTCTGGAGTATTCCAGGGCGAATCGCTTCAGCAGAAGCTGCGGGGGCAGCACGGGGAGTAATTAATGGTTTAGGTAATTTAGGGGGGTTCTGTGGGCCCTACTTAGTAGGCGTGATGATAAACTTTTACGGCCATAATGTCGCCATTTATGCGCTATCCGTTTCACTCCTTATTGCGGCAATCTTATCGATAACGCTACCTAAACAGTGTGATATCCAGCCTGATGATGAGGCGGTCAACCACCCGGGAAAGGGGGTCGCCGCGTCTAATCGTTAAGAGTTTTGCGGTAGGGATCACTTACCGCACTTCAACCGATAGCGACTCCCTGCTATCGGTTCTTTTTAACGAATAATGTGTGATAAGCGGCCAATCTGACTAATTTCCACAGCAACATCGTCGCCGGGGAACATAAACAGTTGTGGGGTCCGAGATTTACCGACCCCTCCTGGCGACCCGGTAATAATGACATCTCCGGGTGAAAGCGGCGTGAAGTGCGTGACGTAGGCAATGATCGCCGCGACACTGTGAATCATATTTTGAGTCGAGTCTTTTTGAACTTGTACGCCGTTTAAGAACGTTTTTAATTCAAGTTGTTGCGGATCAGGGATTTCATCGTGTGTGGTCATCCAAGGTCCGAACCCTCCGGTGGCCGGCCAATTCTTACCCGCGGTGAACCACGTAAACTGCATGTCACGCACCGTGGCGTCCATAAAGCAGCTATATCCCGCAACGTAATGTAAGGCTTCATCTTCAGTCACTTGGTGAGCCGGTTTACCGATCACTACCGCCAACTCGCCTTCATAGTCAAATTGCTCGCTACTCACCGGCTTTTGAATCGGCTGTAGGTGTGCAGTAAGGCTATCCGCAAAGCGAATAAATAAGGTCGGCGCAGGATTGGTTTCACCAAATTCGATACGTTTTTCCGAATAATTCATCCCTACACACAAAATTTTATTAGGGGTCTTGATCACTGGCAGAAAACTGATCTCATGAAACGCATAATCTGCTGGGCGCGTAGAGAGAGGCTGCAATGCGGCGAGGCCATCATTTTCCAGTAGGTCTTTCAAATCGCGGTAGTCGAGCAGTTTTCCTGCATCAATCACACCTTGTTCACAGACCAGACCAAAGGTTTCATGGCCACTACTATTAATAATAAAGCTACATACCTGCATAAAATTCGGCTTTCGTTGATGTCTATGAGAAAATCGTCATCTCCCTGCAAGCGAATTCTTTATGTAATTGAGCATTGCGGTGGTGACGCCGTGAGCGGCTGATTCTAACAGCCTGACGATCCCGCAGCTAATCTTTTCACCGCCCTTTTACCAAAAATACCCTCTTTATTGACGCGACTTAGCGAATTTCAAGAGGTTCTGCCGTCTCAGGAGCAGGATAATAGCGCGTGAGTTGTGCGCAATCTTGCTCACTGATCTCAAGTTGTAACGCTTGCACGTTGTCGTCAACATGCTGAATATTACCGGATTCAGGTATCGCCAAAATGTTGTTCTGCCGGATCACCCAAGCGAGCAATAAGGCTGCAGGCGTCACCTGGTAGTTGGCGGCAAGCGTTTTTACTTCATCCAAATCGAGCAGGTGAGACCCCGCTCCGCCTAATGGACAATAGGCCATCATGGCAATAGAACGCTCAGCACACCAAGGTGCGAGGTCGTATTCAATGCCTCTGCCAGCAAGGTTATAAAAAACTTGGTTGACCGCGCAGTGCTCCCCACCCTCGACCTGTAGTAGGGATTGCATCGCCGGTAAATCGAAATTAGAGACGCCCCAAGCGTTAATCTTGCCTTTCTTCTTCATCGCTTCCAGTAGATTGACCACTTCTTGTAGATCGTTGCCGGACTGCCAGTGTAGGAGATAAAGATCGAGGTTATCTGTGCGTAGCCGATTAAGCGAGGCGTCTAAGCTGGCTTCAAGCTGCCTTTCAGTCGCATTCCAAGGATAGACTTTCGAGACGAGATAGGTCTGGTCGCGACGATCCTCGATCGCTTTACCGATCAGAGTCTCAGACTTCCCGTCACCATACATTTCAGCGGTATCGATGACTCGTAACCCAAGGTCTAGACCACGATGTAGCGCTGCGATTTCCTGCTGTTCACTGTAACGGCCTTGTCCTAACCGCCAGCTCCCCATACCAAGGGAAGGAAGTGTGTGCCCTGCTATCTGTAACGTTGAATGATGCGTCATCGTTTGCTCCAGGTGAATGGGGTAAAGCTTAATCGTAGTGCATAATCTGCAGTAGGCTGGAGCTTAAGTAGAAAAATTGTCTTCACTATGACAGTTAACAACAATTATTTCGCCGCACCTTACAGAAGGAATTTAAGCGTTATTAAGTATATTGAGATAAATAGAAAAGGTTGTTCCTTTAACCAGGTAGAGAGTCACTTTGATAATCAGTCGTTAATTAACTCTATTATCAAAAAGACAAATAATAAATTAAAATGAATTACCTCACTTTATTTTAAACTTAAATGATTATATTTTTTTATTAAAAACGAGCTAAAGAAATAATAAAAAACACACTATGATCACCCAAGATAATTCACTCCTCACAAAGAGAAGGTTTAATATCCGTACCTCTCTTAATCTAATGAGTATACGAATATCATCTTACTTACCGTTCAGATGGAGATAGGTAAAATGGATAAATTATCTATCCTTTTTTCTATTGCTCATCCATACGATTAAACTAAGAATTGTTCTCGTATAAGTTTTGTTTACTTTCCATCTGATACTATCCCGGCTTCTGAAATGTAGTGAGGAAAATTTTATGTCTAATGCTGCCCCCCGATCAGGGATAAAAATTTTTTGCTGATTATCCTCTCTTCGTATGCTTGATTGGGATAATTAGAGTACCTCACCCCTCTATTCGGGTGGATAGTTATCAATAGATCATGTATTGGAGTGAACCATGATGTCTAAAAAATATCCTCTATTTTCTATTTTAGAAATACCCTCTTTTTCTATTCAAAAAAGACGTTCTGTTAACGAATTAGACAGACTTCCCCTTGACGATCCCCCGACCTCTATTTCTTGTGCTTAAATTTAATTAATAAACACTCAGAAATCTGTATTCAATACGGGACTAAAAGCGATCTTCTCTCTGTATTAGATATAAATAGATAACGACCGACACCTATTATTACAAATATCTGTCGTTCTGAATCATCTCTGTGGTAGCCACTCATAAAATCATTAATTTCAGAATTCTATCGTTGTAATAAATTAATGTTTTTATGTGAGCAACCAAAAATCATCTTAAACTTGAGTTGTTAACCTATGCTAATGATAAAAATACATTCCATCCGGAACAAAATTCCTGTGAACGATTTGATCGTTATCCCCATTCTGGTTATTTTAGTCAGTGCTTTTGTGCAGGGTTGGCAAGGAATGCATGCCACTTTTAACGGGGCCTCCTTACCATCAGGAAACAGCAACTATACACAGCTATTTGAAGATGCGATACGCACGTCGATAAGATTAGTTTTCGGTTTAGTTTTATCGATGATCTTTACCCTCGTTTTTGGAGTTTTAGCCGCAAAATTCACGCCCTTACGCCGTGTTATTCTTCCTATAGTTAATTTTATGGAGTCAGTGCCACTGGTAGGATTCTTAACATTCACTACAGCTTTTTTTCTAGGGCTCTACCCACACAACGTCATGGGTTTGGAGGGATTGGCAATCTTTGCCATTTTTACAGGCCAAGCATGGAATATGATGCTAACACTGTATCAAATGTTACGCATCGTGCCTCATGAACTGGTGGATGCTACAGCAATATTTTATTGCAACCCTTGGCAACGTTTTTGGCGGCTAGGATTTCTCTATTCTTTTCCGGGGTTATTATGGAATACCATGGTGTCACAATCTGCAGCATGGTTTACCCTCATTGCATCTGAAATGTTAACTATTGGAAATAAAAATATAAATCTTCCAGGGATCGGATCCTGGATAGGTTGTGCTTTAAACAGTGGAAATATCCACGCCGTATTATGGGGTTTACTTGCACTCATTATTAATATTGTGCTGTTTGATCAATTACTGTTTCGTCCATTGGTTCGTTACGCAAGTCGTTTTAAAATTGAAGATAAGAGTGTAAGTAGCAAACAAAGCTCATGGTTTTATACATGTTTGGCACACTCTCTTACCGGAAATATAATTAGAAAAATCTTCGCGACATCCCGCGTCTTTTGGCTATTCGTTCTACCCAAATTATGGTATAAAATGAAATTCGACCGCCTATTTTCATCGCTGTCATCATTAAACGAGTTATGGTCGAAGTTATGGTATTTCTTCGTGCTCGTTATCTGCTTATATTTCATATATTACTTGTGGTGTTATCTTCCTTTTCACTATTTGACTCAGCTACCTTTATTAATGGGACTGACTGCATGTAGAGTATTTACTGCATTATTATTGAGCATTGCTATTTTTACCCCACTTGGAATTTGGATCGGATTGCGACCTAATTTACTGCGTTTTTTTCAGCCTATTATTCAGGTAATGGCCGCACTTCCCATAAATATTTTTTACCCCCTTATTGTTGTGGCGTTATTAACTTGGCATCAGAATCTGAATTATTGGACTATCCCAATGATTATGCTAGGAACTCAATGGTATATACTCTTTAACGTCATTGCAGGAGCCTCAGTCATCCCTGGGCAGATGACTGATGTCAGCCGGATATTCCACGCTAAAGGCATTATTTGGTGGACGAAATATATCCTCCCGGCGATTTTCCCCTATATTGTCACGGGTATTATTTCCGCAGCAGGCGGCGCGTGGAATGCAGCGATCGCCGCTGAATCTCTCAGTTGGGGCGACACAACCTTTAAAGCAAAAGGACTCGGGGCATTTATTTCTGCAAGCACGACCAGTAGCCAAGATCCCAAGGCTGCTCTCGGTTGCCTCGCCATGTGTTTCATGGTTGCACTTTGTGTCATTTTTATTTGGCGTCCTTTGTACCGCTATGCCGAGACCCGGTTCAAATTAGACTGATCCTTTCAAAAAGACATATAAATGAGAATTTATGATGAATATACTACAACCTGTTTTAGCGATAAAAAATGTCGAGAAATCCTTTGGCCGTCAGCAACAAACCCTACCGATTATTCAGAACATCACTCTACATGTTGATCATAACGAAATCGTGGCGGTATTAGGAAAATCCGGCTCAGGAAAATCTACATTATTGCGTATCATTGCCGGACTTGAATCGCCCACTTCCGGTTCCGTGCTCTGTAATAGTTTACCGGTCAAAGGTCCCTGCCCCGATGTCAGTATGGTATTTCAATCCTTTGCACTTTTTCCTTGGCTCACGGTTTCAGGTAACATCGCTTTCGGCCTTGAGGCGCTTGGACTTCCTGAGAGTGAGGTTAAACGTCGCACTGTGGACATGATCGATCTTATCGGGTTATCGGGTTATGCGAATGCGTGGCCTAGAGAGTTATCCGGCGGGATGAAACAACGCATAGGCTTTGCACGTGCGCTGGCAGTTGAACCCACTTTATTGTTATTGGACGAGCCTTTCTCTGCACTTGATATTTATAGTGCACGTAAGCTACGTCAAGAGTTAATGCACTTATGGCAACAGAAAACATTGAAAACTCAAGCATTGGTTCTTGTCACCCATAATGTGGAGGAAGCCGTCATGCTATGTGATCGGGTTCTGCTCATGACAGGAAACCCCGGCACTCTCACGGATAATTTCCACATTGGTATTCCAAGGGAACAGCGCAATAGTGATAATACCCAACCTCTTATAGAGTTAATCAGCCGAACACTTACGCAGAAGATTGCTACAACATCACACTAACTTTGACAGCTTTTGTTCGTGGAGAGTCATTCAAAGCCGTATGTCGTTATTTTAGACTGGCATGTAAGCGGATAAGAGGGGAAGGGCGACTTAACGAATATTATTTAAAAAGGTCACGTTGTTAGGTGAGTTAATTCCCGAAATCCTCATGTTATAAAATGACCCTAAGTGGGCCTGTAGTGATAAAAAGCCGCTACCCAGTAGCGGCTATCACGTTTACGATGATTTAGTTCAGCGCGTAAGCAATAACGTAATCACCACGGTCTGGGGACTGACGCGCCCCACCCGCAGAAATCAAGATGTACTGTTTACCTCTTTTCGGCGAGACATAGCTGATTGGACCACCTTGGCTGCCAACCGGGAGTCGAGCTTTCCAAACTTCCTTTCCGGTCGAACTGTCAAATGCCCGTAAGTAGTAGTCCTGAGTCCCTGCAATAAAGACCAAGCCCCCCTGCGTTGCAAGACTGCCCCCTAATGAAGGCATACCGATTGGCATTTTCATGCCCATCTTAATTCCCATTGGCCCGGTATCCTGCACCGTACCCAGTGGGACCTGCCACAGAATTTTTTGTGTGGTCATATCGATAGCTGAAAGTGTCCCAAATGGCGGCGCTTGGCAAGGGATGCCTAGTGGCGACATAAAGCGATTTTTATTCACCGAGTAAGGCGCACCTTTCATCGGTACCGCACCCATCCCAGTATTCACCGCCTCTCCGCCAGTATTGGCAGCCGTCGACGCATTGGGATCCGCCTTGATCAGCTGCTGCCATAAGCCTAGGCGCATATCGTTGACGAAAATCAGATGGTTATTCGGATCCGTCGACAGGCTTCCCCAGTTCATCCCGCCGAGAGATCCTGGGAAACTTAACGATTTATCCGTTCCTGGTGCGGTGTAGAGTCCATCGTAACGCATCGATTTAAAGCTGACGCGGCAGATCAGTTGGTCAAAAGGCGTGGCCCCCCACATATCGGATTCTTTCAGAGTCTGAGCACCAATTTGTGGCATACCCACTGAACGCGGTTGGATATCGCTGTACTGCTCACCGGGGATGTTGCCGCGCTTCACTTTAACGTTTTCGACTTTCGTTAACGGCTGACCGGTTAGACGATCTAACATGTAAATCTGGCCCGCTTTCGTTCCTACGACTACCGCAGGACGGTTTTCACCCGTTGGTGTTTTGAAATCGATTAAGCTCGGTTGCATAGGAATATCAAAGTCCCAGAGATCGTTATGGACGGTTTGATACACCCATTTTTCTTTACCGGTATTCGCATCGACCGCGAGAATTGACGCACCGTATTTATGATCTAACGGCGTACGGTTCGCTCCCCAGATATCGACAGAAGAGCTTCCCATCGGCATAAAGACGGTATTGGATTGCGGATCCTAGGACATAGGCGCCCAAGAATTCGGGGTGCTACGTACATAATGCTGTCCCGGTTGCAGCGTTGCATTCGGGTTTGGATTACCAGGGTCAAAAGCCCAACGTAATGCGCCGGTCAACACATCGAATCCACGCATCACGCCACCTGGCATATCTGTACTGACATTGTCAGAGATACGCCCGCCGACCACGACGGTAGTACCGGCAAGGGTTGGTGCAGAGGTAAGCACATACTGCGGATCAGGGGCATTACCCATCCCGGTTAATAAATTAACCGTTCCGTGATCGCCAAATCCTTCACAATACTGACCATTGTCGGCATTTAAAGCAATCAAACGTCCGTCAATAGTATTCATCAAAATACGACGGGGGCAGTTCGCAATATCGGCACCGTTAACGGCTAGAGGCTGGCTGCTCCCTGGCAGTTCAGGGTGTGGCAGAGACTTAGTGGCATCAAAATACGCCAGCCCACGGCAGCGCATCCAGACCGATGACTTCGCATTGATTTCGGCTTTCCACAGCGCTTTACCACTGTCAGCATCTACCGCGATAACGTTATTATGCGGCGTACACAGGAAGATTTTGTCGCCAACTTGCAGCGGCGTCTGTTGATCTTCAGCACCATTGCCGTCTGGACTAAGTGGGATATCACCCGTATGGAACGTCCACACCGGTTTTAGGTGTTGGACATTATCACGAGTAATCTGGTCTGCCGCAACGAATCGGCTTCCCCCAGGGGTATTACCATAATTATCCCAATTGGTTAACGGCGCTTGTTTTGACACTGGCACCAATGGCTTCGGCTCGCCTTGAAACGCAACGGGGTCATGAGGTTGAAACATGCCTGCAAACGCAGCCACGAAACCCACTGTCGTCGCTAAGGCGAGAACATAGCTGGCGATACTTACAATTCGCGTTGCCGCGGGTTGGCGCGGGTTGGCGCAGTGAAGGTAAGATAACGAACGCAATTATTGCCAAGCCAGCAGGGAACATCATGCGTGAGATCAGTGGCCAGAAGACAATGCCAACTTCCATCACCGCCCACACAAGCGTACCCAGTGCGAACAGGAGGTAACGTACCGCGCCTGACGCTCGTAAACGAAAGAGTTGTATGCTGCTGACTAACAGGAAGATACCTGAAATTAAGAAGTACCCACTACCGCCTAAACTCAATAATTTCCCGCCCTCGATAATAAAAAAGAGTGCGGTTAATAACAGTATTAGGCCAAGTAGGCGAGCCGTAATCTTTAGCCACAGCGCCTTTAGAGGTGTATTTCCCATGGAATTTTCCTGCCAAATATAAATAATGAGCCGTTATAATACTGTTGCAATCGATAACATCAACGTTTCATTGCAGTCACTTTTTTTCTGGTTCTTTATTAAGTGGTTGGCTTTCCTGTAAGCACGGCGCGAAAAATAGCTTTCCACTCCATGCTCCTCTCACCGTTTTAGTCATGACCAGCGTCCATATTCCGCTTAACAAAACAAGAAGCCCTATCGCAAGTGTTGAGAAAAAAGAGAGGTTGGTCAGCTGTGCAAGTTTAAACGTCGCAAGCGTAAAAACCCCTAAGGGGAAGGTGTAGCCCCACCAGCCTAAATTAAAGGGAATTCCCTGTCTTAAATAGTGGCAGGTGATACCCAGCGCTAACAGCAGCCACCACGCACCAACCCCCCATAATAAGATCCCCATTACCCAACCAAATCCCGCTACCACATGGCTGAAAGGTCCAAAGATCGGATTGCTCGCGAGGAGTATGCTCTGCTGGCTCAGTAAAAACATCCCCAAAGATCCCGTCCCTATTGGCCCTAACGCTAGCCACGTGGTGGCTGATAGGGCGACCGGGGGAAGCTTATGTAACGCCATACGTAACAGTAAAATGGTCAACAGGGATAAGGCGAGCGGCACAGAAAATGCCCATAAAATCATACTCGTAATAACCATCGCCTGTTGCTGTGTGGAATCGATCAAATGCGGCGCAATAATCCAACCACTGGCGGCGGCCACTTCTGCCGCGACAATCGGTAATAACCACAATCCTGTCATCGAGGAGAGTTGATGAGATTGTCGTGTAAACATGAAGAAAGGTAATCCAATGCCACACCCTATAGCGAGCAATACATCGACTTTCCACAGTTGTTGGGCAATGTCGACCGCCACGCTGCCAAAGAGAGGTACACCAAAGCTGATAAAGCCGTTGATGATTGTCGCCAACCCCATCGGAATGGTGCCTAAAAACATCGACATTTGGGGATGACCGAATATTTTATACGCTTCCTGCGGATAGAGGATCCAGCGACCAAGATACAGCATGACAAATACCGTAAAGAGGCCAATATTTATCACCCAGAGTATACGGGCTAAAGCAAATAAAGGCGTTGTAGGTGTGGCAGCTTGCGCGAGGACTAAGGCGAGTACGCCCGTGCCCATCGTCACCGCAAACCAATTCGGGGTAAAAAAACGCACGGTCTCATTAAAAGAGGCCAATTGATAAAAGGGTTTTTTTAAATTTTTTATTGTTAGCGGCATAAGCTCCTCCTGTGGTGAGGAACTATAAATCACCCTGTTAAATTATAAAAACGGGTAAATATTGTTATACCTACCAGATAAAGTGGTAACAAAGGTTGCTGCTACAATCATGAATCGGACCTATTTCAAGGAATGATGAATCTCTATTCCTTTGACGGTGCCAACGTTTTTGCCAACGCCAACCACGCTATTGCCGCGGGAGGTAATTGTGCTCCAGCCCGCCAAGCTAAGGCTATACGCCAGTCAGTATGCGGCTCGTTAAGAGGTACTAACGAAATACCGGAATGTTTATGCTTATTCGCAAGCATTCGCGGTAAAAATGCGACGCCCAATCCTGCTGTCACGAGATCGACAATAAAATCAATTTGCCCACTCCGAGCGGTAATTCGAGGACTGATATTTCTCCGTTCACAAGCCGCCATTATTAATTGATTAAGCGTGAAACCCTCCTCAAATAAAATAAATGGCTCCGCTTGCAAATCCTTAAAATCAAGCAGGTGACATTGCGATAGCGGGTGGTCCGCCTGTAAGACGACGACAAGTGGTTCATTACGCACATCTTGATAGGCTATGGCTTCATCGTGCGAAACCAGCAAGGCGGCGATATCAATCGCTCCAGCATCTAAACATTCACGTAATCGATTACCGCCATGTTCTATCAGTTCTATGTCCACTTGCGGATAGCGACTTCTATACTCTGTAAACATTTTGGCGAATAAATCGCCACATCCGACTGGCGGTAAGCCAATTCGAAGTGTACCGCCCTTGAGATCCCGTAACACCTCAATTTCTGCGAGAAGATGGTTTTTCTCCGTAAGTAAGACGAGTGCGCGTCGATAAGTGATTTCCCCCGCGGCCGTTAACTCCGTTTTATGGCCAATACGGTTTAGAAGAGGAACGCCCAGTTCAACTTCAAGTGCTTTTACTGCTTTACTTACCGATGATTGAGTCAATGAAACAACTTCGGCGGCTTGGGTAAAACCGCCTTGACGGACAACTTCGACAAATACTCGCAACGTTCTAAGGTTCATCACTATTCTACTTTTGACTTATTTTGAGTTGAAAAAGTTGTTTTTATCATAGCTAAAAATACCTTACTTTACCTTATACGCAAGTCGCCCCTTGCTTGGCTGAATATCTACAAACATAGGAACGATGACTATGATTATTTCCTCGGCATCAGATTACCGGGAAGCTGCGAGACGAAAGCTGCCCCGATTCTTATTCGATTATATCGATGGCGGAGCCTATACCGAACATACCCTGCGCGCGAACTGCTCAGACCTCGCCACGATTAGCTTACGTCAACGCATCCTGCGTAATGTTGAACATCTCAGCCTTAAGACAACGCTCTTTGGGCAGCAGCACGAACTCCCTATTATTTTAAGCCCTGTCGGATTAACGGGTATGTATGCTCGCCGTGGAGAGACCCAAGCGGCAAACGCCGCAGCAGCGAAAGGGATCCCTTTTTGTTTATCAACCGTCTCGGTATGCTCGATTGAGGAGGTCGCCTCCCAAAGCTCACAACCGCTCTGGTTTCAACTATACGTACTGAAAGATCGTGGATTTATGCGCAACGCGCTAGAACGGGCGCAAGCCGCGGGGATTACTACGCTTGTTTTCACCGTCGATATGCCAACACCGGGCGCTCGCTATCGTGATGCTCACTCGGGAATGTCAGGCCCCTTTGCAGCATCGCGACGGATCTTGCAAGCCTGTACGCGACCTGACTGGGCATTGAACGTTGGCCTACTGGGTCGCCCACATGATTTGGGCAATATCTCAAAATACTTAGGTAAAGCCACTACATTAGAAGATTACGTTGGATGGCTGGGGAATAATTTCGATCCATCGATCAGTTGGAAAGACTTAGAGTGGATTCGAGAGTTCTGGAAAGGCCCCATGATTATTAAAGGAATACTTGATCCAGAAGATGCTAAAGACGCAGTCAATTTCGGGGCTGATGGGATAGTCGTCTCAAACCATGGCGGTCGCCAACTGGACGGTGTCTTATCCACCGCGAAAGCATTACCTATCATTGCCGACAAAATTGGCGATGATCTGACCCTACTGGTCGATTCAGGCATTCGTTCCGGACTGGACGTGGTGCGTATGCTGGCACTAGGCGCCAAAGCCTGCCTAATAGGACGCTCAACGGCCTATGCACTGGCAGCGGAGGGTCAACGTGGCGTTGAAAATTTATTGGACATATTCTCCAAGGAGATGCGGGTTGCAATGACCCTTACCGGCGTCACGTCAATTGACCAAATCGATCGCAGCGCCTTGGTGTTACCCGAGTAAGTGACTCACATCATGGTACAGTAAAGATAACTAACAGGTACCTTAGCTGACAAGCCTGTGCTAACTGATTGTTATCTTCTGTACCCTGACTACGTCACTCGCTGAGTGAGGGCGAAAAACTGCATCGGATAAGTTTTTTACCCAGGCTCTAGCTGATTTTATCGACCTGCAGCATTACCTAACGCCTGTGCGCAAGCCCACGCCGAGCTCCACGCCCATTGGAAGTTATATCCTCCCAACCAGCCCGTGACATCCACCACTTCACCAATAAAGTAAAGGCCAGGTACATCGCGAGCCTCAAAGGTTTGCGACGAGAGATGTTGCGTGTCAACACCGCCTAAGGTGACCTCCGCGGTCCGATAGCCTTCGGTGCCATTCGGATAAACAGCCCATGCCGTCAGTTGTTCGACAAGCTGTTGTTGTTGGCGCGAATTGAGCTGTTTTAGCGTCACTTCGGGTAATAGAGAAAGCTCGACTAAACTGTCCACCAGTCGTTTAGGTAACAGACAGGCTAAACTATTCTTAAGCGAAAGATTGGGATGTTCGCTGCGCTGTGCCTCAATAAATGAGTGAATATCAGTATCAGGAACAAGATTGATCGTGACCGCTTGCCCCGGGTGCCAATAACTGGAAATTTGCAGTACGGCTGGCCCCGACAGCCCACGGTGGGTAAATAGCATCGATTCTTTAAAACGGGTACCGTCCGCAGCATCAACGGTAATGGGTACGGCAACGCCCGAGATCTGTTGTAACGTATCGAGTATTGGCTTATGCAAGGTGAAAGGCACTAACGCGGCGCTGACCGGTTTTACCGATAAGCCAAATTGTTCAGCAACCTTATAACCAAAAGGCGTTGCGCCTAGGCCCGGCATCGAAAGCCCCCCTGAAGCAACGACAAGTTTGCGAGTACTTACATTTACACCATTAAGCTTTAATAGGTATTCGCCAGACTCATGTCGTTGCAGATCGAGGATTTCACTGCGTAGTCGTAGTGTGACCTTGCCTAACTCGCACTCAGCCATCAACAGATCCACAATCTGCTGAGCCGAATCATCGCAAAATAATTGGCCTAAGGTTTTTTCATGCCAATTGATGTTGTACTTACCGACCAGATCAATGAAATCCCACTGTGTGTAGCGAGCAAGTGCTGACTTACAAAAATGAGGGTTAGCAGAGATATAGGCTGCGGGCTCAATGTATAAGTTAGTAAAGTTGCAGCGTCCGCCACCGGACATCAATATTTTTCGTCCGACTTTCTTGCCGTTATCCACCACCAGAACTTTCAGCCCTTGTTGGCCCGCTTGCGCGGCACAGAATAACCCTGCAGCCCCTGCACCAATCACCACTACATCAAATTTTTCCACACAACCCCCCTCTAAAAGGCCAGATTGTAGTGACCTGACAGGCCGGTGGCTAGTCAGAAAAAAAAAAGTTAAACGATAATTAAATAACTTACTCTTTTTTATAAGGAAATTGATGTATCTATTAGGGTAAAGGGAAGGGTAGGGTAAAAAATTATGATATTTTACTTTCCTGCAAGGACCTAACTCGCCGATAATGCCTCGGGTATGTCCCTTAAAATGGCGTAACATTATGTTTCATCTGTTTACCGGTCTTGATTTAACTACCAGTCTATTCTTAGTTCTGGCACTTTTGTTTGTTCTATTTTACGAAGCAATCAACGGCTTCCATGACACGGCAAATGCGGTTGCTACCGTTATTTACACCCGTGCCATGCGTGCGCAACTAGCTGTGATGATGGCTGGTTTATTCAATTTCCTCGGCGTAATACTCGGCGGGTTAAGTGTTGCCTATGCAATAGTGCACATACTGCCTACCGATCTTCTGCTGAATGTTGGCTCTTCCCATGGGCTGGCAATGATATTCTCGATATTGCTTGCGGCAATTATTTGGAATTTAGGGACTTGGTATTTTGGTTTGCCTGCATCAAGCTCGCATACGTTAATCGGTGCCATTATTGGTATTGCAGTAACGAACGCCTTGGTGACGGGTGGCTCACTCGTCGAAGCGCTTAACCTACCGAAAGTTATCAATATTTTCCTTTCATTGATTTTATCGCCAATCGTCGGGATGGTGATTGCGGGCTTCCTTATCTTCCTACTCCGTAAGTATTGGAGTGGAACGAAGAAGCGTCGTCGTAATCATATGACACCTGCTGAACGTGAGAAAAAAGATGGTAAGAAGAAGCCGCCTTTTTGGACGCGTATCGCCTTAATCATTTCAGCGATCGGTGTGAGCTACTCACATGGTGCGAACGATGGGCAGAAAGGTATCGGGTTGGTGATGCTGGTACTGATTGGTGTTGCGCCGGCCGGATTTGTGGTGAATATGAATGCCTCAGGGTATGACATCACTCGAACCCGTGATGCGGTAAATCACCTCGAGCAATACTATCAGCAACATAATCCACAAGTTTCAACGCTGATTGCGCCACCTGCTGCCAACAACGTTGCGATTGACCCTAGCGAACCTTTTCACTGTAACAGTGAGAATGGGTTAGCTACCGTTCATCATGCGCAGGATTTGCTGAATAATCTTTCAAGCTATGATCAGTTGAGTGTTGAAAACCGCTCTCAAGTGCGTCGCTTGTTATTATGCATGTCGGATACTGCCGATAAGATTGCTAAGCTACCGGAAACCTCTTCTAACGATAAGCGTTTCTTAAGTAACCTAAAAAGCGACCTTAACGATACCATCGAGTATGCACCGATTTGGATTATCTTAGCGGTAGCACTCGCACTGTCCCTCGGGACGATGGTCGGTTGGCGTCGTGTTGCGACCACTATCGGCGAAAAAATTGGTAAAAATGGTATGACTTACGCACAAGGTATGTCAGCTCAGATTACTGCAGCAGTATCGATTGGCTTAGCGAGTTATACTGGGATGCCCGTGTCGACCACGCATATCCTCTCATCTTCCGTTGCGGGGACCATGATTGTCGATGGCGGTGGCGTACAGTCGAAAACAATTCGTAGTATCGCGTTAGCCTGGGTATTGACCCTACCGGTCTCCATCCTGCTTTCGGGTGCTCTGTACTGGATAGCGTTACAACTGCTCTAAGCAAACTAAGACACAGGTCATCGATCTGTGTCTTACTTTTCCCTCTGATTCACTGCTCTCCTTGCCAAGTCAGGCTATACTTCTCTTAAATTTATTCAATCGTTTCCTCATGACAGTCCCTGCGCTTAACGCTATGATTGGGACTTCATAGAAACATCAATAAGAGCGTACCGCTGTGTCGTGACTATTGCGCCAATAAGGAGTTTACCATGTCATATCATCATGTTTTGGTGGCCGTCGATCTCTCACCAGAAAGCGAAGAATTAGTCCAGAAAGCGGTTTCTTTAGCAAAACCTTATAATGCCAAAGTCTCTATTATTCATGTGGATGTTAACTATTCCGATCTCTACACCGGTCTCATCGACGTAAACTTAGGCGATATGCAAAAACGTATCTCCCAAGAGACCTCGCAAGCCTTGACTACTTTAGCCAACCAAGCGGGTTATCCTTTTAGTGAGATTTTGAGTGGTACGGGCGAGTTAGCTCAGGTGCTGATCGACGCGATTAACAAATACGACATTGACTTAGTCATTTGTGGCCATCACCAAGATTTCTGGAGCAAGTTGATGTCTTCAGCGCGACAACTGATTAATAATGTTCACGTTGATATGCTAATCGTACCATTTCGTGACGAAGAATAGTCAATGAAGGTCTCCCGGTCTCTATACTGATCGGGAGCGTTTCTTAAGGCGTTTCAGGATTAAGGGAAGGGTAAATATCGAAGCGATGACTTTTCGTGACGACTGCGGAACTGGTCTCCACACCATTTAGCGGCGGGGCATAATCCGGACGCTTTACCACGATTCGTCGCTTAGCCAAAGCCCTAGCGGGATCCAATAGCCTGTCAGCATCTTCATCTGGACCGACTAAAGATTGAAATATTCTCATCTCTTTTTTGACCAATGCGCTCTTTTGACGATGAGGATACATCGGATCGAGATAAACGACATCTGGACGTGGGCTCAAGGTGCTAAGTTGTTGCGTGCTCGGGCCATATATTAGGGTCAGACGCTGCTGTAACCACTCACCAATTTCAGGGTCTTGATACCCCCGCTGTAACCCATCCTCCAATAAAGCCGCCACCACTGGGTGCCTTTCTATCATTCGTACTCGGCAGCCTAGTGATGCTAATACAAAGGCATCTCTTCCCAAGCCTGCTGTCGCATCGACAATATCCGGAAGATAAGCCCCTTTAATTCCGACTGCTTTCGCTACCGCTTCACCTCGGCCGCCACCGAATTTACGGCGGTGTGCCATCGCACCGGAAACAAAGTCGACGAAAACGCCACCGAGCTTAGGCTCATCACGTTTACGCAGTTCTAATTGCTCATCGGTTAACACGAGGGCCAATGGCGCATTCTCATCGTGGGTTAAACGCCAGCGTTCGGCGATCTCCGTTAAGGCACCCGATTGGGTGCCCGTTTCGTCAAGTAAGTAAATATTCACTTACTAGCCTTCAATACCGTATTGCTTGAGCATGGCGTCGATTTGCGGCTCACGCCCACGGAAACGCCTGAACAGTGCCATTGGTGCTTCAGAGCCGCCACGGCTTAAGACGTTATCTAAGAATGATTGTCCGGTTTCGCGGTTAAAGATCCCCTCTTCTTCGAAACGCGACCAAGCATCCGCGGCCAGTACATCTGCCCAGAGATAACTGTAGTAGCCCGCCGCATAGCCGCCAGCAAAGATATGACTGAAGGCATGAGGGAAGCGCCCCCAAGATGGAGAAGGCATTACCGCGACTTTTTTCTTCACATCTTGTAGGATGTCGAGAACACGAGCCCCTTTCTCCGGCTGGTATTCGGCATGCAGACGGAAGTCAAAAAGGCCGAACTCAAGCTGGCGCAGAATAAACATGGCGGCATTATAATTTTTTGCTGCCAACATTTTTTCCAGTAAGGCTTGAGGAAGTGGCTCGCCTGTCTCGTAGTGACCAGAGATAAAGGCAAGCGCCTCTGGCTCCCAGCACCAGTTTTCCATAAATTGGCTAGGTAGCTCGACAGCATCCCATGGCACGCCATTGATGCCGGAAACGCCTGCTGTGTCGATTTGCGTCAACATATGGTGAAGCCCGTGACCGAACTCATGGAACAGCGTAACCACTTCGTCATGCGTGAAGAGTGCTGGCTTATCGCCGACAGGACGGTTGAAGTTACAGGTGAGGTAAGCCACCGGTTTTTGTAATGAGCCATCGGCTTTTTTCATGCGTCCGACACAGTCGTCCATCCACGCCCCGCCACGCTTATGTTCACGCGCGTAGAGGTCAAGATAGAAGCTACCCACCAGCTGGTCATCGCCATCGAACAGGTCAAAGAAGCGCACTTCAGGATGCCATACCTCGACATCGTGACGTTCTGCTGCACGCAATCCGTAGACTCGACGGATGACTTCGAATAGACCGCTCAGCGCGCGCTGCTCAGGGAAGTAAGGGCGTAATTGCTCGTCGCTAATGGTATAGAGATGTTGTTTCTGCTTTTCGGCATACCACGTGATATCCCAAGGCTGTAAATCGCACACCCCGTAGTGCTGTTGGGCAAACTCACGTAATTGAGCAAGTTCACGCTGGCCTTGTGGCTGAGCGCGATCGGCAAGGTCGTTGAGGAATCCAATGACTTGGTCCGTTGACTCTGCCATTTTGGTGGCTAACGACTTCTCTGCGAAGGAACCGAAACCGAGCAGCTGCGCAATTTCATGACGTAATGCCAACTCTTCTTCGATCAGTGGGCCATTATCCCATTTTCCCGCAGTAGGTCCCTGGTCTGAAGCGCGAGTGCTGTAAGCACGATACATCTCTTCGCGTAATGCTTGGTTGTCGCAGTAAGTCATTACCGGTAAGTAGCTTGGAATATCCAGCGTCAATAACCAACCTTGCTGTTGTTTTGCTTCGGCTTGTGCCTTCGCGGCGGCGAGAGCGCTTTCTGGCATACCGGCCAGTTCGCTTTCCTCTGTGATCAGCTTACTCCAGCCCATCGTCGCATCTAATACGTTATTGCTGTAAGCCGCGCCAATCTCTGATAGGCGCGCAGAGATTTCACCGTAGCGTTTTTGTTTATCGCTCGGCAATCCAATACCTGACAGCTCGAAGTCGCGTAAGGCGTTATCCACCGCTTTCTGCTCCGCTAAGGATAATGCGGCAAACTCAGGGCTGTCCTTTAAGCTGCGGTACGCTTGGTAAAGACCAGCATGTTGTCCAACCCAGGTTCCATACTCTGACAAGAGGGGTAGCACGCCTTCATAGGCTTCACGTAATTCGGGGCTGTTCTTGACCGAATTAAGATGGCTGACGGGTGAAAAAATACGTCCCAAGCGGTCATCGGCTTCTGCTAAAGGCTGGCAAAGATTTTGCCAAGTGTAGGGGCCAGGCTGGGCAACCACGCGTTCAACCGTTGCGCGGCACTCGTCTAGCGCCGCCGTAACCGCTGGCACAACATGCTCGGTTTTTATCGCTGAGAAAGGAGGCAAGCTGAAAGGGGTGAGTAGTGGGTTTGTCATAGCACCATCCTATAAAAATTTGAGTTGAACGCTGATCGTATTCTTAAGATATGGGGACGAATAGAAAAATATCAATCATCCCGCCGCTGACCTTGCGTAATGCTACTGCCGCTGAGCGCAATTTGTTATACTTACCCCTCATAGACAGCTACGCCTGTCTCGTTTTTTGTCGTGTTCTGTTATAAAGGAAATCACATGCTGAGCTATCGCCATAGCTTCCACGCGGGTAACCATGCCGACGTTTTAAAGCACACCGTGCAAAGCCTTATTATTTCGGCATTAAAAGAGAAGGATAAACCTTTTCTCTATTTGGATACTCATGCAGGGGCTGGCCGTTATCTTCTTAACAGCGAACACGCTGAGCGGACAGGCGAATATATGGAAGGTATCGCACGTATCTGGCAGCAAAGTAATACGCCTGCCGAACTCGCGCCCTATCTTCAAGCGGTACGTGATTTAAACCCCTCGGGTCAACTCAAATACTACCCAGGATCACCGTTGATTGCTCGCCACTTATTACGTGAGCAAGATCAGTTACAACTGACAGAGCTGCACCCTAGCGACTATCCGCTACTACGCGGTGAGTTTCAAAAAGATCTGCGTGCTGTTGTCGCGCGAGGCGATGGGTATCAGCAACTGAAAGCGAAACTGCCCCCCCCCTCTCGTCGCGGTCTGATCCTTATCGATCCCCCTTACGAGATCAAAACGGATTATCAAGCGGTAGTCCAAGGGATCGCTGAAGGTTACAAACGCTTCTCAACCGGCGTTTATGCCTTGTGGTATCCGGTCGTATTACGGCAGCAGATCAAGCGGATGGTTACCGATCTGAAGGACACCGGCATCCGTCGGATCCTGCAGATCGAGCTTGCCGTCAAGCCAGACAGCGACCAACGAGGTATGACAGCCTCCGGCATGATTGTGATTAACCCGCCGTGGAAATTAGAACAGCAGATGCGCTCAGTGCTACCATGGTTGCACGAACAATTAGTCCCGCAAGGCATCGGCCATACGTTAGTCGAGTGGATTGTTCCTGAATAACGAATGTCGAGCGCTATCTTATATAGCGCTCGGTACACTGATGCGATACAAGCGACCTAACTCTTAAAGATTAACGACCATAAAGTCGTAAGCCAACTCAGTGTTGGCAAATTCCGTCCGGCATTCTGCCAGCAGTCGCGGCATATCCTGCTGACGATAGCGTGAACTAAAATGTGTCGCGATCAATTTACCCACCTGTGCCTGCTGAGCAATCGATGCCGCTTGCGCCGTGGTAGAGTGCCCCCTGCCATTCGCCTTTTCTGCCATCGCGGCTTCTAAGGTAGCCTCATGCACTAAAATATCTGCGTGCATCGCCAAGACAACCGCGTTGTCACAGGGTGCCGTATCGCCGAGAATTGTCACCACCTTCCCTTTTTTACTTGGTCCAAGGTAGCGTTCGGCCATGACGTCACGTCCATCGGGTAAACGAATATTCTTCCCTTTTTTTAACTGCTGTAACCAAGCCCCAGCCGGAATATTGTCGTCCTTCAGCCGCCGCTCGTCCAATCTCCCTGGGCGATCTCGCTGCTCGATGCGGTAGCCGAAACAAGGGATCACATGGTTTAACGGCTGGGCGATAACCCGAAATTCGTCGTTTTCTTCGATGATGCCTGGCTCCACTTCGATAATCTCAAGCGGAAAATCTACCCACGAGCCACTGACCGTAAGCGCCGTATCAATAAAGGTTTTCAACCCTTTCGGGCCATAAATAGTGAGGGGCGTCGCAATACTGCTCATCGAGCGGCTGGTCAATATACCGGGGAGACCGAAGATATGATCCCCATGAAGATGAGTAATAAAAATTTTCTCTAAACGGCCCGGTTTTAGCTCCGTTCGCATAAACTGATGCTGCGTTGCCTCACCACAATCAAATAACCATGTCTCACCCTTTGGTGAGAAGCTGAGTGCTATACTGGTGACATTACGTTGTAAACTGGGTGCACCCGCACAGGTACCAAGAAAAGTTAAATACATCGCTGCATCCCATTAGCTGTTATTTCATGATCTAAGCCTATCACAGCTATAGAAGCAAACTTTGCATAGTTTTTCTGCCGCAGGTTACACTGTACTGAGAAATTTATTCATTTATCGACCTCAACTAAAATGGAAGGAACGATGACGAAACATTATGACTATCTCGCTATTGGTGGCGGGAGTGGCGGTATCGCCTCGATCAATCGAGCAGCCATGCACGGTAAGAAATGCGCCTTAGTGGAAGCCAAAGCGCTAGGTGGAACCTGTGTCAACGTCGGCTGTGTGCCTAAAAAAGTGATGTGGCATGCCGCGCAAATTGCAGAAGCCATTCATATGTACGGCCCAGATTACGGCTTCGATACTACCGTGAATAAATTTGATTGGAAAACCCTGATCAAGAATCGTTCTGCCTATATCGATCGTATTCATCACTCTTACGATAACGTATTGGGAAAAAATAATGTCGATGTGATCCGAGGCTTTGCGACCTTTGTCGACGCCCACACCGTTGAAGTGAATGGCGAAACCTACACGGCTGATCATATTTTGATTGCAACAGGCGGTCATCCTGTTCTCCCCACGATTCCAGGTGCTGAATACGGGATCGACTCCGATGGTTTCTTCGAGCTGGATCAACTTCCGGCTCGTGTGGCGGTGATCGGAGCGGGCTACATCGCTGTAGAAGTGGCGGGTGTTTTGAATTCATTGGGTGCAGAAACCGACCTCTTCTTACGTAAAGATAAGCCGTTACGGGGTTTCGACCCGCTTCTTTCCGATACCCTCGTCGAGGTGATGGAAAAAGAGGGGCCTCACCTGCATAAGCAGTGTGAAGCGGAGCGTATTGAGAAAAACAGCGATGGTAGCTTAACTATCTATTTCACCAACGGTGAAGAACACAATACTGATTGCTTGATCTGGGCAATTGGCCGCGCGCCATCAACCGATAGTATCAATCTTTCGGCCACGGGTGTTGAGCTGAACGACAAAGGCTACATCAATGTCGACAAGTTTCAAAATACCTCTGTCCCAGGCATTTATGCTGTCGGTGATAATACAGGTGCTGTCGAATTAACACCTGTCGCGGTCGCCGCGGGACGTCGTCTCTCCGAGCGTTTATTTAATAACAAACCTGACGAGCATTTAGACTACTCCAATATCGCGACCGTCGTGTTTAGCCATCCACCTATCGGTACTGTCGGCCTTAGCGAGCCGGATGCCCGTGCACAATTCGGTGATGAGCAGGTGAAGGTTTATACCTCTTCATTCACGGCGATGTACACTGCGGTAACTCAATACCGCCAACCTTGCCGTATGAAGTTGGTCTGTGTGGGTAAAGAAGAGAAAATCGTCGGTATTCATGGTATCGGTTATGGTATGGACGAGATGCTACAAGGGTTCGCCGTTGCATTGAAAATGGGCGCAACCAAGCGTGACTTCGATAATACCGTGGCGATCCACCCAACTTCTGCGGAAGAGTTTGTGACGATGCGTTAAGTAACTTAACCGGAAAAAAACCACCTGCGGGTGGTTTTTTTTTAAGGTATTACGCAGAGCGTCCTGGCTCAGCGTCAGCGTTTATTATTTCCCTTGGGGATCGCTCTCACCCAAGAAGAAATACCAGAGAGGAATCGACATTAAGCCAGTAAAGACACTAGTATAGATGATAATCATCATCCCTTGCATCACATACATCCCCCCCGACCATTCGCCAAAAGGAAGGTGATATTCCTCAATCACGCCACCGATGATCGCTCGCGCCATCACGGTACAGGTTATTAACCAAATAACGATGACACCCCGGATAAAGTTACGCTTTTTCTTCCGCTGTTGTTGCTGCTCCGCCGTGAACTGAGATGACTCGCTTATCGGTGTATGTTGCATGGTTAACGCCCTCTTCCAGCGATAGATATCGATCAAAATAAAAAGTACAAGGCTTACCCCAAGAACAGGTAAGGCATAACTTATCAGCAGAGCGAAGATGATAACGATACTGCGCGTAACAATGTGGCAGTTCCGCCAAGCCTCGCTTAACGTCTGCGTTGGCGAGTGGTCGGCTGGATGAGGCCGACGCCGCCACCATTGCCGATACCCCATAATAATCAGGGCGCAGAGCCCGAGTGCAAACAGGGCAAGTATTAACTGATTTAATCCGCCAAATAAGAGCCCCATGTGCGCATCAACACCCCAGCGGGTTAATTTTGCCAGAAGCGGGTAATCGCGAAACTCGACGTGATCAATTACAGTAAGGGTTTTAGGATCCAATGCGACGGCATCGACCTGCACCGGCCAACGATGGTCAATTTCAGTGACAGTCCAAGTATGGTAACTATCCTTAGGCGGCCGAATTTCAATTTTAGCGGCCTGTATTCCACTCTGTCGTGCCTCGAACAGTGCGCGGTCCCATTCACCATCCGCCACGTTATAAGTCGGTGCAGAGGTTGGCGAAGGTTGGCTCATATCCATACCGGGCATACTGCCCATATCCATGGCCTGATGCTCAGCATGCGCATTTTTCGGTGCTTGGACCGTGACTCCCGCAACAACGGCAGTCACTTGTGGGGTTAACCACCCGAAGGCGTGTCGCAGCTGATTGACGTTGTCGCCCGCCCACTGTGACCAGGTAATTCCCGTAGCGGAAAGGAATAACATCCCTAAGAGTAATGCCCCACCGAACCGACGGTGCCAGCGCTGGCTAAAACTCGTCTTACGTTTACTTTGCTTAAGCTGTCGACGAGAACTCATCCAGAGAATGACACCCCCCAGCGCTGCAATCCACATCCATGAGGCGGCAAGTTCGCTGTACGCACGTCCGGCATTGCCTAACAGCAGGCTTTGATGGAGGTGATCGAGTGCCGTTCTAAACGGTAATATCCCCGATGTACCATAGACGGTGTAGTTGCCGGTCACCGTGAGACGATAAGGATCAATAAAGATAGCCCGGGTTTCCGAAGGTCCTAGTCCAGCCTGGGAAAATTGAACACGGGTGGTATCCGTGGCGCTAGGAGCAGGACGTACCGCGGCAAGCGTGGCGGGTTGATGAATCGCCCGCTTCGCCGCGGCAACTTGTGCAGCAAGAGGCTGAACGGTGCCATGCGGAACCACCTTGAGCGTAGAGGCATATAGCCCACTCTCCACACTGGGAGTGATGACATAAAGCATGCCCGTCAGGGACGCGATAAAAATAAACGGCCCAATAAATAAGCCAATATAAAAATGTAAACGACGGAGCAATAGCATAAATGCATTATTGCTGTTCGACGTCGCTTTTGCAGACTGAGTCATAGCGATCTCGCGGGTCAAAAAGAAAGTCAACGCACTGTATTCAGTGCACTATTGATTCACTCCGGACCCGCGGAGGTCCCCTCGAGAGTTGAGGCGGATAACAAGCGGTTAAGATAATCGTGCGATAAGGTAACTGAGGAGGCGTCCGAGATAAGGCGCTAATCAGCAAAAGGATAGCGGCAGCAATCCACGCGAAAAAAGGAAAGTGGACCAGTAATTCACAGTAGCCACAGACCATGCCCGATGCAGGAAGAGACCTATGGTCGCTTTTTTCGGCTGACATACTGTGTGACATCATCGCGTCTGACATTTCCCCATTGCCCATTGCGTCACTGCAGCGTTGTTCAGTCTGTGTGATACGCGAGGCGTGGGCGAGGTAAAGTGACTGCGAGATTAACGGCGCAATGAACAACAGTAAGATCGACAGTACTGCAAGTACTGCGGCAAGTCGATATTTTACGGGGGTCATGAACATGTGCGCGGTCTATTTTATCAAGCCTTAGGGCAACAGTATAAACTGCCCCGAGGCGAGGGCGTTAATGATTAGTGTGCTGATTTATCATGGCGAGAGAGTTTATCTAAATAGCCCATCACAAACGCAGAGAAGACAAAGGTAACGTGTAGCACGACATACCAAAGAATTTTCGTATTATCGATAGTGCGTACTTCCATAAAAACACGCAGAAGATGAATGGATGAAATGGCGACGATTGACGCTGCAACCTTATTCTTTAGCGATCCCGCGTCCATTTTGCCTAACCAGCTCAACTTCTCTTTGCTTTCATCGATGTCGAGACGAGAAATAAAGTTTTCATACCCAGATAACATCACCATAATCAGTAATCCGCCCACCAGCGACATATCAATCAGGGACAGCAGTAATAAAATGAGATCGTTTTCACTTACAGTAAACAGCTCAGGAAGAACGTGAATGACTTCTTGGAAAAATTTCACCGTTAACGCCAGTAGCCCAATCGATAGGCCAAAATAGACAGGCGCCAAGATCCAGCGGGTGGCATACATTAAATTTTCTACAAAACGTTCCATAATAATCCGAGCAAGAAAAAGACGTGTGAGCCAGTATAGCAAACCGCGCGTGCAAACTGACCCACAAATCTTCACCAATTACTCATCGACGCCCACAAACCCGCCGGTTTGACGTTGCCATAAACGGGCATAGATACCTTGGTGTGCTAATAATTGTTGATGCGTCCCCTGCTCGGCAATCCGTCCTTGATGTAATACAATAAGACGGTCCATACGCGCGATGGTCGACAAGCGGTGTGCAATGGCGATAACGGTTTTCCCGCTCATTAGCGATTCTAAACTCTCCTGTATCGCCGCTTCGACCTCGGAATCCAACGCTGATGTCGCTTCATCCATAATCAAGATCGGTGCATTTTTTAATAACACACGGGCGATGGCAATGCGTTGCCGCTGTCCACCGGACAATTTAACCCCTCGCTCACCCACTTGCGCGTCCAGACCGCTACGCCCTTCATTATCGGAGAGTTGGGGAACAAATTCATCGGCGCGCGCGCCGATGATCGCCGTCGCAAGTTCTTCCTCTGTCGCATCAGGGCGGCCATATAACAGGTTATCCCGGATGGAGCGGTGCAGCAGTGAGGTATCTTGGGTGATCATCCCGATTTGACTGCGTAAGCTATCTTGAGTGACCTGCGCGATATCTTGATGATCGATGCTAATTTTACCCTGATCGACATCGTACATTCGTAGTAAAAGGTTAACTAGCGTCGATTTACCCGCTCCCGAGGAGCCGATTAAGCCAATTTTTTCGCCAGGCTGAATGGTTAAATTAAGGTGGTCGATAATGGTCCGTTCTTTCGAATAGCCAAAGCGTACATGGTCGAAAACAATCTCCCCTTGTGTCACAGTAAGCTGCTGCGCATGCGGCGCATCTTGCACGCTCAGTGGCTGAGAAACGGTTTTCATCCCATCTTGGACGGTACCAATATTATCGAAAATACCGTTAACCACCCACATGATCCATCCGGACATATTGACCAGACGAATAACTAGCCCCGTCGCTAAGGCAATGGCCCCAACTGAGATCAATGATTGACTCCAAAGCCATAGCGCCAACCCGGTTGTTGTCACAATCAATGCGCCATTCATGGTCGAAAGGGTAACATCCATCGCCGTAATCATTCTTCCGGCTAATTGCGTTTTTTCCGTCTGATCTTGGAGGGTCTCGCGGGCGTTTTGCTCTTCGAGTGCGCTATGCGCAAACAGTTTTAAGGTAGCAATGTTGGTGTAACCATCAACAATAAATCCCATTAATTTGGAGCGAGCTTCCGAAGAGACGACCGAACGTTGTTTGACGCGTGGCACGAAATAGCGTAATGCCGCAACGTAGACCACCATCCAAACAATTAATGGGATCATCAATTTCCAATCAGTTTCTGCAAAGAGCACCAGAGAGGTCACGGCATAGATCACGACATGCCAAATTGCATCGACAAGCTGCACCGCAGAGTCTCGTACTGAGTTACCCGTTTGCATAATACGTTGTGCAATGCGCCCAGCAAAATCGCCTTGGAAGAAGGACAAACTTTGGCGCAACACGTAGCGATGATTTTGCCAGCGGATCATACTGGTCATCCGCGGGTTAATAGTTTGGTGAATGAGTAAATCATGCAACCAAATCATTATTGGGCGGATCACTAACGCGACTGCACCCATCCACAACAGAATAGGCCAATGCTCATGAAATATCGTCGCGGGCCGACTGTGGTTAACGAGGTCGATAATGGTACTTAAATAGCTAAAAAGTGCGACTTCAATCAGCGCACCAAGGAAACCCACCACCAGTAAGCCGGCAAAACAAGGCCATACTTGCCGTAAATAGAAAAGATAGAAAGCGCCAATCGCTTTAGGTGGCTCGGCACTCGGGGCCTCGCGGAAAATATCAATCAATCGTTCAAAACGCTCAGAAATCATAACTATACCGACTCTATGCAGTGCATGAACCAATAAGTTTACTGTAAAAACGATTGAACTGCCGCCTTCAGTAACGATTATTCGGCTATTAATCTGGCCGCAGGGTTCACCAGTGAGGGGGGGAGTAGCGTATGAACTTATTATTTATTCACGATAAGGCTGCCCAGGTAATGGCAACAGCCTAGTGCAGCAATACTTAGTTGATGACCACGGGTACCGTTTTTTCTTGCCACGATGTTTTATCAAAAGCTCGACCGTAGATCAGCTGTAAGCTTGTAGTCCCTGCTTGCTGAGCTATGAAGGTGAAGGTTTGTTTACCTGAACAGCCTACCGCACCTTTGGGACAATCTTTATTTTGTTGATAATCACTCGAGACAAAGATTAATTCCTGTGGCAGTTTGCTAATCATCCACTGATAACCGGTGGTGGGGTTACTCTTAACCTCTAGTCGAACGATTTTCCCCTGCGCGCCTTCAAGTGTCGGCACTGACTCGGCGGCAAATAAGGGTGACGATGCAAGCAGCATTACGCCGGCGAGCAGTGGAGTGATCATTTTCATAACGTTTTCCTTGAGTGTAAGCCGTAAGAAGCCTTAGTTTAGTAAACCGAGATGTTCAACTAAAATCGATGTACCAATCCCCATCAGCACCACACCGCCTAAAATTTCCGCCCATTTACCCAATACAGGACCGATAAATCGCCCGATAAGCATGCCGGTGGTGGCCATAATCATGGTGCTGATCCCAATAGTCAATGCGGTCAGCACAATATTGACCTGTAGGAAAGCCAGCCCTACGCCAACGGCGAGTGCATCTAAGCTTGTCGCTACCGCCGTTAAGGCTAATACCATAAATCCATGGCGCTCTGGAGGACTAATCTCCTCGTCATTACGATGACGTAATCCTCCGATCACCATGCGTCCGCCGAGCACCATGAGTAAGACAAACGCTATCCAGTGGTCCCAAGCCATCACATATCGACTTGCTGCAATACCGAGGGCCCATCCAAGTAAAGGAGTCAATGTTTCAATCACACCGAAAATGAGACCTGTACGGAGGGCCTCTTTGAGGGTGACGTGTTTAAGTACAGCGCCCTTACCTAAGGCGGCGGCAAAAGCATCCATCGACATGCCCAGGGCAAGAATAAGTGTGGTCAGTATGTTCATAATAATCTGAGTAACTATACAAAGTAACAGTGATGTTCCCTGATCGGGAAGTCGTCATGGAGAGGAGTCTACCATGCAAAGGGTTAAATAAAAAAGCAATAAAATCATGTAGTTAAGTATAGCAAAGGCTATAACTTTTACCCTAATACATAAACGAGGCGCAAGCCGAGGATATTCTTGGTAAAATTAGTTTTTGTTTTATGGTGAGTTAAATCACGCTCGACGTGAAGAAAATACGAGTGCCTTATGAAAAATCCGCTTGAAACACTCTTCATCCCCGCTGGGATCTTATTGCTGGGCTTTCTGTCGGCATTGTTACTGCCCGCCCCAACTTTCGGTATTGGCTTGGCCAAGTCCATAATGCAAGGGTTCCATCTTATGGACCTCAATCAGCTTTATACGATTGTTTTCGCCTTATGGTTTCTCTTTTTGGGAACGCTAGAGTACTTACTGATACGTTTTATCTGGCGGCGTTTTATCGCTAACGTAGCCTGATCAATTAGTGGCAAATTTAACAGATAATTAACCACTATGTGACATAAATCACATTATAGGTTGAGTGGCGATTATATTATGAATTATCATTATCTTACGGAATAAAAAGGTAATTATTAGCAATAATTCTAATAGTTATATTGAACTCACTAATAATAGTAGAATGAATAAATAATTAATTGATTTATATGTTAAAAAAATACATACGACTATGATTTTCCATCTATTTTAATTGCTGCCGTTTCTCGAAAAATACTTCAAATCCGATGTTTAAATTAGACAGGGAAATGTTATATTTATCGGTATCTTACCGAGAGCTTCATTTACTGTCACCACGCTGTAAGCGGATCGGCGTCTTACAGAAGAGGATATTGCCTCATGTCGAAATCACCATTACATCTACCACTCTCCATGAGTGCGAGCCACGCTATGACTGCTAATGTACCCGAATCTTCTCCCCTCGATATGTTATTGATTGGCGCGGGAATTATGAGCGCAACCTTGGGTACTTTTCTGCAAGACGTTGAACCGACTTGGCGTATTGAGATGGTAGAACGCCTGCCTGGCGTTGCAGAAGAGTCATCAAATGGTTGGAATAATGCTGGGACTGGCCACTCAGCGTTGGCGGAGTTGAACTATACACCGCAACGTGCTGATGGCTCGATTGATATCTCTAAGGCGATTTCGATTAACGAGGCCTTTATGGTTTCTCGTCAGTTTTGGGCTTCATTGGTAGAGCAAGGTCGTTTAGGCAACCCGAGCAGTTTTATCAATACCACGCCCCATATGAGTTTCGTGTGGGGAGATGACAATGTCAATTTCCTGAGAAAGCGCGCAGAGAGTTTACGTAACAGTTGCTTATTCCGCGGAATGGCCTTTTCTGATGAAGCCGAAACGATCCAACAGTGGGCACCACTGATTATGAAAGGACGTCGACCAGGAGAGAAAGTGGCTGCGACCCACTCACCTTTCGGTACTGATGTGAATTTCGGTGAATTAACCAAACAACTTATTGAGAGTTTACGTCAACGCGATAATTTCAACCTATCCCTTCGTCAAGAAGTGCGAACGATTACGCGCTTAAAGAATGGCTTGTGGCAAGTCACGCTACAAAACCTGATGAATAACACCTCGCGTACGGTGACCGCGAAACATATCTTCATTGGCGCTGGCGGTGGCGCACTCCCTCTCCTACAGAAAACCGGGATTGACGAAGCGAAAAAATTTGCGGGTTTCCCGGTAGGTGGCTCCTTCTTAGTGACCGAAAACCAAGACTTGGTCCAGCAGCACTTAGCTAAAGTTTACGGTAAGGCCAGTGTTGGGGCGCCGCCAATGTCGGTGCCTCATGTCGACACACGCGTTCTCGATGGTAAACAAGTGCTCCTGTTTGGGCCATTTGCCACGTTCTCTACCAAGTTCCTTAAACAAGGCTCTTTACTCGATATGTTTGGCTCGATGACGCCGAATAATATTGTCCCGATGATGCAAGTCGGGGCGCGTAATTTCGGCCTAGTGAAATATCTTATCGGGCAAGTACTTCTTACCGATAAAAATCGCCTCGATGCGCTGCGTGAATATGTCCCTCACGCTAAGGCGGAAGATTGGCGCTTAGTCGTCGCCGGTCAACGTGTGCAAGTCATTGAAAACGATGGCAGTAAAGGCGGTACGTTAAAACTGGGTACTGAGATTATTACCTCGCAGGACGGAACCATTTCAGCACTTTTAGGAGCATCACCCGGTGCATCAACCGCTGCCCAAGCGATGCTTGAGGTAATGGGCAGGATCTTTAAAGATGAGATCGCTTCTGAAAGCTGGCAACAAAAGATTAAGCAATTGATCCCTTACTGGAAAACTGCGCTTAACGATGATGAACAAGCCACCGAGCAGGTCTTGAAGCACACTAGTGAAGTCTTAGAACTCGATTACCCTACGCCTGATAGCGAGCAAGAGGCTGTAACACTTAGCCCTTTACCCATCACTGAGGGTGAACCTCTCTCGGTATGATAGCAAACGGCCTGCTTTATGCAGGCCGCTTACGCTATGCCATGATCACTTCACCCAGCATCCAACTCGCTGTCATCACGAGAGTTAGCGCCATCACGCTATTGAATACCCAGCGTTTACTGGCATCTTGTAGCAAGCCACTCATCTTATCGCCTAGCATCGCCCAAATAATGACGCAAGGCAGTGTCATTGATCCATAGCTTAGCAACATCCAACTCAACGGAATGTCGGCAGCGTAGACCAGCGCGACATTCAAACACATCAGCCATGCTTTAGGGTTTACCGCCTGAAATAAGACCGCCCCGAAAAAACTCATCGGTGTTGAAGCTTGCGTGAGTTCGGGGGCTGCAGAACGAAAAATTTTCCATGCAAGCCAGAATAGGTATCCACTGCCTAATAGCGTAAGCGGTATACGGATCATCGCCATCCAATGTAAGAGTTGTTCAAAGGCTAAGATGGAAAAGAGCAGTTGTACGAGACAGCCCGCGATAATCCCTAGCACCATGGGCAAGGTCTTTTTCAAACCATAATTAACCCCAGAGGTCGCCAACATCACATTATTTGGACCCGGTGTGACCGACATAACGACGACATAACTAATGTAAGAGGGATCAAGCATGATGAGTGTCCTGCAAAAATTGAGTGAGGCTATGCTACCTCAGCGGTAAAAAGGGTAACAGAGACAAAAAAGGTTTATTGTAATGAGTACAATTTTAGTTATAGTAAATTGTACCCATCAAACCCATGACTAGGTGTATCCATGACAGAGGCCACGACTCGCTATCAGCAACTTGCCGACGAATTTGCAACCTTAATCCATCAAGGAAAAATCAAGGCAGGTCAGCGACTACCTGCTATTAGGCGTGTTGCTGAAACGCATCAGGTAAGTGTCAACACAGTGCTCGCTGCATGGCAGCGCTTAGAAAATCGAGGGTTGGTGGAAGCGAGACCTCAGTCAGGATTTTACGTACGGAGTGTGCTCGCAGAGGTCGCCACCTCCGCGCCAAGACAGTTAAAGCCTCGCGAATTAGGCCGAGAAAAAATGGCGTTAATTGAAGCGGCTTTTGCCGCTCAGCGTAATCCCGCTTACACCAATATTTCACTCGCCTGTCCTCAGCATGAGGACTTTTTCCCCACCGCTAAACTGACAAGAATTGCCGCTTCGCTATTACGAAGACAACCTGAAATCATTGCTAAGTATGCGCTACCCAATAATGGCGAACCGCTACGCGAGCAAATTGCTAAACGCGCCCTCTATTCGGGCTTGTCCCTCTCTGCCGAGGAGATCATTATTACTCACGGCTGTTCAGAAGCGATTCAATTAGCCTTGCGGGTTATCACCTCCCCCGGGGATTGTATCGGTGTCGAAAGCCCAACCTACTTCTTCCTTTTTCCATTATTAGCTGAACTGGGATTGAAAGCCGTCGAGATCCCTACCGATCCCCGAAAAGGGATCAAGATGGATGTACTTGAATTGATGTTAAAAGAGAAGCGGATCTCCGCGTTGATTACCATCCCTACGGTTCATAACCCATTAGGTTTTACTTCCGCTATCGCGGATAAAAAGCGATTGGCACAGTTAGCACAACACTATCAATTACCGATAATTGAAGACGGTATCTATAGCGAATTACAATTTCATGCCCCCGAGTCACCGGCGGTTAAAAGCTTCGATAAAGAAGGTTGGGTGATCTACTGCACCAGCTTTACCAAAACCCTGGCACCGGATTTTCGTATTGGCTGGATGATGGCGGGCCGTTTTCATGACGCGATCTCTCGTCTGAAAGGCTTGAGCACGTTAGGCGAGTCGGCTCTGTTAACCTCTACCTTAGCCGAATTTATCGCTAATGGCGGGTATGACCACCACTTACGCTCACTGCGCAGGCGCTATGCCAGCAATATGGATAAGGTCAGAGATATGATTTCGCGCTATTTTCCAGAAGGGACACAGGCGACACGGCCGATGGGCGGCTTCGTTTTCTGGGCTGAGCTGCCGGGAAAAATTAATACCGTTGATTTATTCGAACAGTTATTGAATGAACGTATCTGTGTAACACCGGGTTCTCTCTATTCACTCAGCGAGCACTACCACCATGCGTTACGCTTATCCTGCTGCTATCCTTTTGATGAGCGCTACCGTTATGCACTGCGTCGTACCGGTGAACTGGCTTGCGAGATGACGGGGATCCCACCGCAAGATTTTCAGATGACCGGTGCAACGACTCTCTGCGAAGGCAACAGCGAACCATAAGCTATACTGTAATAAACAAGACCTTTATCGCCCAAACCACAATGATGGAATTTTTATGGTTGAGACAAAAAATAATTCAAAGAAGGATAACGAAGACCACGAAGCGTCGGTCATCCCCATCAAAACGGGAAATGCCTCAGTGGATCACTCCATCAAGCAGGCTTCACGCTTCTATATTTGGTTTACTTCTCTTAGACCCGTGGCCCACTTTTTGCGGGCCATTGAGCGTTTTAATGATCGCTTAGGAAGCCAATTCGGTGCTGCAATCACCTACTTTTCCTTTCTGTCATTAATTCCCATCTTGATGGTTTCTTTTGCGGCACTTGGCTTTGTGTTGGCCTCGAACCAAGCATTACTTTCAGAGTTAATTGATAAAATCGTCAATAGTATTAGTGACCCAACCCTGACCTCAACGCTGAAAAATACCGTCAATACTGCTATTCAGCAGCGTACCACTGTGGGAATAACGGGGTTATTGCTGGCTCTTTATTCGGGAATTAGCTGGGTGGGTAACCTGCGCGAAGCCATTCGCGCCCAGTCCCGCGATGTGTGGGAACGCGCACCGAAAGATCAGGAGAAAATGTGGCATAAATACTTGCGCGATTTTGTCTCGTTAACCGGATTAGTGATCGCACTAGTGATCTCGGTTTCCTTAAACTCTATTGCCGGGTCCGCACAATCCACCTTAATCAGTGCGTTAGGGTTAGATCATATTAGTTGGTTACGTCCTCTGATTACTGTTAGCGCGTTATGTATATCAATAGGCTGTAACTATCTAATATTCCTTTGGATTTTCTGGATACTTCCTCGTCATAAGCCCCATAAAAAAGCCCTGTTCCGTGGCACCTTGTTAGCGGCAATAGGTTTCGAACTGATTAAGTTTATTATGACCTTTACCTTACCTAAATTAGCCTCTTCGCCTTCAGGCGCCGCATTTGGTTCAGTATTGGGATTAATGGCCTTCTTCTATTTCTTTGCCCGCTTAACACTGTTCTGTGCGGCATGGATCGCCACAGCGAACCCTCCAGCTTCTGACGAAGAAGATAACACGCCAACGTCTCATTAATATTTCGATAGGCTAAATTAAATAAACCATTTTTTTTAGCCTATTTTTAGTGTATCCCACCAGCTTACTCTCAATTTTCCTATAACTTCGTTTGTATAACGTCGTGTTACTACCATTATTCTCTATAGGGCTTGTGCGGCTACGTGTCGGTTAATTGAACCGTGGAGTATGGCTGCGTAATATGATTTTCCGATGTAAATAAAATAAGAAAATGGAATTATGCAAACTTCAGAAACTCTGGCTGAATATGCTCAGCATGCCCCCCCAATCAATTCACGTAATAAAGTGATCATCGCGTCTTTAGTCGGTACGGCAATTGAATTTTTCGATTTTTATATCTATGCCACGGCAGCGGTCATCGTTTTTCCACATATCTTCTTTCCGCAAGGCGATCCAACGGTTGCGACCTTACAATCGTTAGCGACCTTCGCTATTGCCTTCGTCGCCCGCCCGATTGGCTCTGCACTCTTTGGACATTTCGGCGATAAAGTTGGCCGTAAAGCAACATTGGTTGCTTCATTAATGACGATGGGTGTCTCTACGGTGATTATCGGCTTACTTCCCAGCTATCAGACCATCGGTGTTGCTGCGCCACTCCTTCTGGCCCTGGCTCGATTTGGTCAAGGTTTAGGCCTGGGTGGCGAATGGGGTGGCGCGGCGTTACTCGCAACGGAAAATGCACCTACCAAAAAAAGAGCGTTGTACGGCTCCTTCCCACAACTGGGCGCACCGATCGGTTTTTTCTTTGCTAATGGTACCTTTTTAGTGTTGTCATGGTTGCTGACTGACCAGCAGTTTATGCAGTGGGGATGGCGTGTTCCCTTTATCCTGTCCGCGGTGCTTGTCATTATCGGGCTGTATGTGAGGGTATCGTTGCACGAAAGCCCTGTCTTTACCCAAGCTCAACACGCACAGCAGCACGTCAGCCTGCCTATTAGTACCTTGTTTAAGAAACACTTCCGCGCAATGGTATTAGGTACTTTTATCATGCTGGCGACCTACACCCTGTTCTATATCATGACGGTTTATTCCATGAGCTACGGAACGACACCCGCGCCACAAGGGCTGGGCTTTTCCCGAAATAGTTTCTTATGGATGTTGATGGTGGCGGTGATCGGATTTGGTGTCGCGATCCCTATTGCTGGGATCTTGGCGGATCGCTTCGGTCGTCGCCCTACAATGATCGCCATTACCCTATTGATCATCGTGTTCGCCTTACTGTTCCCCACGATTTTGGCCAGTGGTTCACAGTGGTGGGTGATGCTCTTCCTGACGCTGGGGTTAACCATTATGGGTTTAACCTTCGGTCCTATGGGCGCTTTGTTACCCGAGCTCTTCCCCACCGAGGTACGCTACACCGGGGCATCCTTCTCCTATAACTTGGCATCAATATTAGGTGCTTCTGCCGCGCCCTATATTGCGACGTGGTTGAATGCCAACTGGGGCCTTTTCGCCGTAGGCCTTTATCTTGCCTCGATGGCTGTACTGACGTTAATCGCCCTCTTGATGAGCAAAGAGACTAGGCATACAACGCTCTAGCCACACCGTGCTTAACATCATTCCCCCAGTATGGGGGGGTGGATCAGCAGTAAAAATCCTCCTCCCCAATGGAAGTTTTGATTATTACTCCTGCAAGGGCCCATATAAAGTTTCTCTTCCCTTTAGCTAGTCAATCTACTGCCCATGCGCTTATCTGGTTTTATCCTGATGACATACAGGATCAACGGTTGCAGGTCACTTTGCAGAGAGTCGTTTTTTGAAACCCTAAAGCACCAAATCTAAGGCCCGCCAGATGTATAAATCAGTTACATTATTTTTATTCGTTTCGGCTAACTAAGTATCATATTTAGGAGGCTGAGGGTGGGTTGGCGCTGAGCGGTATAGCGGTGGTAGGCAAAAGAGTACTTATCTTAAATAGCCCTGTTTTATTTTATAAAATTGCACGTAAACTAGACGATGGTCGCTACTCGTGATTTTATATACCCGCCATGGGTGGCATTACGCTTACCCTATTCTAGGGTAATGATAGTAGGTAATAAATATGAAGATAACATGGGAATTTACGACAGGCGATAAGATTATCGCCAAAGACCTATACGCTGTTTTATTGCTACGTAACAAGGTATTTATAGTCGAGCAAGCCTGCCATTATCAGGATATTGATGGGCTAGATTTAAATAAGGATTCAATCCATGTTCGAGGTCTTTACGAAGGTCAGTGTATAGCCTATTCACGAATCCTTAATTGTGGTTCCGCTGATACCCCATCAGTAATCGGACGAGTTATTATTGATTCTTCTTTTAGAGGACAACAATTAGGAGTTAAGCTAATAAAAAATACAGTTGATTATCTTAAACGTAATAAAAATTGCCATTCAGTACAACTATCTGCTCAATCTCACCTGATCAATTTTTATGAGAGGTTTGGGTTCTCAGTTGCATCGAAAGAGTATTTAGAAGACGGGATACCCCATACAGACATGACACTGGTACTTTGACATCTACTCCTCTCATTAACGGGGGGGAGACTCTCGGAGATGTTCTGATTCATTACAGGCTGCCCCTCATCAAATTGAGGTACTCCTTCATGTCCTCTTAGCCATGAAGCATCATGCGAATACCAGATATAGGAATAACCATATTTTGGGGAGTATCCTCTAACGTAGCTATACGTAGTATCACATAATCTTGAGAAGTCCGTTCAACCGTAAGATAATAACCGAAAATTGAACAAAGATGTCGAAATTTCCCAGCAAAAGGCTCATGATGATTTAAATATTCAATTCATTGAAGCCACCTAAAACGTTCGCGTTTAACTCCCGTAGTTTGAGTATAAGAGGAAGTGTGCGCTTTCCTACACATATTACGATAAAGATTGACTATCCCGCTAATAAAGTCGTTACACTCAAAATAGGTACTATTATAAAGGTAAATTCCTTTTATTCTTAACCTTCATATTCATAACCTTGGTATTCTTTAAAGGTTATTAACAACGAAAGCTTTTTTTAGTCATCCTCTTTATCTATCCAGGCAATACCAACCTTCACATCATCGATAAAGATTTATATAACGTTATCCTGCAAGAAATGCCCCTTGAAGCCGTTAAACTGAAATTGCTCATCCCAGCCTAGTAAATCATCAACCCAAGGTGCCATGTATCTTTTATATATGGTGAAAGTAGCAAAACCCTCGTCAACCACTTCCGAAGTCATTTGTACGACCACTTCTGTAATCGCAAAACAGATAAGTATATTTACCTTAACGTGGTCTCACGCCCACCCCACAATAAGCGCTCTATTACAGAAATAAAAAAGCCCCTACATTGTTAAACAATCTAGGGGCTTCGAAGAGATGTCCGATGCTACTGGATATTAGCCTGCTACAGCGATACTCTTCATATCCGTCATATAACCGCGTAGTTTACGTCCCACTTCTTCGATTGGGTGGTGACGAACGGCTTCGTTCACTTCACGTAATTGTGCATTATCGACGTTATTATCTGTTGTCGCTGACTTACCTAAATCACCTGGCTTCAAGTTAGCCATAAAGTCTTTTAATAATGGCACTGCTGCAAAGCTAAATAGGTAGTTACCGTATTCTGCTGTGTCAGAAATAACCACGTTCATTTCATACAGACGCTTACGTGCGATGGTGTTTGCAATTAACGGTAGTTCGTGAAGAGATTCGTAATACGCTGACTCTTCGATGATGCCCGCATCAACCATTGTTTCGAAGGCTAACTCAACACCCGCTTTAACCATCGCGACCATCACGACACCTTGATCGTAGTATTCTTGCTCAGCAATCTTACCTTCAAACTGTGCCGCATTCTCGAAAGCGGTTTTGCCGGTCTCTTCACGCCAAGTTAGGAGATCTTTATCATCGTTGGCCCAATCGGCCATCATACCGGATGAAAACTCACCAGAGATGATGTCGTCCATATGTTTTTGGAACAATGGTGCCATTAACGTCTTCAGCTGCTCTGAAAGTGCATAAGCACGTAATTTCGCTGGGTTGGATAAACGATCCATCATCAGGGTGATGCCACCAAACTTCAGGGATTCGGTGATGGTTTCCCAACCAAACTGGATTAATTTTTCAGCGTAGGTCGCATCGGTACCTTCAGCCACTAATTTATCGAAGCATAAAATTGACCCCGCTTGCAGCATACCGCAAAGGATAGTTTGCTCGCCCATTAAATCGGATTTCACTTCAGCAACGAAAGAGGATTCTAAAACACCGGCACGGTGGCCGCCAGTTGCAGCTGCCCAAGCTTTAGCAATCGCCAAACCTTCTTTTTGCGGGTCATTTTCTGGGTGTACCGCTAATAGCGTCGGGACACCGAAACCGCGTTTGTACTCTTCACGTACTTCGGTACCTGGACATTTCGGTGCAACCATAACGACAGTGATATCTTTACGGATCGTTTCGCCCACTTCAACAATGTTGAAACCGTGAGAATACCCTAACGCTGCACCTTCTTTCATCAGTGGTTGAACCGCTTGTACCACTGCTGAGTGTTGTTTGTCTGGAGTCAGGTTAATCACTAAATCCGCTTCAGGGACTAACTCTTCATAAGTCCCGACCTTAAATCCATTATCTGAAGCTTTACGCCATGATGCGCGTTTCTCATCGATAGCTTCTTGACGCAGTGCATAAGCAACATTTAATCCAGAGTCGCGCATATTTAACCCTTGGTTTAAGCCTTGCGCACCACAGCCCACGATAACGACTTTCTTGCCTTTCAGGTAGTTAGCTTCATCAGCAAACTCTTCACGAGACATAAAACGACATTTGCCTAATTGCGCCAGCTGATTACGTAAGTTCAGCGTATTAAAATAGTTAGCCATGAATACTCCAGATAATGTTGTGCATATTTTGTGTAATTATTGAAACGTCTCTCGTTTCATTATGACCCCATCATATGACAGGAAATGCATTGCTTAAATTGATATATTAACAATATTACATTGCAGTTAACGCAACATTAAAAGGCATGATGATGATGGATTTACGCGATTTAAAATTGTTTCTCCATTTGGCTGAGTCTTGCCATTTCGGGCAAACATCTCGAGCAATGCATGTCAGCCCTTCAACGCTTTCTCGACAGATCCAACGCTTAGAAGATGAGCTAGGTTATCCATTATTTCTGCGAGACAATCGCTCGGTGTCTCTCACCGAAGCGGGCGAGCAATTAAAAGTGTTTGCTCAGCAAACGTTATTGCAATATCAACAGCTGAAACATGCGATGGCGGTCGATAGCCCATCGCTGAGCGGAGAGTTGAAAATTTTCTGTTCAGTCACTGCCGCCTACAGCCATTTACCACCAATATTAGATCGGTTTAGAGTCGTCCACCCACAGGTCGAAATCAAATTATTCACTGGCGATCCTGCTGATGCCGTGGAGATTGTCAGCTCCGGTCATGCCGATGTGTCTATTGCAGGTAAGCCTCTCTCACTACCAAGCGGGATTGATTTTACCCCTCTCGCCACATTACCTCTTGTCATGATCGCCCCTGCACTCCCTTGCCCTGTACGTCAGTTGGCGATGAATCATGAAACGCGTAACTGGCAGGAAATTCCTTTTATTATTCCTGAGCAGGGGCCTGTTAGACGTAGTATCGATCTGTGGTTTCGCCGCCAACGTATGCCAAACCCGATAATCTACGCGACTGTCGCTGGACATGAGGCAATTGTCTCCATGGTTGCACTTGGCTGCGGAGTCGCGCTGCTTCCAGCGGTGGTGATTGAAAACAGTCCTGAGATGGTCCGTAACCGGATCATGATGCTAGAGGGTGAAGATTTAGGGGCGCCCTTAGAATTGGGGATTTGTGTACAAAAACAGCGGCTACGAGAGCCGCTGATTGATGCTTTTTGGAATCTTCTCTAATTACTGGCCTGCTAAGAAGAATTTAAATGCAGGATTTTCTGTTTCGTCGTGATACGCATACCCCAATGCATCGAGGTGGGGTTCAAAATCCGTTTCTCGCGGGTTTTGTTCGAATCCGGCTAAGACTCGCCCATAATCGGTGCCATGGCTGCGATAGTGAAACAATGAGATATTCCAATGAGTCCCTAGCGTCTCCAAAAACTTGAGTAATGCACCGGGTGACTCAGGGAACTCAAAACTGAAGAGGCGTTCTTCTAGGGCTTTACTTGGACGTCCACCCACCATGTAGCGTAAATGCAACTTAGCCATTTCATCATCAGAAAGGTCAACGACTTGATAGCCATGGTTTTGGAGTTGAGTAACGATCTCTTTGCGCTCTTCATCGCCCCGCGTCAATCTGACCCCGACGAAAATACAGGCTTTCCCTTCGTCGGCATAACGGTAGTTAAATTCAGTGATTGAGCGGCCACCTAACGTTTGGCAAAAGGTAAGGAAACTCCCTTGCTGTTCTGGGATCGTCACCGCCAAGAGGGCCTCACGTTGCTCGCCTAACTCGCAGCGTTCAGAGACATAGCGTAAGCCATGGAAATTAACATTCGCACCAGAGAGGACATGCGCTAAGCGTTCCCCTTCGATGCCATGCTGTTGAATATATTTCTTCATTCCCGCTAAGGCTAACGCACCAGAAGGCTCCGCGACCGCCCGTACATCTTCGAACAGATCTTTCATCGCTGCACAGATAGCATCACTGTCGACCGTCACGATGTCATCAATGTATTGCTCACATAAACGGAAGGTTTCGCTACCAATACGTTTAACTGCCACCCCTTCGGCAAAGAGCCCTACGCGCGGTAGCTCAACGGGATGCCCGGCTTCCAGCGCAGCCGCCAAGCAAGCGGAGTCGCTGGCCTCAACAGCAATGACTTTTATTTCAGGCATCAGCTGTTTAATCAAGACAGCCACTCCGGCTGCAAGACCACCGCCACCCACCGGCACGAAAATACGGTCCAAGTGGGCATCTTGCTGCAGCAGCTCCATACCTAGGGTGCCCTGTCCAGCGATGACTGAAGGATGATCGAAGGGAGGAATAAATGTAAGGCCATGATCCGCTGCAAGCTCGATTGCTTTCGCTTTCGCCTCGTCGAAGTTAGCACCATGTAATAGTGCTTCTCCGCCAAAATCACGCACCGCATCGACTTTGATATCCGCTGTCGCCAGCGGCATCACTATTTTCGATTTGATACCTAATTTTGCGGCCGAAAGTGCAACACCTTGTGCATGGTTTCCTGCTGAGGCCGTCACCACACCACGAGCTTTCTGCTCTTCACTGAGTCCCGCAATCATGGCATAAGCCCCGCGCAGTTTAAAACTATGCACGGGCTGACGGTCTTCACGCTTGACCAAGATGGTATTACCCAAACGATCTGAAAGCTTATTCATCACTTGTAGCGGAGTGACCTGTGCAACATCGTACACCGGAGACCGCAGGATGGCGTGAAGATATTCGCCTGCTGATGGCTCAGCAGGCAAGGGTTTAGCTGTCGCCATCGACTTATCCCCCAAGTTTACTCTTATCACGCACCGCACCCTGGTCAGCACTGGTTGCTAAGGATGCGTAGGCACGTAATGCGAACGAGACTTCACGCTCACGATTTTTTGGCGTGTAAGCTTGCTCTCCACGCTGAACTTGTACGGCTTGGCGCTCTGCGAGTTCTGCATCGCTAATATCTAACGTAATCCCACGTTGTGGAATATTAATCGAAATCATATCGCCTTCTTCCACCAGCGCGATAATGCCGCCACTCGCTGCTTCGGGTGAGACGTGGCCAATCGATAACCCAGAGGTGCCGCCAGAGAAACGACCGTCGGTAATTAAGGCGCATTGTTTGCCCAGTCCCATCGATTTCAAGTAGGTAGTTGGGTAGAGCATCTCTTGCATGCCCGGTCCGCCTTTGGGACCTTCGTAGCGGATAACGACCACATCGCCCGCAATAACTTTACCGCCGAGGATTGCTTCGACCGCATCATCTTGGCTTTCGTAAACTTTCGCTGGACCACGGAAGGTCAAAATTTCTTCATCTACGCCCGCAGTTTTAACGATACACCCTTTCTCTGCTAAGTTACCGTAGAGTACCGCGAGTCCGCCATCCTGTGAGAAGGCATATTGGCGCTCGCGGATACAGCCGTTTTGGCGATCGTCATCGAGCGTGTCCCAACGGCAAGATTGTGAAAACGCTTTAGTAGTACGAATCCCCGCAGGACCTGCACGGTACATGGTTTTGATCGCCTCATCCTGAGTCAGCATGATGTCATACTGCGCTAAGGTCTCTTTCAGCGTCGAGCCCAATACATTCGGCACATCGGTTTTCAATAGTCCGGCACGATCAAGCTCACCAAGGATACCGATGACCCCTCCTGCGCGGTGTACATCTTCCATATGATATTTTGGGGTGCTTGGTGCAACTTTACAAAGGTGCGGGACTTGGCGAGATAAACGATCAATATCGGAAATATCAAAATCAATATCCCCTTCTTTTGCCGCCGCAAGTAAGTGTAATACGGTATTTGTGGAACCCCCCATCGCGATATCTAGCGTCATCGCATTTTCAAATGCCGCTTTCGACGCAATATTACGAGGTAAAGCACTGCTATCGTCTTGCTCGTAATAGCGCTTAGTCAAACTAACAATACGTTTACCCGCGTTAATAAATAACTGCTCACGATCGGCATGCGTCGCTAAAAGCGAACCATTACCGGGTTGTGAAAGTCCTAAAGCTTCGGTCAGACAGTTCATTGAGTTGGCAGTGAACATTCCTGAACATGACCCACAGGTTGGGCAAGCCGAGCGCTCAATCTGTTCACTGTCGGCATCACTCACATTAGGGTTGGCGCCTTGAATCATCGCATCAACCAAATCGAGCTTAATGATTTGATCAGAAAGCTTCGTTTTACCCGCTTCCATCGGGCCACCCGAGACAAAAATGACGGGAATATTTAGGCGCATTGACGCCATTAACATCCCTGGGGTGATTTTGTCGCAGTTTGATATACATACCATGGCATCAGCGCAGTGGGCATTAACCATATATTCAACAGAATCAGCAATAAGTTCGCGCGAAGGTAAGGAATAGAGCATTCCTCCATGCCCCATCGCGATCCCATCATCGACGGCAATGGTATTAAATTCTTTCGCCACGCCGCCCGCCGCTTCGATCTGTTCCGCGACCAGTTTACCGAGATCCCGTAAATGGACATGGCCCGGGACGAATTGGGTGAAGGAGTTTACGACGGCGATAATAGGCTTACCAAAATCATCATCGGTCATTCCAGTTGCGCGCCATAGGGCACGAGCGCCAGCCATATTACGGCCATGGGTGGTGGTTGCAGAACGGTACTTAGGCATGCTCAATCTACTCCAAATAACAGCAAAACGGGCACATCATGCCCGTTATAAAATGAATAAGGTTATGCGTTGACCGGATCTAACCAGCCCCATTTGTCTTCCGTCTCACCGGTGAATAACCCGAAGAAGGCTTGTTGGATGCGCTCGGTCACAGGTCCACGTTTACCTGCACCAACGGTAATGCCGTCCACGCTTCTCACCGGGGTAATTTCTGCAGCTGTACCAGACATGAAGACTTCATCAGCTAAGTAAAGTGACTCGCGAGACAGCACTTGCTCACGCACTTCAATACCCATTGATTTTGCTAGGGTGATAATAGCGTCGCGAGTGATACCCGGCAGCGCCGAAGAGGTAAATGGTGGCGTAAACAAAACACCCTCTTTAACTTCGAATAAGTTTTCACCCGCCCCTTCAGAAATATAACCTTGAGTATCTAAGGCGATGCCTTCTTGATAACCATGACGACGAGCTTCACTCCCTACCAGTAATGAAGATAGGTAGTTCCCACCAGCCTTCGCTGCAGTAGGAAGAGTATTCGGCGCAACACGGTTCCAAGAGGAAACCATCGCATCAATACCTTGTTCTAAGGCTTCCGCACCTAAGTAAGCTCCCCATGGAAAGGCTGCAATGATGACGTCCATACTGAAACCTTCTGGCGGGTTTACCCCTAGGCCCACATCCCCAACAAAGGCTAAGGGACGAATATAGGCGCTTTTTAAATTATTTTTACGTAGCACCTCACGGCATGCTGTCATTAACTCGTCGACAGACTGCGTGATAGGGAAACGGTAAATCTTGGCGGAATCGTGTAGGCGTTGCATATGTTCACGATGGCGGAAAACCACTGGGCCTTTGTGCGAATCGTAGCACCGGACGCCTTCGAATACGGAAGTGCCGTAATGCAGGGCGTGAGACATAACGCTGATTTTAGCCTCTTCCCATTTAACCATTTCGCCATTAAACCAAATGAATTCTGCTTTTTTTGTACTCATTGTCTGTCCCTTACGATTATGCACGTATTTGTTGTGTTTTATTATGTGTGACGTTAACGCTGTTTACGTCGATTAATTTAGTCAGCTGTGTCGAAAGTAACTCAATACCACGGTGGCTGGCGACTGTCATTTCGATATTAATCTGCTCGGGCCCCAGAGTTTGTGCCATTTGCATGGTTTTAATTTCAAATCCACGATGGCGTACCACCCGTAAGATGCGCTCTAATACTTCAGGACGATGACTTGCGGCGATAGTGAGTTGATGCTGATTCATGCGCTTTTCTCCATCATATTAGTGTTACTCGCACCCGGTGGGACGAGAGGCCAAACATTTTCGTTTTCATCAATCTGAATATGTAAAAAATAAGCGGTCGGTGCATTTAAAAATTCATCAAGTGCCGCGTCGATCTCATCCTTTTTACTAATACTTTTGCCAGGGATATCAAAAGCGCGAGCGAGCATCAGGAAATCCGGATTATCGGTCAGCAATGTTTCGCTATAACGTTCTTCGAAGAACAGTTCTTGCCACTGACGTACCATCCCCAGTCGCTGATTATCCAACAGCAGAATTTTGACCGGTAACTGCTTGCGCTTTATGGTTCCCAGCTCTTGAATATTCATCATGATCGACCCATCACCCGACACACAGATCACGGTATCTTCAGGGCGAGCGACTTGGGCCCCAATCGCTGCAGGTAAGCCAAACCCCATTGTGCCTAGCCCACTTGATGTAATGAAGTTTTCCGGCTGGTTGAAAAACATATGTTGTGCTGCCCACATCTGGTGTTGGCCAACATCGGTTGTGACCACTGCACTGTGTGGCATTTTTTCAGCCAGTTTCTTAAGTAGCGCTGGGGCGAAAATTGGTGCACCGGGATGATCGTAATTTGGCGCAGTATCGCTCTTCAGTTCTGCGACATGTGCTACCCAAGAACCGATCGATAATGTCATTGTCAACTCGGGCAATATCGCCGCAATGCTTCCCTGTAACCCCACGTGTGCCCGACGTAATTTATTGAGTTCTGCCGGATCGATATCGATATGGATAACTGCAGCATGTGGGGCAAAGGTATCGAGCTTTCCCGTAACGCGATCATCAAAACGCGCGCCAATAGCAATCAGTAAGTCACTTTCCTGTACCGCTAAATTTGCCGCCTTACTACCATGCATACCCAGCATTCCTAAGTAGGTAGGCTCTTTATGGGGGACTGTCCCCAGTCCCTTCAACGTACACACTGAAGGCAGTGAGGTGGCTGATAAAAAGGCTCTTAGCTCGGTGACCGCGCCAGCCATACCTACGCCACCGCCGACATAAACGATCGGTTTCTTTGCCTTGTGGAGTAAATCCTTTGCGGCGTCGAGCGAACCTAGGAAAGAGGCGTTGTCTTGAGATACCGCGCTGAGGACCGGCTGAAAATCGGCAGCGCCCAGTTGAATATCCTTAGGGATGTCGACTAATACAGGACCGGGACGGCCTGATTGAGCAATCGCAAAGGCATCCGCCAGAACTTGCGGTAACTCTTCAGCACTTTGAACCATGAAGCTATGCTTAGTACAAGCCAGAGAAAGCCCGAGTACATCGATTTCTTGGAAGGCGTCAGTACCAATCACCGCCGAAGAGACTTGGCCTGTGATGGCGACAATTGGGACTGAATCCATCATGGCATCAGCCAGACCCGTAATGAGATTAGTCGCTCCCGGCCCCGATGTCGCAATGCAGACGCCGGTTTTTCCAGTGGCGCGCGCAAAACCAATTGCCGCGATTACCGCCCCTTGCTCGTGCCGGCATAATAAATGTTCAACTCCACCGTCGTATAAGGCATCGTACACAGGCATGATTGCCCCACCGGGGTAGCCAAATACCGTCTTAATTCCTTGCCCTTTCAGGGCATGAACTACCCATTGCGCTCCAGTCATTACTAAACCTCTGCCTTTTTTGGGTTATACAGAATTTTATGCTGGAAATTCTGTCGCCTCAGATTTTATTATTTTGTTGTGTTTGGACCAAAAAAAAACCCCCGGACTATTAAGTGCGGGGGTTTTCTTTAGATTATGACTTGATTTTTAAGCCTTTTCTCTTCCGAACGCAGCCCCGCAGGATGGGAGAAGAATCACCACCACGCTAATGAGAATAAGGCTAATCACTCGTAAAAGGGCTTTCATAATCAGTTCAGATATTCATCTTAATCGAATCAATACCTACAGAGTTATCATAGTTTTTAGCTATGATGCAATGTTTTTTTAATTAACAACCGAATGCGATTATCATTAGATTCAGATAACTCCATGATAAATATTAATTAAAAGTTAAATTCCATAAAAAAACAAATAATCTGCAATTGTTACTTAATTTATCGACGAGACTCGTAATGAAGGATCTGAGTGATAGAAGAGCTGTTTATTTTAAGCATACTTCTGTGAGGAGGAAACGATCATGCCACTTGCGGAAGTTTGCACTCGTTATGTCGTGGGAATGAATGCCACACTGGTCACTGTTGAGATTGATATCAGCCAGGGTCTACCCGGATTTATCTTGATCGGACTTTCTGATAGCACTTCTCGTGGTATAAGGGCGCGAGTGCGTAGTGCAGTGCAAAATAGTGGTTATCATTTCCCCACGAGAAAAATAACCCTAAGCCTGACGCCTAGCCCTCGTCTCAGTGACACAAATGGCTATGACTTACCCATAGCCCTCGCGATCCTTATCGCTTCAGGACAGGTCCAGTTAAAACGTCATGGTAACGTGGAATTTTATGCAGGGCTCTCACTCGATGGTTCACTGACCAGTTGTAAGGGCGCTATTTCGGCTATTCTTGCGGCTGCCGATGCAAAACATCAAATTATTATCGCTCAACAACTCTTTTCACCAGAGTTGATTTTTACTGCTGGTACTGTTCGTTATGCAGAGAACCTTCGGCAAGTTTGCCACTATCTTGAAGACGAGGTCATTTTATCGTCTAAAAAACTGATGGTTTCAACAAAAAAACCTGAGTCCCCGAGTATTGATTTACAGACCATCGTTGGCCAGCATCACGCTAAACGCGCCTTGGAGATTGCGGCCGCTGGCGGGCACAGTATATTAATGGTTGGCCCTCCCGGTACGGGAAAAACAACACTCGCTCGTTGTCTGCCCAGCATACTGCCCGAGCTGACACTTGAAGAAAAGATTGCTATTGCCCAAGTGGAAAACTTATCTAAAAGTCATCTAGAGCAGCCTTTGTCTCGTCCTTTTAGAAGCCCACACCATAGCATTACAGCGGCTGGATTAATCGGGAGTACTCATCCCGAATCGCCAGGTGAAATTACACTCGCCCATCGGGGAATACTCTTTTTAGACGAACTATTGGAGTTCGATAAGAAAACTTTAGATGCCTTAAGAACACCATTGGAGCAAGGCTATGTTCTGCTATCACGCGCGGGGAGACAGGTTATCTATCCCGCCAGATTTCAATTAGTGGCAGCAACGAACCTTCCCTATTGCTATGCCCCGCCAGAATTGAAGGCTAAGAATACTAGAAGTGCTCTGGGGAAAAGCGTAGAGATACTTTCTGCCGCGTTAATCGACCGATTTCAACTTTCTGTAGAGGTTCCAGCCCCATTGGACGGCTCAACGTCACTCGATAATGAGCCTAGTCGAACGGTCAGATCTCGAATTAGCTTGGCAAGAGCACGTCAGATTAAGCGACAAGGTGTAGAGAATGCTTTGCTCGATTACAGCGCAATCAGACGCTATTGTCAGTTAACACCAGAGGATGGCGATTGGTTAAAAGATTGTCTACATCGATTATCGCTTTCCCATAGAACTTACCACCACATATTAAGAGTGGCGCGAACGATTACCGACCTGAAAGGTGAGCTTGAGATAACTAGAGAAACCTTACAGGAGGCATTAAGTTATCGATATACTGAACGTATCGTTCAATACCTCACGCAGATGTACCAATAAAAAAAGGGCCCACCTTGGTGAGCCCTCCTATCAATCGTCGCTATCGCTATAATCTTCAACCGCATCCATTTGTGGCTTACCGCCGGATAAGGTATGAAAACGTTTAGGTCGCTTAATGCGAGCCATATACTTAGACCATACTTTTTCTGCTTCAGTCTCTGCAGGACGTTGTCCGCGACATACTTCAACAAACTGTTTCTCTTCTTCGTTAGCCGGCTCACGCTTTGCGAGATCGAGCTCATTCATCGCAAAACCGTGACGTTCTAATAATTGAGCTTCTTTAATCGTAAAATCTCCATGACGGGAGAATCCACGTGGGTAATGCTTATTATCAAAAAAACGGTGGGTAGTTACAAAGCTTTCCGCCATATAACACGCTCCTGCTTCTATTAATAGCTGTGTGGTTCATGCCGCGGAGTATTAGTTAGGCTTGACAAAGTGTAAAACAAAAGATTTAAATTGATACGATAAATTTTTTTGGAGATGTACTTTGGACACTGAATTACTGAAAACTTTCTTGGAAGTCAGTCGTACACGACACTTTGGTCGTGCTGCTGAAGCATTATATCTCACACAATCGGCGGTAAGTTTTCGAATTAGACAGCTCGAAAACCAGCTAGGAGTCAGCTTATTTACCCGCCATCGCAATAATATCAGATTGACGACTGCAGGCGAGAAGCTAAGGCCCTACGCCGACGCACTGATGTCGACATGGGCTCAGGCAAAGAAAGATGTCGCATTAGCCTTACAACACCATGAGCTGTCTGTAGGGGCCAGTACAGCCTTATGGGAGGGCTATCTAACCAATTGGCTGAAATCACTCTATACAGAGTATGACGAGCTCCATATCGAAGCAAGGGTCGCACAGCGACACTTATTAGTAAAACAGATACATGAGCGCCAACTAGACTTACTCATAACGACTGAAGCGCCGAAAATGGACGAACTAGCCAGCCAACCTATAGGTTCATTGAATTTGGCTTTATTCCGTTCGAAGAACAGTATTGAAGGTGAGAAAAATCGCTACATAAAAGTCGAATGGGGTGCAGACTTCCAATACCATGATGAGTATCTCGCAGAGATCAATGACTCATATCTTTTGACAACGACCTCTGCCAACATAGCGCGAGAATTACTTGGCTCGACTAATAGCTGCGCTTTTTTGCCTGACTACTGGGATCAACGGTATCCGGACCTTATTAAAGTTGAAAACTCACCGTTGATTCCGAGAACGCTTTACGCAGTTTGGCTACAAAATAGTGATCATCTGCAAGAATTAAAACAGTTAATAGATGTACCTGTCAGTATTAGTTAGGGAGTAGGTGTTAGACGTCGAAAGGCGGATAACACCTTTTTGACTGAGGTAACGTAGAAATACGTAGATTTTAGGCAAAAAAAAATCCTTTACATCTGTAAAGGATTTTACTTTCTGGCAGGGGCGGAGGGACTCGAACCCCCAACACCCGGTTTTGGAGACCGGTGCTCTACCAATTGAACTACGCCCCTAAAAAGGTGGCGGAACGGACGGGGCTCGAACCCGCGACCCCCTGCGTGACAGGCAGGTATTCTAACCAACTGAACTACCGCTCCACCGATTCTGTCTCAAA
>NZ_FOGC01000009.1 GCF_900111105.1 Rosenbergiella nectarea | reverse complement strand
CGTTCAATCTGAGCCATGATCAAACTCTTCAATTTAAAGTTTGATGCTCAAAGAAATTATTCTGTTATTCGTAAATGAATTTTCAGTGTCACTCTTCAAGACTTGATACTACAAAGTTTTTTGTGATATCAATCCTGCGAGTGCCCACACAGATTGTCTGATAAATTGTTAAAGAGCATTGCGAATCAACGTTTTAACTCGTTGTCGCGAGGTGGCGTATATTACTCGCTTTACCTCAGGAGTCAATCATTGTTTTTGTTTTTTCTCCTGGACCGAATCGCTCCAGTCCCTGTCACCGCGCTGCGTATCGTGCTTTGCCGTGTCAGTGGATGCGCATTATAGGGAGTTCCGCTCAGAGCGCAAGGGATTATTTAAAAAAAATCACCAGTTGCTGCAGATTCATGCAATTCGCTTATTATTTGTAAGATTTTCGAGCTTTTCAAACCGAAATTGACGTAAAACAGGTAAAAGCAATACTGATTTTTCATCTTCGAGTGTACAAAAGGCGACATTGGAAGGCTGAGAAATGGCGGCTAAGGCGTAATCTTTAAGTAAGAAGACCGCCCGACGAGCGATTGCGATCCCTGAATCAACGAAAATCGTCTCTCTCGGGAAGACTTGCTGAAGCTCTTCCTTTAATAAAGGAAAGTGTGTGCAGCCTAAAATAATGGTATCTGGAACTATAGGTAATCTTAACCACGGCATTACCGCTTCCCTGACCTCATTCAAGCTTACCTCTTGTCGGTGCAGTTTGCCCTCTGCTAATTCGACGAGCGAAGACGCCCCTAACATTTCAATCTGGCAATCTGTGGCAAACTGTTTAATCAACCCATAGGTATATTCCCGCCTTATCGTTCCTTGGGTCGCCAACAAGCCAATAACTCCGTTACGGGTCAATTGCGCAGCAGGTTTTATTGCCGGTACGACACCTATAACAGGAAAACTGAAGGTTTCTCGAAGTCGAGGTAATGTAATAGTGCTGGCAGTATTACAAGCAATGACTGCGAGGTCGATCGGGTAAGCATCCGCCATCTGCTGGGTAATCTGTACGACCCGTTCAATAATGAATGACTCTTCTTTAGTTCCATAAGGAAAGCCTGCATTATCGAAAACATAGAGATATCGGGCTGCCGGTAATAGCTTCGCTATTTCGTCATAGACGGAAAGCCCGCCGACTCCAGAGTCAATAATCAATATTGTTGGCCCTGTCTCACCATGGGACATACGCATTTCTGAAGGATGTTGAATCGGTATAACCATTATTTTCTCATACGCATCTGATTATAGTGGCTATGATACCACCCTCAGCGAGGTTAACTCAGCAACGGATAACGATAGAAGCTGGACATCGTGTATAGAATCCCTACAATCCTCCGCTGATCAGGCTATTCTATAGGTTCAATTTATGACTCCGGAACATCTTCCCATAACACAATACGATTCCCAGCTTACTGAAAAGCATCAACGTCTCAGCCAGCTATTGTCGTCCTATCCTCACCCTGAGATCGAAGTTTTCCGCTCGCCTGTGAGTCACTACCGTATGCGTGCAGAATTTCGTCTTTGGCATGAAGACGATGACTTGTACCATATCATGTTCGACCAAGCGACTAAGTCACGGATACCTGTTACGCAATTTCCAGCGGCAAGCCAGTTAATCAATCAGCTGATGCCAATCATGATTGACGCACTCAAACAGGAGCAAGTCCTTAGGCACAAAATTTTTCAAATCGATTATCTCACCACCTTGAGCGGTGAGGCGTTGGTCACATTGCTCTATCACCGGCCACTGAATGACGAATGGATTGCCGCCGCTAAAGTATTACGGGACCGTTTACGGCAGATGGGATTCACTATCGACATTATAGGTCGAGCAACAAAAACAAAAATTGTCTTGGATAAAGACTATATAGAAGAAGCACTCAACGTAAATGGTGAAACGCTTGTTTATCGACAAGTTGAGAATAGCTTCACGCAACCTAATGCAGCGATCAACATTTCAATGCTTGAGTGGGCGCAATCTATCACCCAAAACGCTACCGGCGATCTCCTCGAACTCTATTGTGGGAATGGTAATTTCTCGATTGCCTTAGCGAAAAATTTCAATCAAGTGCTCGCCACAGAAATAGCCAAGCCTTCCGTTGAGTCCGCGCAATATAATATAAGCGCCAACAATATCGATAACTTACAAATTATCCGGATGTCTGCGGAAGAGTTTACTCAAGCGATGCAAGGCGTTAGAGAGTTTACCCGGCTCAAAGGTATTGATTTACAGGCTTACAATTGTGAAACCATTTTTGTCGATCCCCCTCGCAGTGGACTAGATGAGCAAACGCTAAAAATGGTACAGCAATATCCGCGTATCCTTTATATATCCTGTAATCCAGAAACACTTCGCGAAAATCTTTCAGTGCTCTCTGACACCCACGCGATCTCTCGCGTGGCATTGTTCGACCAATTCCCCTATACCCATCATATGGAATCCGGGGTGCTACTGACACTACGCTAACAAGACAGAGCCCTATTTAGGAATAGGGCTCATCTCTTCATGCCCTTCATTGTGCAACGCTAACCGTTCTTGTTCACGACGATACCAGTAGTAAGCCCCTTTCGAAATCATCCTAAGTTGTAGCACTAGGCGTTCTTCAAGTAAGCGCCTATGGACCAGATCAATATCCAGTGCCTCTGCACCGGCACTGAAAACGATAGTCACCATCGCTTCAGCCTGTGCTTCAGTAAAGCTTCGGGGCATATGATTTTCAAGTTCGAGATAATCGGCCAATTCGGCAATGAAATGTTGAATCTCTCTAGCGACCGCGGCGCGAAATGCGGAGGAGGTGCCAGAGCGCTCACGCAACAGAAGCCTAAAGGCATTCGGATTATTTCCGATAAACTCCATAAAGGTCGCGACGGAGGTTCGAATGATACTGCCACCCTTAGCTATTCGCTGGCGTGCTTGGCGCATAAGTTGACGAAGCATAAGACCGCTTTCATCAACCATCGTCAGTCCTAATTCATCCACATCTTTAAAATGCCGATAAAATGAGGTTGGCGCGATCCCTGCCTCACGAGCGACCTCCCGTAGACTTAAGCTAGCAAAACTTCGTTCAGCACTGAGCTGGCTAAAAGCAGCCTCAACGAGTGCACGTCTTGTACGTTCTTTTTGCTGCGCTCTAACGCCCATGACTTCTGCCTTTTTATCTTTCATGGTAAGACTATACCAAAGTTTGAGCGTACAGCGGGGGAAACATTATTACGCTCTGTTACTTAAATTTTTGTGCAGAAATGCGGAAAATTGGTTTGACCATTTAGCTAACACCGTGAAGATGTTAGAATCAAGTTGTAAAAATGTATAGAGAAATAGGACATATGGGTATGAAACAGTCTTACGATTACGACGCCATTGTCATTGGTTCTGGACCTGGTGGTGAAGGTGCCGCAATGGGCCTTGTTAAACAAGGTGCTCACATTGCTGTTATTGAACGCTATCATAATATCGGTGGTGGTTGTACACACTGGGGTACGATCCCCTCTAAAGCTTTACGTCACGCAGTTAGCCGTATCATCGAGTTCAATCTGAACCCCCTATACAGCGACCATACTCGCCTACTACGTTCTTCTTTTGCTGATATTCTTAAACATACTGAGAACGTTATTCAGCAACAAACTAATATGCGCCAAGGGTTTTATGAAAGAAACCATTGTGCATTGTTTCAAGGCGATGCCCGTTTTATCGATGCACACACGCTCGAACTGACTGCCCACGACGGCTCGGTAGAGATATTAACCGCAGAGAAGTTCGTGATTGCCTGTGGTTCGCGCCCTTACCATCCCGATAATATCGACTTTACGCATCCGCGTGTCTACGATTCCGATTCCATCTTAGATTTAAAACATGAGCCAAGCCACGTCATCATTTATGGTGCAGGGGTAATTGGATGTGAATATGCTTCAATATTCCGCGGATTGGGCGTGAAGGTTGACCTAATCAATACCCGCGATCGCCTGCTGGCATTCTTAGACCAAGAAATGTCGGATTCGCTCTCTTATCACTTCTGGAATAACGGTGTAGTGATCCGCCATAACGAAGAGTTTGAGAAAGTTGAAGGCGTTGAGGATGGCGTGATTATGCACCTCAAATCCGGCAAAAAAATGAAAGCGGACTGCTTATTATTTGCGAACGGCCGGACGGGTAACACCGATTCACTCTCATTAGAGAATGCTGGTCTTGAAGCCGATGGCCGCGGTCAAATAAAAGTTAATAATATGTACCAAACTAGTCAGCCTAATATCTTTGCGGTGGGTGACGTGATTGGTTATCCGAGCCTAGCTTCTGCAGCCTACGATCAAGGTCGTATTGCGGCACAAGCTATCATCAAAGGCGAGGCGACTGCCCATCTCGTTGAAGATATCCCAACGGGGATCTATACCATCCCAGAGATCAGTTCAATTGGGAAAACAGAGCAACAGCTCACTGCAATGAAAGTCCCCTACGAGGTTGGCCGCGCGCAATTTAAACATCTTGCCCGCGCACAAATTGTAGGGATGAATGTCGGTAGCTTAAAAATCCTTTTCCATCGTGAAACGAAGGAAATTTTAGGGATACACTGCTTTGGCGAAAGGGCCGCCGAAATTATTCATATCGGCCAAGCCATTATGGAACAGAAAAATGGTGGTAATACTATCGAGTACTTCGTTAATACCACCTTTAACTATCCAACAATGGCCGAGGCTTATCGCGTAGCCGCATTAAACGGTTTAAACAGACTGTTTTAATACATCAGCCGGTAATGCGTACATGTGTGCGCTTATCGCCTCTGCGAGTTGCTCATAGCGGCTACGCAGAGGTGATCCCGGCCGATAAATTAACGCCACTGTCCGTTGCGGCACTGGCGATTCACATCCAATGTAACACACCCCGTCTCTTTCCCTTTCTGTCGGTACGGACAGTGCTGGCATCAAGGTCACGCCGCTACCTGCTGCAACCATGTTACGTAGCGTCTCAAGACTCGTCGCACGGAAATGGGTATCCTCATCTGCCCCAGCTTGGAAACAGAACCCCATTGCTTGATCACGTAAACAGTGGCCGTCTTCTAGCATTAATAATTTCTCGCCTGAAAGATCGCCCATAGGTATGGTTTGTCGCTGGCACCAAGGATGGTCACTATAAACCGCTAATTTCATGGGTTCGTCGAATAAAGGCACCTCAATAAATGCCTCTGACTCTTTGACTAACGCCATAATGGCGCAGTCCAATTTACCACTGTCGAGCTGGGCTAACAGCTGATGGGTTTGTGCTTCATGGAGGTACATCTCAAGTTTTGGAAAACTTTTATGAAGCATAGGAATAATATGCGGTAATAAATACGGCCCAACGGTAGGGATTAGACCAATATGTAGAGGTCCGGACATGGTTTCACCCTGTTGGCTCGCCATTTCCTTAAGGATTTTGACTTCTCGCAAGACTGTACGTGCTTGGTCAACGAGGAGTAAACCCGCTTGCGTGAAAAGAACTTTGCGACTGGTTCTTTCAAGTAACATGACTCCCAGCTCATCTTCCAGCTTACGTATCTGTCCACTTAAGGTGGGTTGGCTGACATGACAAGCGTCAGCCGCTCGTCTAAAATGACGATGTTCAGCGAGCGAAACAAGATATTCCAGATCACGGATGTTCATTAATACCCTTCCTTCATGATAGGTCGTAACGATAGGTAGCATAGCAACGAACGATTAGCCCTATCAAGGAATGTCTCATATTATTAACTCATCAAACAGTTAACCTATATCAAATAGTGGAGTACAGCATGCCATTAGAGAATCAAGAAGGTAAAAACGTCCCGCAAGTAACGTTTCATACACGTCAAGGTGACAAATGGGTCGATCTGACCACTGATGACTTATTCAAAAACAAAACGGTTATCGTTTTCTCATTACCCGGCGCTTTCACGCCAACCTGTTCTTCAAGCCATCTGCCACGTTACAACGAGCTGCATAGTGTATTCGCGGCACACGGCGTCGACGAGATCTTATGTGTTTCCGTCAACGATACTTTCGTTATGAATGCATGGAAACAAGATCAACATGCTGAGAAAATCACTTTCATTCCAGACGGTAATGGTGATTTTAGCCGCGGCATGGGAATGTTAGTCGGTAAAGGCGACTTAGGGTTCGGTGAGCGTTCATGGCGTTATTCTATGCTGGTACGCGACGGAAAAATCGAGAAGATGTTTGTCGAGCCAGACCAACCGGGCGACCCGTTTGAAGTCTCCGATGCTGATACTATGCTGAAATACTTGGCACCGGACCATAAATTACAAGAGTCTGTGTCAATTATTACTAAACCAGGTTGCCCTTTCTGTGCAAAAGCGAAACAGCTGTTGCAAGATAAAGGCCTACAATATGAAGAGCTGGTACTGGGTCAAGACGCTACCACAGTTAGCTTACGCGCTATCACTGGTCGTTCCACCGTACCACAAGTCTTTATCGGAGGCCGCCACATCGGGGGTAGCGACGATTTAGAGAAGCATTTCGCAGTATAGAGAATTATAAGAAGAGAGTACCACACCAGGGCAGCGGACGAATTTTCGTCCGCTTTTTTTTTACGCTAAACGAGCACGCGCTTGTTCAATCGCATAGGTTACTTGCTCGCGGGCAACTCCGCCCTTTGCATTACGCTTATCTAAGCAAGACTGAAGCGACAATAATGGATAGACGTCTTCCTCAATCGTATCGCTAAACTGTTTAAAGTGTTCCAACGATAATTGCTCAAGAGGGATCCCTTGTTTGATGGCCGACACCACGACTTCGCCGACAATATGGTGAGCTTCACGGAAGGGGACTCCTTTGGCGACTAAGTAATCGGCCAACTCAGTAGAGTTCGCATAACCTTGTTCTGCCGCTTCTTTGCAGCGTGTGGAATTAAGTTGAATGTCTTCTAAGACCAGACAGCTCATATGCAGACACTCTAACCAAGTATCTAAGGCATCAAACAACCCTTCCTTGTCTTCTTGCATATCTTTATTGTAGGCGAGGGGTAATCCTTTAAGCGTCATCATCATACCGGTCAAAGCGCCCTGCACACGGCCGCACTTACCACGAATAAGCTCTAATGCATCGGGGTTTTTCTTTTGTGGCATTAATGACGAGCCAGACGTTACTTTATCTGATAGCTCAATGAAACCCGCCTCACCTGAGTTAAAGAAAATCATATCTTCAGCGAAACGTGATAAATGTATCATGCTAATAGAAGCATGACTCATTAACTCTAGCGCGTGGTCGCGGTCAGAGACTGAATCAAGGCTATTGCGCGTAGCACTGGAGAAACCTAACCATTCAGCCAATTGTTCACGATCAATAGGATATGCGGTCCCGGCCAGCGCGCCACAACCTAGAGGGCTGACATCGAGGCGCTTTAAAGCATCCTCTAAACGACTTTGGTCACGCGCTAACATCTCGGTATAAGCTAAACACCAGTGGGCAAAAGTGATAGGTTGCGCACGTTGTAAATGGGTGTAGCCCGGCATCACTACGTCTTGATGGGTAGCCGCAGTTTCGACTAATGCGCGTTGTACCGCACGGACAGCGGTAATTAATTCATTGACCTGAAATTTACACCACAGCTTTAAGTCGGTCGCCACTTGGTCATTACGGCTCCGGCCAGTATGCAGTTTTTTTCCTAAATCCCCGACCTTATCGATGAGTTTACCTTCGACCCAACTGTGAATATCTTCCGCATCACTTTCCAGGATCTGCATTGGGTTCTCGCGCACGTCAGCCAATAACTCAGCTAATGCTTGCTCCAGACGTTGTTGCTCCTCGCGAGTCAAAACATTGACGGTAACTAAGGCTTTTGACCATGCTACCGAGCCAGTAATATCTTGCTCAGCCAAACGATAGTCAAAACGTAATGAGTCGTTGAAATGTTTGAACCGTTGATCGGCTGCCTGAGTGAACCGTCCGCCCCACAATGCCATGGTAACTCTCCTGAAAAATAGATAAGGAGGTGGCGCTACGGCCACCTAAAGACTTATTGTTGTTTTAATGCCCGGATACGAGAAGACAGCGAGTAAAGACGGATAAATCCTTCCGCATGGCTATGATCATAAACGTCATCTTCGCCAAAGGTCGCAAATTCTTCAGAATAAAGGCTATTGTCTGATTTCTTTTTAATCGCCGTGGCATGCCCTTTATAAAGACGTATCACCACTTCGCCATTAAGCTCTTCCGCTAACGATTCAGCAGAGGCTTGCAGCGCTTTACGAATCGGAGTAAACCAACGTCCGTCATAAACAACATAAGACATTTCTAAGCCAAGCTGCTCACGCCATTTGAAGCTGTCACGATCTAAGACCAGCTGCTCAACCGCACGTAAGGCATTCACCATAATGGTACCGCCCGGAGTTTCATAACAGCCACGTGACTTCATGCCGACTAAACGGTTCTCAACAATATCGATCCGGCCAACGCCGTGTTTGGCCCCAAGAACGTTCAGTTTTTCTAACGCTTGGAACGGACTTAACCTTTCACCATTGACCGCGACGACTTTACCTTTCTCGACCGTCAGGGTAACTTCTTCAGGTTGATCTGGCGCTTCTAAGGGGTCGACGGTCCAAACCCAGCAATCTTGGTTTGCAGCATTAGCAGGACTTTCTAATACGCCACCTTCAGTGGAGATATGCCACGCATTTTCATCACGGCTATAAATTTTTTCCAAACTGGCGGTTGTAGGGATATCACGCTGTTTGAGGTAATCGAGGAGCGCTTCACGAGAACGTAGATCCCACTCACGCCAAGGTGCAATCACTTTCAGTTGTGGCGCTAAGGCCGCGTAAGTGCTTTCGAAACGAACTTGGTCATTACCTTTACCGGTTGCACCATGACACAGTGCATCTGCACCCACTTTCAGGGCGACTTCAACTTGAGCCTTGGCGATAATTGGGCGCGCCATAGAGGTTCCCAGTAAGTATGTACCTTCATACAGTGCACCAGTTTGGAGTACTGGATAAACATATTCACGGATAAACTCTTCGCGTAGATCGACAACGTGGCACTCGCTCGCCCCAGACTGCATCGCCTTTTTCTCTACACCTTCTAAATCAGCAGGATCTTGGCCAACGTTGGCAACAAATGCCACCACTTCACAGCCATAATTCTCTTTTAACCACGGAATAATCGCCGAAGTATCAAGACCGCCTGAATACGCTAAAACAATTTTATTAATATTTTGAGTTTGCATTATAGATCCTTGAAAATATTCTTTAATTTACGCAACAATCCGCGTACCAATGGCTAAGCCATTGAACAAGTCTGGCAGTTTTTCAGCATGTCGCCAGCTGGCTATATCGACCGGTCTGTTTAAGCTACGCGCAGCATCTAACGCCGCGTTCACCTTCACAATCATTCCATCAGTAATAATGCCCTGATCAATCAATGATTCCGCCATTTGTGCCGACATCTGATCAATTTTTTGTCCTTTACCATCCAAGATACCACTCACATCGGAAAGGAGAATTAAATCTGCACCTAAAGCCGCTGCCAATGCTGTCGCCGCTTGGTCTGCATTAACATTCATGAGCTGCCCCCCATCAGTAATACCGATAGAACTGATAATTGGCAAATATTCAGCAGTTAAAAGTGTGTGTAACAGCGCCGGATTTCCCGCAGAGGCCTTACCCACATGGCCCAAGGATTCATCTAATTGCGTAACTTGGGTGATATTGCCATCGCCAAGCGACAGCCCAACGGCTGAGATACCATATTTTTTTGCCCAGGCTAACAGGGTCTTATTCGCCGTTCCCGCTAAAGCGCCGGTGATGATATCGATTTGGTCAGCCGGGGTGACGCGCAAACCGTTTTGCTTTTTCACGGGCAGATTAAGTTGGCTCATGAGCTCATCAACTAAGCAGCCCCCACCGTGAACAATGACCAGTGGTCGTTGATGTTGCGAGCGGTACTGCTGCAGTGCGTCAAAGAGCCTAGACAGGGCTTCTTCACTGTCTAATAGAACTCCACCTAGTTTAATAATTAATGGATTTTCCATAATCGATGACTCGTCTTAAAGTAAGGAAAGGGTGGATGAAAAGTTAAAGCGAATATTCAAGCATTGCACTGCTTGGGAAGCCGCCCCTTTCAATAAATTATCTTCAACACTGACCAAAATCAGATACTGACCTTCTACGGCAAAGCCGATATCACAATAAGGAAGCCCTACAACCGATTTCAGTGCCGGGACGCCTTCATCATAGATTCTCACTAAGGGCTGGCCATCGTACGCTTGATGGAAGATAGCCGCGATCTCTTCGCGAGAGAGCGTCTGTGTTAACTGGCAAGTGATAGTTTCAGAGATACCCCGAGGGAAATCCCCTAAATGAGGAGTAAAAATAACTGGCGTGCCGAGGTGCGTCGCAATCTCTGGCTGATGACGATGGGTAAAAATACCGTAGGGCTGTAAGCTGACTTCACACAGACTCGTTTTAAGTGAAGCTTTACGCCCCGCACCGCTCACACCGCTCGTCGCATTAATGACTGGCCAAAAATCGGTATTCAGTAACTGGCGGTCCAGTAAAGGTTTTAGTGCTAATTGGGCCGCTGTCGGGTAACAGCCCGGTACCGCAATCAGCTGTGCAGTCTGAATTTTTTCAGCCTGCCACTCGGCCAAGCCATAAACCGCCTTCGCTAACCAGTCTGTATGTTGGTGAGTAAATCCGTAATAATTAGTATAAAACTCTGGATCGTTAACCCGATAAGCACCGGAAAGATCGAACACCGTACAACCTGCACTAAGAAAGATTGGGGCCAAATCGTGGCTTACTTCATGGGCCGTAGCTAAAAACACGACATCGTGCTGTTCAGCCAACGCCTGTGGATCGGTCATCCCGTGTAAAGCGAGATCGATGCGGCCTTTGAGTTGCGGATAAAGATCTGATAATAATTTACCTGCATCTTCACTTTTTGCAGACACTGCCAGTGTGGCAAGGTTAACTTCAGGGTGACGATTCAGGTAGGTTGCCAGTTCCGCACCGGCATACCCGCTAGCGCCAACAATCAATGCATTTAACATTAGAAAAGACCTTTCTTAGCTCTCGTAATCAGGTGCGGGTTAAGTTGCTACTTTCCCTTGAATCGTGAATAAATCGTTGTCATTGAGATGGCCAATAATGTATTTTTATTCACATAATTTGCATGATTATTTGTACATCCTAATTAAAGGAGCGTCAACAGTGAATAACAAATTACCGCCATTTATAGAGCTTTATCGTCAATTAATTGGTACGCCTTCCATCAGCGGTACAGAATCTGTACTGGATCAGAGCAATGAACCGCTCATTAGCTTACTCGCGGGTTGGTTCGAAAATTTAGGTTTTCAGGTTGAACTTCAGCCGGTACCGAATACGCGGAATAAATTCAATTTACTGGCGAGTTATGGACAAGGCTCTGGTGGTCTACTATTGGCCGGTCATACTGACACCGTGCCTTACGATGAAGGGCGCTGGACGCAAGACCCCTTTACGCTGACTGAGCGCGATAATCGCTTATATGGTCTAGGGACCGCAGATATGAAAGGATTTTTTGCTTTTATTCTGGCTGCGCTAACGGAGATGGATCTGAGTAAACTCACCAAACCACTCTATATCCTCGCCACGGCAGATGAAGAAACGACGATGGCGGGTGCAAGCTACTTTGCGCAATCGACCTCTATCCGCCCGGATTGTGCAATCATTGGTGAGCCGACCTCGTTGCAGCCCGTACGAGCCCATAAAGGTCACCTCTCTAAAGCAATTCGTATCGAAGGTCACTCAGGCCACTCCAGCGATCCAGAGAAAGGGATCAATGCGATCGAGTTAATGCATGATTCCATCACCGCGCTCCAAGGTTTACGCCATCAATTAAAAGAACGTTTCAACCATGATGGATTTGTCATCCCTTACCCGACGATGAATTTTGGAAAAATTTCAGGCGGTGATGCACCGAATAGAATCTGTGCCTGTTGTGAATTACATATGGATATACGCCCTCTGCCGGGACTCTCTCTTCCCGATCTTCACGACTTACTCGCCCAAGCATTGGCACCACTCAGCGAACAATGGCCAGGACGCTTAACGATCACTGACTTACACCCACCTATTCCTGGTTATGAATGTCCGGTTCATCATCCATTGGTGGAGTTAATCGAAAAGGTGTTAGGAACTGAAACTGAGATTGTGAATTACTGTACCGAAGCGCCTTTTATTCAACAGCTTTGCCCAACCTTAGTCCTGGGACCGGGGTCGATTGAACAGGCGCATCAACCTGATGAATACCTTGAGACAAAATTTATCGAGCCAACAGATCAACTGCTGAAAAAATTAATTCATCATTTTTGCTAAGTGAGAGATCGGGACTCCTCTTTAAGAGATAGCTTAAAAAGCTTTATGAATAGAGCAAGCTCAACACAATCCGCTTCCGAAGCGCTAATTGAGCATTAATACGATATGTTTTGAAGTCACTGGACACTTCACTGACATTTGACGTTCATTCCGTTACATGGCTAGATAGAGATACAGAAAACCAATAACAATAATTAATGGGCAGACAACAGCTAAGGGGTTAACGCGTCACATGAACGAACAATATTCAGCTATGCGTAGTAACGTGAGTATGCTTGGAAAACTACTTGGCGATACGATTAAAAACGCCCTCGGCGATGAGATTTTAGAACGTGTTGAATCGATTAGAAAACTTTCCAAAGGTTCACGTTCTGGAAGTGAAGAAGATCGTGAAGCCTTACTCACCACTTTACAGAATTTGTCTAATGATGAATTGCTCCCTGTTGCCCGGGCATTTAGCCAGTTTCTCAACTTAACGAACGTCGCAGAGCAGTATCAAACTGTTTCACATCAATCTCCCGGTGAAAGTCCACCGGAAGTATTGCAAGCTACCTTCGAACGGTTGAAAAACATCCAAAATATTTCTGAGAAAGATATTTGCCAGGCGATTGAAGAACTATCAATTGAGCTCGTATTAACGGCGCACCCGACCGAAATTACCCGCCGGACACTTATTCATAAACTGGTCGAAGTGAATAATTGCCTTGAGCGTCTCGACCATAACGACTTAACCGAGTACGAGACGTCAAAAATTATGCGTCGTCTCCGCCAACTCGTTGAACAAGCCTGGTATACCGACGAAATACGTAAACAACGACCAACCCCCATCGATGAAGCAAAGTGGGGGTTTGCGGTCGTTGAGAATAGCTTATGGGAAGGTGTTCCTGCTTTTTTACGTGAATTAAATGAACAGGTTCACGCTACATTTGGTATCACCCTCCCCGTTGATTTTGTGCCGGTAAAATTTACCTCTTGGATGGGCGGTGATCGGGACGGTAACCCTAACGTCACCGCAACAGTCACTCGTCAAGCAATCCGACTGAGCCGTTGGAAAGCCGCCGATCTCTTTATAAAAGATATGACGGTTTTAATTTCTGAGCTATCCATGTCGAACTGCGACGATGTCGTTAAGGCGATGTGCCACGATCCAGAAATTCAAGAACCTTATCGCTATGTGCTTAAACGTTTAAGAACACAACTTATTTCTACACAAAACCACCTAGAACTGCGCTTAAAAGGTGAAGAGCCCCCCCCGCCTAAAGACATTATTGTCAGTAACGAACAACTTTGGACGCCCCTCTATGCGCTCTACGAGTCGTTACAAAAAAGTGGGATGGGAATTATTGCCAATGGCCATCTTCTTGATACGCTACGCCGCGTTAAATGTTTTGGCGTACCACTGGTACGTATTGATTTACGGCAAGAAAGCACTCGCCATACTGAAGCCATCTCAGAAATTACGGGTTACTTAGGGCTAGGGGATTATGAAAGTTGGTCTGAAGCCGATAAACAAGCCTTCTTAATTCGTGAGCTCTCTTCTCCTCGCCCGCTACTGCCTCGTCATTGGCAACCGAGTGAGGCAACTCAAGAGGTATTGGATACCTGCCAAGTCGCGGCTGAAGTGCCTCAAGGTTCGATTGCGGCCTATGTTATCTCCATGGCGAAAACGCCTTCCGATGTTTTAGCAGTGCATCTACTCCTTAAAGAAGCGGGGATCCGATATGCACTTCCCGTTGCGCCGTTATTTGAAACACTGGATGACCTGAATAATGCCGATAGCGTGATGACGCAATTACTGAGTATTGATTGGTATCGTGGCTTTATTCAAGGCAAACAAATGGTCATGATCGGTTATTCCGATTCTGCTAAGGATGCAGGCGTGATGGCGGCCAGTTGGGCACAATATCAAGCCCAAGATGCACTCATTAAAACCTGTAATAAAGCCGGTATCGCCTTAACTCTATTCCATGGCCGTGGTGGGTCAATTGGTCGTGGTGGCGCCCCCGCCCATGCCGCCTTGCTATCACAACCGCCTGGTAGCTTGAAAGGTGGGCTTCGTGTCACCGAACAAGGTGAGATGATCCGCTTCAAATACGGCTTACCGGAAATCACTATTGCGAGCTTAACCCTCTATACCAGTGCAATTCTTGAAGCGAACCTCCTACCCCCGCCCGAACCCAAAGCTGAATGGCGTGAGGTGATGAACCAACTCTCGGCAGACTCCTGTGACATGTACCGCGGGTATATCCGGGAAAATAAGGATTTTGTTCCTTACTTCCGTTCGGCTACGCCAGAGCAAGAACTGGGTAAATTACCGTTGGGATCTCGACCGGCTAAGCGCCGTCCAACTGGTGGTGTTGAGTCATTACGGGCTATCCCATGGATTTTTGCTTGGACACAGAACCGCTTAATGCTCCCTGCATGGCTAGGTGCTGGCGCGGCATTGAATAACGCGATTGATCAAGGTCAACAGAAAAATTTAGAAGAGATGTGTCGCAATTGGCCTTTCTTCTCGACGCGTATCGGTATGTTAGAGATGGTATTCGCTAAAGCCGACCTTTGGCTAGCGGAGTATTACGACCAACGCTTAGTTGACCCGACGCTTTGGTCTTTAGGTAAACAGCTCCGTGAACAGCTGGCAGCAGATATTAAAACGGTTTTAACGATCGCAAATGATGCCCATCTGATGGCTGACCACCCATGGATTGCTGAATCCATTGCGTTACGTAATGTCTACACTGACCCACTTAACGTGCTACAAGCCGAGTTGTTGCATCGTGCTCGTCAAGCTGAAGCAAATAACCTTCCTACAGACCCTAATGTTGAACAAGCCTTAATGGTGACCATAGCCGGCGTTGCTGCAGGTATGCGTAATACAGGCTAGGTCGTACTGGCCCAAAAAAAAGCACCTTATTAGGTGCTTTTTTTATCAAATTATATCAGTTTAGCTAATCGGTTCAGGTCGGAGAGTAACGCGCCTGCGGTAACATCTCGTCCCGCTCCCGGTCCACGTATTACCAATGGATTATCCCGGTACCATCGGCTCTCGATCGCGAAAACATTATCACCCGGTAAGAGTGCGGCAAGAGGATGATCTGGACGCAGCGCTTCTAAACCGACTTTAGCTTTACCGCGCGTATCGTATCGCGCAACGTAACGCAGAACTAAACCTAGCTCTTGCGCGGCTTCAAAACGCTGCTGGATCTGCTCATCGAGAGCTTCGCTATTTTCGAAGAAGTAGTCCATCGAATTCTCACGACACGCTTCGGGCACTAATGACTCAACCTTCACTTGGTGAGGCTCAATATCCGAGCCCGCTTCTCGCGCAAGAATGACTAACTTCCGCATAACATCTATTCCCGATAGGTCGACGCGGGGATCGGGTTCAGTAAGCCCCTGCTGCCATGCTTGATCGACCAGCTCGCTAAAAGGGATAGACCCATCATACTGCAGAAATAGCCACGAGAGAGTACCGGAGAAGATCCCGCTAATCGACAGAATTTTATCTCCCGAATTACGTAAATCCCTTACCGTATAATTGATAGGTAAGCCTGCCCCGACCGTCGCGTTAGTTAACCAGTAGCGGCCAGTCTTATCGAATGCGTCACGAAGTTGTCGCCAACGCGGATTGGAGGAGGCCCCAGCCACTTTATTAGCACTGATCACATGAAAACCATAGCTGGCAAAATCTAAATATTGCTCTGCTAGCGCTTCACTCGCGGTCACATCGAGAACGACTAATTCGTCAAAGGGATGATCACGCATCCAGAGAAAAAGCGATTCTTCATCTAAGGCTGTGGCGTCTCGTTCAAAATTTGCCAAACTCTCCGCGGCACTCAGTCCCTCATAGCTGAGCAGACTCCGCCGACTATTCGCAATACCAGCTAATACAAAATCCATCCCGGTTCGCTCAGATAGATTCTCCTGTTCGCGAGAAAACAGTTCTAACCAGCGAGAGCCAATGTTCCCTTTACCGAATAGCATGATACCTACGCGCTTTTCGGCACGAAACAAGGATTGGTGCAGCCCCTGAACGATCGGAGGGAGTGCTATCTTACGCAGCACAGCAACTAAACTCAGCTTTTCATCTGACTGCCAAACGAACTCCACAGGCAGGTCTTTAATCTGTTGCCAAAAACGATGGCAGTGGAGTGGGTTTTGAGTCACCCCAGCCCCCACCATTCCAACCAGCACCCGCCCTTCTCGTAAGCGTAAACTAACAGGCAACCCCGATGCTTGAAGTTGAGAGAGCGCGCTTTCAACTAATTCAGAGGTATAGCAAAGCTGCAGTAATTGGCGGTCACTGTGGACACCACGCGCCAACGGCCGAAGTTGCATACGAATTAAGAATTGGTCGACCTCTTTCAATAATTGAGTGAAATCGTGGCGTGGTCCAATTTGTATTTCGATTAAGCAGACATCTTCGTGACTGGTGACAATCCGCGCACCGGTTCCCGATGCTAACACGCGTTCAATGCGTGTTGACCCCACCTCAGGCTGATAACTGCAACGTAATTGCAGATCAATATGACTCGTCGCCACGGGCTGCAAGGTACGAGTATGCAGTACGGGTGCCGCGAGGCGCGCGAGTTCTGCCGCCTCGTCAAGACGTAATAGGGGGAGCAAGCAGGCATCCGAGACAATCCGTGGATCAGCACTGTAGACCCCAGCGACATCGCTCCAAATTGTTACCCGGTTAACACCGGCCAACGCACCGATTTGGGTCGCAGAGTAATCCGACCCATTGCGTCCAAGTAAGACGGTTTCGCCTGCGCGATTCGCAGCAATAAAGCCCGTTATAACGAGTCGCTTGTGCGGATATTGCGCCAAGATTGTTTGTAAAAGCGGATAGGACTCGCCCTCTTCCACTTGCGGCTGTCCCGAACGTTCTGCCCGTAAGAAAGTCCGCGCATCAATCCACTGCGCTTCAATCCCGGAATGGTTGAGCACTGCACTCATCAACCGCGCTGACCAGATCTCTCCGTGACCGACTACTTTGGCGTACAACGCATCACTCCCTTCGCCATCTAAAAGGATGGAAAGATGATCGACATCCGCTACAAACTGTTGAGCAATCGGCTCAGCTAGCGCCGCTGGCAGCAGACTCTCTAACAGCTCTATTTGATAGCGTCGTAAGTGTTGTTGAACTTGGAAAGCGGATAGCCGATCAGTTTGGCTGAGACGATACCAATTAATCAGCTGATTGGTCGTACTTCCCGCGGCAGAAACCACCATAATGTCACCAGCGTGACTGTATTCGGCCATAATTTCTGCAACACGTAAGTAGCAGCGTCGATCAGCAAGGCTGCTACCACCAAATTTATGAAGCTGACGTATCTCAGCACTTTTCAGATCTATACCGCCGACCATATTTACTCCTGGGTAAGACGTTGGAAAGCTTGGTCAAGATCAGCAATCAGATCGTTATGATCCTCGATTCCTACTGAAACACGCAGTAACGTCTCAGAGATCCCTGCCGCGGCTCTGGCTTCGGCCGACATACCCGCATGCGTCATCGTTGCCGTATGGGAAATCAAACTCTCGACGCCGCCTAATGACTCAGCAAGGGTAAAAAGTTTTAGCGATTTAAAGAATTGACGAACCGTATTTTCATCACCCGCTAACTCAAAACTTAGCATTGCACCAAACCCACGTTGCTGGCGACAGGCAAACTCGTGACCTTGATTCTCAGGAAGTGAGGGATGGTAGAGCTTGCTCACCAAAGGCTGATTTCTCAGATACTCAACTATTGCCAGCGCGTTCTCTTGAGCCGCTTTGGTCCGTAGCGATAGTGTCCGCATCCCTCTTAATAAGAGATAACTATCAAAAGCTGAGCCGGTCACACCAATATTATTCGCCCACCATGCTAAGTCCGTCGCGACTTGAGGATCTCGGGCAATAACCGTGCCTGCAACAATATCCGAATGCCCGTTTAGATATTTCGTACAGGAGTGCACCACCAAATCGGCACCGAGTTGAAGAGGGTTTTGTAACGCAGGACTAAGAAACGTATTATCGACAACCGTCACCGCGCCGACTGCACGAGCTGCTCGGCATAAGCTTTCAATATCCACCACCCGTAGCAGCGGGTTACTCGGGCTTTCGATTAAGAAAAGCTTGGGATTAAGCTTCAAGGCCTCTTCAACCGCTTGAGGATCACCCTGATCAATAAATTTCACATTGAAAGCACCGCGTTTCTGTAAGCTATCGAAGAGTCGGTAACTTCCACCATAGCAATCGTGCGGTGCAACCAGCCAGTCTCCAGGTTTTAAAAAGACAGTGGTCACAAGCATAATGGCTGACATACCGGTATTCGTCATCACCGCACCAGCCCCACCTTCTAACTCCGCTAAGGCTTGCTGGACAACATCACGTGAGGGGTTACCCCGACGAGAGTAATCGTGTGCCCGAGGTTGATTATAATCCGTAAAATTATAGGTCGTCGAAAGATGGATAGGAGGAACGACGCAGCCATATTGGTGATCTTCATTTAATCCGCTGCGTACCGCAATTGTCGCCTGCTTGAATTGTGTCATAGGGAAGTAACCAAGAGTCATAAAGTGATCCTTAGCATATCCTTGCAGAAAATAGACGTCAACACATCTAGACATCCAAATAGATTTGCGTGTAGATTGAGCAATACGAGGATAAGAGGTAAAATCAGACCACAACGTCCGGTCTTAGAAGAGAATATTTTCTTTTGACGGCTCCTGGACCAATAAATCCAGTTTTATCTGCGATATCTGGCATAATAAGCTGAATTCAAGTAATTAACATTTATTAATAAGGTACCCCATGGCTGAGTGGAATGCCGAATATATCAGCCCTTATGCTGAACATGGCAAAAAAAGTGAGCAAGTAAAGAAAATCACTGTTTCTATCCCGCTAAAAGTATTGAAAATCCTAACGGATGAGAGAACACGTCGGCAGGTTAATAATTTACGTCATGCGACGAACAGCGAGCTATTGTGCGAAGCTTTTCTACATGCCTTTACTGGCCAACCTTTGCCAGATGACAACGATCTACGAAAAGAAAGAAGTGATGAGATCCCTGAAACGGCAAAATTGATTATGCGTGAAATGGGCATCGATCCCGATACCTGGGATTACTAACGTTATGCTTTTTTCCCCATAAAAAAACCCGGCATTGCCGGGTTTTTTATACAGCGGGGAATTCCCCACTGATCAAGAAACTTATTTAGAGCTTGGGATGCTGAAACGCTTGTTGAAGCGATCAACACGACCACCAGTGTCTACAACACGTTGCTTACCGGTGTAGAATGGGTGGCAGTTACCACATACGTCTAAGTTTAAAGGCTGACGCAGGGTTGAACGCGTTTCGATTACGTTACCGCAAGAACAAGAAATGGTAACGTTGTTATATTCTGGATGAATACCTTTTTTCATGGGATAACCTCAGTAGAAGGCCGTGTCGCTCTCCGTGCCAAGCATAGCTTGCACAGCACCACACGCGATTGAACAATAATATAAGTGTATGTCTTCGTCGCGTAATAAGACCGCTGTCTAACGAAGGCCCCATATTATACAGAAAATAGACAACAACATGCAAATGACGATTTCAAACACTTCACGATCAACGGTACACTTGCCGTTTCGGTTCACTGAGTATGAGTAATGCATGACCATCATTAAGGTAGCTTTACCGGTTCCTCTTCCCAAACTGTATGATTATACCGCCGACCCAGCGCAGATCCCTCAGATAGGGTGTCGTGTCCGCGTAACTTTTGGTCGCCGAAAAATGATCGGAATCGTGGTAACGCACAGTGCGAGCAGTGATCTCAGTTCCGAGCAGCTTAAGCCTATTGATGAAATCCTTGATACCGAGAGCCTTTTCACGCCCAGTCTCTGGGAGTTATTGACCTGGTCAAATCGCTACTATCATTATCCATTGGGTGAAATTCTTTTTCACGCGATCCCATCCCAACTTCGCCAAGGCAAAGAAGCACGTAAAACAATCGCGTATGAGTGGCGACTCACCGATATGGGACGAGTCATCGACCCGAGTGAAATTAAGCGTTCGGAGAAGCAGCGCCAAGCGATGATGCTATTGCGACAAGGTGGATTATTACGCTCGGCAGTGGCTGACCACGACTTGCCGGAAAGCACGTTCCAAGCCCTACGTAAAAAAGGGTGGAGTGATCTCTACGAACTTGCTGAATCGCTTGATGATTGGCGTCCTCAGTTCCGTATCCTGGGCGATCGGCTAAAATTAACCACCGAACAAGCCACGGCGGTAGGGGCGATACATAGTTTGACTCAGCAGTTTAGCCCGTGGTTATTAGCGGGAATTACGGGTTCTGGGAAAACCGAAGTATACCTCAGCGTTATTGAGAATATCCTTGCGCAAGGGCGACAAGCCCTAGTGCTAGTCCCGGAAATAGGGCTGACTCCGCAAACTATCGCCCGCTTTCGGGAGCGTTTTCAGGCCCCCGTTGCAGTACTGCACTCAGGACTTAATGATACTGAACGTCTAAGTGTATGGCTGAAAAGTAAAAAGGGTGAGGCTGCGATTATTATCGGTACTCGCTCAGCGGTTTTTACCCCATTAGCACGACCAGGCGTAATAATTGTCGATGAGGAGCACGATAATTCTTATAAGCAACAAGATGGCTGGCGCTACCATGCTCGAGATCTCGCCGTGTTTCGGGCCAACAAAGAAAATATACCGGTCATCCTCGGGTCAGCAACCCCTGCCTTGGAAACCTTGCATAATGTCCGCGTCGGTAAGTATCGCCAGCTAAACCTTACTCGGCGAGCAGGTAATGCGACCACGGCTCAACAGCAGCTCATTGATCTTAAATCCGTTACTTTGCAATCGGGGCTATCACCCCAGCTGATTCGACGTATTCATGCTCACCTCCAAGCGGGTAACCAAGCGCTGCTATTTCTCAATCGCCGTGGCTACTCGCCAGCCTTACTCTGCCACGATTGCGGATGGTTAGCGGAGTGCCAACGTTGTGACCACTATTATACTTACCATCAGCAGCAACGCAGCCTTCGCTGCCACCACTGTGACAGTCAGCGGCCGATCCCTTGGCAATGCCCTGAGTGTGGCTCGTCTCATCTAATGCCCGCGGGATTAGGGACCGAACAATTGGAAGAGCATCTACAGCGGTTATTCCCTGAGACGCCCCTGACGCGTATAGACCGTGATACCACGCGCAGGAAAGGCATGCTCGAACAACACCTAGAGCAAATCCATCAAGGCGGCCCGCGAATTCTTATTGGTACCCAAATGCTCGCAAAGGGTCATCACTTCCCAGATGTTACCTTAGTGGCATTGTTGGATGTCGATGGAGCACTATTTTCCGCAGATTTCCGGGCAACTGAGCATTTCGCACAACTTTATGTGCAAGTGGCTGGCCGAGCTGGGCGCGCGGGTAAACAAGGTGAAGTGTTGCTGCAAACTCATCAACCGGAGCATCCTCTCCTGCAAACCTTACTCAGTAAAGGCTATTTTCAGTTCGCTACTGAAACGCTCGCCCTCCGGCAACAATTACAACTGCCGCCTTATTCTAGCCAAGCTATCTTTCGTGCCGAACATCAAGATAGCAACCAAACGGAGCGTTTCTTACAGCAATTACGTAACCTCATCGAATCAAGTCCATTAAAAGATGAGGAATGTTGGATTATCGGTCCGGTCCCCGCCCTGCATGCTAAACGTCAAGGACGTTGGCGTTGGCAACTAGTGATACAAACCCCTTCACGGAGCCGGCTACAACAGCTTCTCGCGCAAAGCTTACTGCTGGTGGGCACGCTGGCTGGGGAGAAGAAGGTCAAATGGTCTTTAGATATTGATCCTACAGAGAGTTAAGCAATAAAAGGTTGTGAAGTAACTCTTAAAATTAATCGATGAATAACAATTAGTTAATGGATTTTGATACGCTCTGGTGCATTCAGAATCTGAAGTAGCACGACTAATTGGCTGGTTGATACAGAATCTCATTCATTGAGGAGTTATGCATTGAAAACGACCCCAAATTCCTCCCCAGCAACCATGAAAGCGGTGGCATTAGCAGCGGGTGTATCAACCGCTACCGTTTCGCGCGTGTTTACCTCACCGGAAAAAGTCTCACCAACGACCCGACAACGCGTCGAATCCGTTGCAATCACCTTGGGTTACTCAACAATCCCCCTTTTTCCACGCGGTATAACACCTAGTTGGCGTAAGGTCTTGGTGATTATTGCCGATGTCACCGACAGCTTTTACAGCGAGATTATTCGTGGTATCGAGACGCAAGCAAGCCAACAGCACTGCTTGGTCACTTTATTCGATTGCGCGCATCAATCGATGAATCGTTACATTACACAAGCAAGGGGCTTACCAGAGGGGTACGATGGCTTAATTTATGTCGGCCTTTCCCCCACTGACCGTGATCATCGCCCTCCACTGCCCTGCGTGGTGATTAATGAGTACTCCTCAAATCATGGGGCCCCCACCCTGCACGTTGATAACTTAAGCGCCTCTTTTAATGCCGTTAATTATCTTATCCAACGCGGCCACCATCGTATTGCCTGCGTAACAGGTCCTGAAGCATTGGCGATCTGCCAATATCGGCGACAAGGCTATCTGCAAGCTTTACAACGTCATAACCTTCCCCTGAATCCCTATTACATTACCCGGGGCGATTTTTCATTTAAATCAGGGATAGCCGCTGCCGAGCACCTTTTGACACTTTCTACACCGCCTGATGCGATTTTTTGCCACAACGATAAAATGGCGCTTGGTGCGATGTATCGCGCTAAACAACTCGGTGTTGCTGTACCAAGGCAGCTCTCTCTAATTGGCTTCGATGATATAGAAGAGAGTCAATATGCCGATCCGCCACTCACGACCGTCGCACAACCAAGGGTCGCGCAAGGAGAGGCCGCGATTTCTCTATTAACGACACTTATGGAAGGAAAGCCACTTATTCATCGTTCCTATCTGTTGGAAACCGAACTCATTTTACGGCAGTCTACGCGTTGAGCGTTATTACTGAAAAATTTCACTCCAAATAATAAAAATCTCAACTAGAGTTTACTGGTCAAACTTCATTCGGTTAAGTAACATAGTAGCAATTGTTATTAATCAATTCTTCAGGCAATCTTGCCTTTCAGCTGGCTTAAATAATATCGGTACCGGTGTGGCACAAAAAGACTATGTAGGACGCGGACGTTCATCGACGACGCAACGAAAAAAAAATAATAGCCGACGTAAAAACTCCAAGGCAAATACTGGTATTTCTAAGGTAATTGTTGTTATTGCAGCGGCAGCTTTAGTGCTCTTTATCGGTGTGTTGGCACTGCTCGCTCATCATAAGAAACAAGCGGAAAAAGAAGCCGCCCCGCATAAGACAACCACCAACGGACTTCCTCCTAAACCTGAAGAACGCTGGAAATATATAAAAGAATTAGAGAACCGCCAAATAACGGTACCTAGCCCAGTGGAACCTAGCGCCGGGGGAGAGGTTAAGTCGCCCACGCAACTTACCGACGAGCAGCGCCAGCTATTAGCACAAATGGCTGAAGATATGCGCCAGCAACCCACTCAGCTGAGTGAAGTGCCGTGGAATCAGCAAACGCCTGAACAGCAACAGCAAACCATTCGTCAGCAACAGCAAAATGCTGCGTTACAGCGCAAGTATCAGCAGCAAGAACAGCAATTTATTTCGCAGCAGCAGCAGCTGAACCAATCTCGTCCCGCTCAGCCAGCGAACAAAGAGCTACAAGAGCAGAATCGACAAATACAGTTACAGCATGAGCGTCAACAAAAAGCCTATGCCGATCAGCAAAAAAAATTAGACCTTGAACGTCAGCAGCAGGCCTATCGCGAGCAGCAAAAGCAGCGCCAACAATTAGAGCGTCAAATCCAGCAACAGCAGCATAGTGCACCGATCACTGCGGCGAAACCGAGTACATCGCAACCTGAGAAAGTGGCTCCAGCAACACCGGCCTCGCCTCCAGCGGCAACCGAAACGGCGTCCAAACATTGGTTAATTCAATGTGGGTCGTTCAAAGGTGCCGCCCAAGCAGAGTCGACTCGAGCAAAACTCGCTTTTGAAGGGTTTGAGAGTCGTGTTACCACGGGTGGGGGCTGGAATCGGGTCGTCATTGGCCCTTACACTCAGCGCTCGAAAATAGATTCAGTGATTAAACAGTTAAAAAATTCTGGACATACAAACTGTATAACTCTCTCTGTGGGGGGTTGAAAGTTTTAAACCCACCCCCATATGCTTGAGTAAGTGACTCCGCGCTTTGTCGCGGAGTTTTTATTTCAAGAGATTAAGGGGCAGCCCGTGACAACGATAGTAAGCATACGACGTAACGGTAAAGTCGTCATTGGTGGTGACGGCCAGGCAACGCTCGGTAACACCGTGATGAAAGGCAACGTGAAAAAAGTCCGTCGTCTTTATAACGATAAAGTCATCGCTGGTTTTGCAGGAGGCACCGCAGATGCCTTCACACTTTTCGAACTTTTTGAGCGCAAGCTTGAAATGCACCAAGGCCACTTGGTGAAAGCCGCGGTAGAGCTGGCTAAAGATTGGCGAACGGATCGTATGCTACGTCGTTTAGAGGCACTCTTGGCAGTCGCCGATGAAAATGCCTCACTGATTATCAGCGGTAACGGCGACGTCATTCAACCAGAAAACGACCTGATCGCGATTGGTTCAGGTGGCCCTTATGCCCAAGCGGCTGCGCGGGCGATGCTCGAAAACACAGAATTAGATGCTCGTGAGATCACCGAAAAAGCGTTAGAAATCGCCGGTGATATTTGTATTTATACCAACCACAATCTCACGATCGAAGAACTCAACTCAGGAGATAAGGAGTAAGTTATGTCTGAAATGACTCCTCGCGAAATCGTCAGTGAACTAAATCGGTTCATTATTGGCCAAGATAACGCTAAACGCGCGGTCTCGATCGCACTCCGTAACCGGTGGCGTCGTATGCAGCTTAATGATGAGCTGCGCCATGAAGTCACACCGAAAAATATCTTAATGATCGGTCCAACCGGCGTAGGTAAAACAGAAATTGCTCGCCGCCTCGCTAAGCTTGCCAATGCGCCGTTTATAAAAGTCGAGGCCACTAAATTTACGGAAGTGGGTTATGTCGGTAAAGAAGTCGACTCCATTATTCGTGATTTAACCGAAGCAGCTGTGAAAATGGTACGTTCGCAGGCCATCGAGAAAAATAAAGCGCGTGCAGTCGAACACGCTGAAGACCGCATCCTTGATGTCCTGATCCCACCAGCGAAAAATAACTGGGGACAATCTGAAGGCTCACAAGAAGAGTCGTCAACCCGCCAATCTTTCCGTAAAAAACTACGCGAAGGACAGCTAGACGATAAAGAGATCGAGATCGATCTAGCCGCATCCCCGATGGATGTCGAGATTATGGCACCTCCTGGTATGGAAGAGATGACTAATCAGCTTCAATCCATGTTCCAAAACATGGGTAACCAGAAGCAGAAATCGCGTAAGCTGAAAATCAAAGAAGCAAAGAAATTGCTAATTGAAGAAGAAGCCGCACGTCTAGTCAACCCGGAAGAGCTAAAACAACAAGCCATCGAGGCGGTTGAGCAGCACGGTATCGTCTTTATCGATGAAATCGATAAAATCTGTAAGCGTGGCGGGCAATCATCTGGTCCTGACGTATCCCGCGAAGGGGTACAACGCGACTTACTACCGCTTGTTGAGGGGTGTACTGTCTCGACTAAGCACGGTACGGTAAAAACTGACCATATCCTGTTTATCGCATCAGGGGCCTTCCAAGTGGCTAGCCCGTCTGATCTTATCCCTGAATTACAAGGACGTCTGCCTATTCGCGTCGAATTACAGGCCCTAACGGTCAATGATTTCGAGCGTATCTTGACTGAACCAACCGCCTCCGTGACGGTTCAGTACAAGGCGTTAATGGGAACTGAGGGGGTGAATATCGATTTCACCGATGATGGGATCCGACGCATTGCCGAAGCGGCATGGCAGGTCAACGAAACCACCGAAAACATTGGTGCGCGTCGACTCTATACCGTATTAGAGAAGCTGGTAGAAGATATCTCCTTCGAAGCGAGCGATCGCTCCGGTGAGGCCGTTACGATTGATGCGGACTACGTCAGCAAGCACTTAGATGTACTCGTTGCAGATGAAGATTTAAGCCGCTTCATACTATAACCCGTCCCGTTACCCAGAGCGACTTGCTTTGGGTAACGCTCTCCTTACGCCCGACCTTCCCCAAGAACTTTGCCGCAACACTGAGAAAGAGATATACTTGGTCTACCTCTGGCAACCAGATGAAACGACTATGAAATATGATACTTCCGAACTCTGTGATATCTACCATGAAGAAGTCAACGTGGTTGAACCTCTTTTCTCTAACTTTGGGGGACGTACCTCTTTTGGTGGACAGATCACAACAGTAAAATGTTTCGAAGATAATGGGCTACTCTACGATCTACTTGAAGAAGATGGCTCAGGGAAAGTTTTACTTGTAGATGGTGGCGGCTCGGTTAGACGCGGGTTAGTGGATGCCCAACTAGCCCAACTTGCAGCCAGTAACCATTGGGAAGGGATTATTCTATATGGCTCTGTGCGCCAAGTTGACGAACTGGCAGAGTGTGATATCGGCATTCAAGCCATCGCAGCCATTCCGGCGGGTGCTTCTGGCGAGGGTGCGGGCGAAAGTGATATTCGAGTCAATTTCGGCGGCGTCACCTTTTTCTCAGGCGATTATGTTTATGCCGACAACACCGGTATTATCCTCTCTGATACACCATTAACGGAAGACGAGTAATGGTCGCAACGGCGGACAGTCATACTGCCCGCCCATTTTCTTATACTTCTTCCATCTTACCGAGCAGAGCACGTAAACGCTCTTGCCACTGCGTTTGCTCTTCTTTTAGCTGTTGATTTTCACGGGTGAGTGACTCGTGATTACCGACCGCTTGTTGAGCATCTTGCTTAAGGGCACTATTTTGCTCTTTCAATTCTTCAATTTCCATTTGTAGCAGGGTAATGGTGTCAATCGCCTGCTGTACTTTCGCTTCCAATTTCTCAAACATTTCAAATGACATTGTTACTATCTCCAATTAACGCAAGGCGTTGATAACCGCATCCTTCAATGTATCGCAATGATACATTATAAAGCCGCGCTGATAATCCGATTGTATGGAGGCCAGCGGTGCAAGTCCAGAGGGGAAACAACTTCAAGAGTAGTCTGTTCTTTTTTTTCACCGTAAAAAGGGTAAAAGGAAAAGAGAATATGCGGAAACGCGCATTTTTTTTGACCAAGTACACATTTTTTGAGTGCGGTATTTTGCGTTTTTTTTCGTTAACGATAAATTCACAAGAAAAATACATTTGAGGTTTTTGCAAAACTCAAATACTGTCTCTCTCTCCGTCAAGGAATACGCTATGAGTACATCAACCACCACGCTCACTGGTCAGTGTATTGCAGAATTTATAGGAACTGGCTTAATTATCTTTTTTGGCGTCGGTTGTGTCTCTGCGCTGAAATTGGCCGGTGCCAATTTTGGTCAATGGGAAATCAGCATCGTCTGGGGTCTTGCCGTTGCGATGGGCGCTTACGTCAGTGCTGGCGTATCAGGCGCTCACCTCAACCCTGCCGTCAGCATTGCATTATGTGTGTTCGGCAACTTCGAAGCCCGTAAGCTCTTCCCTTATATCTTCGCGCAAACAGCGGGAGCCTTCTGTTCTGCTGCCTTAGTTTACGGGTTGTACCAAAGCCTCTTTATCGACTACGAACAGACTCACCATATCGTTCGTGGCACCTTAGACAGCTTACCTATGGCGGGGATCTTCTCAACCTATCCCGATGCGCATCTCTCTATCGCTCAAGCTTTCTTGATTGAGATGACCATCACTGCAGTGTTAATGGGCGTCATCATGGGCTTGACTGACGATGGTAACGGCATCCCTCGCGGGCCTTTAGCACCACTATTAATTGGTTTACTGGTTGCCGCGATTGGAGCCGCCTTCGGTCCACTGACCGGCTTTGCCCTGAACCCTGCCCGTGACTTCGGCCCTAAACTGTTTGCAGATTTAGCGGGATGGGGACATTTGGCCCTGACCGGTGGTAAAGACGTCCCTTATTTCTTGGTCCCAATATTTGCCCCAATTGTTGGCGCATTAGTCGGCGCACTGTTATATCGGACCCTGATTGGCCGCCATCTTCCCTTAGCAGTAAAAGTCGAACCCGAGCCAATCACTGCTGAAAAGGCCACTGTACAAGAACGTAAAGTATAAACTTCACGGCGAATAGGAACTCACTATGTCTATTAAAGAAAAAAAATATATCGTCGCGCTCGACCAAGGAACGACTAGCTCTAGAGCCGTTATTCTTGATCACGATGCGAATATCGTCGCCGTTTCACAACGTGAGTTCGAGCAAATCTATCCGAAAACCGGCTGGGTAGAACATGACCCGATGGATATTTGGGCGACACAAAGCTCGACACTGGTCGAAGTCTTGGCACATGCCGACATTAGTTCAGATGAAGTCGCAGCAATCGGTATCACTAACCAGCGCGAAACCACGATTGTGTGGGACAAAGAAACGGGTAAACCGATTTATAATGCCATCGTATGGCAGGATCCCCGTACCGCCGATTATTGTTCAAGCTTAAAAGATGAAGGATACGAAGAGTATATCCGAGATACCACTGGCCTCGTCATCAACCCTTACTTCTCAGGAACTAAGGTTAAGTGGATCCTTGATCACGTTGAAGGGTCACGCGAACGAGCGAAACGCGGAGAACTTCTATTTGGTACAGTCGATACCTGGTTAGTCTGGAAAATGACTCAAGGCCGTGTGCATATTACGGATTACACCAATGCCTCACGTACCATGCTCTTCAATATCCATACCTTAGAGTGGGATCAGAAGATGCTAGATTTATTAGATATCCCGCGTGAGATTTTACCAGAGGTCAAAGCGTCTTCCGAGGTGTACGGCCAAACCAACATCGGCGGTAAGGGCGGCACACGTATCCCGATTGCGGGGATCGCGGGCGACCAACAGGCAGCGCTTTATGGACAACTCTGTGTTCAACCCGGTATGGCAAAAAATACCTATGGTACTGGCTGCTTTATGCTGATGAATACCGGTAAAGAAGCGATTACCTCGAAAAATGGTTTATTAACCACCATTGCTTGTGGTCCACGCGGCGAAGTGAATTATGCGCTAGAAGGTGCTGTCTTTATCGGAGGGGCATCGATTCAATGGTTGCGTGATGAACTTAAGCTGTTTAACGATGCGGACGATTCAGAATATTTTGCTAACAAAGTAAAAGATTCTAATGGCGTTTACATGGTGCCAGCCTTTACCGGCTTAGGCGCCCCGTATTGGGACCCCTATGCGCGCGGAGCTATCTTCGGCCTTACTCGTGGCGCGAATGCTAACCACATCATTCGTGCGACGTTAGAATCGATCGCTTTCCAAACTCGCGATGTATTGGAAGCGATGCAGCATGATGCGAACACCCGTTTACAGACACTACGAGTGGACGGCGGAGCCGTAGCCAATAACTTCCTCATGCAATTCCAAGCCGATATTTTAGGCGCGCATGTAGAACGTCCTGAAGTTAAAGAGGTAACGGCTTTAGGCGCAGCTTACTTAGCAGGCCTTGCTGTGGGATTCTGGAATGATTTAGAAGAAGTACGCTCTAAATCTGTGGTGGAGAAAGAGTTCCGTCCTTCTATTGAAACCACCGAGCGTAATTACCGATACGCAGGATGGAAAAAGGCGGTCTCACGCGTCAGAGGTTGGGAAAAAGAAGAATAGCACGCAGAGTGCTAAACAATAGCACTCACTGCCTCCTGCGCTTTGCAGGGGGCATCCCTCCCCTTTTCTCGCTATGATACACTGAGTCCCTGTTTTCTCTGACTAACCTAATGACTCAGTATGAAACACACACTCACGCAACAATTTAATCGCGTCACCGAAGCAGCGGCAATCGCCGGTTTCGAGTGGCTCGGGCGAGGCGATAAAAATCTCGCAGACGGTGCAGCGGTGACAGCGATGCGCCAGCAACTCAATGCGATGCCCATTGACGGAACGATTGTGATTGGCGAAGGCGAAATTGACAACGCCCCTATGCTTTATATCGGGGAAAAAGTCGGGCAATCGTCTGACCTGCAAGTCGATATCGCAGTCGATCCGATAGAAGGCACTAGAATGACGGCGTTCGGTCAAGGTAATGCTTTGTCGGTGATGGCGGTGGCGGAAGCGGGAACGCTGCTGCATGCCCCGGACATGTACATGGAAAAGTTGATTGTGGGTCCTGCGGCAAAAGGCGTTATCGATCTCCATCTCTCTCTTGAAGACAACCTGCGACGTATTAGCCAAGCGCTACAAAAAAATCTCTCTGACTTAACGGTATCTATCCTCGACAAGCCACGCCATGCTCCGGTTATCGCCGCCCTTTATCAATTAGGGGTTCGCGTTTTTACTTTTCCCGATGGCGATGTCTCCGCGTCTTTACTGACCTGCTTTCCTGACCAACCGATAGATGTCATGTACGGTATCGGTGGCGCACCAGAAGGTGTTATTTCTGCTGCGGCCATCCGGGCATTGGGGGGCGATATGCACGCTCGCTTACTCACCCGCGAACAGGTTAAAGGCAGCAGCGCTGAGCATTGCCTTGCAAGCCGCGAGGAAACAACGCGTTGCCAAGCAATGGGACTCACGCTGGGGCAAGTGCTCCGACTAGACGATCTTGCCAAAAGCGACAATGTGTTATTCAGCGCAACAGGAATTACCGATGGTGATTTACTTAAAGGCGTTGCGGCCTCTGAGTCGTCGATAACGACGCATAGTGTAGTCATTGATGGTCAACGTCAGACCCAGCAATGGATTAAAACGGTCACTACCCCTGACCCGATAACAACAAAATATTTACCAACTGGAGGCAATGATGGCGGTATGGTGTACAGGAAAAATTATTGAGGTTAAGGCGTGGACCGACACCCTTTTTAGTTTAATTGTCGATGCGCCCATCGCGCCCTTTACTGCTGGACAATTTGCTAAACTTAGCCTGACTATTGAGGGTGAGACCGTTCAGCGGGCCTATTCCTATGTCAATGCACCGAGTCAAACTCCCCTTGAGTTTTATCTTGTCCATGTTCCCGAAGGACGCCTAAGCCCAGCACTGTTATCACTTAAACCTGGTGACGAAGTATTAGTGACGGAAGAGGCTGCCGGATATTTTGTATTGGAAGAAGTACCCGACGCTAAAGAGCTGTGGATGATTGCGACCGGGACCGCTATCGGCCCCTATCTCTCTATTTTGGAACAAGGTGACGATCTCGAACGATTCGAGACGATTGTTCTGGTCCATGCCGCCCGTTATGCTGCCGACCTAAGTTACGTACCACTGTTCGAAAAACTCCAGCAACGCTATGGCGATAAACTACGTATTCAAACGGTCGTAAGCCGAGAGGAATCAGCGGGAAGTTTACGGGGTCGTGTCCCGGCATTACTGGCCGACGGCACGCTAGAGGACGCGGTAAAGACTCGTATCTCAGCCGAACAGAGCCATGTTATGATCTGTGGTAATCCGGAGATGGTGAGAGAAACACAAAAGTATCTCAAAGAGCAACGAGGGCTGCGTAAGCATCTTCGCAGGAAACCCGGTCAACTCACCAGCGAACACTATTGGTAAGGGCATAGCATGCGATACGCCGCTTATTTTACCCTGATTCTACTTACTAGCGGGCTAACCAATCAGGTTAATGCGCACCCCGTATCAATGCCGTTACCGGAAACGGCCCCCTACCTATCGCCAGATGCCCCAACCTTCGAACTGACGATCACTCAGTTTCGCCAACAGTACAGCCAGCTGTTTACGGCCACGCCTCTACAAGAATTTCGCGCCATCAAAACGGGGGCGATGCAGAAATTGGTGACGATTGCGGCGACAAAAATCAGTGAAACGGTTTATGCCTCGACCGTATTAGAAGTGGGGACAGCAAAAATAAAATCGATACAGCTCACTTGGCTGCCCGTGCCTGGAAATCAAGCCACAGCCTCTCGCCAGCAAGCCATGAGCTATATCACCAATATTATTCACTTTTTCTCACCACAACTTACCACTAAACAGTGTCGCGAACATTTGGAACAATTGCTGACGGTGGGAAAAGGGAAAGCCTATACGCTATCGAATGAAGGCGCAGTGCGATATATTTTATCTGATAAGGGTGAAGGGGGCATGACCTTTGCCGCAGAACCCGTTAAATTGATACTCAGTGAGACCAAATGATCCACCGGTTTGTGATCCTACGCAAGTTGGGGGCTTCGACACGGTTTATAGTGAACTTAGACGCTATTACCCCGGCGTAATAGCATTTTACTCAAGCGCGTAATGCGGAGGAAAGCATGCGACATCCATTAGTAATGGGTAATTGGAAGCTTAATGGTAGTAGACAACTTACTGCGGACTTAATCAGTGGTCTGCGTACAGCCCTTGCAGAAGTACAGGGATGTAAAGTCGTTATCGCCCCACCGGCTCTGTATTTGGCCCAAGCCGTTGCTGCCGTTGAAGGCAGTGATATCGGTGTTGGTGCGCAAAATATCGATGTGAACCTTTCGGGAGCTTTTACCGGTGAGACCTCTGCAGACATGCTGAAAGACACCGGCGTACGCTACGTCATTCTGGGTCACTCAGAACGTCGCACCTACCATCATGAAACTGATGAAGTGGTTGCTGAGAAATTTGCCATCGTCAAACAGCAAGGACTCATCCCGGTTTTATGTATTGGTGAGACAGAAGCCGAGAATGAAGCGGGTAAAACAGAAGAAGTCTGTTCACGTCAAATTGATGCTGTTATCAATGCTCAAGGTGTTGACGCGCTCACTGGTGCTGTCATTGCCTATGAACCCGTGTGGGCTATCGGTACGGGTAAATCCGCCACACCTGCGCAAGCACAAGCCGTTCACAAATTTATTCGTGACCACATTGCTAAACAGAGCCGTGATGTGGCTGAACAAGTCATTATTCAATACGGCGGTTCAGTCAACGATAAAAATGCGGCTGAACTTTTCGGTCAGCCCGATATCGACGGTGCGCTGGTCGGCGGCGCCTCCCTGAAAGCAGACGCTTTCAGCGTTATCGTTAAAGCTGCCGCGGCGGCGAAAGCATAATGATCGGAAGTATCGCAGCCCCGCTGCGATACTTATTTCATACTGCGTGACATTGATGGTCTTGTAACTCTTCTGCTGAACCCAGTATTCCCTTCATCCAATTCGTGCGTAAGACCAATATCACCAACCGTCCATCAGCAAGCATTGTGACGGCTATCCCTTCTCTACCACTGCTCGGGTCGATATCGGGTAATTCAGTAAATACACGCTGAAATAAAGAACGAGAGTTAAGTTGCTCAAGCGATAGTGTGCGTACCCAATAGGAATGGTTCAGTAATAACAGCGGTTGCCACTGATCGGTTAACGTCTGCTGCTTTTCCGCTAAACGCTGGCGAACATCACCCCGTAGGCAGGACATATGAATATGCAGCTGATTTTGCGATCTCCCCCATTTCGAATTAATCGCCAGAGAAAGTAAGGTATTCGGTATAGGCTTTTCCAAGCGCTGGCTTACCTGAGGCATCAGCGACCACGCTAAAGAGAAATAATTGGGCGTAGTAGCGGCTAATAACTTATCACTCTCAATACCCGAAACCTTATCGGTCGGAATCAACAAATACTGGGCAACGCCTATTTTGTCTTTCAGCAGAGCATAGGCTTGAGATAGATCGACCTGTTGGCAAGGGGCAGGCGAGTGTTGTTGCTGCTGATGAGGAACACACTGACGGCTGACTATCTTCCACAATGCATCACTGTTGCGATGAAGCGCGTACCCGCGCCACGTGCCATAAACCATAATACCGATAATACTGACTAGGCAGAGCCTTTTGATAACTACCCAATTCATGTTAATCATTCCGCCGAGAACCGTAGTCCCAGTGTACGACTTCTCGGCGAAAAGTCAGCGACTATTGCGGCTTCATAATTTGATCGTAGGTTCCGCCATCACTGAAATGGTTTTTTTGCGCATTCGTCCATCCACCGAATTTCTCATCAACCGTAAACAGATGAAGAGGCTTGAAGACCGTTGAATATTGCTTCTCGACCGCTTTGTCTTGAGGGCGATAATAGTTCTGCGCGATGATTTGTTGTCCTTGTGGAGAGTAGAGGTACTTCAGATAAGCTTCCGCTACCGGACGGGTGCCTTTCTCATCGACGACTTTATCCACTAGGGAAACCGTCGGTTCTGCGAGGATAGATTCTTTCGGGGTGATAATTTCAAACTGATCTTTTTTCAGTTTGTTCACCGCTAAATAGGCCTCATTTTCCCATGCAATCAGGACATCACCGATACCGCGTTCAACAAAGGTATTCGTTGCGCCTCGCGCACCGGAGTCCTGGACCTGAACATTTTTATACAATGCTTTCACAAAAGCTTCGGCTTGCTTAGCATCACCATGATGGCTATCTAGAGCATAACCCCATGCTGCAAGATAATTCCAGCGTGCTCCGCCAGAGGTCTTAGGATTAGGGGTAATAACATTCACGCCTGGCTTAATCAGATCACTCCAGTCGTGGATCCCTTTTGGATTTCCTTTACGGACCAGGAAAACGATGGTTGAGGTATAAGGTGCTGAATTATCCGGGAGTCTTTTTTGCCACTGCTGATCAATACGACCCCGCTGAGCGATCGCATCGACATCAGATTGTAAAGCAAGGGTGACAACATCGGCACGGATACCATTGATTACCGAAGTGGCTTGTTTACCCGATCCACCGTGTGACTGACGAACGACCACGTTGTCACCGGTTTGCTGCTTATAGTAAGCCGAGAAAGCTTTATTATACTGCTCATAAAACTCTCTGGTTGGGTCGTAAGAAACATTTAATAACTGAAAGTCTTTCGCCAGCACGCTGGCAGAGACCATCAGTAGTCCTACTCCGAGTTGCCACTTTTTCATAGTCACCCCTTATCGTTTATTACGCGTAGAGTGACATGAGATGTTGCAGAGTTTAAAGAATAAAAAGTATATTTTTATATCTCAAATGCATATAGCTAGAATCATTAATAAAGCCGTTTAGCTGTCGCCATCAAATCGCCTCGGAAAGGCCTACGCATGTTCTCGATAGCATCAATAATATCATGATGAACCATCCGGTCATTTTGTACCCCAACGCAACGCCCGCCAAATCCTTGCAGCAACAAATCTACCGCATAAGCGCCCATTCTTGATGCAAGAATACGGTCAAACGCGCAAGGTGCTCCGCCGCGTTGGATATGACCAAGTACCGTAGCACGCGTCTCTCTTCCCGTCTCTTTCTCAATGTACTTGGCAAGTTCAGCACAGTCGCAAAGCAGTTCAGTGATCGCGACTATCGCATGTTTCTTGCCTTTTTTCAGACCTGCGCGGATTTCAGCCACTAACTCTTCACGGGTATAAGGAATTTCTGGCAGCACGACATACTCACATCCTCCAGCAATCGCCGCCGACAGCGTTAGGTCACCACAATGGCGTCCCATTACTTCAACAATCGAGATACGTTGATGGGAAGATGAGGTATCACGCAAACGGTCAATCGCCTCAACAACCGTTTCGAGGGCGGTTTGATAACCGATAGTGTAATCCGTACCAGCCACATCATTATCGATAGTGCCGGGTAAACCAATACAGGGGAATCCCATTTCAGTTAGACGCTTTGCTCCCATGTAAGAGCCGTCTCCGCCAATCACGACGAGGGCATCTAGGCCACGCTTGCGCATATTCTCAATAGCGATTTGGCGAACACTTTCTTCCTTAAACTCTGGAAAACGTGCAGAACCCAAAAAAGTCCCACCACGGTTAATCACGTCTGAGACACTATAACGGTCTAAGCTCAACATCCTATCTTCATACAAACCGAGGTAGCCGTCGTAAATGCCAAATAATTCTAAACCTTCCGCAAGACCCGCTCGCACCACGCCGCGAATAGCCGCATTCATGCCGGGAGCATCTCCCCCGCTGGTCAATACACCGATTTTTTTGATCATAGCAACCCCTGGATGAATGAGTAAAAATTAAGCGAAATGAACAGGCCTCGGCCACCAATTAAGTATGCCGAGGCCCTGGATCATAATATAACATACCCGACAGCCTGAGTTGATATAGGTCATCGAAACTCACAGCCACCGGGTAATCATTCCACAAGTCGCTTAAAAGCTATAGCGGAGACCTACGCTGGCCATCAGTGACGTAGCTTCAATTCCCGCACTGTTTTTTGCCGACTCCGAGACGCCTTCTTCACGATCATGGTAACGGCTAGACCCTTTCTGATTAAAGGTACGGCCCCAAGTTCCTTCTAGATAGACCTTGGCATTGTCAGTGACATAATAACCACCATTGAGTGATAAGGCTGCAAACTTCTGCGTAGTAACAGACGACTTAAAGGTGGTATCGGTAAGATAATGCTCATCAACATCAGAAGCCCGTCCCCAAGCACTGTATTTAACGTCGCCCCCCACTTCCCATTGTTGATAACGGTAGGAGGCTAGTAGACCGATATAAGGTGTTTTAAAGGTTTGGCGGTAGGAGATACTGAGAATACTATTTGGCAACTCACCGACGAGTTGACCGTTATTATAATTATATTGTCCCCCATTAGCACTGAAACGATAGCGCGTCTGTTGGTAGCCACTCACAATTCCTACGCGAGCATCCTCATTTGAGAGCAGCCAATATTTTAAGCTAATGTCGAACTGGTTGGCACGGTTTAATCGAGTCGAAGGATGATGGCTCTTTGACGTCCAACTTTTTTGGTTTTCGTCTTCCCAATCGTAGTCATTCATCACGCCACTACGCTTCGCAAGAGTGCTCCATCCTGCAACCCCTAAAGAGAGTTCTGGTAACACTCGCCACTCTATCGCACCATTTAACGTTGCCGCATTACGCACACGCCAATTCAATTGACTGTTTTTATGGCCGTTAGTCGGATCGTAAACACGTTCTTTAGTGGTTGTGGAAAGCATTCCTACGCCAAGATCCACCGAGATATCTTCCCATGAAGCGCGGTACTGATCACTGGCATAAGCATTGGCGATCAGATTGCTCCCGATTAAAACCATGACTGCACGATTAATTCTACGCATTATTATCTCATCCTTGTTGATATAACTCCTTTATATTCATACCGTTAATACGGTTTATCTCAACGGATTTCTGCGTAGTGTTTATTCTGTATTTAGCTAAATTTTATTTATCAATGCCATTTTCTTCCCTTGCTACTCGGCCTCCATATCACAAGATGGTTGCAGTCGCGGTATCCCTCTCATTTCCTAACACACAGAATAGAACGCTTAATTGTCTAAAATTGCTTCCTTTTTCTCTGCTTTTTTAGACAAAAGACTGCTTCATTCGCAAAGGCTGTGTATAATGGCTCGGATATTGTCCCCGCTCTTTATCTAATCCAAGAAAACTATGGCCCAAGGTACGTTATTTATTGTTTCCGCTCCCAGTGGTGCGGGTAAATCGAGTTTGATCCAAGCGCTGCTGAAAACTCAGCCGTTATACGACACTCAGGTTTCTGTCTCACACACCACGCGAAATATCCGTCCAGGAGAAGTACACGGTGAGCACTACCACTTTGTGACGAAGGAAGAGTTTACCGCGATGATCGCTGAGAACGCTTTTTTTGAACATGCGCAAGTGTTTGGAAACTATTACGGCACCTCCCGTCATGCCATCGAACAAGTGCTGGCTACCGGTGTGGATGTTTTCTTGGATATTGATTGGCAGGGTGCTCAGCAAGTTCGTCAACAAATGCCAGGCGCGCGGAGTATTTTCATTCTCCCTCCCTCACAAGATGAGCTCGATCGTCGATTACGTGGGCGAGGTCAAGATGACGGTGACGTCATCGCGTCTAGAATGGCGAAAGCGGTTGATGAAATGAGCCACTACGCCGAATACGATTATCTGATCGTCAACGACGATTTCGATCTCGCACTGTCTGACTTAAAGACCATCATCCGCGCTGAACGTTTACGGATGCACCGTCAAAAATCTCGACACAGTGCGCTTATTAGCAAATTATTGGCAGACTGAATTCGCTTCAGTATCATGCCTTATCTATACCCGATCAGTGGAGTAATACCTATATGGCACGCGTAACCGTACAAGATGCAGTAGAACAAGTTGGCAACCGTTTTGACTTAGTGTTAGTTGCTGCACGCCGCGCACGTCAATTACAAACCGGCGGCAAAGATGCACTGGTTCCTGAAGAAAATGATAAACAAACCGTGATCGCCCTGCGCGAAATCGAGGAAGGTTTAATCACCAACAGTATTCTTGATGTGCGTGAGCGCCAAGACCAGCACGAGCAAGAAGCTGCAGAACTGCAAGCTGTCAATGCTATCGCTGAAGGCCGTCGTTAATTCTTATAGTGAAGGTAGCCCTTGTATCTGTTTGAAAGCCTTAACCAACTGATTGAAAAGTACCTGCCTGCAGATCAAATTTTACGTCTCAAGCAGGCTTATCTCGTCGCGCGTGATGCTCACGAAGGACAAACTCGTTCGAGTGGTGAGCCCTATATCACCCACCCAGTAGCCGTTGCCTGTATTTTGGCAGGGATGAAGCTGGATCATGAAACGCTCATGGCCGCTTTGCTGCATGACGTCATTGAAGACACCGCCGTCACGTATCAAGAAATCGAGCAGCTATTTGGTGAAAGCGTCGCAGAGTTGGTAGAGGGCGTTTCTAAACTGGATAAACTTAAATTCCGGGATAAGAAAGAAGCGCAAGCAGAAAACTTTCGCAAAATGATCATGGCGATGGTGCAAGACATCCGCGTGATCTTAATTAAACTGGCTGACCGTACGCATAATATGCGTACGCTCGGCTCGTTGCGTACCGATAAACGTCGTCGTATCGCGCTTGAAACGCTTGAAATCTACAGTCCGCTTGCCCATCGTCTCGGTATCCACCATCTTAAAACGGAATTAGAGGAACTCGGCTTCGAGGCCTTGTATCCTAACCGTTACCGTGTGATCAAAGAAGTGGTTAAGGCCGCCCGCGGCAACCGTAAAGAGATGATCCAACGCATCTTGAGTGAAATCGACGGCCGTTTGCAAGAAGCCGGCATCCCTTGCCGAGTCAGCGGTCGCGAAAAGCATCTTTACTCTATCTATCGTAAAATGCACCTGAAAGAACAGCGCTTCCACTCCATCATGGATATTTACGCCTTTCGGGTCATCGTCAAAGATATTGATACTTGTTACCGCGTCTTAGGCCAAATGCATAGCTTATTCAAGCCTCGCCCAGGCCGTATGAAAGACTATATTGCCATTCCTAAGGCCAACGGCTATCAATCGTTGCATACCTCAATGATCGGTCCGCACGGTGTTCCCGTCGAAGTGCAAATCCGTACTGAAGATATGGATCAGATGGCCGAGATGGGGGTCGCTGCACACTGGGCCTACAAACAGCAAGGCGAAAGTGTCACAACCGCTCAGCTGCGTGCCCAACGCTGGTTACAGAGCTTAATTGAGCTACAACAAAGCTCAGGTAACTCCTTTGAGTTCATCGAGAGCGTGAAGTCTGACCTGTTCCCTGATGAGATCTATGTCTTCACCCCAGAAGGCCGTATCGTCGAACTGCCAGCCGAAGCGACACCGGTCGATTTCGCCTACGCGGTGCATACCGATATTGGCCATGCTTGTGTCGGTGCGAGAGTTGATCGTCAACCCTATCCTCTGTCACAACCGCTGACCAGTGGACAAACTATCGAAATCATTACCGCGCCTGGGGCACGGCCCAACGCGGCCTGGTTGAATTTTGTCGTCAGCTCCAAAGCGCGCGCCAAAATTCGTCAGCTACTGAAGAATCTTAAACGTGAAGATTCGGTTTTACTGGGTCGACGCTTACTCAGCCATGCGCTGGGCGGCAGTAAAAAACTGGCTGAAGTGCCACAAGAGAGCATTCAGCACGAGCTTGAACGCATGAAGCTCGCCAGCTTCGACGACCTACTGGCTGAAATCGGCCTAGGTAACGCGATGAGTGTCGTCGTGGCGAAGAACCTTCTTCCACAACCTGAATCGCATGACACGGCAACCGGTAGTCACTCGAAACGCCACAAGCTCCCAATCAAAGGTGCTGAAGGGGTATTGATTACCTTTGCAAAATGTTGTCGCCCGATTCCTGGTGACCCGATCTTGGCACATATTAGCCCCGGTAAAGGGTTAGTGGTGCATCATGAATCCTGTCGTAATATCCGCGGCTTCAGCAAAGAGGCCGAGAAATTTATGCCAGTCGAGTGGGATACCCATACTGAACAAGACTTTATCGCCGAATTAAAAGTCGATATGTTTAATCATCAAGGGGTATTAGCCAACTTAACGGCAGCGATCAATCAGGAGCGCTCCAATATTCAGAGCCTGAACACCGAAGAGCGCGATGGCCGGGTTTACACCGCTTATTTACGGCTTACCGTTCATGATCGCGTCCATCTAGCCAATATCATGCGTAAACTACGTGTGATGTCCGATGTCATTAAAGTCCAACGAAATCGTAACTAAGCTTATGAATTCCCAACGACTTGCTCGAATTCAGGAAATGCTGGCGAGACGCCAGCCTGACCTGACCCTGTGTCTTGAACAAGTCCATAAGCCGCATAATATTTCGGCGATTATTCGTACGGCCGATGCGATCGGTATCCATGATATCCATGCCGTATGGCCAGAAGAAAAGATGCGAACCGCTGTCTCATCCTCGGCAGGCAGCAATAACTGGGTCAATGTTCATACGCATGACAGCATTGAACAGGCCGTGTCTGAAGTTACGGCGCAAACTATGCAGGTGCTCGCGACCAACTTAAGCGACAAAGCGGTTGATTTTCGAGAGATTGATTACACCAAACCAACCTGTATTATTGTGGGGCAAGAAAAGACCGGTATCAGTGACCAAGCGCTAGCGTTGGCAGACCACCATATCGTGATCCCAATGCTCGGAATGGTACAATCGCTGAATGTCTCCGTGGCGGCGGCCTTAATCTTGTACGAAGCCCAACGTCAACGTCAGGTTGCAGGCTTATACCAGCGTGACTATAGCGATATTGACCCACAAGAGCAGCAACGACTCCTGTTTGAAGGCGGCTACCCTACCCTTGCTCGGGTGGCCAAACACAAAGGCTTACCCTATCCACGAATTGATCATGAAGGCAACATTCATGCCGATCAGGCATGGTGGGACAGTATGCAGGCCACGAGAAAACGATGAAAGGTCGCCTGCTTGATGCCATCCCGCTCACTACACTGACCGGTGTCGGTGCCAGCCAATCCGCTAAATTAGCGAAAATCGGCCTCCATACGCTACAAGATTTACTGTTACATCTGCCATTACGCTACGAAGACCGTACGCACCTTACCGCTATCAATGACTTACAAGCCGGTTCACATACCACCGTCTGCGGAGAGGTGTTACACAGCGAGATCACCTTTGGCCGTCGACGCATGCTAGTTTGCCAAATCAGCGATGGAACAGGGACCCTTACGCTACGCTTTTTCAACTTCAATGCGGGGATGAAAAATGGCTTGGCGACGGGTAAGAGAATCATTGCATGGGGCGAGATCCGACGCGGACAGCGCGGCCCAGAAATTATTCACCCTGAATATCGTCAGCAGGATGAGCAACAGTCCATCACCCTGCAAGAGACCTTGACCCCGGTTTACCCCGCTACCGATGGAATTCGTCAAGCCACGCTGCGTAATTTAACGGATCAAGCATTGGTATTGCTGCAACATAATCCTATTCAGGAATTATTGCCCCAAGAACTTTGTCGCAGCCTATTGTCACTGACTGAGGCATTGCAGCTATTACATCGCCCGCCTCCGGAAATGCAGTTAGCCGATGTTGAGCTGGGCCGTCATCCTGCACAATTACGACTGATTACCGAAGAGTTATTGGCACATCAGCTCAGTATGTTACAAGCGCGGGCTGGGGCGCAGCAGTATCGAGCCTTATCCTTCAAACCTGATTACCGTTTATCGGAGCAATTATTAAGCCAGCTCCCCTTTACGCCGACCGGCGCACAGCAGCGTGTAGTCAAGGAGATCGAACAGGATTTAGCGCACCCCTATCCGATGTTACGTCTCGTTCAAGGCGATGTAGGATCGGGAAAAACCTTGGTGGCCGCACTGGCCGCATTACAAGTCATTGCCGCCGACCAGCAAGTGGTGATGATGGCCCCCACCGAGCTACTTGCCGAACAGCACGCGCATAATTTCCGTACTTGGTTCGAGCCACTCGGCATTCAAGTCGGCTGGCTAGCCGGAAAACAGAAAGGGAAAGCGCGCGCTGCCGAGCAAGAGCGTATTGCCCGCGGCGAAGTGCAAATGGTAGTAGGGACTCATGCCCTCTTCCAAGAACATATTCAATTCCAACATTTGGCTCTGGTCATTATCGATGAGCAGCACCGTTTTGGTGTTCACCAACGTCTCGCGCTGTGGGAAAAAGGTCAGCAACAAGGTTTTCATCCGCATCAACTCATCATGACGGCAACCCCTATACCCCGCACCTTAGCGATGACCGCGTATGCCGATCTCGAGACATCGACCATTGATGAGTTACCGCCTGGCCGTACCCCTGTCACGACTGTGGCCATTCCAGACTCTCGGCGTAGCGAGATCATTACCCGCGTTGAAAAAGCGTGTGCCGAAGGTCGACAGGCTTATTGGGTATGCACCTTGATTGAAGAATCAGAGCAGCTCGAAGCGCAAGCGGCTGAGAACACATTGATCGAACTTCAAGCCGCCCTGCCTGCAATGCGTATCGGTTTAGTGCACGGCAGAATGAAACCGGCTGAAAAACAGCAGATTATGCAGCAATTTAAAGGGCATGAACTGGATCTTCTTATTGCGACGACCGTCATTGAAGTGGGCGTAGATGTCCCGAATTCAAGTTTGATGATAATTGATAATGCCGAACGTCTTGGCTTAGCCCAGTTACACCAGTTGCGCGGACGAGTCGGTCGTGGCGCTATCGCCTCACACTGCGTCTTATTGTATAAACCGCCTCTCAGTAAAACTGCGCAAAAGCGTTTGCAGGTGCTGCGCGATACCAATGATGGATTTATCATCGCTCAGCATGACCTAGAAATACGAGGCCCGGGAGAACTGCTCGGGACGAAACAAACCGGAAACGCTGAATTTAAAGTCGTGGATTTAGTCCGTGACCAAAGCTTAATCCCTGAAATACAGCGTATCGCCAAGCATCTCCACCAGCACTACCCCGAACAGTCGAAAGCGTTGATTGAACGATGGCTACCGGCCAAAACGCTGTTCAGTAACGTTTGAGCCATTGAGAGTGGCCTAAGTCTAAGCAATCGTTTGCAATCGTACCCGACTCCTTTAAAATTGCCCCTTTTTATGACTCTGCCAGAGAAAAACTATGTCCGCCGAACGTGTCGAACCGACTGAAAACCCGCCACTTGCTCCGCGTAGTGAGCTAATCTATCCGCTAGAAGCTCGCCCTCCGCTTCCACAAGCTATATTTGCCGCCTTGCAGCACTTACTGGCCATGTTCGTGGCCGTGATTACGCCAGCACTCCTGATCTGTAAGGGCTTAAACTTACCGGCAGAAGACACGCGGCATATTCTGAGTATGTCGCTCTTTGCTTCCGGCATCGCCTCCCTATTGCAGATTAAAACGTGGGGTCCTATTGGCTCAGGCCTACTGTCGGTACAAGGGACCAGCTTTAACTTTGTCTCGCCGCTCATTATGGGTGGCCTCGCCTTGAAACAAGGAGGCGCAGACACCTCTCACATGATGGCCGCTCTCTTCGGTACTCTAATGCTTGCCTCCTGTACCGAAATGATTATTTCGCGAATACTTCCGTATGTTCAGCGTGTCATCACCCCACTGGTCTCGGGGATTGTGGTCATGATTATTGGCCTCTCGTTGATTCAGGTCGGCTTAACCTCGGTAGGAGGAGGTTTTAGCGCAATGGCTGACCATAGTTTTGGCTCACCGACGAATTTACTGTTGGCGGGGGTCGTGTTATTAACCATCATCCTATTGAATCGCCAAAAAAATCCTTACCTAAGAATTGCCGCTCTGTTTATTGCCATGCTAATCGGCTACATCCTTGCCTGGACGATGGGGGTGTTACCGAGTGCTCTACCGAGCACCACGCATCCACTGGTGATGTGGCCCCAACCGTTACGTTATGGGCTTGAGATCGATTGGAATTTATTACTCCCCTTGATGCTGGTATTCATGGTGACATCGCTTGAAACCATTGGCGATATTACTGCCACCTCGGATGTCTCAGAGCAACCGGTAAAAGGCCCTCTTTATATGCAACGTCTCAAGGGTGGGGTGCTGGCTAACGGAATAAATAGCTGTGTTTCGGCGCTGTTCAACACTTTCCCTAATTCCTGTTTCGGCCAAAATAATGGCGTGATCCAACTGACTGGGGTCGCCAGCCGCTATGTCGGTTTTATTGTCGCAATAATGTTAATGCTGTTAGGGCTTTTTCTTGCCGTCAGTGATATTGTACAAAATATCCCCGAACCGGTGCTCGGTGGAGCAACCTTAGTGATGTTTGGGACCATTGCTGCCTCAGGGGTACGTATCGTGGCTCGAGAAACCTTAAATCGCCGCGCAATCATGGTCATGGCATTATCTTTGGGGATTGGATTAGGGGTTTCGCAACACCCAGAAATTCTCCAGTTTGCACCCGAGTGGCTTCGTACACTCTTTTCCTCGGGTATCGCTGCCGGTGGCGTAACAGCTATCGTGTTAAACCTGATTTTGCCTCGCGAGGAATAGGTCATAATATCCGACTGATTATTGATCCAGATAGTCAGTCGTCTTTATGCTCCTTGAGCTGACAGTGATTTTGAGGCATAACCAACAGTTCGCTCATCATTAGGAAATGCCGATGAAGTTACTCGTTAAATTGCTCCTCTCTCTTATAATACTCCTGCTCGTCCTAGTGAGTCTCGGTTATGCCGTCTTACGTAGTCATTGGGGAATCGCCGCAGCCTGCCGATGGATTAGTGATGCGACAGCTTATCATTTATCGATTGAGCGTCTTTCCCATGATTGGTCGCATCCCTTAACCTTTCATATCGACAAGGTCACCTTTGGCGAAGATGGTCAACCTGCGCTGCTGATTGCCGGTAAACTGTCGCTATCACTCACTGCTCGCCAGCTGGTCAGCCCGGCACATTTCGCGCAGCTTACTATCGAACAAGGTACACTGATCCTCAGTAATTTAACCCCTGAAGCGACACTCCCAATCAGCGCCGATCGCTTAGAGCTTCAGGCGGTTAAATTATTAAATCCGTATCCAACCAACTGCCTTTCTGCGGAACATATCAACGGAGTGTTATCGCCGTGGATGCCGAGTCAACAAGCGCTATTAGGTAAGAAATTTACCTTCAGGTTTTCAGCAGAAGGCGTGCATGTTGCCCATCGGCATTTCGATAAGTTGGTCGCGCAGGGGGATAAAGACGCTCAGCGGTTGACGATCACCGCATTATCCGGGGCCGTTCAGCGTGGGACTTTTGAAGGCAAACTTTCACGGTCGGCGGAAGGCGAGTGGCAAATCCCTACGCTGCGACTCGATAATATCCGTTTTCAAACCGATAAAGGCTTAGCTGACCTCTTCGCTACGGCGATGCTACCGCCAGTCACCATTCAAGACTTAGCGATCAACCATCTCAGTATCGTTGGCCCAGACTGGGTAGCCAACGATGTATCAGCCAACGGCCAGAACCTTACCAATACCTCAGGATCCGCAGGTCACTTAGCGTTAAACGCGGACAGCCTCATCTTGGGGACAGAACAATGGTCGCAACCACACCTCAGACTAACCGCTGCAGAGGGTAATATTATCCTTGATCAATTTGATGCCGGTTGGGCGAAAGGGACCGTCTCCGCCAAAGGGCAGTGGCTAAGAAAGACCGGGGAAATTCAGTTAGATACGCTGAGTTTCAGCAATATTCGCTATACCTTACCCGCCGACTGGCGTCAGTTCCTCCAGACCCCCCTGCCACAGGCTATCCATTCGATTACGCTTAATAACCTGAGTGTGGAGAATGGTCTGCTGATCGATATTAACGTCGACTATCCATTCCAGATGACCGCGGCACATATCACGGGGACTCAGCTACAACTTGCGCAACAGCGCCAGTGGGGACTTTGGAAGGGCGAGGCAGAATACTATGCCGCGGCCGCAACCTTTAATCGCCAAGATATTCGGGCGCTCTGGTTTACACTCAGCGCGAACAGCAATAGATTGAGTTTGCAAAATATTAAGGGATTAGTACAGGAAGGTCCTGTGGTCGGTAGCCTAGATATTGCCCAATCACCGACACACCCTTTTGCCCTCTCACTGCGTGGCGAGAAGGTGCCTTACGCCGCATTCACACAGTGGTTTTGGCCACGCCCCCTGTCCGGGCAAGGCAACTTTAGTCTACACCTTAAAGGAAATCTGCCGTCACTCACCGCCCCACCGTCCTCTTTACAGGGAGCATTTACTACGCCGACCTTTAGTCAGCAGGTCGGCGTGGAGTAAAGACCAGGGTGATAAGCACTGCTTGTCACCCGACTTAGCGCTTTAGTGAGGGGCTGAGCCGCCCTCTTCCAAGGGTTTCTCAGCTTCAGCGGGTAATACCAGGTACACCCCTTGAAACACCGCCCCTTGATGATGCTCATCACTCAAGATGACGTCTAAACTCACTCTCGCTTTACGGCCACAAGCAAGGCGGTCTAAGTCACCTTTAAGCGATCCCAAATCCGCACTGGCCGTGGGCCGCCCTTGTAAGGGTTGGCTATAGCGAATATGGGCATCCGCTAAGACAATGGTCCCCCCCAATTTCCGCTCTCTAAGCAGTAACCAAATCAGTCCCCAGCCGGTCAAGGTTGCCAGCGAGAATTGGCTACCCGCAAAAAGCGTATGATGAGGATTTTGGTTACCGGTTTCCGGCATAGTCGTCATAAACTTCTGACCCGTATATTGCTGGATACGCACCCCCATTTTTTCACTTAACGGAATATGTTGATACCAAGCCTGCTGTAACTGCTCACACCAATCAGCGCGATGCAGAATATCATCCATTGACGCCATCGGCTTAATCATCAGAAAGTGGCGAATCCGGGGGGTTTGTGAGGTAGTGGCTCGGCCTTGATTGACATAACCCAGTTGAGAAAAGAACTCGACGGCATCTTCCCGCGCGCTGCAAGTCACTCGCTTAACCCCTTCTTGTCGCGCAACGGACTCTAAGGTCATGATCAGTAATCGACCCAACCCCTTACCGCGTAGTTCAGGAGATACCGCCAAGAATCGGATAGAAGCTTCATTATCGCCACTAATCGACAGCCGCCCAACACCCACCACTTTATTCTCGTCGTCGACCAGCATTTGATGGTGCGCGGTGGTATCCCAAGCGTCCTGCTCTGAACCCGGTGGCTGATTCAACGGCTTGCGTAGCATCTGCCATCGAAACTGAAAATAATCGGCAAGATCACTAGCGGTTTCGGGAACCCGTAATTGATACATCGCTTACCTCCCCCTTAACACTGAAGCCAGAAAGTCACTGGCCCATCATTTGTTAAGGTGACTTGCATCTCTGCGGCAAACTGCCCATTTTCTGTTTTAACACCCAGCTCTTGGCAATAGTTGCTAAATAAATGGTACAGCTCACGCGCCAACTCGGGCGATGCGCCTTTAGAAAAGGAAGGACGCATCCCTTTTTGGGTATCGGCGGCAAGGGTAAACTGTGAAACGACCAATAACTCCCCGACGGCCTGCTGCACATTAAGATTCATCTTTCCTAGTTCATCGCTAAAGACCCGATAGTTCACCACTTTTTCGGCTAACTTACGCGCCGTCGCCTCATCATCATTTTTCTCGACACCGAGGAGAACCAGAAGGCCGCTCGCGATCTGGCCGACCACGCCCCCCTCAACACTGACTTGGGCCGCTGAAACACGTTGAATTAATGCAATCATGAAATATCCGCTTCTTGTTGACGCTGACGACGAAGTTTACGGTAGTGCTCAAGCGAGACCGTGATCTCTGCTCCTAACAACACGATACACCACGTCCAATAGACCCAAAGGAAGAGCATTGGAATAACGGCAAGTACGCCGTAGATAAGCTGATAAGCGGGAAACATCGTCACGTACAGCGTAAAAACTTTTTTACCAATCTCGAATAATACTCCGGCCACTAGCGCCCCTATCAGTGCGTCTTTACCCGCCACATTACAGGTGGGTACTACACTAAATAGTAGCCAGAAGGCCAGGCACGACAGGAGTAAGGGAAAACTTCGCAGCACTAGCTGAATAATCTCGCTAATACCGGGCATATTAAGCCACTGCGGTGAGAGCAGATAGGAACTTAGCGCAATACTTGCCCCGGCGAGTAATGGCCCCAGAGTGAGGATCATCCAGTATACGGCAAAAGAGAAAACTAATGGCCGCTTACGCGAGCTGCGCCAAATACTGTTTAAGGCGCTATCGATGGAGAACATCAATAGTAACGACGTAAAAATGAGTCCAATCGCGCCAAACACCGTCATACGATGAACATTAACGACGAAACGGTCGATATACTCTTCAATCACATTACCCGTGGTGGGGACAAAGTTTCGGAAAATAAAATGTCGGATCTCACCACTGATATCGTTAAAAACCGGAAACGCAGAAAAAATAGCGAAAATTACCGTTACGAAGGGGACTAACCCTAATAATGAAACAAAGGTGAGGTTTCCCGCCTGTACCGTCATGTTATCGTCGTTAATTCGTCGCCAAAGTACACCTAGCCAGCGAAGGAATGATCGTGTCCTGAGTTTAACCCGCATAAATAGTTTGCTTCCCTACGAAAAATTACTGGTACCTTGAATTGCCGCGTCTAACCCTTCAACGTCTTGGTAAAGGTGAGTGTTGATCCCTAACTGTGCTGCAGCTTCAATATTTTCAAAGAGGTCATCAACAAAAAACGCTTGCTCAGGGGCAACACCCTCTTCAGCCAACACATGGTGAAAAATTGCCGTATCCGGCTTACGTAGCCCAATATGATGAGAGAAATAGCTTTGGTCGGCTGCCGCAAGGAGTTCAGGGTACTGCTGCGCCAAAAATTCGGTATGAATTTGATTGGTATTGGAAAGGAGAACGACGCGATGCCCCTCTGCGCGCAGTTGCTGGATGAGCGCTAAGACGGCTTGATTCACCCCCGTAAAAATCGCTTGCCAGCCGCTCACAAATTGCGGGTAGCTAAGGTTGACCTCTAACTCATCACATAATGCCTCAGCAAATTGTTCATCCGATATTTCTCCCCTTTCGTGGCGCTCAACCTGTGGCCCGAGTTGGAAGTGTTGTTGAACATGAGCAAGCGGAGTACCGCTTAGATTACTCCAGACGCCTAAAGCACGGGTGAAGTCGAGATTAACGATAACGTTTCCCAGATCGAAAATATATAACATGGCCTCTCTCCCGTAAGTTTTACTTATCTACACTATAAAGCCGACCCTCTCATTCTACCAATCGAGTTTTGGAAAATTGTTCGGGTTTTGCGTGCAATATTCGGCAAGCTAGACGCGAGGCAAAAAAAAACCTGAACCAGAAGGGTCCGGTTCAGGTTTGGCTTAACGCTCAGAAAACTGAGGATTAAGACTCTTTACCACCACGCGATGCACGTTTACGATCATTTTCAGTTAAATGACGCTTACGGATACGGACAGAGACTGGTGTCACTTCAACTAATTCGTCATCATCGATGAACTCAAGCGCTTGCTCAAGGCTCATCTTGATTGCTGGAACCAGTGTCGTCGCTTCATCAGTACCTGACGCACGCATGTTAGTCAGTTTCTTACCGGTTAAGCAGTTAACCGTTAGGTCGTTAGAACGTGAGTGAATACCAATGATTTGGCCTTCATACACTTCCGCACCGTGACCTAAGAATAACTTACCGCGGTCTTGCAAGCTGTACAGCGCGAACGCAACGGCTTTACCTTGACCGTTAGAAATCAATACACCATTTTGACGTTGGCCAACTTCACCTGGACGCACATCGTCGTAGTGACTGAAGGTTGAGTACAGTAAACCTGTACCTGAAGTCATGGTCATGAATTCGTTACGGAAACCGATCAATCCACGGCTAGGAATAACGTAGTCTAAACGTACGCGACCTTTACCATCTGGATCCATGTTTTTCATGTCGCCTTTACGCTCACCCATCGCTTGCATCACAGAACCTTGGTGCTGTTCTTCGATATCAAGGGTAACGTTTTCGAATGGCTCTTGTTTACGTCCATCAATCTGACGGAAGATAACTTTAGGACGAGATACTGCCATCTCGAAGCCTTCACGACGCATGTTTTCGATCAGTACCGACAGGTGAAGCTCACCACGTCCTGAAACACGGAAAGCATCCGCATCTTCTGTTTCTTCAACGCGTAGCGCAACGTTGTGTACCAGCTCTTTCTTCAGGCGGTCAAGAATTTGACGTGAAGTCACGTACTTACCTTCTTTACCACAGAATGGAGAGGTGTTAACACAGAAGAACATGCTGACGGTTGGCTCATCAACGCTCAGTGCTGGCAGGGCTTCAACTTTCTGAGTATCACAAATCGTGTCAGAAATGTTGAGTTCGCCTAAACCAGTGATGGCAATGATATCACCCGCTTCCGCTAAATCAGACTCGATACGCTCAAGACCTAAATGGCCCAGCACTTTACCGACTTTACCGTTACGTGTTTTACCTTCGCTATCGATAACCGTAACCTGTTGGTTAGGTTTGATTTTACCGCGCTTGATACGGCCGATTCCGATTACACCTAAGTAGTTGTTGTAATCAAGTTGCGAAATCTGCATTTGCAGCGCGCCGTCTTGGTCAACATTAGGAGCAGGTACGTGTTTTACGATCGCTTCGTACAGTGGCGTCATATCTTCAGCCATGTCTGCGTGATCGTCGCCCGCAATCCCTTGGATTGCAGAAGCGTAGATAATTGGGAAATCTAATTGCTCATCTGTCGCGTCTAAGTTGACGAACAGATCGAATACTTGGTCAACAACCCAATCAGGACGTGCACCCGGACGGTCAATTTTGTTGATGACAACAATTGGCTTTAGCCCATGAGCAAACGCTTTCTTAGTTACGAAACGGGTCTGTGGCATAGGACCGTCAATCGCATCAACGACTAACAGTACTGAGTCGACCATAGACATAACACGTTCAACTTCACCACCGAAGTCGGCGTGTCCCGGGGTATCAACGATATTGATACGGTAATCATTCCACTTAATAGCGGTGTTTTTTGCGAGGATAGTAATTCCACGCTCTTTCTCCAGGTCGTTGGAGTCCATCACACGCTCAGTCGCTTCAGTACGCTCGTCAAAGGTACCGGACTGTTGTAAAAGTTTGTCGACTAGGGTGGTTTTTCCATGGTCAACGTGCGCGATGATGGCGATATTACGCAATTTTTCGATCACAGCTTTGCCTCAGGCATTAGAAATAGCGCGCTATTGTACACGGATTAGGCGAAAGACTGAACATGATCACACGATTCACAGCCACTTTATGCAGTTTTTTTTTATTACCCAGGTTTGCCGACTTTTTTTGTGCAATTTCAGTGCAAAATGACTACTCTTTACCCATAATGCACCAAAATAGATCATCGAAGTTGACGAGATTGCCCTTCATTGGTGCAATGCCCTGCAATACGGCAATAGTCATTGAGGTCTACACTCGCCTCTGCTGGGCCTTTTCGGTGTTTTAGAAAAGTTGGCACGCTTTTCGCTTTAAGAATAATAAGCGAAAACGATAGCTAAAAAACGTTTTTAGGCGCTTGCCGGATTTCGGGTTAAAGGGTTGAGCCCTCGTAAGCATAATGCTTCCCATTTCCCCCCACGATAATAGAGCTTTCAGGAGAGTAGATATGTCCGTTGAACACGTTCTCTCGTTGATGAACGAACATGAAGTCAAGTTTGTTGATCTGCGCTTTACAGACAGTAAAGGTAAAGAACAACACGTTACCATCCCTGCACATCAGGTGAATGAAGACTTCTTTGAAGAAGGTAAAATGTTCGATGGCTCATCCATCGGGGGTTGGAAAGGGATTAACGAATCAGACATGGTGCTGATGCCGGATATGACTACCGCCGTGCTTGACCCGTTTTTCGAAGATCCAACGCTAATCATCCGTTGTGATATCCTCGAACCAGGCACTCTGCAAGGCTACGATCGTGACCCACGTTCTATCGCCAAACGCGCTGAAGACTTCTTACGTACCTCAGGTATCGCTGATACCGTCCTGTTTGGACCAGAACCAGAATTCTTCTTATTTGATGACATTCGCTTCGGTTCTTCTACCTCTGGCTCCCATGTCGCGATTGACGATATCGAAGCAGCCTGGAACACCGGTAAAGAGTACGAAGGCGGTAACAAGGGCCACCGTCCTGGTTTAAAAGGCGGCTATTTCCCAGTACCACCGGTCGATTCCGCACAAGATATCCGTTCTGCCATGTGTTTAACGATGGAGCAAATGGGCTTAGTCGTCGAAGCACATCACCACGAAGTGGCGACCGCGGGTCAAAACGAAGTGGCAACTCGCTTTAACACCATGGTGAAAAAAGCGGACGAAATCCAGATCTATAAGTATGTGGTTCACAACGTTGCACACATTTACGGCAAAACCGCGACCTTTATGCCAAAACCAATGTTCGGCGATAACGGTTCTGGTATGCACTGCCACATGTCTTTATCAAAAGATGGTAACAACCTGTTTGCGGGCGATAAGTACGGCGGTTTGTCCGACATCGCTCTCTATTACATCGGCGGTATCATCAAGCACGCCAAAGCGCTTAACGCCTTAACTAACCCAACCACCAACTCTTATAAGCGTTTGGTCCCGGGTTATGAAGCGCCGGTCATGTTGGCTTATTCTGCCCGTAACCGTTCTGCTTCAATCCGTATTCCGGTTGTTGCGAGTCCTAAAGCTCGTCGTATCGAAGCGCGCTTCCCCGATCCAGCGGCTAACCCATACTTAGCCTTTGCTGCGCTGCTGATGGCAGGCCTAGACGGTGTGATCAATAAAATCCACCCTGGTGATGCAATGGATAAAAACCTCTATGATCTGCCTCCGGAAGAAGATGCAGAGATTCCAAAAGTAGCAGGTTCACTCGAAGAAGCGCTGAATGCCCTGAACGAAGACCGCGAGTTCCTGACCCGTGGCGGCGTATTCACCGACGAAGCTATCGATGCTTACATCGAATTACGTAAAGCGGATAACGAACGCGTTCGTATGACGCCACACCCGGTTGAATTTGAACTTTACTACAGCGTCTAATTTTCGTTTGTAGTGTGTTGCCGTGAAGTCTTAGCCCATCCTCGGATGGGCTTTTTTCTCGGGTATCTTACCTGCGGGTCACCCCATTCTGGAGAGATGTAATGCTTAGCAATACCGCCTCAGATGCCGTGCAGATCCTAAATTCGTTGATCAACTGTGTCCTCGTTGTCGACCACAAATTAGTGATCCATTATGCCAATCCCGCGGCGCAGCAATTACTCGCTCAGAGTTCACGTAAGCTGTTTGGAACCCCGCTTCCAGAGCTCACGGGATATTTCTCCCTGAATGTTGAAGTGATGCACGAAAGCCTTAGTGTTGGACAAGGCTTTACCGACAGCGAAGTCACTCTTGTGGTAGATGGTCGAGCGCATACGCTGGCACTGACTGCGCAGCCGTTACCTGACCAACAGATCCTCCTTGAGATGGCGCCAATGGATAATCAGCGCCGATTAAGCCAAGAGCAACTGCAGCATGCCCAGCAAATCGCGGCGCGTGATCTGGTTCGTGGACTCGCCCACGAAATCAAAAATCCATTGGGAGGATTACGGGGGGCGGCTCAACTGCTCTCCAAAGCCCTGCCCGATCCTGCATTAAAAGAATACACCAACGTGATTATCGAACAGGCTGACCGTCTGCGAAATCTCGTTGATCGCTTATTAGGCCCTCAGCAGCCGGGTATGCATGTTATGCAAAATATCCATCAAGTGGCTGAACGCGTGGTTAAGCTGGTATCGATGGAATTACCCGATAATGTCACCTTAGTTCGTGACTACGATCCGAGTCTTCCTGAGCTGCAGCATGACCCCGACCAAATCGAACAAGTTTTACTTAATATGGTGAGTAATGCATTACAGGCGTTAGGCCGCGAGGGCGGAACGATTACTTTGCGAACCCGCACCGCCTTTCAGCTCACGCTTCATGGCACGCGTTATCGCTTAGCCGCACAAATCGATATTGAAGATGACGGGCCGGGGATCCCAACTCACCTGCACGACACCCTGTTTTACCCCATGGTCAGTGGGCGCGAAAATGGCACCGGGTTAGGGCTGTCGATTGCACGTAGCTTGATCGATCAACACGCTGGCAAGATCGAGTTCAAGAGTTGGCCAGGTCATACCGAATTTTCAATTTTTCTCCCTATTCGTCAGTGAGGTTTCTATGCAACAAGGGATAGTTTGGATCGTCGATGACGATAGTTCCATCCGCTGGGTGCTTGAACGCGCACTGACTGGCGCCGGATTGGTCTGCACCGCCTTTGAAAATAGTCACGACGTATTAGATGCGTTAGCGACCAAAACGCCGGATGTTTTGTTATCCGATATTCGTATGCCTGGCATGGATGGTTTGGGGTTACTCAAGCAGATTAAAAAACGCCATCCTATGCTACCGGTTATCATTATGACCGCGCATTCCGATCTCGATGCGGCCGTTAGCGCTTATCAACAAGGCGCGTTTGATTACCTCCCTAAACCTTTCGATATTGATGAGGCAGTAGCCCTGACCGAACGGGCGATCAGCCATTATCAAGAGCAGCAACAACCGCGCCATCAGCAAGAAGATGGTCCGACAACGGATATTATCGGTGAGGCGCCTGCTATGCAGGACGTCTTCCGTATCATCGGTCGGCTGTCACGCTCGTCCATCAGTGTCTTAATTAACGGTGAATCCGGTACGGGTAAAGAGTTAGTGGCCCATGCCTTACATCGCCATAGTCCGCGCGTGAAGGCCCCTTTTATTGCCTTAAATATGGCCGCTATCCCCAAAGACTTGATCGAATCGGAATTATTCGGCCACGAGAAAGGGGCATTTACCGGTGCAGGGCAAGTGCGCCAAGGCCGCTTTGAACAAGCGGACGGCGGTACACTCTTCCTCGATGAAATTGGTGACATGCCGTTAGACGTACAGACTCGACTGTTAAGAGTTCTGGCGGATGGGCAATTCTATCGCGTCGGCGGCTACGCGCCGGTAAAGGTCGATGTACGGATTATTGCCGCCACGCACCAAAATCTTGAGCTAAGGGTTCAGGAAGGTAAGTTTCGTGAAGACTTATTCCACCGGTTAAATGTGATCCGTATCCATTTACCGCCGCTGCGTGAACGCCGCGAGGATATCCCTCGCCTCGCGAACTACTTCCTGCAAACGGCGGCGCGTGAGTTAGGGGTCGAGACCAAAGTCTTGCACACGGACACCATTAACGCCCTCACCCATATGACGTGGCCAGGTAACGTTCGACAATTAGAAAATACCTGTCGTTGGTTAACCGTGATGGCCGCGGGGCAAGAGGTGTTATTGCAAGATTTACCGCCAGAGCTTTTTGATAACACCGTACCGCAGGAAAATCCGACCAGCCCATCGATTCCAGAAAGTTGGTCTGGACTACTTGCCCAATGGGCGGAAAGAGCATTACGTTCTGGGCAACAGGATTTACTGTCAGAGGCTCAGCCGGAAATGGAGCGGGTGCTACTCACCACCGCACTGCAACATACCCGCGGCCATAAACAAGAAGCCGCACGTCTACTGGGCTGGGGCCGCAATACGCTAACGCGTAAATTGAAAGAGTTAGGAATGGAGTAGCACTAATCGGGTCTAGCCACGCTTAGGCCCGATTAGATCACCCGTGAAAACGCCTGCTGGGCGGCGCGGGCACGCGAGTACTGATCAAAACATAGACAAATATGTCGGACTAACAACCTCCCTTTTGCCGTCACCTGAATCCGCTCCGGCGTGATCCTTAGCAAGCCATCGTCCTGCATCGGCGCCAATAGGCGGAGTTCTTCGGCAAAATAGTCGTCGAAAGGTTGCGAGATTCTAGCCTCTACTTGGCTAATCTCAATCGAAAATTGGCACATCAGGGTGGTAATGATGTCACGGCGTAGACAATCTTCTGCACTCAGTGTGAGGCCGCGTACTATAGCACTCCCTTTCTCAGCCAAGCGTGACGCCCAGCCGGTGAGTGTTTTCTCATTCTGGCTATAAGTGTCACCGACCATACTGATTGCCGATACCCCAACCCCTAATAAGTCGGTCTGACTTTGCGTGGTATACCCCTGAAAATTACGCTGCAAGCTGCCAGCACGTTGCGCGCGAGCCAGCTCGTCTTCCGGCAGCGCAAAGTGATCCATACCGATAAATTGATAGCCCCCTGCCTGCAACTGCATAATTGTCTGTTGTAATATCCGCAACTTTTGCGCGGCACTCGGCAGTTCGTCTGACTTAATTTTTCGCTGGGCGGCGAAGAGCTCTGGCATATGTGCATAATTGAACACACTCATCCGATCAGGGCGCAGCGTCAGGACCCTATCGATAGTATGCGCAAAACTTTCCGCCGTCTGCTGGGGCAATCCATAAATTAAATCGATATTGGTTGAGGTAAAACCCAGCCTCTTCATGGCCGTAATCAGTTCGACAATCTGCGCCTCATCTTGCTCGCGGTTGACTCGCTGTTGCACCACTGGGTCGAAATCTTGTACCCCCATACTTAAACGATTAAACCCGATGCGACGTAGGGCGGCCAACCGTTCGAGCGGGAATTGTCGAGGATCCAGCTCCAAGGAGATCTCGGCTGAGTTATCAACCGTAAAGACCTCAGTAATCACACGCATTACCTCGGCAAGTTGCGCATCGCTGAGAAAGGTAGGGGTGCCGCCGCCAAAATGGATCTGTGTCAACGGACGTAGGGAGAACAGCGTCGCGCGGGTGCGGATCTCATTGATTAACTGCTGTAAATAGCGCTCAGCTTTCTCCGAATGGCGGGTGACGACTTTATTGCAGCCACAAAAATAACAAAGCTGATGACAAAAAGGGATATGAAGATAAAGGGAAAGCGGGCGCGTGGGATAGCGTTGTGCTGCCTCACGGAAATCCTCTTCAGAAAAGCGAGGAGAAAATTCTAACGCCGTGGGATAAGAGGTGTAGCGAGGGGAGGAAGAATTATATTTTTCAATCAGTGCCTGATCCCATTCGACGTCTTGCAGCAGCATGCTTACCTCTTACGTTGGCTTTACCGCCGCGCTTTGCTCGCCCATTGCGAGAAAATAAACGTCGGTGCAACACAGACTTCCTGTGCGACAAGCGTAAAAGTTTACTAACACTCCAGACGAGATAACAGGCGAATAATCCGGCAGGAATTGATCCAAGCCAATGCATTATCAATTAATCCTTCTGATGAATGGCAGGGCGATCACTCGCCCTGCCACGCAGCATTACTGTCCTTTCAACAAGCGGTACATATCTTCTTCCGCTTCGTCGTCTTTCTCGTCATCATCAATATCAATACCCAGCAAGACCATTAGCTCTTCAATGCGGTCTAAACGCGCTTCGAGCCAGGTTTGATCTTCACCGCTTAGCGTATCGCCCGCTTCGAGGCGGTCCAGCAGTTGATCTAAACGTGGGTCGTTTTCCAACATCCGTAATTCTTGTTGGCGGGTCATTTTTTCGGGTTCAGCGTGAGCGTTCGCTGCTACCGGTGCGACAGCGACTTTACCTTCAGCGACCAAAGGCACAGGCGTTTTACTTCCAAGACGTGGGTCACTTTTCTTCGGTCCGGCGTTGCCTTGCTGTTGAGTCACTTTAGGGTGACTACGATTGCCGGCGACATTGCCTTTAAGCTTGCTTTTGCGTTTACGCTCTCGGCCTTCAAGATTCAGTTCGGCACGTGTTTTACGACGTTCCGTAGACTTGCTTTTGGTCGGTCTGGAAGGTTGCTTCATAATGTCAGTCTCAAGGAGGATTACTTCGATAGGTTCTGGGCGCGAATCTAGCAGAAACTTGGACAATAAAAAAGCGGTAACACTAAGGTTACCGCCCTTTCGTCCTTTTTTCGTAAATCCGTTACGTTGATGTTCGCATCCCGATCCCTGAACAACGTTCCCTAAAGCCCTCCGTTAGCGGATTAACTGTAGTTCAAGAAACCCATAACACAAGGCGACATTAGGACTAAATTTCACTTTTTAATCATCCATTGGTTTTTATTGATTTTTACCGAATATCGGCCACACATCACGAGACTTGAGCCTGGAAGTCAATTCGCCGGACGGTCAATAAAACTCTCCGCCACGCACGGCGTCAGCCACGATACGATAACAATGCGCGAAATCTAGGCAAAAGGCAGGTATACTCGCGGTTTATGCTGCTAAAATTATGTGGAGTTTGCTGTGCCGAGCTGGAATTATCACGTCACTCATTTTGTAACTAGTGCCCCAGATGTTCGTCATCTACCGGACGATACGGGCGCGGAAGTCGCCTTTGCTGGCCGCTCTAATGCCGGAAAGTCGAGTGCGTTGAATGCCTTAACCCAACAAAAAAGTCTTGCACGCACCAGTAAGACACCGGGACGTACGCAACTCATTAACCTATTTGAAGTAGCAGACGGTGTACGCTTAGTAGATTTACCCGGTTATGGCTATGCCGAGGTGCCAGAAGAAGTTAAACGTAAATGGCAAAAATCTTTGGGTGAATATTTAGAAGTCCGCCAAGCCCTAAAAGGTCTCGTGGTATTGATGGATATCCGCCATCCCATGAAGGAGCTCGACCAACAAATGGTCACTTGGGCGGTCGCGAGCGATATACCGGTACTAGTACTGCTCACTAAAGCCGATAAACTAGCCTCTGGCGCACGTAAAAAGCAACTCGCGATGGTGCGTGAAGCAAGCCTAGCTTTTATGGGTGATGTGCAAGTGGAGCTTTTCTCTTCCCTGAAGAAGTTGGGAATCGATAAGTTAAGCCAGAAGTTAGATGACTGGTTTAGCGAATACAGTGAACAGCAGGAAGCTGCTGAAGAATAATCCTTTTTTCCTTCCCCCAAACGAAAAAACGCCCCAGCGATAAACGAGCTCGCTGGGGCGGCTAATTTCTAGCCTAATCCGATTACGTGAAGTAAAAGGTCTTAAAGATAGAACATCTTACCTCTGTACCCTACAAGGGAAAATGTACCCCAATTTTTAAGAGCGGGAAAGCGCTTTTTTGATTCAAAAATAGCCTTTTCAGGCAATTTACGCTGGATAGATCACATAAATCCCCCTTACCCCTCGCAATAATGTTAAAAATATGTTTCTCAAACATAAAAAAAGGCGTATGCTCTGCCCCCGTTTTTTGAGACTTCTTTTCTGCATCAAATCAGCCTAAGGAGTGCATCATGACTCACTTGTTGAAGTGATGACCTTTTTCGTGATCGAAGTCTAAAAGTACAAATATTTAATAAAATTGGCACTAATTTACGCGTTATTCTGCGGTAACCTCTTCAGAGTGTTAACACCTTTTTTCGGGATAAAAATAATGAAAATAAAAAATAAATTTTTCTTACGTTCACCTTCTTTCTTTGCGATGTCCCTCGTGGCGGTCAGCTGCGCAAGCGCGTTACCCGCGGCACACGCGGCAGAACCCTTCAGTTACGACTCCGCTTGGATGCTGGGTGACTGGAATGGCACGCGTAGTCAATTAAAAGATGAAGGCGTGGATTTTCAGGTCAATTACACCATGGAAAGTGCGGCTAATTTAGCCGGAGGCTACCGCTCCTCAACCACCATGCGTTATTCTGACCAATGGGCTTTTGGCGTTGATTTAGATCTTGAGAAGCTTTTAGGTTGGAACGATACCGAGTTCCAAATGACCATTACTGACCGTAATGGCCGTAACTTATCGGACGATGCCGTCAGCCGTAATGGCACACTCTCTTCCGTCCAGGAAGTTTATGGCCGTGGTCAGACGTGGCGTTTAACGCAGTTTTGGTTACGTAAGCATTTCTTCGACAACTTAGTGGATGTGAAAGCGGGTCGCGTCACCGTAGGTGAAGACTTTGATTCCATCGACAGTAAGTTCCAAAACTTGGCCTTCGGTGGCGGCCAAGCAGGTAACTGGCGTGGTGATCACTGGTACAACTGGCCAGTCTCTCAATGGGGTGGCCGTGTTGCCGTCAACATCACGCCTGATGTTTTCTTCCAAGTGGGTTTCTATAACCAAACCCCTTACAACTATGACCGTGGCGATGGTTTCCGTTTTGAAGTCAGTCAAACAGAAGGAAACTTGGTTCCAGCAGAAGTCGTTTGGCACCCAACCTTCGGTCCAGACAACTTAAAAGGTAACTACCGTTTAGGGGGTTATTACTCTTCTGTCCGTGACCAAGTCTATGGCTCATGGCGTAATGGAAATACCGATACCGCTCATGCTTACGGCGGCTATGTACTTGCCCAACAACAACTTTTTTCCCAACCAGGGGGTAGCGATCGCGGCCTAACCTTAACGGCTCAAGCGGTGATGAACGACCATAAGACAGCGAAAATTGATAATTACCAATCGCTGACTCTGGTATGGAAAGGCCTAGCCGACGCACGTCCAGAAGATGAAATCGGAATTGGCGCCTCCCGTATCCACGTCAACTCAAGCTATTCAACTATGCAACGTCGTGAAAACCGTTCTAACGGTGCTTATTACGATAGCAACCCAGCTTGGATCCCGATTCAGCACGGTTCAGAGTATGACTATGAAGTGTATTACAATATTCATGCAACCAACTGGCTGCAAGTTCGTCCTAACCTGCAATACGTTGTCGCACCAGGTGCCGAGAACGGCGTGAAAAATGCTTTAGTCGGTGGTATCAGCGCCAACTTGAGCTTCTAAGCCCCCTCTCCGTATCCGACCTCATCGGGTACGGAGATTCTTCTCTTGCCAGCCTCTCCTTGAAGCGTTACCTTTTTGCCTCGACCAAGGAGGCACCATGTCTACAACCCCCCGCTCAATAACCATTATTAACGAACAAATTCTTTCTGATGATTGGTATTCCCTGAAAAAATACACGGTTGATTACCAGCGGATAGACGGTAGTCAACAGACCTTCAGCCGTGAAGTGTATAATAAAGGGGATGGTGTAACCGTCTTTCTCTATAACCGCGCACAGCAATCCATTATTTTAACTCGCCAGTTTCGTTTACCGTTAAAGATCCAGGGTGATTCCGGCGTACTGATCGAAACTGCGGCAGGCTTACTAGAAGGAGAAGATCCGATCACCCGGATCCGCGCAGAAATAGAGGAAGAAACAGGTTATCGTATTCAGCAGGTGTCCAAGATCTTCGATGCATGGATGAGCCCAGGAGCGGTTACCGAAAAGCTGCATTTCTTTATCGCCGAATACACCCCCCATGACCGTATAAATTCTGGCGGTGGGATCTTTGAAGAAGGCGAAGATATTGAAGTGCTTGAACTCTCTTTCGAACAAGCCGTTACGATGATGCAACAAGGCGAAATTAATGATGCGAAAACGATTATGCTGTTACAGTATGCGATCATTAATAAAGTGTTAGACGCAGAAACACAGGCTAGCTAAGTTCCGATTATCGTGGACCACTCTTTTCTTACTAAGAATAATGCTAAATAAAAGTTAATTTCATACTTTTATTCTTCGGTGGATTATATTCTGGTCCCTACATTCGTATTTTCGGGGGAATTGCCGTACGTATTTCCTGTGAGCGGGTTATTCTCTCTTTTATCATTTACGGTAAATTAAGACAGATTACCGAGAATGCCGCGGTAAAATAAGAAGACTACCGCTAACCACTCGGTCGCTCTACGGTTAATGGCTAATCACATTAATGGATATCCTTTGTCTTTTTTCATAGTTACCCTGCTGCAGTAAAGTTGCTATAGATAACAGTCTTTCCTACGTGCATCGCCGGAGTACTGATGAAAAAGATTTTTACCTCAAGTCTTGTTGTGACGAGCTTATTACTGATACCGACCCTGAGCTTTGCTGAGCAATCCGTGGTAACGATTGGTTATCAAAAAGCCAGCCTCTTCACGATTATTAAATCGCAGCATACCCTCGAAAAAAGATTCGCCTCGCAAGGCGTTACCGTTCGCTGGGTTGAGTTTCCAGCTGGCCCGCAATTATTGGAAGGATTAAATATTGGTAGTGTGGATATTGGCGCAACCGGCGATGCCCCCCCTATATTCGCTCAAGCGGCTAAAGCCGATTTAGTTTATTTAGCTCACTCGGTGGCTAACCCCAAAAATGAAGCGATTGTTGTCCCCGCCAATTCTCCTATCCACAGTGTGGCGGAGTTAAAAGGCAAACGCGTTGCGCTGAATAAAGGGTCTGATGTGAACTATTTATTGGTCGCGGCATTGCAACATGCCGGGCTGAGTTATCAGGATATTCAACCCGTCTATCTACCTCCTGCAGACGCGCGAGCGGCGTTCCAAAAGGGTGCCGTCGATGCCTGGGCAATTTGGGACCCCTACTACGCAGAAGTCAGCCAAGTCACCCATGCCCGTACAATTACCACTGCCGAAGGATTAGTCCCTCACTACTCCTTCTTCTTATCTCGTCGTAAATTTGCCGAAGGTTCTCCTAAGCTGGCATTAGAAGTGGTCAATACGTTAAAAGAGAGCGGGCAATGGGCAAACAGCCATAAAGAAGAGACCGCGCAGTTGCTTTCTACGGCCACAGGATTAAGCATTGACTACTGGCACACCACATTAGCCCGCCTCGACTACACCACCGAGCGTATGACACCTGAGGTATTTGCCCAGCAGCAGACGCTAGCCGATGCGTTCAGTAAAATTCATCTTATTCCCGGCCAAGTACAGGTTAACCGTGCAACCTGGTCACAAGACGCCAGCCACTAGCTGATCACTGCAGAACAAAAAACGCCGCTCAACATCTATAGATTGAGCGGCGTTTTTATTGGGACTTTTCCTGACTAACTGGCACTGACCTGACGCGGTAGTTCAGTGTTACCAATGGTTTCGCCATGTGGTCCCTGTCGCACAGCCCCTTCTCCCGTCGAAAAGAGTGGCATAACCCGCTCGGCGAACGACCATGCTTCTTCAAGGTGTGGGTAGCCTGACAGAATAAATTTATTGATCCCTATCGCTTGGTACTCGCGGATCCGAGCAGCAACTTGTTGTGGATCCCCCACTAATGCGGTTCCTGCACCCCCTCTTACTAATCCAATCCCTGCCCAGAGGTTGGGGGAAATCTCTAAATTATCCCGGGACCCGCCATGTAGTTCCCGCATTCTTGCTTGGCCAGTCGAGTCCATCCGCGAGAATATGGCTTGTGCACGGGCGATCGTATCATCATCCAAATGGGCGATCAGTTGTTCTGCCGCCTGCCAGGCTTCTTGTTCGGTGTCACGAACAATGACGTGGAGACGAATACCGAACTCGACCTCACGCCCATTTTCCGCCGCTTTAGCCCGAACTTTAGTAACCTTCTCCGCGACCTGTGCCGGTGGTTCCCCCCAAGTCAGATAAGTGTCGACATGCTCGGCAGCGACGTCGACGGCTGACTCGGAAGAGCCGCCAAAATAAATGGGAGGACCTTGGTCTTGATGGCTAGGAAATAGCAGTTCAGCATTTTCAACACGCAGTTGCTCGCCCTGATAACTGACTTTTTCACCGGCCAGTAAACGACGATAGACATGCAAGAATTCGCGGGTCACTTGGTAACGCTGGTCATGACTTAAAAAAATCCCATCCCCCTTGTTCTCTTCTGGGTCTCCCCCCGTTACGACATTAATGAGTAAACGCCCTTGCGAAAGTCTGTCCAAGGTACTGGTCATGCGTGCCGCAAGTGAGGGCGGCTGTAGGCCGGGACGAACCGCCACCAAGAATTTCAATTTCCGGGTGATGGGGGCTAAGGCCGCGGCCACCAGCCAAGAATCCTCACAGCTTTTTCCTGTTGGGATCAAGACGCCGCTATAACCCAAATTATCAGCCGCGAGTGCGATTTGTTGTAAATAGGGAAGGTCGACCGTACGCCCCCCCTGCTGGGTCCCAAGATAACGACCATCGCCATGAGTGGGTAAGAACCAAAAGAAATCGGGGGAGTTCGCGGTATGAGTCATCAATAATCACCTTATTCTGTTCTGCCTTAAATTGCTTGGCGGGCCGGGAGAGTAACCGACTGGTCTGGCTGCATGATGGCCGCCAAAATCTGTCGTTCGAGGGTGGCAACATTCGCTTGCGTGCTTAAACGTGGATAGGGCATGCCAACCTCAACATCGAGTTTGACCTGACCTTTATCGAGCATCACCACCCGCTGGGCGGTAGTCACCGCCTCACTCACATCGTGCGTCACCAGTACCACCGTAAATTTCCATGTTTGCCATAACTCAATCAGTAACTGCTGCATCTCTAAGCGCGTGAGGGCATCTAGCGCGCCTAGCGGTTCATCAAGTAACAATAATCCTGGGCGATGGATGAGAGCCCGGGCTAAAGCCACACGCTGTTTTTGTCCTCCGGACAAGGTTTCTGGCCACTGGTTAGCCTTATCCGCCAAGCCGACGGCGGCTAAAACGGCTTTCGCTTCTTCACGCCACGGTCCTGATAAGCCCAATCCAACATTCTCAATTACCGTCTTCCAGGGTAATAAACGCGGTTCTTGAAACATTAAACGGATCGCCGGTGCAGACGCGGCTAACGGTTGATGGTTAGCAGCAAGATCACCACGGCTACTCTGCTCTAGCCCCGCTAACAAGCGGAGTAAGGTACTTTTCCCGCAGCCGCTTCGCCCGACGACAGCAACAAACTGCCCTGCTGGGATTTCCAGATCTAAGCCATTCAATACCGGCTGCTGACTAAAACTTTTACTGATCGCATTGAGCTGCAAGGCTAAAGCGGTGGTAGAGGTGATGAGACGAATATTTTTCATACTGGGAGTTCCTCTTTACGCCATTGGATGTGCCAGCGTAATAAGCGCTTTTCTAACGCCACGGTCAGTAAATCGGAGAGCTTACCGAGCAAGGCATAGAGAAGGATGGCAAAGACGACAATATCGGTTTGTAAAAACTCACGAGCATTCATCGCCAAATATCCGATACCCGCGTTCGCCGAGATGGTTTCCGCCACGATTAACGTGAGCCACATCAGTCCTAAAGAAAATCTGACTCCAACGAGAATAGAGGGCATCGCACCGGGCAAAATCACTTGCCAGAACAAGGCTATTCCACGCAGTCCATAACTGCGGGACATCTCAATGAGCTGTTTATCGATATGGCGAATACCATGGGCAGTATTAAGATAAAGCGGAAAGAAGGTGCCTAAAGCCACCAGAAAAATTTTGGCTCGCTCATCAATACCAAACCATAAGATAACTAATGGGATCAGGGCGAGATGAGGAATATTGCGGAGCATTTGTAACGTACTATCTAATAACAGTTCGCCGACACGGGATAAACCGGTAATTAGCCCCATAATCAGGCCGGCACTGGCACCGATAGCAAACCCGACGACCGCGCGCCAAGTACTGATCGATAGGTTGCTCCATAACTCACCACTTTTCATTAACGCCCACGCGGCGGTCACGACGTGGATAGGAGCCGGTAATACGCGATCTGAAATCCAGCCACTGGCAGAGCCTAATTGCCAAATGATAAGCAATGCGGTAGGCAACAGCCAAGGCAATACGGTGCGCGTAATACGCGTGGGTTGTTTCATCTTCCACTCCCTAATCGTACAAGAAATCATCAGGGCATAATGCCTGCCACAGAAATCAGTTAACCGGAATTAAGGAGAGAAGAAAAATAAGGATAAGTACTTATCTAAGCAGAAATTTAGCTTTAGCCAGCACAGAAAGGCTGGCTAAGGTGGGACGTAAATTAATTTACGCGTTTGAGTAATTCAAACATGCTGGTAAAGGCCCGCTCGGTGACTTGAGGGTTGAATTCAGCTACCCCTGGGTTATTGGCGGTTTCGTCGGTAAAAGAGTGTACCGCATCGTGGTAACTCACCAATTGCCAATCGACATTGACGGTAGTCATCTCATTAACAAAAGCCGGCAGTTGCTCACGAGGCACCAACGGATCTTTCGCCCCATCAAGTACCAAAATTGCGGCCTTAATCTGCGTAGCGTCGTAAGCACCACAGGTATCTAAACCACCGTGGAAAGAGATGGCTGCACGAATATCCGCACCGCTACGCGCTAACTCCAATGCACAATGTCCACCAAAGCAGAAACCGAAAGCAGAAATTTTCTGCGCATCAACCGCAACGGCTGTCTGACTTTTTAGCGCATCGATCGCGGCGTTCATCCGACCCACTTCTTCAGGCGTATTTTTAACTGCCATCATCGCGGCACCGGCTTCATCGGGATTGGTCGGTCGAGCCGACTCACCGTAGAGATCGGCAAGCAGCACAACATACCCTTGCTCGGCGACTTTTTGCGCCAATTTAGCGGCATTATCGGTGACGCCGAACCAGTTCGGTGCCATCACTAAGCCAGGTAACGGTTGAGGCGTTTCGCTCGGGAAGACTAATGTGCCTGCTAATGCCGTCTCGCCAGCATGGTAGCGAACTGTTTGCGTAGTAATCTGACTCATAATTCCTCGATATTTCTGATTAGTCTCGTCATGCTACTATAGCCAATATTCACCGGTATTGACTATATCGGTGCTGTAAGCCGGTATGTCGAGCGCGCAAAATGATCAAAATAACCTAGGGGTAACCTCTAACTCGGCGTTTTTACTCAAGGAGCACCCGGATGATAAACATCGTTGAATGGCCGTTAATGGCGCCAGCGCTCTTGGTCTACAGTTTAGGCACGCTCACCCCCGGTCCTGCTAATCTTTCGATTGCTAACTTGGCAATGTCTCAGGGACGTCAAGCCGGTTTTATCCTTGCGGCAGGGGTTATAACCGGGTCGCTATGTTGGGGGCTCATGACGGCCTTAGGCGTATCACCCCTGTTACTTTCCGAGCCACGTTTCTTAATTGCCTTAAAGTTACTCGGGGCGGCCTATCTTTTTTGGCTGGCCTATAAAACGCTCAAGTCCCTGGCCACACCGGCCCGTCCTACCACTACGCCCTTATCAATCGACCGGAAAGATTATCGCTACTACTGGCAAGGGGTCAGTCTACACCTGACGAACCCTAAAGCGATCCTAACTTGGCTTACCGTGACCAGCATCGGTCTTTCTCCGCATTCTCCCCCTTTGGCAACTCTTCTGCTGGTCGCCCTCTGCGCCCTGATCGGCATAACAATTTTTAGCCTTTATGCTTTCTGTTTTTCCACCCCAGCCGCCCAACAGATCTTGGTGCGTTACCATCGTGCCATGACGATTTTCTGTGCCGTATTCTATAGCTTGGTCGCTACCGGCTTTCTGCTTTCGATTGGCTGACTAGCGTTTGGCAAAAAAAAAACCCATGCTCAGCATGGGTTGTTAGGCGCATATCGGCTTACCAAGCGCGTATTACATCGCCGTGATAGACCGCGTTCGCTTTCGCCTCGACCTCTGGAGATTGGAAAGCCTGCTTCAGCTGCTGCAGTTTCGTCTCGTCTTTGTCGCCTTCACGTACAACCAAGACATTAAGATAAGGCGACGCTTTCCCTTCCATAAAGAGTCCATCGCGCGCGGCCGATAAACCGGCTTGCGAAGCAAAGTTATTGTTAATCACTGATAACCAGACTTTCGGGTCATCTAAAGAACGGGTGAGCTGTGGGGTGTCGACCAAGACAAACTGCAGATTTTTAGGGTTCGCCTTAATATCCAATACCGTTGGCAGTAACCCCTTACTTGGGTCGACAGTGATCAAGCCTTGAGCCTGCAGTAACAATAGACTGCGGCCTAAGGTCGTCGCTTCATTAGAAATCGTGACCGTCGCACCATTAGGTAATTGGTCTATCTTCTTGATCTTAGAAGAGTAGGCAGCAATCGGGAAAATAAAACTCTTGCCTAAAATAGCAAATTTATAACCACGCTCTTTGGCTTGCATCTCTAAGTACGGCACACTTTGGAAAGCGTTGGCATCAACGTCTTTGTTAGCCAGTGCTTCGTTCGGCTGGACATAATCATTGAAGCTCACGACCTCAACATTCAGCTGATATTTATCTTTGGCAACTTGCTTCACCGTGTCCCATACCGCTTGGTCAGGTCCAGAGTTTATGGCAACTTTAATGGTATGCGCATCTTCCTGTTTACAGCCTACAAGGCCTAATGCGCAGACAGCCAAAAGAGATAAGACTAAAATTTTTTTCACCGTATCGACCTCTACATGTCAAATGTTGAATAAGTATATTAGACATTTAGACGTCTGTACATCTAGTAGTTTAGATTAATTCGGGTACCCTAGCCCCATTAAGAGATTTTTGGAAAGTGTCATGTTAAAGCTAAAAGTTATTGTTCCAGTGATGATTATTGTCTGTACCGCAATCTGGTGGTTAATGCCCCATTTTACCGAACAAGATAAAGCCTATTACGTCTCGCTTTACTGTTTACAACCGACGGGATCTGATCAGCAAATCCAAGCGAGGATGGAGCAGACCGTTGAAAACAATAATCAGGATTATGCGCTGAAAAAACGTCATTTTTCGCCTTTGCTTGCAAAGCGTATCCAAGATGCTTGGGATCGTCTTACCTCTGATCAGCAGCATCAAGGTCAGCAGCGTGATAAATGCGCCCAACTGCTCTCAGAAAAACTCAACCTGCCGGCGCCGCTTCCCCGCTAATCTTTTCGCACTGCTTACAGTGCAGTAACAGTCAGGCGGTAAGCAGTCGCCTATACTGTTTACCGTTCACTCTGTTCGATAAGGAAATAACGTGCGACTACTCTCGACTCTCTTCGCTTTCTGTTCTCTTATGGTTATCAGCCATAATGCTTGTGCGCGCAGCGCATCATCGCTGCCGATCGTTAAGCCAGTCATGGCCTGTGGCCAACTGGTCGGGCAGACGCTCTCAGGGGTGGAGGCTAAAATTTCGCTTACTGGCGCAAAAGTCGTTACCCATGACAATAAAACCTTTTGCCAGGTTAGTGCGGTAATCTCTCCTGACATCGGTATAGAAGTGGCGCTACCCCAACAGCAGTGGACACAACGAATTTTACAGGTCGGCTGTGGCGGCTTGTGTGGGTCGATCAATCTCTCTTTATCGAATGCAAATGGCTGCGTGCCTGCTACACAGGGTGAATTTGTGGTAGCTGCCACCAACATGGGCCACTCTGGCAGCATGATGGATGCTTCATGGGCATTGGACCCGCAAAAACGGATTGATTTTGCTTACCGTGCCAATCACCTTACTGCACAATTTACCAAAGCCTTAACACGCACCTATTATGGTCAACCCCAGAAATATGCTTATTTTATGGGGTGCTCTGACGGTGGCCGCGAAGCACTGATGGAAGCCCAACGTTTCCCAGACGATTTCAATGGCATCAGTGCGGGCGCACCCGCTGCCTATTTTACGGTACAGAATTCGTTCTATCACGGTTGGAATGTTGTCGCGAACCAGCGTGCTGACGGTAGTGCTATTTTACTTAAAAATCGTTTAGCGTTGCTGCACCAAACCGTCTTGGCACATTGCCCGACAGAGTCAGGGGTGAAAGACGGCGTCTTAGCGAACCCTTTTGCTTGTCACTTCTCAAAAAGTTGGTTGAAAACCTGCGCGGCCAATGCTGCCGATAAAAGTGCCTGTTTTACCGCGGAAGAGATTGGCGTTATAGAGAAACTCTACCAAGGTGCGAAGGACGCATCAGGGCACCAGTTTGCTGTCGGCGGATTGATTATCGGCTCAGAATTACGCTGGCCGTTACCGGAAACCGCACAGGGGTCTTCGCCATCCGCCATGATGGCGCTCCCCGCACTGCAATATGTCTTAACTGCTGAGGGAAAGAAAAGCGATATCACGTTAGCCCATTTTGGCTTCGACCAAGCTAATTTCCAACAGCTAACAAAACTCGCTCCGCTCTATAATGCGACAGACACCAACCTTAAACCTTATGCAGCCGCTGGCGGTAAGCTGATTCTTTGGCATGGCCTGGCAGACGACTCCATCAATCCTACCGGAACGCTTGCTTATTACCGTGAGGTAGCACAACAGCTCGGGACCCACCGTGCCGCGCAGGTGATTAAACTGTTCTTACTGCCGGGTGTCGGTCACTGTGGCGGAGGCGAAGGGAATGATCAAATCGACCTTTTAACGCCATTAATGGCGTGGGTTGAGCATCAGCAGGCCCCTCAGCAATTGTTAACGGGTAAAACTAAGGCGACAGCGGCACCTCAAGCCTTACCCGCTGCTGAAAAAACCAAAAATGCCGAGGATGCTGCCTCCGTTCAAATGCACGGTAGGCAACGCCCCAGTTCTCCGGTCGCCCCCGCCGCGGAGGCGATGCGTGCCACCCGCCCGGTATATGCCTATCCCTATATCGCGGTCTACAACGGTAAGGGGGATCCCTTACAGGCAAAAAATTATCATGCCGCTCTGGGTAACTATCCATCTGTTTTGATGGGAGAGCCAATTCGTCAACTTATTGCGCCGAATAATACCCCCCAAAAGGCCCCTTAACGTTCTACTGCTCCCCAGCTTGCTGCACGTAGCGGGAAAGGGGAGCAACCTGACTGATAACATGATTCTGCTGTAAAAAGTCGCCCATTTTCTGATAACGCTCAGCACTAAAGGCCGTACTGTGTTGGGCTAGCACAGGAATAGTTGCCTGCCAGGCTTGATGGTTCAAGCGGGTGTTCATCTCTGGATAGCGCTGAATAAAGGCTTGCCACGCTTGCTGTGGGTGCGCTTTCAACCACGCCGTCCCCTGATCCAATCCGGTCAGGAAAGCTTTTACCCACGTTTTTTTCGCCTCGTCCTGCTGGGCCAATAGTATCAATTCATCGTACGCAGGGATGCCAGCCTGCTCTGGACGGAAGACGGTCGGATGCCCCCCCTTATCCTGCAAACTCAACAGTTCATAATTACGATAAATAGTCATCGCGCCGTCAATACGGTGTGTAAGGAGTGCCGTGGTAGCAGCCATATTTAAATTAACTAAGGTGACTGTACTCGGGTCAACGCCAGCGTGAGCCAGCATTTGCTTAATGGCGATATCCTCGAAACCCGGGATCGCATAACCAATGGTTTTACCTTTAAAGTCGGCTAGGCTATGTATTGCGGGAGATAAGGTCGTTAAGGTATTTAGCGGTTGATCAATTAAGGTGCCTACCCGTATGACCGGGACCTTTTTCTCTACTAGGGTATACAGCTGAGGTTGATAACTGATCGCGATATCCGCTTTACCCGCGGCCAATAATAACGGCACGGAAGCCGAGTCGGCCGGAGCGATCAAGTCAACGGTGAGTCCTTGCCGCGCAAAAGCCCCGCTATATTGGGCAGCAAATAGCGATGCATGGTTAGGGTTCACAAACCAGTCGAGAAGTACCCGTACTTCTTGCGGCGCAGCGCCTGCGTTGACCAACCAACACATCGCGATACAACCAATGAGTAATTTTTTCACGTTTTTATCCTTAACCTGTCGGCCATAAAAAATAGCGTCGTAACCCTTGTACGACACCGGAAAGTAATACCGCTAAGCCCATCAAGCAGATCAGCGCCGCAAAACTGGTGGCCGTCTCCATGCGAGCGGTGGATTGCATCATTAAGTACCCAAGCCCTTGGCTGGCACCTACCCACTCGCCCAAGACGACGCCTATCGGGGCTAAGATGACCGCCATCTGTAAGCCTGAAAAGAAGAAAGGTAATGCCGCGGGCCAGCGCACTTGCCAAAAACAGCGCCAACGCGATGCTTGTAGCGTGGTCGCAAGGTCTAGCCACTGTTGTGGCACTCGAGAGAGGCCATCGAATAAGGTCAAACAGACAGGGAAAAAGAGGATGAGGGCAGCCACCACTACCTTTGAGCCGATGCCAAACCCTAGCCAAAGCACGAGTAGCGGCGCTAAGGTAAAAACCGGTATAACTTGGCTTGCCATCACTAACGGATAAAATAAACGGCGTATCCACACATGGCTGGCCATGGCCACGGCGATAATCACCCCACCCCCGACGCCAAATAACAACGCTAAGCCCATCTCACTCAAGGTAATCACCGTCTGCGACAGCAACAGAGCAGGCTGCTGAACGAAGGCTGTCCCGACCTGTTGCGGTGTCGGCAGTAAATAGTCGGGTATTCCTCGATGCGTTAAGATGACCCATAGCGCCATCACACAGCCTAAAAAATAGAACAGGTTACTCAGACGAGATTTCATACGCCTCCAATCGAGCAAGTAACGCGGCTTGCGCGGTAAGCAGCCCTAGGTCGTCGGCTGGACGAGGGGGTTCCCCTAGGGGGGCGGCTAGCGCAGTAACCTCCAGAGGCGAGCGGTGGAGTAATAAAATCTCCTCCGCCAGACGGCAGGCTTCAGCAGGATCATGAGTCACCATAATCACCGTTTTTCCTTTCAATAACTCCCCGGTCAAGGTCTGCAGTCGTAGCTTTGTGATGGCATCCAGCATGGCAAAAGGCTCATCCATCAAGATAACCGGTCGGTCGGTATAGAGCGTTCGAGCCAAAGCGACGCGCTGGCGCATTCCGCCCGAAAGCTGGTGGGGCTTTGCCGACAGACGGTGGGCCAGACCCACTTTCTCCAGCAAATATTCGGCACGACGGCGGTCCGGCGGCTGACCGGTGAGGGTTGACGGGAGTAGCACGTTATCCACCACAGAGAGCCAAGGATAGAGCTGATCTTGTTGCCCCATCCACGCTATCTGTGATCGGTCTACGAGGATCCTTCCCTGCTCGATCGGACGCAGCCCCGCTAACAGTTGTAAGAGACTACTTTTCCCAATTCCGCTGGCACCCAAAAGTGCCGTGGTTTTCCCCACTGCAAAAGTCAGTGAAAAATTATGCAGTAACCGCTGCGCTGACCAAGAAAAACTCACGCCGTCAAAACCCAACATTAGGGTCCTCCCGCCGCAAGCAGGACGATATTCTCTAGCCCGCGCTGGCGTAAAAGCCGCTCGGCGCGTGCGGAGCGTAATCCCGTGCGGCATACCAAAACGAGGCGTTGATAAACGGGTGCATCCCATTGCTCAAGTGCCTGGAACGGGACTCGGATCGCCGTCTCCGCCACGCTATTCGGCGCTTCATCGCGATCCCGTAACTCTAGGATCAGATCGCTGGGTGACAGTTGTCCTCGATCGATGAAATGGAGCGTTTTTTCGATCGGCTCCACGGCAGTGTCAAAGCGAAACTGGCTGAACTGCCAATCAGTAAAATTACCCCTTACCAGCAACCCTAACGGAGAGGGCGTGCGCTGTAAGATCCAACTCAGGACCATCTGCGCCTGAATTGCAGCGATGCAGGCGACGACGGGGCCCATCACTCCAGCACTCTGACAGTTCCCCGCCGTCTCTGGTAAGTGGGGAAATAAGGCTTTATAACTCGGCGCGCCCCCGCAAAAGCCGCCCACATAGCCTTGAGTCCCCAAGGCTGACGCACTGATCAGCGGTAAGCCATGGGTTAGGCAGGCATCTGACAATAAATAGGTCGTGGCAAAATTATCGGCGGCATCGACGACAATATCGATATCCCGTAATGCCTGACGGAGGGTACTGGCCGTAATATGTGTCACTTCCGGCTCGATCAGCACATCACTATTACATTGGCTTAAATGTGCTTGGGCGCATAGCGCTTTGGCTTTACCGATATCTTGTTGTTTAAATAACGTTTGGCGATGCAGGTTATGCAGTGCCACGCGGTCAGCATCATAAAGTCGAATTCGACCGATTCCGGCTCCCACTAACTGCGGAAGTAGCGTCGCACTCAAGCCCCCGGCACCGACCACTAGCACTCTAGCCTGTTGCAGTCGCTGCTGCCCCTGCTCACCGATTTCGGGTAACTGCATTTGTCGTTGATAGCGTTGCATGACTTCCCCTTACATCAGATCCGCCAAACCCAATAAGGGCGTAGAAGGCTCTGCCATATCTCGTGGCGCCATCAGGCCAGCTTGGTAGGCAGTGTGCCCTGCCGTGATGGCTTGGCCGAACGCTTGCGCCATCGCCACGGGGTTGCGCGCTTTTGCAACGGCGGTGTTGAGTAAAATCCCGTCGAACCCCATTTCCATGGCTTGCGCAGCATGGGACGGCGCACCGATCCCAGCATCGATGATCATCGGGATCTCAGGAAAAGCGGCTCGTAACGCTTGCAAACCGCGTAAATTATTCAGGCCCTGCCCCGATCCAATCGGTGCGCCCCACGGCATAAGCACTTGGCACCCTGCCGCTAAAAGCTTTTCCCCCACGATGCGATCCTCGGTGGTATAGGGGAAAACCTGAAAACCGTCGGCGCATAAGATTTTGGCGGCCTCGACCAAGGCGAAAGGATCCGGTTGTAAGCTATCGGCATGCCCGATCACCTCTAACTTAATCCACCGTGTATTGAAGAGTTCACGAGCCATATAAGCGGTAGTTACCGCCTCTTTCACGCTATGGCAACCTGCGGTATTCGGTAAAATATGCCGAGAGTGTTGGCTAAGCAGTTTGCGAAAGGCCTGACCACCTGCTCCTTCACGCCGTAAACTGACCGTAATCACCTCAGTGCCTGAAGCCTCAATCGCCGCACTCAAGATAGCGGGCGATGGATAGCCCGCGGTGCCCAATAAGCAACGTGAGGTTAAGGAAGTCCCATAAAACATAGCTCATCCCCCCTGCATCGGTGAAAGGGCTTCAACACGCATGCCCTCTTGGAGATCAAGCGCGGTATAACTGCTTTTCGCGATAAATTGGCCATTAACGGCACATGCCACCACGGTGATATCGATCTGCTGTTCACGTAATAGGCCTGCCAGCTCGGTTGCCTCTGTCTCGACTGGCTGACCATTAAGTAAGATTTGCATTGCTCTTTTCCTTCGCTAACTGTTCAACAAGTTGCTGCGCGACAATTGGGGCTAATAGAAAGCCGTGGCGGTACATACCGTTCAGATAAAAACGGTTATGTTGATAGTGGAAACTGGGGAGATTATTGGGATAAGCCGGGCGTAAGCCACTTGCGGTCTCGATGATTTCCGCCTCCGCCAACGCCGGATGTATCGTGTAAGCTGCACTCAATAATTCCACCGCCGCCCGTGCACTCATCCCGCGAGGGTCATCGCTTTCGACCATCGTCGCGCCCAACATAAATTCCCCGCCGCCGCGCGGCACCAGATAGCAAGGAAAGCGAGGATGTAATAACCGAATAGGCCGTGAAAAATCGAGCTCGTGACTGCGTAAACGTAGCATTTCGCCGCGTACTGCGCGCAGGGGGGGCAGGTCGGATCGAGCCTCAATCCCTCGACAATCGATAATATTGCCGCAGGGCTGAGAGGAGTGAAACACGACACCTTGTTCCAGCAGTTGCTGCGCGAGGGAGGCCAAAGCTTGGCGAGGATTAAGATGCCCTTCTTCAGCAAAAAAAAGCCCGTTATCGAAACGTGAGCCAAGATCGGCTTCAAGCTCCACCGGCTTCACCCACTGGTGGTGCGTCGTTTTGCTGGCAAAGACCTTAAGCTCTTGCTGATCTCTGGGGGGAGCGATGACTAAGGTACCCTGTTGTTGTACATTCGGTACCCGTTGCCGCCACCACGCGAGCGCATGCTGCCCAAGGGTAACCACTTCTTGCGGGGCACTTTCTGCTTCACAATAGGGTGCCAACATCCCCCCGGCGAACCATGACGCGGTGGGATAATCTGGCTGCTCAATCACGTCGACCTGCTCACCCTGCTCGACTAATAGTTTTGCTACGCAGAGTCCGCTTACACCGCGGCCGAGAATGCTCCAGCGACTCATCGTCTGACCTGGCTGATAGAGAGAAGAATTAACATGGATGGCCTCTTTGTTAGAGACCCAGATAAGGCAGAGGGAATGAGGCACTACCCCATTAAGGGCTGTGCCAAGTCGCACACAGGCAACCCGTCTTCCTACGCCAGTATTAACTGGGTCAGGTTCAAAGGGTCGCTGCACGGCGTCATACGCTCACAGCCTCTCAGTCTCTTACGCGAGACTCCCCCGACATCATTTAGTTGTAATCGAGCCAAGCCTACGCGTCAAGTGCCAGCAGGGAAATCCTCTATGCCGACCTTAGTCCGCGACGTGGCGGGTCAATTAACGCCCTTTCTTTTGACGCCCCGGTTTGGAAAATTTTTGGCGAGCGGGGGGTTTCTTGGTCGAACGGGCGGACATAACGGGCGGGGCAATATCTGGCCTTTTTAGGGCTTTTTTAGCCGGTTTTTTCTCCACCGGTTTATCTTCTGATGAAGAATCCTCAATTAGGTTAAACAGTTCGATCAGTTCGTCATCGGTCAAATCACGCCATTCTCCCAACGGAATTCTCGTCAGATTGACATTCATAATGCGCGTCCGTTCGAGCTTAGTCACCTCAAAACCGAAGTGAGCACACATCCGACGGATCTGTCGGTTTAATCCTTGAACAAGGATGATACGAAAGACATGGCTATCGAGTTTTTTGACTTTACACTTCTTCGTCACCGTGCCCAGCATTGGCACGCCCGCACCCATGCCACGGATAAACTCGTCGGTAATCGGTTTATCTACCGTCACGATATACTCTTTTTCGTGATTATTCCCGGCGCGTAAGATTTTATTCACCAAGTCGCCATGATTGGTTAAAAAGATAAGACCTTGGGAATCTTTATCGAGTCGACCAATTGGAAAGACACGCTTACTGTGATTGACGAAATCACCGATATTATCGCGCTCTGTCTCTTCCATAGTGGTAACAATTCCCACCGGCTTATTTAACGCGATTAGAACCAGATCGTCTTCATTACGCGGTTCAATCAGCTGACCATTGACCATCACAGTATCGCCAGGATAAACCTGGGCCCCAACAGCGGCGCGTCGTCCATTAATTAAGACGTTACCCTGTTCAATGTAACGATCGGCATCGCGACGAGAGCAAATACCGCTCTCACTAATATACTTGTTGAGACGTACAGATGTGTTGGTCAGCATGGTTCCTCCGAAAAAACGGACTATACCTGATTTTTTCGACGGTTTCGAAAGAAGAGTGTGAATATCAGGGGAAGAGGATCCCTTCCCCTGCAGGAGATTAGGAGGAAAGCGTCTGCAGTGCGCGTGCGATACGGACAGCGGCCTCATCGGCAGTCTGTTGCGTCAACATGGAGTAAGAGAGACGTAACGCGTTCTTTTCTGGATTTTCCGCGAAGAAGACATCGCCCGGCACAAACACGACTTTCTCCTCAATACAGGCCTTCAATAACCGACTCGCGTCCATACCCTCTTTCAGGTGGCACCATAAAAACATGCCACCTTCAGGACGGTTAAAAGTAATCGCGTCACCGAGGTGTCGCTGCAAAGACTCGATTAACCCATCACGACGTTGGCGATAAGTCTCTTTTAATAAGGCGATACGCTGATCAATTCGCCCCGAAGCGATATAACGGGCAGCGATATGTTGATTCAGAGTTGAAGTATGCAGATCCAATGCCTGTTTCGCTACGGTAACCGCCATAAGGAATTTTTCAGGAAGCGCGAGCCACCCTAAGCGTAAACCAGGGGAGAAAATTTTCGAGAAACTCGACATATAACAGACGTTATGGTCGACACCGTATAACTGTTGAGCCAGTGAAAAGAAGGTTTCACGGCATTGCTCAGTAAAGGCTAAGTGCCCATAAGGGTCATCTTCGACAATCACGACCTGATAACGGTGCGCTAATTTCACGATTTCGATGCGCTGTTCGTTTTCAATGATGCGCCCGGTAGGGTTAGCAAAGGTTGGGATAAGATAAAGCATCTTGACGCCCCCCGCCGCTAAACGGGTTTCCAATGCGCCGAGATCGATCTGATCACCTTGGTACGCCAGCTCTTCAATAACCGCCTCGGTATAGTCCAATAACTGCAAAGCGGCCAAATAGGTGGGACGCTCCACTAATACTACATCGTCTTTCTCTAAGAACACCCGGTTAAGCAGGTCAATGCCTTGCTGGGAGCCATTGGTGATCAGTATCTGCTGCGGGTCGAGGGGGAGACCCACATTTTGCGTCCAGTTGGCAATACTTTGACGTAGCGGCCATTCACCTTCTGTCACCGAATATTGGAAAACATCGCGATGATCTTCAGCGAGTAACTGCTGGAGTACGCTATCAATCCCCTCAACGTCAATCATATCCGTGGCAGGAATACCACCCGCTAAGGAAATAAATCCAGGTTCTTTACTAAATTTAAGCAATTCTCTAACCGGTGAAGAATGTATCGCTGCGGATTTCTTGGAAAGCATGCGTTAACCGTCGCCCTTTACGTAATAAACGTTGATAAGAATTTCTCAACCTTAGCAAAATTACCACGTAGAGTCATGAACAACTCGTGGCAGGATGAGACAAAAAAATAGCGGGTTTCAACCCATCAAGTTGACTGCCGGTGTCACTCGGAATTCTCCCAAAAGAGCATCATTAAATTATATTTAAAAAGCCTGTTCACAATAATTAATTATGTATTAATTAGAGACCGATAAATTATTAATAATAAAAGATCAAATTTAATTATTAAAAAAACACCCCTCACCCGCCACTAGTTTTCTTTAAATATTTTCGGATTTATGTTATAAATAAAATTCGTAAAGGATTATTTACATAGAGAATTCTATGATCACTCATACTGTTATTTTTGCTCCAATTGGAGAAGCGAGTAGAACAGAACAAATCACCCAAAGACTTTCCAATGCTATTATTTCTGGTTTATTAGAAAAAGGTGAGCAACTGCCTAATGAATCAGAGTTAGCACGGATGATGGGCGTTTCACATATTACTATTAGGGACGCACTCAATACTCTGCGAAGTAAATCATTAATATATACTATCCGAGGTCGTAATGGCGGAAGTTTCATTAGTGATAATGTTGAAAATTACGTCAAATATTTTCACCCCTTTAATAATATTAGTTCAGATTATTTGTCCGATCTCGGTGAAATGCAAAGTTCGTTGATTATACACAGTGCGCGTCTTTCGGTGCGGCGAATGACTGACCAAGATTTAACGACGTTGAATAACCTTATTTCAACGCTTGAAAATTCCGATACTCCTCAACAAAAAACCCAATCCGATATGCGGTGCCTGCTCACACTTGCCGCCAACTCTCAATCAGCAAGGCTAGCCGCCCAAGAGTTGATTATTCTCACTGAATGGGCGCCGCTTATCTCCATTCTTTATCGAGATGAAACCTTTCATGCTAAAAGTACTTTCCACTACCGCGAGCTTTTCAATGCATTACAGAATAGGGATGAAACGCTAGCCGTAACTCAAGCCCATGCTTTAATTGAATTTTTCGTTTCATCATTAATAGAATACAAAATTAATTTTGTCTAAAACCTAACTCGATTTCAGGATGAAATGAAAGAATATGCCATTAGGGAAAATAAAACGTAAATCTGAAGAATCATTTTCATTAATAGAAAAAACTACCCGAGAGTTTTCAATTACTATTAGCCAAATGATTTCTGAATCAAAAAAGATAGTTGATATTAATTTAAAACTTGAGAAAAAAATAAAAGAGAATATGTTATTTCTTGCAGAAAAATTATTAAGCCAACAAGACTTATTATCTGGTGCAGGCTTCGCCCTTTATAACGAATCTACGACTCGATCTTGGGAAATTGCGTGGTTATACCGACCTCAATCTCACCGACTCGCAAAAAATTATTGCCTAAATAAAGCTTCCCAACACTTAGTCGACTATCAGACATTCTCATGGTTTTCTACCGTCAAGGAAACAAAAGAGGGATATTTACATGGCCCCTACGTCGACTACGTCTGTAATTCTACCTATACATTAACCTACCTCTATCCCGTTTATTTTGATAAGCAATTGATTGGGGTTGCAGCAGCTGATGTGATGGTCGGTCAATTAGAACGAATACTGCGTGACACTTTGGCCAATGAACGTCTGCCCATCGTTATGACGACGCCCTCAGGACGTATCTTTTTTTCTAACCTCCCTAACTACCGAGTGGGAGAGCTTAAGTCCAGGAGTGCCTTGATTGCTCACTTGCGAAGCCAATACTTCACGTTATGGGACGAGGACAGTGAGTATGGTGCAATACCGCCCTAAATCAGAGCATTAAACGGCGATGAAACGGTAGCGATGGCGCATTACTGTCGTCGCTGCCGAGATGTAACTTTTGGCCCAATAATTGCTTGACTGAAACATAAGTTTTTCAGTTACGTTAAAAAGGGCTGCGGCTATGACACACACTCTCTTTAAGATACGCCACTCTATCTTTATCCAAGTACTTATCGCGCTAGTCATTGGCACGGCATTGGGTTGCCTTTATCCAGCGATTGCCGATTCTCTGAAACCTTTGGGCGATAGCTTTATCAAACTGATTAAAATGGTTACCGCCCCCCTAGTGTTTGTGATCATCGTCCAAGGCATCTCTTCCCACAGCGAATTGAAACAGGTCGGACGTATCGTTGGTAAAACCCTCCTTTACTTCGAAATCATTACCTTACTGGCTTTAGTCCTAGGCTTAGTGGGGGCACAGGTCACCCATATCGGGCAAGGTATACACCTGTCGAACATGGAGATGGGCGCAACGGATAAACTGAATCACCTCTCTTCGCTACAGAGTTTTGGTGATTTTTTCTTAAATCTGATCCCTGATACTTTTATCGGTGCGTTCGCGCGCGGAGATACCTTACAAGTCCTACTGATCTCTATTCTCTTCGGTGTATCGCTGAATATTAGCGGCGAAGCAGGTAAGCCGGTGATCACGTTCATTAATAGCCTGAGCCATATTCTTTTCCGGTTAATGGCGATGCTAGTCAAAGTTGCCCCACTGGGAGTACTAGGCGCGGTTGCCTATATGGTCGGCCATTATGGCGTCCACTCGTTGACCAGTCTGCTCGGATTCCTCTTCCTTTACACCGGTATTTGCGCGCTGTTTGTCATCGTCGTTTTAGGCGGCATTACACGGCTGACGGGGATTAGCTTTATCGCGCTACTGCTCTATTTACGCGAAGAGCTCACCATCGTCTTAGGCACCACTGCGTCAGATGTGGTGTTACCTCAGCTGATGAAAAAATTAGAATTTCTAGGGATCAGTAAATCGACCGTTGGCTTAGTGATCCCGACTGGATATTCCTTCAACCTCGATGGATTTTCAATCTATTTAACGCTCGCTGTGGTGTTCATCGCGAATGCCACTGGCATTGACCTAGGTTGGAGCGAAATCGCCTTAATATTGGGAGTGGCCGTCTTCACCTCAAAAGGGGCGCATGGTGTACCCGGCGCAGCGATTGTTATCCTTGCAGCGACCCTTTCTGCAATTCCCTCTTTACCTCTGGCAGCTTTAGCCTTCTTATTACCCATCGATTGGTTAATGGGTATACCACGTGCCCTCACCAATGTGTTAGGGAACTGTGTCGCAACGTTGGTCATTGCGAAATGGGAAAATGATCTGGATCTGGTTCGGGCTCGTCAGGTACTTAATCAAGACATTCCCTATAAAAATGTGAATAAAGAAAACACTTTAGCCGCTGAACAGTAAAAGTTAACTACACTTTTTAAACCATTACCTCGTTTAAGGAGTGCCAGTGAAACCTTTCACCCTACTTACCGCTGTATTAATGACAGCGGTTTTTTTCATCTCAGAGCGACGCCGCTTCCGAAGTTATCGCCAAAATTAATGCTCCTTATCCCGACCTTTCCGGTATCGCGGTGAATCAGGAAAACCGAGTATTTTTAGGTTTTCCACTCCGCTCCGGTGATCATAATTGGCCAGCATTGATGGAACTTAAGAATGGGAAATTGACGCCTTATCCAAATAAAGCCTTTGGCTTACCTCAGAAAAACTTCGTGGATGGGTTAGTGTCACCCCATGGATTATTTGTAGATAAAAATAATACGTTATGGGTATTGGATGATGGAAAAATCCAGGGGAAATCGACCATTCCTGTCGGTACAGCAAAAGTCGTGGCGATTAATACCGAGACGAACAAAATCCTGAGAACAATTGTGATCACGCCGCCAGTACTGAATTCTAGCTCGCACTATAACGATTTACGGGTGGATCTTTCACATGGGCAACAAGGGACCGTCTATATTGCCAACTCTGGCTTTAAACAACGTTACTCCTTGATCGTTATCGATATTGCCAGCGGTAAACAACGGGAAGTCTTAATCAACCACCCGTCGACCTCCCCCGACCCCGGCTTTATGGCCTTTATCGAAAACAAACCCGTGGTCTTTAACGCCGATAACCCCCAATTACCGCAAGGCGGCATTGATGGCGTCGCCCTGTCCCCCGACCAAAGTAAGCTCTATTGGACCGCGCTTAGCGGACGCAAGCTATGTAGTCTGCCTACCGCTCAACGTAGCGATTTTTCTGTTTCTGAGACGGCACTCGAAAAAGCGGTGCATTTCGAAGGCGAGCATCCCGCCAACGACGGTATGGCGGAAGATGAAAAAGGGAATCTTTACTTCGGTGCCTTTGAGCAACAATCGTTGGTGAAGCGTGATCCTAAAGGCCAATTTTCCTTACTTGATCACAATGTTCACGATTTCGGCTGGCCAGATGGATTAGCTTATCGTAATGGTTATCTCTACACCACATTAGGCCAATGGAATCGTACTCCTGACTTAAACGGTAACCACGACCTCCGCCAACGGCCCTTCTTAGTTATCCGCACGTCGACGGAGTAATATAACGCTGAGCATCACTCACGACTCATGCGTTTTGCTTAATGATTTGGAGAAAGCGATGAGTAGTGATGGCGAAATTTTACTCGCATGTATCGCCGCCCTTGCGGCGATTGTTTTGTTCGTGGCCTATGCCAAATTACCACCCTTCTTAGCCATTTTTGTTGGCGCAGTGATTGCTGGACTGATCGCCCACGTACCGGTCGAAATCATTGCTAAGAGTTTTTCTAAAAGTGCCGGCGGGGTGTTAGGGGAAAGTGGGTATGTTATCGCTATGGGAGCCATGCTGGGCAGTGTGATGACTAAAACGGGTGCGGCCGATCGACTCGCAGAGTTTATCATTGCTCGCACTTCCGCTCGTTATTTACCTTGGGTAATGGCCCTCACTGCCATGATAATTGGTCTGCCGCTCTTTTTCGAGGTGGGATTAGTACTCATGTTGCCGCTTATCGCCACCGTAAGTGCCCGTTCAGGACAATCGTTATTACGCATTGCGGTGCCGGTACTCGCAGGACTGACGGCGTTACATGCCCTAGTTCCGCCTCACCCCGGACCAATTATCGCCATCACAACCTTACATGCGGATATGGGGCTAACGTTACTACTCGGTTTGGTTATTGCCGTTCCAGCAGTGGTACTAGCAGGGCCACTTTATGGTAAATGGTTAAGCCAAAAAGCTAGCTTAGCGACCGTGACCCAACTCGCGACACTGCCTGAGCCTATCTCTGGGCTACGTCCTCCCTCGTTCCTCCTGACTATCAGTATTATTTTGCTACCGGCAATCTTGATGCTGATACGCAGCATCTCGCTCTATGTGCTACAAAGCGACAGTTCATTGGCACATCTTTTAGATTTTATCGGTGAACCTTTAGTCGCCCTGACCCTTACCGTATTACTGGCGATCCTCACCCTCAGCTGGCGAAGTGGGATGGAGAAAAAACACGTCGGAGAGACATTAACGGCCAGCATTGCGCCGGTCGCGGTTTTATTGCTAACCATTGGCGCGGGGGGCGGACTAAAAGGCGTTCTGGTCGAGGCCGGTATTAGCCAAAGTATTAGCCATTTTGCCTCGCAGACCCATGCGCCGCTGTTACTCCTCGCATGGGGTGTTGCGGTAATGATCCGTCAAGCAACCGGTTCGGCAACGGTTGCGACCACGACGACGGCTGGCATTATGGCAGCAAGTTTCCAACTTTTACCCCCTGTAGAAAGTAGCCTAATTGCCTTGGCAATTGGGGCGGGATCGGTCTTTTTCTGCCACATCAATGATGCTGCCTATTGGATGATCAAATCGTTCTTCGGCTTAACCTTACGGCAAACGCTGTGGATGTGGTCTGTACTGCAGACAATTGTATCGTTAGTCGGTCTTATTATGGCGAGTGTCTTGTGGATGATCCTTGTCTCATCCTGAGTCTTTGTGAAAAACGGTGATCCGAATAAGGGTTCATCTTGGGAAAAATCCACCTCCGACCCTTCACCGCCCAAGGATAGGAGTCTTCGAAGAAGGCTCTCCTTCATAACGCTTTACCGAGTCATCGTCTCGCTGTGGTAAACCTGCACAGACAGATACCTTTTACAACCGGACTCTCAACCACCAAATCAAACAAAAAAGAAACAATTAAACACAATTAATAAACAAAAGTGTAAAAGAAGTAACAAAATTACCTTATGATTGCGCCCTTTTAAAATTTGGCAACAAAAAATGAATATTAGTAGAAGAAAACTCATCCTTAGTGGCGGTGCAATTTGCGCTGCTGGGATCGGTGCAAGTGTGCTCGGCCCAATGTTTCAAAGAGAAGGCCGACTGGTGCCGGGCAAACCAAGATATGGTTTCATTAACGGTACTGAAGGCCCCCTCCCCCAAAGTGCCGATGCGGTTATTATTGGCGCTGGAATTTTAGGGATAATGACGGCTATTGACCTGACTGAGAAAGGGTTATCAGTCGTTATCGTTGAAAAAGGTAATATTGCAGGCGAACAATCTTCCCGATTCTATGGCCAATTAATGACCTATAAGATGGAGGGAGAGACATTTATGCTCCACCATCTAGGAAAAGAACATTGGCGGGGAATGAATAAAAAAATTGGTGTAGATACGAGCTATCGTACACAGGGCCGTGTTGAAGTGCCGATGAGTGACGAAGACCTGCAGAACGTCAGAACGTGGATTGATGATAAGAAAGAGCAGGTGAGCAGTTCGATACCCTTAAATACGCGGATTATTCAGGGGGAAGAGTTTAAAAAGCGTTTAAAAGGGGCAACATCGAATTGGACGATCGCAGGATTTGAAGAAGACTCCGGAAGCTTAGACCCAGAAATCGCGGCAGTTAGAATGGCCGAGTATGCAAAGAAAATTGGCGTAAAAATCTATACCAACTGCGCCGCACGAGGCATCGAAAAACAAGGTGGTGTGGTGTCCGATGTTGTCACAGAAAAGAGCGCGATTAGAACGACCAGAGCGGTGGTATGTGGCGGCGCATGGTCAAGGTTGTTCATGCAAAATCTAGACGTTGATCTTCAGACACTACCGGCTTATCAATCTCAACAACTCATTACTGGCGGACCGGGATTACCGGGAGCGAACGTCGCCTTACCAGGCAACATCTTTTTCCGAGAACAAGCGAATGGTACTTATGCAACATCGCCAAGGATAGAAGTCATCCCTATCGTCAAAGATTCATTTATCTAGGGTTATAAGTATTCACCACTGCTTGCACCGGAAGATGTCTTTATCCATTTCTCGATCAATGAACAACTTCTCAATTCATTTAAGCAGAAAACAAAATGGTCTCTCGATAAACAGTCTCCCTTCGAGACAAACCGCGATAGGGTTGCCGTGGCAGATGTTAAAGACCTGAATAAATCCCTCGCTACCTTGAAAAAAGAGTTCCCTGCATTTAATAATTCAAAACTTATTGACCAATGGAGTGGTGCAATGGCCGTTGCGCCAGATGAATCGCCGATCATTTCTGTTGTCAAAGAATGCCCGGGACTGGTCGTCAATACGGCAACAAGCTGGGGAATGACAGAAAGCCCGGTCTCTTCTTCTATCGCAGCAGATTTACTGTTGGGCAATACCCCAGTCCTCAATTCTAAAGCCTTTATCGCTTTAGCTAAGGCGACAATAATGTACCCAATAAAGCCCATCTAGAATATGGGCTTTATCTGCCACGCCTTAACAATACTCATTTCAGCCTAAGTCAGCCCTTATCAGTTTAGGGTTATTGCACATTACCCAACGACTTCAGGGTAGATAAATAATTAGGGTCTGAAGCCGTGCAGAGAGTATTGCAACCAAGCCAATAAAAGATAATAATTCTCGTTCTTATTATCAATTGAGGGAGTCCACGCTAGGATTCCCTGAGTCACCTGCGTCCTGACTGTTGAGGTAGATAAAAATAATGAAGACGTTATTCCCGCTTAAGCGTCATGCTTTCCTAGTTTCGTTAGCGCTCTCCGCTCCCCATCTGAGTTATGCCGCAGACAACAATATTGTTGTCACCGCTGCACCAGAAGATACTGCCGTTTCAGAAACTCACGGGTATACCGCCAAAACAAGCACTGGCGCGAGTAAAACAGACCAGCCGTTAATTACTACGCCGCAATCGGTCTCGGTTATTACGCGTCAACAGATGATTGACCAAGGCGCAATGACGGTTAACGATGCCTTAAATTACACCGCAGGGGCGTTTACTAACTTTGGTGGCGCGGCAACACGCTACGATACCGTATCATTACGTGGGTTCCACGGTGGCGATGTCGATAACATCTTCCTCGATGGCATGCGCTTAATGAGCGATCCCAGCAGTTATAACGTTCTGCAAGTCGACCCTTGGTTCTTAGAACGTATCGATGTGATTAAAGGCCCTTCCTCAGCCCTCTACGGTCAAACCGTACCCGGTGGGTTAGTCATGGAAACCTCCAAGCGTCCACAATTCGCGGAAGAAGGTCACTTCAAAACCTATTACGGTAACCACAGCACCAGTGGTGTCGCAATGGATTACACCAATGCGATCAATGACCAGTGGGCTTTCCGCTTAACCGGCATCGGTCATCAAAGCCACACGCAATATAACAATACCCGTGAAGAACATTATGCTATCTCACCTTCCTTACTCTGGCAGCCGGATAGTGATACCTCGTTATTGTTAAAAGCGTATTTGCAAAAAGATCCCTCCGGTGGTTATCACAGTGCAGAACCGGGCGATGGCAGCTTATATAGTCACAATGGTAAAAGACTCAGTACCCGTTTTAGTGATGCCGACCCTTCTTTGGACCAATTCAAACGCCATGAACAAATTTACAGCTACGACTTTTCACATAACTTCAATGATACTTGGTCGATTCACTCTGCCGGGAGTTATAGCCACTCCAATGTCGACCTTGATCAGGTCTATCAAATTGGCTGGCAACCGGATAGTGATATCTTAAATCGCTACTATTCAGGCTCACGTTCCTCACTGTCCGCAGTCGCGACAGATAACCAATTGATCGCCAATTTTAGAACCGGTGAGCTGCAACATAAGGTCGTTATCGGCGCGGAATACCACGAATATACCAATCATCATAAAGATGCGAGCGGTACGGCGTCGTCAATCAATCCGTTTACCGGTGAAACCTACGGGGAAAACGGTGACTATACTTTCTACGGCACCAAGAATCGCTACTACCAAACCGGTGCCTATTTACAAGATGAAATGCAATGGGACCGCTGGCACCTAGATGTCTCGGGTCGTTATGACCGTATCGTCTCGAAAAGTGTGAGCGACGACCTCGGCACCCATTCTCGCCGCCAAGATGACCATGTGAGTGGCCGAGCAGGCCTACTCTACGCCTTTGACAATGGCATCTCCCCTTATATCAGTTATAGCCAAGCAATTACGCCTCAAGCGCTATCAGATGCCAACGGTAATATCCTAAAGCCAACTACCGCATCACAGTATGAAGCCGGGGTGAAATACCAGCCGGTTGGGACCTCTGACCTATATAGCCTCGCGCTCTACGACCTGACACAAAAAGACGTTGCTAACCGTGTGGTGCCTGAGACTTATTATGCTTCCGTCGGAAAAGTGCACTCCCGCGGTATCGAACTCGAGGCCCATAATCAGTTAACTTCACGATTGAGCACTATTGCTACCGCCAGTATTAATCATGTTCGCTATGAGGATGCTATCGATGGTAATAATGGAAACACGCCGTATGTCACCCCAAATGCGACCGCTTCTGCTTGGGTAAACTATAAATTCGATTACGGCATTACGACCGGTGTTGGGGTTCGCTACATAGGTAAGCAGTGGGCTGACAATGAAAATACCACTCGTATTCCTTCGGCAACCTTGGTCGATGCTTCAGTACGAATGGATCTCGGTGCATGGCGTTCGCAGTGGAAAGGCGCTTATGTACAACTCAATGCGAAAAACTTAGGAGGACGTGATTACGTGGCGTCTTGCTATGGTACAGGTTATTGCTACTGGGGAGCGGAACGTTCGGTGATCGCCACCGTCGGTTACGACTTCTAAGCCTAGGCGCGGCCTTACAGCCGCGCCCGTTTTTACTCGAGGGTAAGTGCCTGACGATGTTGCTTGACCCAACGTACAAACATCACACTCAGCAGCAACCATAAGCCACCACTCGCCAGATTAACCGCAGAGAAACCGAGTAATCCATGCTGGAAGTAGCCTTCGCGCGCTAATTCTAAGCCGATGGAATACATCAGAATACTCAGCATTCCCATCATTGCCGCGACCTGCCCCTTAGACTCGGTAACAGAAAATAACGTCAACCGATACAAGACAGCCGTACTTAACCCCGCGCCAAACGCATAAATACTCAAGCCGATGACCAGAAGCGCAATTTGATAGGTGTCGCTAAAGGTGGCGCAGAGCGCAATCAATAATCCCCCCACGAGCGGCCACGCCCCCACGACTAACGGGCGAGTGATCTCGGCATTATGGGTTAATTTACTCAGCACCATATTACCAAGGATCATTGCCACGAAGACGGGGACTTGCAGTAGCGCATAGTCGACCTCACTCATCTGATGGTCATGGATCAAGTAGACCGGGGACAGGGCAACCCAGCTTAAGATTGGCACGGCAGACAAACCGAGTGCCAAACATCCCGCAATTAATGCGGGTCGTTTTAGCAATTTCCAATAGCCACCTAAAAGCCGCTTGGGCGTTAAGCTGAGCTGACGATTTCCTGATGTCTCCGGCATGCTGAAGTACAATCCCACTAGGGCGATCATCGACATTAGCGCGAAAATAACAAATAACATCCGCCAAGTGGTGAATAGTAGTAATGCACTCCCGGCCAACGGACCAATTAATGGCGCTAACAAGGCGACATTCGCCATCCAAGCCATAAGTCGAATACTCTTTCGTTCTTCGAAAGCCTCCTGCACCGCGGTATAGCCAACGGCACCAATAAAACAGAGGCTGATCCCTTGGAAAAAGCGTAGCAACATAAACTGCTCAATAGACGTTACCCAGAACGTTAATCCGCTGGCGATAGCAAACAGTAAGGCGCCAGACATCAATATCGGGCGGCGGCCCCATTTATCGGAGAGTGGCCCTAATAACCACTGCAAAACCAGGCCACCAATAAGGTAGGCCGTCAGCGAAAAGGGAACCCACTCTGGGCCAACCTGTAAGTCTTGGGTCACTTGTAGCATGCCCGGTTGCACCATATCGTGGGCAATATAGGTCGTGAACTCAAAAAGTACTAGAGAGAAAGGAAACAGCCAGGACGTCACGGTAGCGTCAGGGCGTGTTGGAGTCGATGTCATAAATAAGACCTAAAAAAGAAAAAAAGACCGGCATAACCGGTCATTGTAGTGACTTTATTGACTATCGGTATCAATTTTTAAACTGGGCTATCGGGTTATCCAGTACCCCAGCCAGTTTCAGGGCGCTCGCTGGATCGTCCAAATTCACCATTTGCTGATTATTCGCCAACTGCAGCCGGTTTAAACAAGAATGTGCATACGTCGGGCTAAACAGATCGAACCGAGCAAACTTTTCAGAGAACTGTGGATGGTGTTGCTGATAATGCTTAACGCTGACGGCAACACGTTGCCAAAACGCTTTTTCTTGCATCACCCTATCTTCATCCAGGATCGCGCTGACAAAACGGAAGAAGCAGCTAAACACGTCGACAAAAATCGATAACAACTTCATCTCATCCGGGACCTCAGCCTTAATACGTTGTACTTTGTCCGGCAACTCATACGAGGTGTCTAAGATCGCAATCTCTTCGCCAATATCTTTCATGAAACAGCCTACGGGCGCGTCGTCTTCTAACATAAGGATCAGATTTTCGCCATGGGGCATAAAGACCAAATCGTACTGATAGAAGCAGTGCAAAATAGGACTTAAATAGACTTGAAGATAACGGTCTATCCACTCGGCGGGCGCTAAACCTGAACGCTTGATAAGTGCTGTTAACAGGGCTTTACCCTCTACGTCGCGGTGAAGTAATCCGGCCATCGTCATTAAACGCTGCTGATCGGTTAAGCCCGTTAACGGGTTTTCCCGCCATAAGGCAGCAAACATTTTCTTGTAGGCAGAATCTTTTTTGATCGCCTTCTCATAGAGGCGATGATGATAGCCGATGGTGGCGACCTCTTGGAGGATCGAAAAACGGCAGTGGTTAAGCCAGTTATCCTCGGCGACGAGTTTCGCTAACCATTGGTTAACCGCAGGTGTCGTGGCCATATAGTAAGGCGATAACCCTCGCATAAAGCCCATATTGAGAATCGATAACGCGGTTTTAACATAACGCTTAGTCGGCTGGCTGCGGTTAAAGAAAGTCCGTATCGACTGCTGAGCTTGGTAGGCATCGGCCGCGACGCCTAAATAAATAATATTCTGCCGGGCGATATCAGCAGCGAATACCGTGACGATTTTATTCTGCCACTGCCAAGGATGTACGGGCGTAAAGAGGTAGTCCTCCGCTAACACGCCCATCGACCGCAGTGTAGCCTCCCACTCTTTGACCTGCGCAGCCCCTAACTCCTCCTCGATAAGTGTGGCGTAGTCCAACCCCTCAATGGCAGCAAAATGGCCATTGCTACGATGGACGGCGACCCAAGGCATATAAATGGATGCCCCCACTTCTGGCGCATAAGCCAAGTAGTCTGCGGCATCAAACCCAATACGTCCATTATTGGCAATAAAACAAGGGTGCCCTTCGGTCATCGAGGACTCGATGGTCTGAAAGTCTGCCGCCGCAAGTTGCTCGCTGCTCGGATTGCCTTTCTGTAACTTAAACTGGCTGCTGCAGAGTGTGCTGGAGACTTCTTCTAAATAGGTCGCTAGTATCGACTCCGGTATGGCCAGTTGGTCGGCAAATTCAACAATAAAAGTTAACGCATCGAGTGATTGCTCTTGTCCCTTGTGGGTTTTCGTTATTGTCCGCCAATCAATAGAAAGGTGGTTTAACGCGCGCCACTGCCCTTCAAACTGATAAACATTCTCGCCCGAGGTATCGGTTAAGCGCCAAACGCCTTCCGTTACCGCTTCAGGGGCTAACAGTCGTTCATGGCTGAATTCAGTCATCGCTTTTTGGATAAGTTGTCCATTCGCCTGCTGCCAGTGTTTAGGGTTGGGCTGAAAAGGAGATGAAACTGTCGCGGTACTTAACATAATGGCTTTCTCTCGGTAAAAATCTGTCGCGGCACAAAACGCCAACCACGCGCGTTTATGGCCAAGGTCGATTTGCTGGTGATAGCGGAAACCCGCTTGTTTATTGAGCCGATGGATTTTGTGGTTATTCACATCGGGTTCGACCACTACTCGTGCCACCTCCGGACGGCTAAACAGGTATTCCATTACGGTGGCGAAAATCTGCCGACTTAACCCGCTAATCGGTGTGCTTACTGGTGCCACTAACAGGTGCATACCATAATCGCCAGATTGCGCAGGGTAATGTTCCCCTACCTCTTCCTGTAACGCCTGATAACATTCGATTAAGAAATAAGGCTGTCCGTCGAGGCAACCTATCAGCACACTGTTGACGTCTTGGGCAACCATGTTCAAATAGAAGTCGTTCACCTGCTCCACGCTCTGCTGCTGCATCCCCCAAAATTGCGCATGGGGCTGAGTGACCCAAGAGTGGAGCATCTTTTCATCTCCCGCTTGCCAACGGCGCAAGGTGAAATGACCCAAAGGTTGTTGCAGACTATATATACGCTCACCCATGAACGGCCTCCTTCGGAAGTCCAAAGGTTTGGAAAGCAATTTTTTTCTCGACCGGATACACCTCTCGACCCAGAATACTGCGTAGGATCACCGAGTTGCGATAACAGGCCATACCTAGGTCTGGCGAGACAAAACCATGGGTGTGCAGCTCGGCGTTTTGAACAAAAAGGCTATGGCGACGATCGATACTGTAGTCTCGCCCCACCGCATAACGCTGCTGGCTATCGAACTCGATTAACGGCATCAGGGGCGTTAAAAATTCAGGCGGACGATAGGTATAGCCCGTCGACATAATGACGCTGTCGGTCGCGAGGCTAAACTCTTCCTGCAGGACTTGGTGCGATAAGGTTAGGGTGAGTCCATGGGTTCCATTAGCCTCCATGGCAACAAGGCCGGAGTCGGTACACAGGGACACCGCTAACGGGCCATCAAGATCCTTACGATAAAGCAGTTCGTAAATATCGTTAATCAGGCTCTCATTAATCCCCTTATAGAGATTTTTCTGGCTAGCATTCAGGCGATCGCGCTGCGCCTCGGGTAACGCATGGAAATAGTCGACCCACTCTGGCGAGGTCATCTCCAAGGTTAACCGCGTATATTCCAGCGGGAAAAAGCGCGGGGCACGTGTCACCCAATTCAACTGATAGGCATGCTGATCGATATCTTGCAGTAAATCATAGAAAATTTCTGCCGCACTTTGGCCACTTCCCACCACGGTAATCGCCGATAGCTGCTGCAAAGCCTCTTTCTTCGCCAGATAATGCCCCGAATGTACCACCTGTTCTAATGAAGTATCGATCCAGTCGGGCATCCATGGCGTCGGTCCGGTGCCTAACACTAGATGTCGAGCGAGCCATTGCTGGCGTTCACCACTGACGGTATTCACCGCGTCAACGCAATAGCAGTCTCGTTGTTCATCGCGCGTTACCCGTTCAACCCGCGTGTTCCATTGCAATGAGGGTAGCTGTTCACACGCCCACTGGCAGTATTGGTTGTACTCCTTTCGCAGTAAGAAAAAGTCCTCCCGAATATAGAACGCGTAGAGTTTTCCCTTCTTCTTCAGGTAGTTTAATACGCTAAAGCGGCTAGTAGGGTCAGCTAAGGTCACCAGATCCGCCATAAAGGGCGTCTGTAAATGGGCAGATTCCAGCATCATGCCTGGATGCCAATTGAAGTTCGGTTTTTGATCGAGATACACCGCATCCATATCGGTAATCGCATCGGTCAGACAAGCCAGACTCAGGTTAAATGGACCGATCCCCACCCCTAATAAGTCATAAATTTTCTCGGACATTAGTGGGCCCCTACGGTTTGTTTACGCTGAAGTCGCTGACCGGCCAATGCCTCACCACGATGGATTAAGGCTTCGATCACTTGTTGGATCTCGTCTATCGATGTCGTCGGATTGAGTAAGGTAAATTTCAAGTACTGCTTACCCTTCACCTTGGTGGCGGCAATCATCGCTTCACCGCTTCGAGTAAGGCCTTTACGGATCTGTTGATTAATCTCGTCCACCTGATTGGCGCTCAGCTCGCTGGTAGAATGGAAGCGGAAGACTTGGGTGGTTAACTCTGGCGCATGCAGTACCTCTAGCTGCGGGTAAGCGATTAAGCGACGGTGAGTCTCGACCGTTAAGGCGATGACCTGATCAAACGCGTCACCCAACGATTCACGACCCAAAATGCGTAAACTGAGCCACATCTTTAAGGCATCGAAACGGCGGGTCGTTTGTAGACTCTTATCGACTAAATTTGGTGTACCTTCCTGCTTGGCACTGAGTGGATTGAGGTAATCCGCATGAACGGTGACATGACGCAGATGGCTGGCCTCACGGACAAAGAAAGCTCCGCAACTCACGCTTTGGAAGAAAGATTTATGGTAATCCACCGTTACCGAGTCGGCTAACTCGATACCCGTGAGACGGTGGCGGAACTGGGTTGAGGTTAATAGTCCGCAGCCATATGCCGCGTCAACATGGAACCACGCTTGGTGGCGGTGACATAACTCGGCAATCTCCGCTAAGGGATCAATGCTCCCGAAATCAGTGGTCCCAGCGGTGGCAACGACCGCGATAGGAATTAATCCTTCCGCGAGTGCCTGTGCCATCGCTTGTGCTAATTTGGTACTGTCCATCTTGTAATCGTCATCATAATCGACGGCGATGACCGCCTCATAACCGAGCCCCAGTAAGGCGCAGGACTTCTGAATACTAAAATGGCTTAACGCAGAGGTAAAAATACGCCAGCGCGAGGCTTCGGCAGGTAAACCATGGTGCTTAACCAGGCGTTCGGGCGTCTCTTTAGCAACCCGACTGTCTCGCGCTAATAACATCGCCATCAAGTTTGACTGGGTGCCGCCGCTGGTAAAAATACCCTCACTCCCCTGGGGTAAGCCAATTTGCTGTAACGTCCAATCCACCACCTTCTGTTCTATCAAGGTGGCCCCAGCACTCTGATCCCACGTATCCACTGAGGTATTGACCGCACTTAACAACTGCTCGGCCAATAAGGTGGGTAACGTAATCGGACAGTTTAAATGCGCGATATAACGGGGATGATGGAACCACACGGCATCCCGCAACCAGAGTTGCGACAGTTCGTGCAGCGCAGCCTCTGTCGAGGGAAGCGGCTGGGTTAAATCGATCTCGGCAAATTCAGCCGCCAGTGCTTGAGGCGTAATGCCACTAAAGGGTTGAGAGACCCTCGCCATATGTTGACTGATAAGGTTAGCGGCCAACTGAGTATTACGTTGATAGTCATCGAGCGTTTTATCGTTGAACAACCACTCCTCGAAGGCGTTTTTTTCGCTATTATTTTTAGACACTTACACCACCATTTCCCTTTACACCATTAGAAAAAAGAATCACTCCAGTAGTAAAACTGATTATTGTGGAGTGGTTATAAGGTATGAGAATCTAAATGATAATGATTAGTATTAACAATAAGGAATATTCTTAAAGCTGTTTTTCCCCATAAAAACACTATTTCACCCTTCCCCCACCGCTAGCCGCAGAGTCATTGAATGTGTATGATAATTATTATCATTATTTTTATAGGTAAGTGATCGGTATGGCGTCAGGTTATAGAGTGGTCGATCTTCAGTTAAAACGTCGAGAAATGTTGAGTCCTTCGCTATTGCGCTGCGTCTTTACCGGCGAGGATATCGATAAAATTAAACATGAGGCGCCAGACCAACGCATCAAAATTCTGTTGGCGGAACATCAATCCTGCCAAAAACTTGCCGTAACGGAAGATTGGTACGGGACCTTTCTCGCTATCCCCAAAGCAGAGCGCCCGACCATGCGGACCTATACCCTGCGCCACCTTGACGTGTCACAACAAGAGATGTGGGTCGATTTCGTCCTACATGGCGATACTGGGCCTGCCTCACGCTGGGCGCTGCGTGCGCAAGTCGGTAGCTCATTACAGATTGTAGTACCCAATGCCGAGGCGGCAGCGACCAGTGGCGGGTTTGAATGGTTTGAAAATCCGACGCTGCAAGAGGTCTTACTGGTTGCCGATGAGACCGCCCTGCCCGCTGCGATGGGGATTTTAGAAAATCTTGCCCGCCGACCGAACCCACCCCGTGTGCAAGCCTTTCTTCATGTACCCTTAGCCGCGGATATTCAACCGATTTACTACGACTTTGCTAAGATTCATTGGAGCAGTACTGAGCGTAATGGCGATACACAGCAGGCCCTCTTACAAGCGGTACAATCGCGGTTAACGCTACCGGACTACGCCTGCAGCGCTGACCAATCGTTGGAAGAGAAAAGCCTTAGCGACGATATTTTGTGGGAACGTGCCGAACCTTGTGACCGCTTTCGTACCTGGGTGGCGGCCGAGTCGAGTGTCGTCAGAACCTTACGCCGTTATCTGATTCAGGAGTGCATGCTCACCCGTGAAACGGCAACCTTTATGGCCTATTGGTCGCAAGGTAAAGTCACTGGCTAAGAACAGCTAAGGCCTCCCTGATCGAAAAATTAGGCTAATGACACTTAGGGCTTAGTATTTTTCTCGTCTACACTGAAGTGAAGGAATGATAACAGGAGAGATCATGAGACTACTTATTGCACTACTTTTACCTTGGCTGACGTTCTTCACTATCGGTCGACCTATCGCCGGGATTATCTGCTTAATTTTACAACTGACACTGATCGGCTGGCTACCTGCCACCATCTGGGCAGTCTATGCCTTAAGCCAATACAATACCGATAAAAAAATTCAACGCTCAATGCGTTAAGCATAAGTGAGGCAGGCCCTCAGCCTGCCCGTTATCATTTCACTCGCGTAAAACGTCCGATAATCATCGTTATTCCAATAATGGTCGCCACGGCAGCACAATGCAGGGCGAAATCCACGCGATCTTGCTGCACTGGATGACACAGTGACAAAAGACTGACTGACCATGCCGCCACGCTAATCCCTGCCATCAATAGACTCTTCTGGCTGTACAACCCGCCACTCTGGCGCAACGTCCACAACAACGTGATCACCATGGGCGCACTCACCACCATCAGAAAAAGATAGCAAAAGGTCCCGTGATCATGAGTCGGCGCGGGGGAGTGAGCCGGAATACTCATAATGTTAAGCAGTAACCAGAGTCCGCCGCCTAAAATAAACCGCACGGTAGGGATCGTATGCCGTCCGGGGATCAATAAGGTCAACGCGTTCCATGCCGCCGCGATGCCTATTGTCACCGCGAGGACTAATTGCGCTAAGGCCAGCCCGGCACCAGCTTGGGTCCAGTCAGTGAGCCCGCGATGCACCAATACACTAGACACTATCGCTAAGGGAAGGGCCACCGCAATCCACTTAAGTATACGGACCCCTACCGGGGCGAGAGGGTTGACGGGCCGCATCTCGTGAGAGAGTTGCTTGATTAATTGCTGATGATCACTCATTTTTCGCTCCGAACCGTCGTAAATTGACCAACGCTCGATGTAGTAGAGACTTCACGGCCGAAAGAGATAATTGATGGTGCGAGGCAGCTTCCGCGAGACTCTTTTCGTTAAGATGAACAAATTCCACCATCTCTCTCTGGCGTGCCGGTAACTGCTGTAAGTAATGCCTTAACTGGTGTTCATCAGCAAGCGGATGACTCTCAGCGGTACTCGATGCCTCACAATAGTCATCGTCCACCACCTCATAACGGCGATACCCTTGGCGGCGCAGCGCATCAATACAACGCGCCCGGATAATGGCCTGTAACCATGGCATAAAAGGATAATGACTGTCGTAGGTGTGGCGAACGCGATGCAGCGTCAGCAAGACATCTTGGATCACATCCTCGACGTGACCTCGATCATAAATCTGTTTACTGACTTGCGTGCGGATTACCGGCAGCAAGGCCCCCAACAACCGTTCGTACGCCTGTTGAGAGCCATGTTGAGCCTGCACCATCAGCGCTGGCCACTGCTGTTTATCGTGGTCGTTAAGCGCCATTAGCCGCTTTCTGTAGGGCCTGCGTGACAATTTGCGGGGTCAACACTTGCGGGAGAACCACCGGCTTACCGCCATCCGCGGGATAGACTAAATACATCGGTAATCCACCTTGTCCAAACTCGGCTAACGCATCCTCGACATCGGGATTAAATTTCGTCGAATCCGCTACCATAAAATGCGTACCGGTCGCAGAGATGGCCTGTTTCACCGCCTCAGTCGACAACGTGGTGCGCTGATTAACCTGACAGGTAATACACCAAGACGCCGTAAAATCGACAAAAATAGGTTTTCCCTTACCCCGTAGCTGCGCCACGTTATGCGGCGACCAGGTTTCTTCACTGACCGAAGCGGCGGCTGATACTTGACTCTGCTTAGGGGTAATTCCGACCACCGGTGCTATCACCGCGACCAACAGGAGTAGGATAATCGCGGCTAACCCACGGTAAGAACGCGACATCATGCGTCGACGCTGAACAATACCGTACAACCACGCGGTAAAGCCAAACAGTACCGATACGGCCAACAGCATACCCAAGGCTTCGCTATCCGTCTGTTGGGAAAAAACCCATACCAGCCAGGCATAAGCCCCTAGCATCGGAAAAGCTAACCCATGCTTCAAGGTCTGCATCCACGCACCCGGTTTCGGTAACCACCGTGAGAGTTTAGGAAAGAAACAGATCAACGAAAAAGGCGCAGCAAAGCCAAGGGCTAAGGAGAAAAAGACCCATAGCGCGACAAAAGGCGGTTGTACTAATGCATAGCCTATCGCACTGGCCATAAACGGTGCGGCGCACGGCGTCGCCACAATGATCGCCAATGCCCCGGTTAGCGCCGAGCGAGCAAAGATCCCGCGTGCCGTCTGGACTGCACCAACATTTTGTACGGCAAGTCCGACTTCAAACAGCCCGAGTAAGTTGAGGGCCGCCGCCAGCATCACCAGAGCCAATAGGGCAATCACTAGCGGAGACTGAAGCTGAAACCCCCAGCCTACCGCCGCGCCACCAGCACGCGCCGCCAGCAGGATCCCTGCCAATAACAGCATGGTCACCACAACGCCGACCAAAAAGCCCATCCCCTCCCGTCTGGCGTGGCCAGAGTCAGATTGATGGTTGATAAGACCCAGCGCCTTCAATGAGATCACGGGAAAAACGCAGGGCATGAGATTGAGGATAATGCCGCCCAAAAAGGCGGCGAATAGCGCGGTTAGCATCCTGTCACCACTTAGTGTGCTGAGCGATACTGTTGCACAGCATCCAACGCTTTCTGGATATGCTGATCAGGATTTCTATCCGTGTAACTCATTAAAATTTTGCCTTCAGGGGAAATCACATAAGAGGTACGCTCTGACATCGCCTTCCCTTTCACTTGTACCGCGGTTTGATACTGTGCGGCGACCTTGGCACCGGGATCCGCCGCCACCGCAAATTTATCGCGGCACTCGAGTTTGGAGAACTGGCTAATTTGGTCGGTATTCCCCGCCGTCACACCAATGACTGTCGCGCCCAATTGGGTAAACTTATCGGTAGCTTCGGCGAACTCATGAGCCTCTAAGGTACAGCCCGCAGTAAATGCCGCAGGGAAGAAATAGAGGACTACCGGGCCTTTTTTAAGGGCTTGTTGAAGAGAGAAATCGAGGGGTTTACCGCCCAGTGCTGCATGCAATTGGAATTGTGGTGCCGCTGCACCCACCGGTAACGCGGCTTGTGCCGTAAAACTTGCGGCTGCAAAAGCCATTCCCACTCCAGCAACCATCTGGGTAATACGACGTGTAATCATAGTCATCTCCATACTCCTGTAGAATTAATGTAATAAGTTTAGTTAACCTTACTGACTAATTCGCTCTAAAGAGTAAAAAGTTGCGCAAGGAGATAAAAAAATTTTCGATTATTTTCCCCACAGCCGCATGGCCCGCAGAGTGTTATCTTTTTTAATCACATGATGATACAGCGCTGCCAAGGTGTGTGCCGCGATGAGCCAATATCCCAGCTGTGCCAGATCCATATGCCATGCCATTAGGCTTTTGGCTAAGGCAGGATTCGGGGTATCAGTAATCGGCATCGCGAGACCTAACCATGACCATTCCCGCCCCCGAAAGTAACGCGCGGTGAGACTCAGCAGGGGTAAGGTGATAAATAAGAGGTATAACAGCCCATGACCCCACTGCGCCAACCGAGAATGCCCGCTAGGCTGAGTCATGTTCAGCGCGCGTTTACTTCGTAAGAAGACCCGCGTGAGCATCATGATCAGTACGCTCATCCCCGCATAAACATGGGTAATCGCTACCACTTTTCGCTGCCCCGGTGTGAAGTCAATCCACGAGCGCGACTCAATACTGCCGTAAGCCGCCAATAAGGCGAGCAGGGTTAACCAATGAAGCAGACGAATAGCAAAAGAGTAATGGGTAATCACGGTTATCGACCTAGCCTAAATGTTTTCCTTAACATCGCTTACCCTTAGGCTAAGGTCAAGTCATCCCTGCACCGCATTAAAAAACCTAGACGGGGGTTATACGTGCGGGCAGGCGGCAGTCGAAGTCACTTGTGCCAGCGCTTCCTGCAAGAATGTCCAGGCCACTAGCTGCTGTTGGTACCGTCCCGCTGCGCCCGGCAACCTGACACCGTAATGCTGTAAACGATAGGCCAACACGGCATAGAAAGCATCGACGGCCGTCGGTTTATCGCCCTGATAAAAAGGCCCCTCGGTCCCCGCAATAGAGTTGTGACTCGCGCGATTTCTGCGGTTTGCGCGGGAGAAAATACAATTAACGGGCTGACGTCGGCTAAGGTGAAGGGCATCGTTTGGCGTAGAGCGCTAAAACCGGCGTGCATTTCGGCACAGAGGCTTCGCGAGAATGCACGTTTACCCTGTTCACTCGGATAGAGTTTCCCGCCACTCAGCTCATTAAGGTACTCAATAATTGCTAAAGAGTCATGGAGACGTAATGTGCCATCCTCGAGGAAGGGAACCAGCCCGGTCGGGCTAAGGGAGCGTAGTTCGCTTTTACAGCTCGCGCATTGTAACGCCAATACACGAAGATCTACGGGAAGTTCGGCTATTTTTATACCGATCATCGCTCGCAAAGACCATGTTGAGTCTGTCCCCACTGATAACTGCATCACAACGCTCCTAAGCTGATAATGTTTCAGCTACTTTACACGCTATTTAGCCCCGTCATACACGAGCGATGGCTTAGGTGCGAAAGTCCAAGAAGAGGCCCATACACCCTTTCCGTAAATATTTTGAAGATTTACGTCCGGGTGACAGTTTGCTGACTCACCGTCGAACGCTAACTGAAGCCGATATTGTCAATTTGCCTGTCTAAGTGGCGACCATTTTTATGCCCATATGGATAAAATTGGTGCCGAGGCCTCTTTCTTTGGCGAACGCGTTGTCCACGGCTATTTTATCGTTGCCGCCGCGGCAGGACTTTTCGTGGATGCCGGGGTCGGACCCGTCATTGCCAATTATGGCTTAGGAGGGCTGCGTTTCTTGCAACCGGTTAAACCCGGCGACACCATTCGGGCCCGGTTAACCTGCCAACAAAAAACCGTCAAACGCCAGCGTAGCGCGGAAGAACGTGCCACGGGGGTCGTGCAGTGGGCAGTTGATGTCACTAACCAATATCAAGAAGTGCTCGCAGTATATTCTATTCTGACCTTAGTCGCGCGCCGGGAGGCCGATTTCCCGACCGACATAATCGTAGAATAGTCAGGGTAAGGGCATGAGTTCGTCTAACTGACTCATGTCCGACGCGCCGCGAGTATTATTCCTTAGGTCGTATACAAGAGTGATTAACGCTGTAGTAGGTGCTGTTGGCGGGAATATCATGATTAACGAAAGCCCCCGCGCCGATCGTCACATTATCGCCGATCACAACATGTTCTGAAATAATACAGCTGTTCGCCCCAATATTTACGTTGTTGCCAATCGTGAGGGTATTGCTATTATCCGACTTCAATCCTATTGTCGTATTTTGCCGTACGGTAAAATTTTCGCCTATCTTACAGCGTCGCGAAATCACAATCCCAGCCTGATGGCCAATGGTCAGACCCGCCCCAATTTGGGTCCCTAACTCAATCTCGGTGTTATATTTAAAGAATAGATTACGGTTGATTCGCTTAGCCAGTTTCTGCCGATATCGACTCTTGCTGAGATAAAGAAAATTCGCTAAGCGCCACCAGAACACAAACCGTTTCTTTGGCTTTTTGTACGCCGAATGGATAGCCTTTCCCCAAGAAAAAGGTTTCTTGTTATGGCCTATCACCTCTCGATGTAAACACTGTTTTAGCTCATCGACTGACATATCTAGTTACATCCATTAGGCTAATGTTAACGAATGCATTACTATATAGCGATTATAGTGTTAATTACAGTTTTGGGTCCCTTTTAATGCAACAGGCTGAGTTTCGTTATGATGTAAATGGCTTGCGGGCATATGCCTTATTGCTAGTCGTTTTTTATCATTTTAATCTTCCGCTTTTCCATGCGGGATTTATCGGTGTTGATATTTTCTTTGTTATCTCTGGCTATTTTATGACAAAGATCATTGTCGACCAATTGTATGTCAATAATTTTAAAATAAAGAACTTCTTCTACGCCAGATTTATTAGAATCGTGCCACCATTACTATTAGTAACGATCACCTTCTATTGTGTGAGTTTTTTACTCTTAAATCCAGAGGACTTCCAGTATTATTGTAAGTATGTTATAAAATCTTTAACTTTTACCTCGAATATTTCATTACTCAAAGAGGCCGATGACTATTTTGCTGCCAATAGTGCAAAAAACGTATTGCTGCACACATGGTCTTTATCGGTAGAGTGGCAGTTTTATCTTCTTTACCCCTTTCTGTTTATTTTACTCAATAAAGTTGTGAAGCACCCTAGAGGGTTAATTACTATACTCTCCCTCTTATTGCTCTCTTCATTTCTCTTTTCAGTCTATCAATCGACGATCAACCGTGCCTATGACTTCTATATGCTGACCACCCGTGCTTGGGAAATGTTGGCGGGAGGACTGGTTTATCTGTTTGAAAGCAGCAGAACGTCTCAGCAAAGTCGCCCACCTATTTTATTGAAACTATTTGGGATAGCTCTGGTTTTATTATCATTAATCACTATTAATGATAAAGTTCTTTGGCCTGGATATTTAGCTATCCTAGTAGTGATCGGTTCATCACTGATCATCTATTCGGCAAATAACTCTTTACGTATTTTCAATCATCCGGTTATTTATAACATTGGATTAGCATCCTATTCGATATATTTATGGCACTGGCCAATTCATTTTCTTGCTAATTATTACTTCCCCCATCCTACAACTATTAACAATATTGGATTCTCAGCCTTATCCATCATCATTGGTTATTTAAGTTATAAATTTATAGAGAGGAAAGTCATTTCTTGGGCAAAAGGTAAAGGCCAATTATTCTCATTTTCATTTTTCTTATGTACGGTACTAATTTTTATCGGTGTCGCAGACCATACCCGTAAGAATTCTGGGTTCCCATGGCGAGGGGGAGAAAATTATCTTTCCCTTATCAATAAAATAAAAATGCCTAGCCCGGAGGATGGTTGGTGTTTCTACTCTATCGCAAGCCATCACGAGTTCACTGTTGGTCTTCCCGGTGTACAATGTAAGGTTGGTAACACTATTCATCCGCGGAAAAAAGGACTGCTCTTCGGTGACTCCTATGCGGGGCAATACATACCTTTTTGGCAAAGCGTGGGGGAAAATAATTTTATGCAACTGCAGGCAATCACCACTAATTGGTGTAATCCCTCTACCGGTAATGACTTCTCTGGTCCCCATTCTTCACGTGCCTATCAGCAATGCCTATTTAATCGCCACTATCTCCTCGATCATATCAGCGATTATGATTTCATCGTTTTGGCAGGATCGTGGACTCAAGATTTCGATAATCCACAATCAATTGAAGGTTTACGCGATTTAATTACTAAAATTCAGCAAAAGAACGTTCCGCTTATCATTATGGACGAGCCTTATCAGTTTGAAGAGAATGTTGGTGCACTTTATAAGCAGAATTTATGGCGACACCGCTATTTCGATATTCAGCCTTATACCTCTGTCAAGATGGACAATACACTACGAGCCACCAGCCAGATCCTTGACCAATTGATCGCCAATCCCGCGAATACGCTACATCTTCGCCGCAGTGATCTCTTCTCACCGACGCATTATGCCGTCGATGACATTCCTTATTCATTGGATGGGGGACATATCAGTGTGCTGGGATCATTAGCAGCCGAGCGCTATTTTATTGCGCACGGCGGCAGTGAAAAGCTTCAACACTTTCTTAAGCAATAATTCAGTCGATCCCCCAGCGCACTGGGGGACCCGTTGTCTTTTATTCAACAATGCGAATAGATTTACGGTGAGTGAAGGCTTGGAAGCTAAAGAAGCCGTGATACTCCCCCATACCTGAGCTCCCCACCCCACCGAACGGGAGATAAGGGGAAAAGAAATGGGTCAATGTGCCGTTGACTTGCGCTCCCCGCTCGGTACTGCGCTAATCACTTTTTTACCTGTCGCCGTATCTTTGGTGAAGACATAAAACGCGAGCGGATTAGGAGGGCGACGGTTTATCTCCTGCACCACTTGGTCGACTCCCTCGTAGTTAACGATAGGCAATACCGGACCAAAAAGCTCCTCCTGCATTAACGCATCATCCCACTGCACATCAGACACGACCGCAGCGTGTAAATAGTGATTGGCGGGATCGGCTTGTCCGACAATTTCAACATGTCCCCGGGTCTGCTTGAGTAACTCGAGTAAATGCTCAACCTGTCGCTGACTCACCACTTTACCGGTGGAGTGGACGTTGGGGAGTTGTTCACGAATGGCTTGCGTTAGCCGATCCACTAATGAGGTTTTCAGGCTAGAGGGGACGAGCACGTAATCCGGTGCGACACAGGTCTGACCGCTGTTAGTGTATTTACCAAACATCAGTTGTTGGGTAACTTGATCGAAGTCAGCATCTGGCAAGACTAATAAAGGCGTTTTGCCCCCTAACTCTAACACCACCGGCGTTAAATGCTTCGCGGCAGCCTCCATCACCACTCGACCAACGTTAGGGCTCCCGGTAAAGAAGATAAAATCAAAAGGTAAGCTGAGCAGTACGGTATTCTCCTCTCTGGCTCCTTGCACCACGGCCAGATAATCACTATCAAACGCGGTATTGACGATATCCTCGATTACCTTTGCAGTATGAGGAACTTGCTCTGATGGCTTAATCATCGCGGTATTACCGCCAGCGATGGCGCCCACTAACTGTCCAAGCGCCAACGCGACAGGATAGTTAAAAGGGCCAATGTGTAGCTCACGCCATAGGCCTCATGCTGATAGGAACAGGTTGAGGGGGCGAGGATCTTAGGTGTTTCTACCTGCTTTTCACTGCACCTGAAGTTAACACCATACTCCCTGCCCCGGCTACATCGGGTAACGGAGCCCATCCGTTCCTGCTCCCACCTGAGCGGCCGATCATGAAGGGACCGGCTGGGTCACCTCGGCCAAAAAGTACTTCGTCCGCTTCCGCATTCAGGTCTGGCGCGGTGACGAAACCACGCCGCTGCTGGACGAAACCCTGTCCCTGAAGGACAGTGATGTGCTGATTTCCTTCCCCACCGGCACGCTCGGCGACCTGCTCGGCTGGTTCCACTACGCGGAGCACTTCCGTGTGCTGCATGGCTGCCGGCTTGAGTGCTACATGGCTCTCGACATCATCGAACTGCTGGCGAGGCAGTATCCGCACATCCGCTTCTCGGCACCCGACGTCGTGCGGAAGCCTGCACCGTACGCCACTTACCGGATAGGCCTGTTCTTTGACGGCAACGATACGCACCTGCCGGTGGACTTCCGGCAGGTGGGCTTCCACCGCACCGCCGGGTACATCCTCGGCGTTGGTCCACGGGAGGCGCCTCCGCCCCTTGACCTCAGCGCGTCGCGCGTCATCGGTGAGCCTTACGTCTGCATCGCCGTGCAGTCCACCTTTCAGGCCAGGTTCTGGAACAACGGGCGCGGCTGGGCGGAGCTGGTGGCCCATCTGAAGTTCCTGGGCTACCGGGTGCTGTGTATTGACCGGGAAGCCGCCAGCGGCGGGTCGGTGAACAGGCTGACCAACCTGCCGCCCCCACGGCGTGAAGACTCAGAACCGGTAGTTCACCTGCAGCGCCCCCTGGCTGTCGCGGTAGCCAGCCCCTCCGGCCTGCTGCGTGAACACCACGGCGCCCGACAGGTTCTGCGACAGACGCCCCTCCACGCCCGTTTTCAGTTCGGCCACGTTCCGGCTCCCCCGCACAGCATCCGGTTCTCCGTTCATGCGCACGCCGTACACCTGGGTGTTATGCAGCCAGTTCACTTCCACGAACGGCTGGAACTCGCGCACGGTCTGCCGGTCTGCCCGGCTTTTCCCGTTCAGGTAGGTTCTGAGTCCGAGGCGGGTTGTGACTCCGTCATTTCCCGTTCCCTGCACACGGGTGCCGCCCGCCTCTGCGTGGTCATCCGCCCGGATGCCGGACCAGACGGCCTGCGCGTGCGGCTCAAGGAACAGAAAACTCTCCGTCCCGCCGCTGCTCTGCCAGCGTCCCGCCAGCCAGGCATAGCCGCCTTCCAGCGACGCCTTTATGCCCTGACTGTTGTAACGCTCTACAGGCAGCATATCCCCTGACACCTCGTTGCGGAACCAGTTGTACTGCGCCCACGTTTCAGCCCATGCGCCGGTCTTTGCCTCTGCGTTCTGGTACCACGTACCGTACACCCCTGCGCTGTATCCGCTCACGCTGCCCTTCGCGTCCCGGCCGGTCAGGCCGTTGTGTGAACTGCTGTCCGCCCGGCCGTAGCCGCCCGTCAGGCCGGCGTGAAGCGCGTCCGAGCCGTTTGTGGAGCCCTGAATAATATCCCCGCCCAGCTGCAGCACGTAGCGGTTCGTCTGCGTGCGGTTCTGGCCGTCCGCCATGGATGTGCGCCCGTGACTGCCCAGATTACGCATCCACAGGCTGGTCGTACGGACCTCACCCGTCACCGGGTCGCTGTAGCGCGTTTCCCCGCTGCGGTCCCGCATTGACAGGTCAAACAGGGTATTCGCCGCCTGAAGGTTAGCCGTGTAGGCCGCCGCCTCGGGACGGTACATGCGGACAGGCTCAGAAGAGGGGGTGGGTTCAGGGGCAGGCTCAGAAGAGGGGGTGGGTTCAGGGACAGGCTCAGAAGAGGGGGTGGGTTCAGGGACAGATGCGAAGGCTGTGCTGGTCAGGTACCAGCCCGCCGGGTCGGTGCCCGAAACGTTTCCTTTGCGCAGGCGGTAGTCATAGGCACCGGCCACCACGCGGTTCCCCAGCGAGAACACGGCGTCAGAGCGCCCTCCCACGCTGATGAGCTGGATGCCGTCCAGCGTCTGGGCGCCGCCGCCGTTCTCGTTAGTCACGAAGAGGGTGCTGGCACCGCTCGTATTGCTGGTCACCACCAGGCGGTCGGTCAGCGAGTTATCACCAGCCAGCACGCTGCCGAGTGACACCGAGCTGCCCGGCAGTCCGGTGTAGTCACCGTTGACGGTCAGGGTGTTGCCCGCGCTGGTTGGGGTGGGGTTCAGCACGAGGCTTCCACGGTTGGTGAGGCTGGCATTGAGGGTGGAGGAGGCCATTTTTTCCGTGCTGAAAAGCAGCGTGCCGTTCTGTGATAAAGGCCCGTCAAGGACGCTGCCGCTTTCCAGCGTCAGGATGCCGTTGTTTGCCGTACCGTTGAGGGCTGCCCAGCGTGCCGACGGGGTGAGGGTGAGTGAGCTGCCGGACGTAACAACGATGCTGTCGACATTGACGTTATTCGTGGCGGTGAAGGTCGCGGTCGTGCTTCCATCTCCCACGAATACAGCTGAGCCTGCCTGACCTGTTACTGCGCCATTAATAACCGCTCTGATCCCACTGATATAAATCGCTGAGTTGCCGAGGTAAACAGAGCCATCCAGTAATCCTGAGGTGTGAATACCCCCATCAATGCTGCCGGAATTGTATACAGACCAGTTTCCCCCTCGGATTGTGCCGCTGTTTATAATCTGAGAGATGTTTCCGGCATTGCTTATTCCGGTATCTGCGCCCTGAATTACCCCTCCGGATTCGTTTATAATACTGCCCACTGCACCTTCGTTGAGGATCCCGTTGGCAATGGCACCCGTAATTGAACCTGTATTATCAATTTTACCTATCCGGTTGGTTATTCCACTCGTTGTAAGGTTGGTTATGCCTGTCGCAGCCCTGATTGTCCCGCTATTAAAAACCGCGTCAATTGATGAAAGATTATAGAGGGCGGTGGTGTAATTGTCGTTTCCGGTCAGGTCACTGTTCAGTGCTACACTGGTGCTCACCGAGTCATTCAGCAATGTTCCGCTGTTTGTAAAATCACCAATAAATCCTGAGATATTATGCACCGCGGCAATGCCTGAACCGCCGCTGACGGATATCAGTCCGTCATTAAAAAAATCGTCTATATGCGTTTCATTTCCTGAACCCGGCCCGTTACTGGCCACACGAACACCAGTGTATGCAGAAGCTATTGTGCCGCTGTTGCCAAAACTCTCGAGGTTGTTATCAGTAACAGAGACTGAAACGAAACCGGAGCCTTCGCGGGTGACGTCAACAGATGCGCCTTCTGCCACAGTAAAAAAACCCAGTGACGGAGAGACCGTACATTCTTCGGTTTCTCGGCCGGTAACGGTCTGAGCTTCATTATCGCCAGCTGAAGCACACACGCTGGCTGCCACTGATGAGAATGACAATAAATTTAAACCCATCAGGCTAATGGCCCACGTTGCTCGCTTTTTTTCATATAGCATTTTTGAACTCCAGTCAGGGAAAACTTGTAAATCATGGGCGTGAACGTGAACAGGACAGTCATAATCCTCACGGGCATACCGTGTCCTGTTCAGTCAGAAATGATTCAGGATTACTTAACTTATCAGCGTTCCGCTTGCCAGACCAGATACTGGCCGGAACTAAATTAAGCGTAGGGCATAACTGGTGATGCATCAGGTTCTCCACCCTGAAAAACACACACTGAAGTTCAGCATTAGCGGCTAACCGGCACTGAACCCTGGCTGTCACGGTTCCTGCCGTTACGGGAATACTGTTTTGGACACCGCTTTTCAGTTGTTAAGCAGGGCAATGCCAGAATTTCGTGGAGGTGTGTTACTTTACCCGAGCGGTGAATCCCCCTCAGCGGCGGGCCTGAGCCACAAAAAGGGTGAAAGCCTTGGCCAATAAGCGGGTCAGGTTGTGGCTTTTCCTGACTCACCGGGAGGCACCCGGTGCCGCTCAGTTTTCTTCAGATAAACTGACAGATGTAAATAAACGGACGTAAAGGAGCCGGCTCTGCTGCTTGCAGCAGGCACGCCCTGAACAGCTCCGTCTTAAGCAGACAAAAGCCCTGTGGAATCTCTGCAGGGCTTTTTATTCATTTCGGGCAGTTCTGCAAATATGCTGACAGTATTGTACTGCCCCCTCGCTGCCTCTAATTATTCAGTCAATACGGTCTGCATGTGACGCTTACAGTTGTGCCACCGCCTCAAAACCATGTTTCAGGGCGAGTAAAAAACCACCATGGACTCTTATCCTCTCAGCGTTAAAGTCGGCGGCAAAGGGAAAGCCCTTGCCCATGCCAGCTATATCGCCCGAGAAGATAAGTATGCTCGCCGCCGTGATGATGACCTGGTGCATGTCGAGTCGGGCAATATGCCTAATTGGGCGGCGCATAAGCCGGCTGTGTTATGGGCGGCAGCCGATACCCATGAATGCGCCAATGGTTGCACCTACCGCGAAATAGAAATCGCTCTGCCTCGTGAACTCGATGATACGCAACGCTTGGCATGAGTTCGTGACTTTGTGTCACAGGAGATTGGTGAGCGTCATGCCTACCAATTTGCTATTCATAACCCAAAGGCGGCGAAAAACCGCATGCCCATGTTATGTTCTCAGAGCGTCACTGTGATGGCATTGACCGTGACCCGGAGCTGTATTTCAAACGGGCCAATAGTAAACACCCTGAGCGTGGCGAAAAAAGTGCTGTTCGGGGAAACCCCGACCGAGCGTAAAGCCTATCTTACCGAACAGCGTAGCCGTTGGGCGGACTTGCAGAACACCTATCTTGAAAAATGCCAGCATGATGACGGTGTCGATGCACGGTCTTAATTCACTTCCCTTCTGGTGTTTTTTTTTAAAAAAAGCTTATCGTAGGCGTGTACTTGCTCTATACGAGCAGGTAACAGGTGAGTAAGATATATGTCGAAATATTAAAATTGCCTGTTCAATCGTTTATAATAACCCATATATATACACATATCCCGGAGCCATGATGAATAAAAAGAACCGTTTTTTCGGGCTGGAATTGCTGAGATTTTCCCTTGGTTTTTTTATTATGGTTTACCATACTGCACACAATTATCCGAGTATTACTCATATTCCATGGTTAAGAAACGTAACTAGCATGGGTTTTTTTGCTACTAGTACTTTTTTCGTATTGTCCGGATTTTTGCTTGCTCATGTTTACTTCAATCAGAATCAAATGCGTGAATCCGCGAGAAGTTTCTGGATTAAACGTTTCTGTAATCTTTATCCTATACATATTGTTGCGCTCATTTCTTCAGTTCTAGTTCTGATACTTATGCACTGGCTGTCCATTCCACCGGATGGTCCTGGAGCCTCGCCACGCTTTGTCGTTTATGATACGCATGAAATCATAGCTGATCGTTCGCTTATTGAGCATTATATGGATAACAGTGAGCTGATAATTAACTCTTTTTTACAGCTATTTATGCTACAGGCTTGGAACCCGATGTACCTCACCTTTAACGCTCCTCTCTGGTCTCTGTCTACGCTGTTTTTTTTCTACCTTATTTTTCCTTTTATAACTCCTCGATTACTAAATATAAAAAGTACCAAGTCAGCTATAGCGTTAACCTGCTTTATCAGCCTGGTACCACCTCTTTTCGTTATTTTTAATTCATTATGGGGGATGCCTTGGACAGGTTTGCTACAGAGATTTCCGCTGTTTCGTTTACCTGAATTCATATGCGGTATTTTGTGTTACAGCCTATTTCGTCAGCATCAGCAGAGGAAGTATCGGATCGAATTCGTTCGCTGCTGCGTTCTGTCGTTGTTTATTTTTTCCTGTTTTATTCTAGCTGCGTGGCTTTATACACAGCGGCCGGAACGCTTCTGGTATCCGCTTTTGCATAATGGACTTTTACTTCCGTCACAGCTGACATTGCTATACCTGTGTGCATTGCTTCCCGAACCACGCTCAGATCTATTACGGAGTTATCTTCCTCGTATGGGGGCTGCATCCCTGTCGATTTTTGCCCTGCATGTCCCACTGTTTTATCTGTGGAGCACGTTCGAACCTCTGCTGAGGAGCATATTTTCAGACTGGCGTGGCGGATGGGATGAGTGGGTTTTCAGGGCTGGGGGTATACAGCTTAGTCTGAGCGGGTATGCTTTATTTCTTGTCCTTACGGTTTGGATTTGCCTTAATTTTCAGGAGCAGGTTGTGGTCCGCATAAAAAAGATATTGCTTAACCGGCTTCTCTGAAGGTAAATATATGAACCCGGTCAGAATATTATAGGGTTAATATCACGGATCCAGTAATCGCATGCTTGAGATCATCGTTACGCTTATCTTTTTCAGCGAGTAGCTCCCGTAACATTTCTATCTCCTTTTTGAGAATCTCGACTTGATGATTCTCAGTTACTTTTGAGGTTACAGTTTCAGCTGTTACCTCCTGAGAAATGTTACACTGTGACCTTTGTTTATTGACTGTAACCCTTATGTCACCAAAAACCCTTATTAACTCGGATGTATCTATTTTTGGTCTTCCCTGTGTATCGGTAACCTTTGTTACCTTTCCAGATGTAACATAGGTATGTGTCGTCTTTCTACTCTTTCCTGTCAGCCTAGCGGCCTCACTTATGGATACTAGATGGACTTATGTTAAAAGATAGAGTTTGAGCTGCTGTGCCTGAAACTTGATGGAGTATAAATAAGAACGCAAAAACGATGCATGGGATACGTTGCTATCGTAGTCGATGACTATGATCGCGCGATTGAGTACTACACAGATAAGCTTGGCTTTACCCTAGTGGAGGACACACCGCAACCGGATAAGCGCTGGGTTGTGGTCACGCCGAACCCAGAAAATGACTGCAATCTTCTCCTAGCTCGAGCTTCAAACGAGGAGCAGGAGGGCTTTATCGGTAAACAGTGTGGCGGGCGCGTTTTTCTGTTCCTTCAGACGGATGACTTCTGGCGCGATTACAACGCTATGAAGAAAAAGGGCATTCATTTTTGCCAAGAGCCTAGGGAAGAAGAATAGGGCATGGTGGTAGTGTTTGAGGACATCTACGGCAATCGTTGGGATCTCTATCAGAAGGGGTTTGAGGGCCAATGGAACGAAAACGTACGATATAGGCCTCTTTTGATTCTGCGGGTAAATCACTATCACAGTGATCCGCAGTTAGGTCGAAGAGCCAACATTTGTATCTCCTGTTAAGGATCAATCACCAATATAAACATGCGTTATCTCGTCATGCACACTATTCAACAACACCCATCAAGCCGCACGAATCGTAAAGGCCGTTCTTAATAACGCATCGGCTCGTTCGACTTGTCCAGCGTCAGGAAGATAGTGTATGGCTTGTAATAAGCTTGGAAGGGTAATAGGTTGTTGCTGGGCGAGGAGTTGAAGGACTGTCTGACCAATGATTTCTTCCAGTAATCCATCATTACTAAAAGTATTAGTGTCCATATTATAACCCCCGCGAATTCACTATAATTTTTATATCAATAACTGTAGAACAAGCCTCTAATTAACTCTAATATTTATGGGTTAAATAAGTTAAAAAGTATTTCCTCCTGCATAAATCGAAGAATTGAAATTAACATAAAATTCTTATATATCAAGATATAAGGCTATATATAGGGCAATTAAATTTTAAGGTTTGCGAAAATATTTAGATAAAATTAAAATTTGCCTCATGAGTTTGATGAGGTCGTTGATATGTTCACTCTTTTAAAATCCCATTTAGCACTTCTTCGCCCGAGTGAGCAACCTGATTATATTTTACGCTTTTTAATTTCACAGGTTGAACAAGGACATCTCGCCGCTGGACATAAGCTTCCCTCAGTGCGGGAATTATCGTCTCAACTACAAATTAATTATGCCACCGTACAAAAAGCCTATCATCAATGTAAATTGGCAGGCGTTATCACTTCGCGACCAGGAAAAGGGAGTTTTATTAGCCGCCGCGGTGTGGTTGAAGCGCTACAGAGTCGCCACGACTTAACCTCCATGAATTCGCCGTTGAGCGAGCACTCTGAAGAGTTATCGTTAGAATTAAAGCAGCAAGCGCTTTCTTCAATCTATGATTATGATTTTAGGGCTATTTTTCGCTATCAATCTACACTCGATAATCACGATATCCGTCAAACTGGTCTAGCGTGGTTGGGTAAAAAGATCCTTCATCCGTCCGTGAATCGTATTTTACCCTGCGCGGGGATTCATGAAGGGTTACTGGCGCTGTTTGTGTTACTCCAGAAAAAAGGGGCGATTGCCCTCCCTCACTACTTTTATTCCGGTTTGAAGTCGATCATTCAGCTTATGGCGACCCCCTATGTCACTATTCCTTGTGATGAAGAGGGCCCATTACCCGATGCCTTAGCGAGACTGTGTAAGGAAAATCAGGTAGGTGCGCTGTATATCAACCCCAATATTAATAATCCAACGACCGCCACGCTTTCCATTAATCGTCGTCTTGCGTTAGCTGAGGTCGCAAAATGCCATAACCTGCATATTATCGAAGATGATGCCTATGGCGCCCTCGCCAGTGAGGGGATAGCGACCTTTAGCCAGATCCTCCCGAGCCATACATGGTATTTACAGGGATTGTCGAAAAGTTTTGCCCCGGGAATGAGAATGGCGTGGGTCTATGGCCCATCAGAAGCCGAGACGCATCAACTTTGTCAGGTAATGGGGGCGTTAAAAGTGAGTGATAATCCCCTGACCTACCAGATTGTCAATAAGTGGGTTACGTCTGGCATCGCCCAGCGTACGGCAGAAGAAACCCTCAAAACCACACGGGTAAGAGTGAAGTTATTTCGTCGCCTTTTCCCCGATGATCGCTACCAAATTTCTGACGATGGCTTTCATGTCTGGTTTAGTCTAGGCAAGAAGAATGCTTACGAGATTGCTTTCCTGCTGCAACAGGCGGGAGTTTCCGCAACGCCCTCGAACGAATTTAGTTTTGAAAAAGCAGACGAGAGCTTTTTACGTATCAGTTTAAGCGGTTACGACTCCCTTTCTTCGTTGGAAGTCGCGCTAAAGAAATTCCGCGATGTGTTGAACACACTCTATTTAAAGCAGACCCAGGTATAAGGTGGACGATATGAGCGCAGTACAAGAGATCCTACAACGCGAACTCACCCGTATTAATCTCGAAGAAAAACGCGATGATAAACTAATTTTCGACCCGCGATTTGTGTTCGAGAAAAAAGGGCTTTACGCCATTATGCTCGGGATGTTTATCCTGACGTTAGGCCTGCTGATCTATTCGGATATTTTTAGTCGTCTCGATGTATGGATATGTGTCGCAATTTTTGTCCTATTAAATGGCTTTTTCTTTTTCCATATTACCCCTTCCTATCATCTCGATGATATCGATAAAATTGCATGGAAAAATTGTTATACCGGTGAGTGGTATCGAGAAGTTCCGGTACGATCCGCCGTTATCGATCAGATCCTGAATTCAGATCAGGTTTCCGATCAAAGTAAGAATGAGATCCATCGTTTACAAGCGTTGGGGGCTGAAATTTTCTTCCGCGATCTGGCGAAAATGCACTAATCTCGCGAGTCGGCTCTGCCTCCACGTTGACACACTTCTTGTATTTCGTTACGTCGACAGTGATTACTTTTAAATAGCTAATCACTGTTTGACGATCGGCTCGCTTAAGCTTAGTGCCTCAATTCTCTTGGAGGCTTCACCATGAAAATCTCTTACTCCGCACTCCTGCTTATGCTGCTTTCATTAACTTCTAGCGCTCATCCCGTCCCTCTACGACTCCCCCTTTCTCCTTCGCACCAATATCATCCCCATTGTGCAGATACGGCGGAATCACCCGATGAGTTTAGGCGTTCGCCGCTTCGCGAGTTACGGCGCTGATCGCGAAGGGGGACTGGGGCAAAGGATAAGTCGCCCCGGTCTGAATTCTTCTGCCGACGATGTGCAGAAAACGTTTGAGTAAATTTGTTTTTTTGGCTGAAATAATACGAAAACAATGATCTCACTCGGCCAATAGCTATTCACTATGTCAAATAAAACTCAGATTACCCCTTTAAAAGCGATGATTGCCGCCATAAGCGGTTATGCAATGGACGGTTTTGATCTACTGATATTGGGCTTTATGTTACCCGTAATCAGTCAACATCTCGCGCTCAGTCCCGAGCAAGGCGGGGCTTTAGTGACCTGGACATTAATTGGTGCGGTAATAGGCGGAATACTGTTTGGATTTCTCAGTGACCGCTATGGCCGTGTCAAGATGTTGACGATAACCATGTTAATGTTTGCCGTATTTACGGGTCTCTGCGCTTTGGCACAAGGCTATTGGGATTTACTGACTTACCGGACCCTGGCAGGCGTTGGGCTGGGCGGTGAATTTGGTATTGGTATGGCGCTTATCGCCGAGACATGGCCAGCCCACCAACGTAACCGAGCCTCAGCCTGGGTGGGTATGGGGTGGCAACTGGGCGTGCTGCTAGCCGCGATAATCACCCCATTGTTACTCCCGATAATCGGCTGGCGAGGGATTTTTTTGATCGGCCTATTGCCGGCATTATTTTCTTTTTTCCTGCGCCATGGTTTAGATGAACCGGCGGCTTATCGGCAGGTCCAGCAGCAGAAACGGCGACTTGGGCTCGGGAAAAGCCTAGCCATGTTGTGTCGCGACTGGAGGACAACCAAAGCCAGCCTCGGGATATTCATCCTCTGTTCTGTTCAAAACTTTGGCTATTACGGATTGATGATCTGGATGCCCACTTACCTTTCTCAGCAATTCGGTTTTTCGCTCACCAAATCAGGGCTCTGGACCGCGGTCACCGTACTTGGCATGATGTTGGGTATTGGTCTCTTTGGCTTCTTGGCAGATCGTTTCGCGCGTTGGAAAATCTTCATCCTTTATCAACTGGGCGCGCTGGCAATGGTAATCCTCTATGCGCAGCTAAAAGACCCGATGGGCATGTTAATCGCAGGCGCGGTGATGGGAATGTTTGTTAACGGTATGGTCGGCGGCTATGGAGCGTTAATCTCTGATATCTATCCAACGGAGATCCGCGCGGTGGCTCAAAATGTACTATTTAACCTCGGTCGAGGAGTAGGTGGGTTTGGACCTCTGGTGATGGGAGTGATCGCCAGCCATGGCTCCTTTATGCTCGCCATTAGTTTACTCGCGCTCCTCTACTTACTGGATGTAATGGCGACGTTGTTTCTTGTGCCTAAACAACAGCCGACGGACGAAGACCGATTGGGCGCTATCGGTTAATGATTTACCCGCCTTCCCCCTATCGGTTAGGCGGGTAACCACTAAGGATACTTAATTGAGGCAGTGACCCCGCCATCGATTAAGATATCGCTGCCGCTGATATAGGTTCCCTTGGGACCAAACAGATATTCCGCCAGATCGCCAATCTCGTCCGGCATCCCCCCGCAACCGGCTGGAGAGTTAGCCAGCATAGTACGGTAGTACTCCCCGCGCTCCGTACTGGTTAATTCGTCATACGCTAAGGGTGTATCAACAATACCGGCGCTAATACAGTTAATCCGCGCACCGCGTTTACCCCATTTCACGACCTCAGAGATAACGCGCAGCGCATTACCCCGTTTAGAGATTTGGTACGCATATAAACTGTCATCAATTTCTTTGATCCACGGCAGCTCGATCAGTTCCTCGGGCGCTAGCAGTGCTAACTCATCCGCCGTCTTTTGTGTCAGGGCATCAACGGCTAAACGGTGGCTAGATTGAGAGCCAATCACTACTCCCGATCCGCCCGGCGCGATCACTTTACCGAAAGCTTCTAGTACTACTGCGATACCGTAAAGATCAACCTGTAATAAATGTTGCGCAGCCGATTGAGACGGGGATAGACCCGCGGTATGAATAACCCCTTTTACCTCGCCCAGCGCCGTTGCAGTGGTGACCAAGTCTTCGATGGAGGCACGCGAAGAAACATCCACATGGGCCGTAGTTACCGCAAAGCCGGCTTTCTTTAAGCTCTCTTCAACCGCTTGTGCCGCCTCAATATTGATATCAGCGAGGAGAATTTTTTTACCCAGGCTGACGCGGCGTGCGGTAGCTTGGGCAATAGACCCACTCCCGATGACAACAATAATGTCTGACATAGAATGACCTCGTTAGTCGCCTAGAGTGAGTAATGTTTTGATCGCTTTTCGCTGATCCATAGCGGCATAGCCTTCTGCCACGTCGGCTATCGGCAGCACTAAATCGAACACTTTTCCTGGCTGAATTTTACGCGCTAAGGTTAATTCCAGTAGCTCAGGGAGGAAGCGTCTTACCGGTGCAGGACCGCCTAACATGCCCGATTGGGCGAAAAACATCTTCTGCCCATCGAAGGTAACGCCGTGCGGCACGCCAACATAACCGATCATACCGCCAGGCCGGACAATACGGGTGGCTTGCTGCATCGACTGCTCCATCCCCACACACTCTAGGACCGATTCCGCACCGATCCCTCGCGTCAGCTCCATCACCCGAGCAATCCCTTCCTCGCCGCGTTCTGCGACGATATCCGTCGCGCCAAACTCTTTCGCTAAGGCTTGGCGTGAGGGATGGCGACTCATGGCAATAATACGTTCCGCACCGTAATGTTTAGCCGCAATCACCGCCATTAAGCCTACCGCCCCATCGCCGATGACTACGGCGGTGGAACCCGGCGTGACTCTCGCCGCATCGGCCGCATACTAACCGGTCCCCAATACATTAGAAACCGCTTGGAGATCAGGATAGAGCGAGGGATCGGGTAAGTGGTCGAGGCCAACTAATGTCCCGTCTGCTAACGGAATGCGGGCATAGGGGGCTTGGGCACTGGTCATAAACTCACGTTGCTGACAAGAGGATTGGAAACCATATTGGCAATGCGGACAGGTATTGTCTGATAGACAGAATGACCCGACCACGAATTGTCCTTTTTTAACCGTTTTGACTTCACTGCCAATCTCTACCACCACGCCGCAATACTCGTGGCCCATCGCTTTTAGTCCATCGAAATCCCCGTATCCGCGATAAGGCCAGAGATCGGACCTACAGATGCTGGTCACAGCCAGTTGAATAATGGCATCTGTTGGCGCAATTATTTTTGGGTCCGCGACTTCTTCGTAACGGACGTCGCCCGCACCATGCATCATCGTTGCAAACATTATTATCTCCCAGTTGGTGAGTGGTTGCTCAGCGAACAGCGCTTGCCTGATATACGTCGTTTGTCATCACGGGGTTGTCGCTGGCGGGGGAAAGAACGATTAAAGTGTGTCTATGATCAACGCACGGATCGGCTAACCCGTTTTTGTGCTGATAAGGGTGGTCGCCGACCGTCCGACCGTCATCCTCTCGACAATCTGGCTTCACGCTTCGAAAGTATGCAATGCAGTAGCGGACCGTGGTGAGTCAATGATGGCAACAAGAGTGAAAACAGACTAGAGGTCGAATAACGAATGACGTTATCAATTCAATTCATTAATCACTGCCACGTGGCGGGTAGCCAGCCGCCGATAATTAATCGTATCACCGGCTAGCAGAACGTAAAAAAATCTTATAAATTACTTAAGTGATAAAGAACCGAATAGATATAACAATAAAGAATAATAAGATGCGCCACTGAGAGAGTCAGGACTCGCTCAGTCCGGTAAACGCCCTGTTTAGCAAGGAATAAAAATGAAAAAAACGTTGATAAGTCTCTTATTCACCGCATCGCTGACCACGCTCTCGGCACACAGTGCGACGCCGCCGAATACCTTAGTGGTCGTGCAATCGCTGGATGATGCGATCAGCTTTGACCCCGCCCAGGGCTTTGAAACTTCCACCGTCCAAGCCTTTACCAACTTGTACCAGCGTCTACTGCAATCTGATCCTGCTCACCCCGTCGATCTCCGTCCAACGCTTGCCAGTAGCTGGAAAGCTGGCAGCGATAATCGAAGCTTGACCTTCACCTTACAAGACGGAGCCACGTTCGCCAGCGGTAATCCGATCCGTCCTGAAGATGTTATTTTTTCATTGTCCCGTGTGATTAAGTTAAATTTGGAACCCTCGTTCGTTCTGACGCAACTTGGTTGGAATGCAAAAAATATCGATAGCCAGCTGACCAAAACCAGTGCTAATCAGGTAACACTACATTGGGACGCCGCGGTCAGCCCAGCCTTTGTGCTTAGCTTACTCTCTGCACCGGTTGCTTCTATCGTCGATGAAAAAGAAGCGTTAAGTCACCAAGTCAATAATGATCTGGGGCATCAGTGGTTATCCAGCCATTCCGCGGGCAGTGGACCTTATCAAATTCGCCGCTATGTTCCTCATGAAGTGCTATTGATGACGGCTAATCCGCGCTCGCCAGGCGGCGCACCAAAGCTCAGCACCCTACTGATTAAAAATGTTCCCGAAGCGGCGACACGCCGTCTAGTAATTGAACAAGGGGATGCGGATATTGCACGTAACCTAGGGAGCGATCAGTTCAGTGCCCTGCAACATAAGCCAGGTGTTACCCCAGTCTCCGTACCTATCGCCTCGCTTTACTACCTGCTGTTTAACACGCAATCTTCAGCGACGCTTAAAAACCCCGCCTTCTGGGAAGCCTCGCGCTACCTGTTTGATTACGATGGGATTGCCAACGGCTTATTGAAAGGGCAATTCTCTATCCACCAATCGTTCCTACCCAGTGGCTATTTAGGCGCCCTCAATGATACCCCATACACCTATAATCCCGAGAAAGCGAAAGCGATCTTAGCCAAAGCGGGCCTCTCCAATGTCTCTTTTAAAGTCGTGGTCAACAACCAACCGCCTTATTTGGATATTGCCCAGGCGCTTCAAGCTAGCTTTGCAAAAGGTGGAGTAAAAATTGAGTTAATTCCAAGTCTAAGTAGTGAAGTTACCGCTAAGATGGCGAGCCATCAGTTCGATGCTACCGTCACCTCGTGGGGGCCAGACTATTTCGATCCGAATACCAATGCCGCTGCCTTTGCCACCAACCCAGAAGATGGCAGCAGCAAACTTGCCTACCGCGCTGGCTGGCATATCCCTGAGTTAACCGCTGAAACGCAAAAGGCGGTGGCCTTAACGGATAACGCCCAACGCGCGGCACTGTATGAGAAATTACAGCGTCAAGTACAGAAAAGCTCGCCTTATGTTATTGGCCTACAAGCCCACCAGCTGATCGCGCTACGCAGCAACATTAAAGGGTATCAGCAAGGGATGAACCCTGACATGGTTTATTACAGTCAGGTCACGAAGTAATGGCAGGGTCTGCGTCCACCTCTGGTCGCAGCATGCCGGTCAGGCGGCTTATACAGCGCCTGACGGGTAATCTTTTTTCACTGATGATTACCCTGCTCGGCTTGTTGGCGTTTACCTTTACCTTATCCCACCTTTCGCCGGTCGATCCGGTTTTACAGCTGGTGGGGGATCACGCAACGGCATCCACTTATGCTCAGGTCCGCCATCAATTAGGGTTAGATCACTCGCTCCCTGTCCAGTTCTGGCATTACCTACAGCAGCTCGCCCAGGGTCACCTTGGCGTTTCGCAGAGTACAGGCCAACCGGTCGTCGATGATCTGTTACGCACCTTCCCGGCAACCTTTGAACTGGCGACCTGCGCCCTCATCCTCGGGGCCAGCTGTGGCATCGGTCTGGCGCTGGTATCGGTGTGGCACCCTAAAAGTTGGATTGACCATATTGCCCGGGTCATTTCTTTATTGGGCTATTCTGTTCCCGTATTTTGGATCGGTTTACTTGGATTATTAGTGTTCTATGCCGGACTCCATTGGTCGGCGGGGCCGGGACAGCTCGACGATCTCTATGTTTATACCTTAGAACCGAAAACCGGTCTGGTCATCATCGACAGTTGGTTATCCGGTGATCGCGGGATGTTTATCAATGCGTTGCAGCACCTATGGTTACCGGTGGTGATCCTCGGCTTACTCTCGATGGCCTCGATCACACGGCTGCTTCGCGCGGCGTTATTAGAAGAGAACAGTAAAGAGTACGTGACGCTCGCACGGGCCAAAGGTGCCAGCCGCTGGAGAATTGCCTGGCATCATTTACTGCCTAATACACGCGGAACCCTGATTACCGTCGTCATGCTCTCCTACGTATCCTTACTGGAAGGCGCAGTATTAACCGAGAGCGTGTTCGCTTGGCCCGGATTGGGCCGTTATCTAACCAATGCGTTATTTGCGTCAGATATTCCTGCCATCTTGGGAGCAACCCTAGTCATAGGAAGTTGCTTTATTATCATCAATGCCCTAACCGATGCGTTAGTTTGGCTTACCGATCCGAGAACACGATGACTGAAACTTCCTTACCGCTTCGCGCGGTCCGACGTGATAAGCGCCGATGGTTACTGATCATCGGCTATAGCCTGTTGGGGATACTTATCGCCATGGCGCTGTTTGCCCCTTGGGTGTCGCCTTACGACCCCAATGCACAGGTCATGGCCGACCGGTTACTGCCGCCAGATAGCCACCACTGGTTTGGAACGGATGGCTTTGGCCGTGACTTACTGTCGCGCGTTATTTATGGTACACGACCCACTCTCCTGTTAGTGGTATTTATTCTGCTCCTGACCGTGCCAGTCGGTATGACGGTGGGCATTGCTGCCGGCTATTTAGGCGGTTGGGTCGAACGTATCTTAATGCGCATCACCGATATCTTTCTCGCTCTACCGAGCTTAGTGATCGCCCTGGCCATGGTCGCTGTACTGGGACCCAGTATTTTAAACGGCGCGCTGGCTTTAGCGCTGACCAGCTGGCCGCCGTTTGCTCGACAAGCCCGTGCGGAGACGCAGCAATTAAGACGTAGCGATTACTTAGCGGCCGCTAAAATGCAAGGAATTCAGGGATTACCCTTGATGTTTGGCCATCTGCTACCGCTTTGCTTACCCAGTGCGGTGGTCCGAGCAGCCTTGAGTCTTGGGGGAATTATTTTATCCGCCGCCGGCTTAGGCTTTCTGGGAATGGGAGTCCAACCCCCCACCGCTGAGTGGGGGTCGATGGTGGCAGAAGGCGGTAAAGTGATTTTTGACCAATGGTGGGTCGCAGCGGCACCCGGCGGAGCGATTCTTCTGGCGAGCTTAACCTTTAATTTCATCGGTGACGGTCTACGAGACCGCTTGGACAGTCGCAATGACAGCTAACGCTTCCCCTTTTATTATTGCTGATAGGCTCACCATCGGCCTACCTGAAGGCCGTCCCTTAGTCGACGGTATCTCTTTTGAGATCGGAAAAGAGCGGGTAGCGTTGGTGGGAGAGTCCGGCTCTGGCAAATCGCTGACTGCCCGCAGTTTGATGGGACTGCTTGCCCCATCACTGAGCCTCAATGCGTCGCAGCTCTCCCTCGCGGGTAACGATATACGCCATCTTAAACCGTCACAATGGCAGTCGCTACGCGGCGGAAAAGTGGCGATGGTGATGCAAGACCCGAAATATGCCCTGAATCCCTCTAAAACTATCGGTTGGCAGGTGGAAGAGCCCTTAATCTTGCACCGCAAACTCTCCCGCCGTCAGCGCCAAGAGAAAGTATTAGCGATGCTCGAAGCGGTCGGCTTAACGAACCCGCAACAACTTATTAAGCGCTACCCTAATCAACTCTCCGGGGGAATGGGACAGCGTATTATGCTGGCCATCGCCTTGATAACCGATCCCGAGTTCCTAATTGCCGATGAGCCAACGTCGGCCTTAGACCATGCGATGCGTGATCAAGTACTGTCGTTGATACAAGACCTGGTGGCGCAGCGCGATATGGGATTGTTACTGATTAGCCATGACTTACAGCAGGTCGCAGACCACTGCCAACGGGTCATGGTGATGTATCAAGGGCAAATTCTCGACCGCTTGGCGGCAAAGGATCTTGCACAGGCGACCCATCCTTATACCCAAACGCTCTGGGCCTGTCGACCGAGCCTAGCAACTAAAGGTAAGCGCTTACCCACACTCGATAGAGCAGCATTGGAGGGATATTCATGAGTACGATCACCTTAGACCACCTCAATGTTTCTCACCCTCAGGGATATCAGTTACGGCAAGTGGTTCAAGATGTCAGCCTAACGGTGGAACCGGGTGAATGTTTCGGGCTGGTCGGGCCTTCCGGCTGTGGAAAATCGTCGCTACTTTGGGTAATGGCAGGTCTTAATCCTCACTGGAGTGGGGATATGGTGTTAGCGGGTACTCACGTACAACCCGGTTCGCCTTTTACCGGGCAACTACGTCGCGACGTCCAGATGGTGTTCCAAGATCCCTATGCCTCCTTACACCCTCGTCACCGTTTACGCCGCACCCTCGCAGAACCGTTAAAGCGACCGGGTTTCGATAATATTGATGACCGGATAGCCCAAGGCTTCCAGCAAGTCGGCTTAGCCAGCGCGCTGATTGACCGCTATCCTCACCAGCTGTCAGGGGGCCAACGGCAACGGGTCGCCATCGTGCGGGCGCTCCTCCTCGAGCCGAAAATAGTGTTACTCGACGAGCCAACCTCTGCGCTGGATATGTCGGTACAGGCGGAAATATTGAATTTACTCAATCAATTAAAAGCCCAGCAGCAGTTGACGATGGTGCTAGTGAGTCACGATCCAGATGTAATCGACCATATGTGTGATAGGTCGGTCACTATGCAGGCAGGCCGGATTGCTCACCTTAGTTAAAAATTAGCTTTAGATATCACTTAAAACGAATGTTCACCACGATAGTCCGTCCCTATACTCCTAATAACGCATCGTTATTAGGAGGCTTTACGAGTGAAACCTTATCTTACGTTATTCCTTGCTACCCTTTTTTCCTCCGCCAGTTACGCGGCAACCCCGTCAAATAGCTTAGTGATCGCGATTCCGCTTGATGGGATTATCAGTTTCGATCCTGCGGAGAGTTTTGAAACGGTGAGTACCAGTAGTTTGGTCAATCTGTATCAAGGTTTAGTCAGTGCCGATCGTAATCATCCCCAGCAGATTGTCCCAGCAGCGGCTGCGAGTTGGACGGCCGGAAGTCAGCCGCATAGTCTGCGCTTTACCTTAAAACCGAATCAAGCCTTTGCCAGCGGTAATCCACTGACTGCCGATGATGTTATCTACTCGTTAAGCCGAGCTGTAAAATTGAATAAAGCGCCCGTCTTTATTTTGGGGGAGTTTGGATGGAGCCCAGAAAATATCGATGCCTCATTACAAAAGATCAGTAACACTGAAGTCGAGATTCGCTGGCAGAGCGATATTGGTCAAGATCTTGCCCTACGTTTGCTGTCCGCTCCCGTCGCCTCGATCGTTGACCATAAGTTAGTAAGTGAGCACCAACAAGCTGGGGATTACGGGAATAACTGGCTTAAAAATCATTCCGCAGGTAGCGCTGCCTACAGCATCCAACGTTATGTTCCGCAACAAGCCTTATTATTAGAAAAAAATCCGCACAGCGCTATTCAGCCAAAGATAGCGCAAGTGTTATTAAAAGGTGTACCTGACGCCAGTGCTCGCCGGTTATTACTCACGCAAGGCGATGCCGATATCGCCTATGGATTAGGTGCCGATCAGTTTGCGGCGCTACGCCATACCGCGGGGGTTAAGGTGGCCAGTTTCCCCTCTAGCCTAATTTATTATCTCGCCTTCAATGCGCAAGATAGTCAGCAACCTGCTTTAGGGAACCCGGCTTTATGGCAAGCGGCGCGCTGGTTAGTGGATTACGCCTCTCTGTCACAACAATTACTGAAAGGACAGTATCAGGTCCATCAATCCTTCTTACCGGTAGGATTTGATGGGGCGTTAGAGAAAACACCTTTCACCTTAGATGTTGCGAAAGCGAAGCAGATCCTGACCAAGGCCGGGATAAAACCCGGGACCACCTTCACGCTCTCCTTTACCAATCAACCCCCCTATAGCGATATCGCTCAAGCACTACAGGCCAGCTTCGCCCAAGCCGATATTCAGATTAAGCTCCAGCCAGTGCCTGAAGCCGAACTTTGGGGCAAAATGCGCAGTCGCCAGTTCCAATCTATTTTCGCTTATTGGGGGGCGGATTATATCGACCCCAATACCAATGCCAGTACCTTTGCCTATAACGTACCGAATGGCCCCAAGACCTTGGCGTGGCGAGTGGGTTGGTCAATTCCGCAACTCAGTGAACTGACACAGCAGGCCGCGGCAACCAGCGATGCGGCAAAACGTCGAACGCTCTATCAGCAGATTCAAACTAGCGTCATGCAAGACTCTCCGTTTGTTGTCGCGTTACAGGGCGCACAGCAAGTGGGGTTACGCAGTAATATTGAGGGAGCACAGCAGAGTTTGGGCGTCAGCATGCTCTATTTTGATCAGATTACGAAATAGAGAGGCAAGTTAAGGGGGGGATGGCGTGAATGCCCCCCTTTCAGACTGATGGCGTTAGCCGTTACCTCTAAATTCAGGGTATAAGCTCATGCCGCCATCGATAAAGAGTGTCGATCCGTGAACGTAGTCAGACAGGTCGCTGGCCAGCCAAACCACTGCATTCGCCACATCCTCTGATGCGCCGATACGCCCGTAAGGAATTAACTCCAATAGCTTTTTCGCCGCGTCCCCTTCGGTGTTGTCGGCATTAATTGCGGTCGCAATCGCTCCGGGAGCAATCGAGTTCACCCGGATTTGCTCTTCGCCGACCTCTTGCGCGATACTGCGCATCAACAGATCCACCCCGCCTTTTGATGCAGCATAGTTCACATGACCCGCCCACGGGATAAGTTGGTGGACAGAGCTGACATGAATAATTTTTCCATTGGCACGACTAACCTGACGCTGCCCCTTCTGTTTACGAAACTGCAGCAGCGCCGCTTGTGCCGTCAGAAATTGACCCGTCAGGTTTACATCAATCACTTTTTGCCAATCTTGCAGTGTCATATCACCAATCGCCGCATCTTTTTGCAGCCCGGAGTTTGCCACTAGGATATCTAGCCCACCAAAGTGTTCAACGGCTTGAGTAATCAAATTGTTCACATCGTCTTGAGAGGAGACATCACCCTGCACCGCAATGGCTTGACCGCCCTGTTGACGAATTTCCTCAGCCAGCTTTTCGGCAGGCTCGGCTTGGCTATTGTAATTAATCACGACACTGGCTCCGGCGGCAGCCAGTCCTTTTGCACAGGCATAGCCTAGACCGGAACTCGCACCGGTGACGAGGGCGACTTGCTTAGCTAACGATATTTGCATCTTTACTCCTCGACGATACGTATTTTATAAAATGACTGAATCTAGTATAGGACAGTACAGCACGTTCATCAGTGTTACGGAGGAAAAGAAACCTAAATTAGGCAAAGCGGGGTAACACTATGGAGAAATATAGTGGGATAAGCTTATCGGGGCGAAATGTTTTTCAACCGTTCCGCCTCAATGCCTCAGTCAGACTTTTTTATGGTGCGACACGCCTGGCGTTAGCTCACCAAGAGAGACAAACCTTACCAAAGTGAGCTCCGCCTTCTAAATGCTCGAATGCTTTCGTCACGTCAGTATGCTCAAAAACTTTATCGATAATCGGTTTTTGATTGATCGCTTCTAACGCTTTGACATAATCGATCTGATCTTGGCGACTGCCCACAATTAATGATTCTAAGCGTACTTGCTTTGAGAGAATCTCCATCATTGGCAGCACAACCTCATTACCGGAAAGAACGCCAATAAGAGAGATGTGGCCGCCGACTTTAATGGCTTTCAGTGACTCCGCCATCGTCGCAGGTCCCCCTACTTCAACAATATAGTCGACTCCGCAGCCCCCTGTCATGGCTAAGACCTGCTCTCCCCACTGAGGGTGAGTTTTATAGTTAATTGTGCCATCGGCACCTAATTTTTTCACCTGCGCTAGTTTAGCGTCAGAAGAAGAGGTGACAATCACTTTCGCCCCTGCACCTTTCGCCAGTTGTAACGCGGCGATAGAGACTCCCCCCGTACCTTGTACGAGCACCGTACTACCTGCTTTTAAGCGGCCATTTTTAATCAACGCACGCCAAGCAGTTAATCCTGACGTAGTAATCGTCGATGCTTCAACATACGACCACCCCACGGGAGCGTGAGTAAAAGCTGAGGTATCGCGCACGACATATTCGCTCGCCATACCATCAATTCCATCCCCTGGGGTATGAGAAAAATCACTGACTGCGGAGGTCGGCGCTCCATTCAACCAGTTAGGAAAAAACGTCGACACTACGGTATCGCCCTTAACAAATTCGCTGACACCTTCGCCAACCGCCTCCACCACTCCTACGCCGTCGGAAAGTAAAATCCGTCCTTCCTGCGTGGGTATGAGTCCCTTTACAACCATTAAATCATGGAAATTTAGAGAGTTAGCTTTAATAGCAACACGAATTTGCCCTTTTAATGGTTTTCCTGGGTCATTACTCGGGAGGGTTTGAATATTCTCTACGCCAAATGGATTGTTTATCGTAATGGTTTTCATCTTAGTTCACCTCGCTGATGATAGTAATAGAGATATCGAAAATATAGATATAAGGTATACATCACAATCATCATTAAGACGTACGAACAATTTTGTTAGTGAGGGGAATCATGGATATTATTAAATCATCTCGTTACCATACTTATGATCGCGCTGCCTGTGCTGTAGAAGCGACGTTAGAATTAATCAGTGGAAAGGGGAAAGGGCTTATTCTGTTTTATCTCGCTAATGAACCGCTTCGTTTTAATGAATTGGAGAAGAGGTTTTACCCCATATCAGCCCGTACCCTCACGAAACAATTACGTGAATTAGAATATTTTGGACTCATACTTCGTGAAGTGTCGGCAGAAACTCCCCCAAAAGTTGAATACAGCTTGACGATGGCAGGTCGCTCCCTAAAACCATTGATTGATCAACTTGAACGTTGGGGTAATGAGCATGCCATAACATTGATCACCAATGCGCGGAATCAAGAAAGACGATGATGCTTTACAACCGTTAAATAAGAAGGAGAAACTCCTCCTTGGCTCGAAGTGAAGGCAGTGATTACCTCAAGCCAAACAGTCATCATTATTCGCTATTCAAACGAATAGTCTCGACAAGTGACGTCCCAAACATCTCGCCATGACTCAACCCTGGATAGGTCTTAATGGATATATTCAACCCACGTTGAGCAAGTTGCTTTACCGATTCGCTTAACGATACGATGTGAGGATGAGGAATATTCTCAACCTTATCCTCACCCTCCATAAAAAGCATTGATTTACTGTTCACGGTATTTCTAGCCATTTCAGCCAGCATGGATCGATAGCCTTGACTTAACGAAGGGCTTGCGGAGAAAAAATGGGTAAAGCGGGAAGCATGCAAATAGCTATCAATAACAAACAGTCCACCGTAGGAGTGGCCCCACAAAGCACGCTGCGCTGAGTTAATAGGCAATGAACCTTCACTTAACGGAATAATTTTTTGCTCAAGTAACGACCTAAATACGGTACTTCCTCCGCCAACTCTTCCTCGCCCCATAGGGGAGCCATTCGCTGATCCCTCTGTAGCAAGTGGCGTATAATCGTAAGTTCTTGCTTTAAGATCAAAGGGTAGAGGGGTGTTATAACCGATAAAAACTAATACCGGTGGGCGTTTATCGGATATCTCCTTTAAGAGAGTTTCAGATAGCCGACTGAGGCTCGAATTGCCGTCCAACAGATATAAAATAGGGTAACCTTGTGCAGGGGCCTTTTTCTTCGGTACCGCGACCCAAACTTTATAGTGCCGCTGTGCGTCAATCGACGCTAACTTAATGACTCTAAAGGTGTAATACTGCGATCCCGTATCGGCAATTGATGGGCCTAGAGGAGCCATGTTCGGCCTTGCGAAGCTACCCGGTAAATGTACCAAGATAAAAAAGACTAGAACGATCGATTTTTTAAAGTAGCCCAATATAAGACCCTCGATAATCTGTAATAGTTAGTTTTTTAGCATTTACATTTCTTTATTACTCTCTTTTTTTACGATTATTGTTCTTAATGACGTGTAAAGTGAGACCCTAATGGATCGATCAGGCGAAATTGATTCATCCAAACTGCTGCTGGTGACGCTTTTTACGCTGCAGATAGTCATCATCCTCTCTAAGCTTATCCCAGGAATGTTTGAAAATCTTTGCCGCCGCCGCTTTCTCTTCATCGAGTTGATAGGGCAGTATTTCGCGATTCTTATCGTACTTTTTACCGCCGGGGTGATTGGCATAGCGCCTGGCACGGGTATATCCCATCTGAATAAATTTACGCGCCATATCCATTCCGACAAAATCGTCTTGTTTCCGATAATCCTCGAACAGTTCCATAATTTTTTTGGCGGAGGCGGTTGCACTGGCGACGTCTTTAAACCGCCAATAAGGAAGAATCTCACTTTTATAGGGTTCAACCATCAAGACCCCCTGTTCCCCACGCCCTACTTGGTAGCGCTCTGGCTGCTTGCGAAAATCAATAGTTGAAAAATCTTGTTGGTAGTCGAATTTTTTCATAAATCACCACTCCATATTTACTCGTTATTAAGTATAGGTGAGAGTTATAGGACCGAGAGGGTAACGGCTGAATTTGAACAGCTTCTCAAAATAACAGTATTCATTGGTCGTTAATGATAACGACTCAGTCGCTTTAACTTACTTTGTCATAGACTTCGCTATATTTTATTTCCGATGATTATCAGGTTGATTAATCCTCTGTAAACATTTGGTCAATAATAGTTCTTCCATATCCATAATAAGCTGATTAAATTTATTTATGTTATAACGGTGCATCAGCCCTATTATAATTGGCCTAAGGGAATGACCGATGAACGAGATTAACGCTTCACGATTGGAACATCGCAGCTTATGCCACACGGATTGGCCATTTTTCTTGGATTTAAATTCTGATCGTCGAGTCATGTCTTTTATCAGTGATCCGCTTAATGAAGAAACGATCCGCCTTCACTACTTTGAACCACGTTTACAGACTTGGTATAAAGGCTGTAAACACTGGCTTTGCCTTGTGATCAGCGAGAAAGACACAAGGAAACCTATGGGTATAACGGGTTTTATTGAACGTAGTGAAGGTATCGCTGAGGTGGGATTTATTCTCAAGCCTGAATATCAGGGGAGAGGTTATGGGGGCGAGTCTTTAAAAGAGATTATTAAGCTAGCATTCACCCAATATCACTACCATAAAGTCGTCGCCACGGTGACATCAGGAAATGAAGCCTCACGTAGAACGCTAAAGAGGGCCGGATTCCAACAAGAAGGTACCTTGAGAAAAAGTTATTATTTGAATGGGCGCAGGCAAGATGACTGGCTCTTTGGATTACTGAAAGAAGAGACTGGCTTTTGATGCTTAGATGTTAATCCCCTTGTCAGTATCGGCAAGAACGAAACGACTTTAAGAGCTCAGGTAATGAAAAAACGTAAAATAGGTATTTTAGCGGGTATGGGTCCACGATCTACCGCCCCTTTCCTTGAAAAAGTTATCGATGAATGTCAACGCCAATATGGTGCAACCTATGATATGGATTTCCCTGAAATTCATATCATCTCCTTACCGACGCCTTTTTATCCCGGTAGGGCGATTGATTCCACTAAGATGATTGACGCTCTGCAAAGGGGGATTACCGACTTAGTTAAGAGTAACGTCAGCTTAATCTCAATCCCGTGTAATCTTGCACATTGTTATTTTGACGAAATAAGCGAGGTTTCACAGGGAACCCCTTTGCTGCATATCGCTGACTCGCTATTGCCTTTGCTACCACCACCGCCGTCAACCGTCTGTTTACTCGCAACAGTCCCCACCCTCGAATCCGGCTTTTATCAACAGAGACTTAACACCAAGGGGATCACTCTTGTCGATTCCGATGTGCTAAGAGAAAAAACAACCGCTCTACTTCCAGTGATTAAAGCTGAGGGGTACCAAAGTGACCGCGTTCACGTTTTGTGGCAGGAGATCATCGCCGAGATAGCAAAATTGGGGATTAATGAAGTTATTATCGCCTGCACTGACTTGAGTCCCTTGACCACGACAACCTATGGATATTCCATCACTTTTATTGATTCAATGGCGGCTTTAGCGGTGAAAACAGTCAGTGAGTATTTACGTCAAAGCGAGGAGCTGTCATGACAGTAATGAAAAAACTGAAGACAAAATATCCCGGAGCGCTAGCCTGGGGATTTGGCGATAGTGCTGCGATGGCAGATGAACTTTCCCATCATATCATCGCAGGACGTAAAACCGCTTCCTGCGGTTCACTTGCTGCCTACCTCAATGAGGCATCGCCTCCCATTGTGGGGAGCTACCACATCATCCTCAATGGTCGTGAAGAGGCGGTCTGCGTAATTCGTATCATTGCCATGCGGATTGTGACGTTCGATAAGGTCGAGGCTGAATTCGCCTATAAAGAGGGCGAGGGTGATCGCAGCCTGAATTATTGGCGACGGGAGCACCAAGCCTTCTTCACCCGAGAAGGAAGCTTCAGCGAGACCATGGAACTTGTCGCGGAGGAGTTCGAATTGGTGGAAGTTGTCTAACATTATTTTAAAAGTAGCTTTAGCCCAAGCAAGCCTAATATTCCCGCAGAGAGACGATCTATCGTGACTTTACTGCGAAGATAAACACGTCGTGGCAAAGATTGACTCAGGATCACCGCAACAAAAATAAACCATAAAAAGTCGACTAAAAACGTCATTCCGGGCACCGTAACGTAGAGCGTCGTCGATAAATGATGATCGAGTAGCGAGGTAAAGAGACTCGCAAAAACGATAGCCGTATTGGGGTTACTCAGTTGAGTAACTAGCCCACTGAATAACGCTTGAGTAAAGTTCAGCGTAGAAACGCCTGAATCCTTTCCCTGCGCCCGGGGTTTTTGTAATAGAATTTTGACCGCACTCCAGAGTAAGTAACCGCCACCCAGTACGTTCAAAACAGTATGCAGTGCAGGGACAACGCTCAGTAACGCCTGTAACCCTGACAGGGCGATAAGCGCAAAGATCATCGCCCCCCCTCCTAAGCCGATCGCCACCCCGAGCGAGGCGGAAAGCGGTGAGGAAAGCGCGACGCGGGTAGCGAGCAAAAAACTGGCGCCGGGGCTCATTGCCCCAACCAATATCGCCAGACCGATGGCACAAAGCGGAAGGAATTCGCCGCCCACTTTTCCTCCCGGTGAATCGATTTACTCGTAATACAAAAATATGATTATATCGGTTGGTAGCCCTGCCAGGCTGGGCGGTCAAGCTGACCTTCTGTCATTGGGGTTAAATGAAGATAGCTGTCCCCGACTTTGTCGAGTAATAAGCAATTATCAACGTCTTTAAGATTATCTTTATGCTGCTGCGCTGCTCCTGATAATAAACGGCTTAACGCCTGTTTTCTGGCCTGCTTTGCGTCTTCAGCGACAAATAGCCCGAATTCGTGGAGTTCAGCCAGCGTATCAGGCCGATAAGCCCCGACGTTGACGAAAAAGAGTTTCTGAGGGTCGCTAGCAGGAGTGTCCTCGAGACTGACACTATAACCATCGACCCAGGTTATATGTGTATAGCCATCGAGATGAACTTTATTTTTATCCCCAAACCACGCCTTTTTAAGCGTCGGCCATGCCTCTTCCGGCGTATTCGCTGCCACAAATTGGATATCATGGACTTCAATATTCGACTTCCCGGCATTTCCGCCGAGATAAAACATATATAAATTCACTAAAATCTCCCGATATCGACTCGATTCTATCTCGTATTTTCTAGGACAGCCGCTTAGTATAGAGGTCATAAGAATTTCCTATCACAGCCAGTTAAGAGAGGAATCCATGGCGCAGCCTTCGTACCCGTCTCCCTCCCAGTCTCAGTATTACCATGAATTTTTACGCGGTGCGACAACGGTAATCCCCGTTATGATAGGCGTGCTGCCCTTTGGTTTATTATTAGGTGCCCAAGCTGCCCAGAAAGGATTATCTGTCGGCCTATTAAGTTTGATGACCGGGCTGAATTTTGCGGGCGGATCAGAATTTGCCGCTGTTGCACTCTGGAGTTCCCCCCCTCATCTCATCACTATCGTCTTAGTCAGTATGCTGGTTAACAGCCGCCACTGAGTGATGGGAGCCTCGCTTGCCCCCTATCTTAATCACCTTCCTCGCCGTAAAGCGCTACCTGCCCTATTTTTTATGTGTGACGAAAGTTGGGCGCTGGCCATGGCGGATGCCACCCGCCGTCGTGCCGCCGGACAGGATCCTGCTTTTAGTCTGAGCTTCTACTGCGGTTTGGCGGTAATGCTCTGGACTGTATGGTTGGCCTCTACCACCGTGGGTGCCTTAATCGGCCCTGCGTTAGGGGACATTAGCCGATGGGGCTTTGATATGGCTTTTCCTGCGGTATTCTTTGTTTTACTAAAGGGAATGTGGAAAGGCATGCGCTGTGCAATCCCTTGGCTGGTCAGTTTACTCTGCGCAAGCTTGGCCTATCACTATTTACCGGGTGCAGCGTATGTCCCGATTGGGGCTATCACCGGGATCATTGCCATTGTGTTAATGGGAGCTAAAGCGTGAATATTTTACCCGTCGCGACTATTCTACTGATGGCACTCAGTACCTATTTTACTCGAATTATTGGCTATTTATTGTTACGTAATCGTCAGCTCAGCCCACGCATGCAAGCCATAATGGATGCTGCTCCTGGCTGTGTATTAATTACCATTATTTCCCCCTATTTTGTCACCGATAGGCCTGCCGATTTACTGGCGTTAGCTATCTCATTATTTGCAGCATCACGCTGGGGGCTGTTACCCGTGGTGGTCATTAGCGTAGTCAGTACAGCTTTATTAAGGTTCCTGTTGTAGCGTCGAGAGGCAGCTCTGAATAGCGTGGCAATAAGCGGTAGGTCATATTGCCCCTTATTAACGTTTCTTTCGGTAAGCTTTTCTACAGCCATTACAAACCGTATTGCGTTTTCGGGCTAAGGCAAAGTAGTCTGTTTAACTAAACCGAATTCCCTAAAATAATCATCCAAAACACTTATTAACTCTTTAATATGTTTCGAGTTGGATTGATTATCGAGATCGGTTAGGCTTCGCCATTTCTTGAACATAACAAAATGAGGAAAAATAATGCCAATACCGGGTAGCTGAACTTCGCCCAGAAGCTGATTGGCCGATCATCATAGTAGCCCTCAATGCTAACTCGATGAACGGGATATGATTCATCGTTCAAAGATTTAATTATCACCTTTCCTTTTACCTAACTCTAATCTTTGTTTTAATAGAACCCTCTGCCATTAATTGACAAACATCTACTATTAATAAAAGTGGGGATTAATAATATTCAACATTAATAAACTCAACAAAAAACCAAAGATAAGTTACCTATTATCTCGCTATTAAAATATATAAAAAGAATATTTTTCCACGACAAAAAATTAACTATTAAGAGAAAAAACAAGGGTAATATAGTATCACCATTAACCCTATATTTGATAAAGAAAGTTAAAATACTCTATCCCTTGTAGATAACATATGTAAAAAGATAGTGGGTTTTTACTTTTTTCGTGAATGGGGTCTCTTTATTATATTAGCGTTCAGTGTTAATGAGATCCTTTCAAGTGTCCTTTCTCAAGTGAATAAAGAGTAGCGCTGTTTTTTTCACTAAGCGTTAACTTCTTCACTATCCCACATTCGTTAACTTTTCGGTCTGAGTTACAATAATCCCTAAGCTCTTTGAGCTGAGTTTCAAGAGTAAGCAATTCCTGAATACGCTGCTGAACATGTAAAAGGTGGGTACGAATGACTTCATCAATAGGCCCACATTGGCTATTTGGGATGTCGATGCTACGTTGTAACGACAGAATCTCTTCGTGAGTCATATCGAGAGACCGACACCGTCGAATGAAGAGTAACTTTTCTAGATGAGCGCTACTGTACTGACGGTAATTATTTTCAAAATTACGTAGCGGTGCCGGGAGTAAACCCTTTTTTTCATAATAACGAATAGTTTCCACTGAATAACCCGTCTTACGTGCTAGTTCACCAATTTTCATATCTCGCGCTTATGTACTTGACCCTGTAGCAAGTTCAGGGTTTCCAATATCGAGTATAGCTAACAGACGAGGAGATGAATATGTGTGGTCGCTCGAAAGATAATACAAAGTCCATAGAATGTGATACAGACCATTGCAATGAGAAGCTTCATTCGGCAAAAGATCTTCTGGGTGATCATTCGGAAATATTGAGTGAGGAGCACTCCCAGACAGTACATACACACAAAAGAGGTAGCGATATTGATGCCGAGCAAGAACCTATTAACGGAAAACAGGGTCATGCAGAGGATTGTTGTTCAGCTGTCCCTGAGCACTTGGATAGCTTAGTAAGCCCGAAGAGCGTCGCTAATGGGATACGAACAGAAATTCGTATCATGCAGATGGATTGTCCTGTTGAGGAAAATCTTATCAAAAAGAAATTGGGGAGTATGAGCACTGTCAAAGACCTTGATTTCAATTTGATGCAGCGTGTCTTGACTGTCACACACACACCGAATTCACTTCAGTCGATCATGGGCGCAATTCGCTCGTTGGGGTTTGAGCCAGAAGTTTCAGGTAATGTGAGTAAAAAGAAAAACACTCAAGTGAAAAAAAATCATTGGTGGCCATTAGCTATCGCTGGCGTGGCGGCTCTCGCCGCCGAAGTCATACAATGGACGGCTTTGCCTAGTTGGCTCGAAGCTGGGTTGGCTCTGATAGCTGTGTTTTCTTGTGGTCTGACAACCTACAAAAAAGGGTGGATTTCGATTCGAAATGGTAACTTGAATATTAATGCATTAATGAGCATTGCGGTGACTGGCGCTATGCTCCTCGGTCAGTGGCCAGAAGCGGCAATGGTTATGGTGTTATTCACTATCGCTGAGTTGATCGAAGCAAAATCACTCGACAGAGCTAGAAATGCAATAAGTTCCTTGATGACCCTGGCTCCTGAAACTGCAGTAGTCCAACAAACTGATGGAACATGGCAGGAAGTCGATGCCAGTAGCGTACAACTACATAGCATTGTCAGAATAAAACCAGGCGAACGAATCGGGTTAGACGGAGAAATCGTTAAAGGCCAATCCACTATTAATCAAGCGCCAATTACAGGTGAAAGTATGCCTATTGATAAAAGCGCGGGTGATGCAGTATTTGCTGGAACAATAAACCAGTCAGGCTCTTTTGAATATAAAGTCACAGCCGCTGCGAATAACACGACCCTTGCACGTATTATCCGTGCTGTTGAGCAGGCACAAGGCGCCAAAGCGGCCACACAACGTTTCGTTGACCGTTTCTCCCAGATTTATACCCCGGTCGTCATAGGTATCGCTGTTACTGTTGCGGTATTACCACCATTGGTTGGGGCAGGTACATGGCAGGAGTGGATTTATAAAGCTTTGGTTATGCTTGTTATTGCGTGTCCATGCGCGCTAGTTATTTCTACGCCAGTAACGATTGTTAGTGGACTTACTGCAGCGGCTCGTAGAGGAATACTCATCAAAGGTGGTGCTTACCTTGAGCAGGGACGTAAGCTAAAAACACTGGCGCTGGATAAAACAGGGAATATTACTCATGGGAAACCAATACAAACCGAGATGATGGTTTTCAATGGGTGGAGAGAGCTTGAAGTACGCACCACTGCTGCCAGCCTCGCGAGTTACTCAGACCATCCTGTTTCTCAGGCAATCGTGAATGCCACTACTGATTTGAAAAAGCACGATGTTGAACACTTTGAAGCGATCGTTGGACGAGGTATTCATGGCGTTATTTCAGGTAAGAATTTTTACCTGGGTAATCTACGTTTGATAGAAGAGCGCTTCACTTGTCCATCCGAGATTAAATCAACGGTAAAAAAATTAGAGGGACAGGGTAAAACCGTCATTCTGCTCAATGATGGTAAGCAAGTGCTAGGATTGTTCGCTGTTGCAGACACTGTTAAAGATTCTAGCCGTGACGCTATTGAACAGCTTCACAAACTTGGCGTGACAACAATTATGCTAACGGGTGATAACCCGTATACGGCCCAAGCAATCGCCTCGCAGGTTGGTATCGATGAGGCTAGAGGGAATCAATTGCCAGAAGATAAGCATCGTGCAATTGAAGAGTACTCACGGACCGGTATTACCGGAATGGTGGGTGATGGCATCAATGATGCTCCGGCGCTCGCTGCAGCGGATATCGGTTTTGCTATGGGAGCCATGGGTACTGATACAGCGATTGAAACGGCAGATGTAGCCCTAATGGATGATGACCTACGTAAAATCCCCACCTTTGTAAAATTATCCCAACAAACCTATCGCTTACTTGTGCAAAATATTAGCCTTTCACTAGGTATTAAAGTCGTATTCCTGGTGCTCACGTTTATGGGGATGGGAACTATGTGGATGGCTGTATTTGCTGATGTTGGTGCCAGCCTTCTAGTTGTTGCAAACGGACTAAGATTAATACGGAAATAAAAGGGTGTCTCATGAATATAATAGGGTGATTCAAATAAGTAAAAGTATTCCACTTCAAGCATATCCCCATGCATCCGATGGAATGGCTTTTTGACGACTAAATCTTAGCGCGTCCCTCGGACAAAAGGTTTCGTTGCAGGGGGACGGCAGTGAGACGTAACCTCTCTTGTGTGCCTAGCCAACGCCTCTTTTCAAGATTTTTATCTTTAGAGGCTCGCGGTTTAGTTGTATCTGACCTATCTAGCCTCCTACTTACTTTTCAGCATAGAAGGAGGCTAAAAAATATCAAACGTTAATATCACCGCACGTTAGGGTGGGATGACAAAATAGATCTAAAATGAATCACTCTCCTAAGCTTGTTCCGTGGTATCAATTTCTCAGAAAGTAACAAAATAGATATAAAGTGAGTCTACTCACCTTCAGGAATCACTTTCTGAAAAATGACAAATTAGATCTAAAATGGATTCAATACTTTTAGGTACAGTGACATTATTTTTAAATATTAAGAGGCTTATTGCTTAACATAATCCCCTCTAACACGACTCTTTTGATTGTCATCTTCGAAAGGCCATAATACTAATAAATTAAATATTTTTTATATTTTACAGAGGGTTATTATGGAAAAATATCTTTTGGAATTTTTGGTTTGTGCGGGTGTTTTCAGCATTCTGTGGGGAAGCCTTTTTTATGCCACTATGATCAGGACTGGTCGATTACCGTTACGTATTTCGCTAAATAAATACATAACTCTATGCGCGATAGTAGGACTGCTCTTTTCGTTCTTTTTGTTACTAACAATTCACCGTTAAACACTGGTATTTAACATAAGGCGGTTTTACGCGCACCGCTCAAACGCCCTCAGAGCGATTCTGAGGCGTAACGGGTAAAACTGCACCGTCTTACCCCCTTAAAACGTCTCAGAATGGCTTAGATGAATTCTGACCAATAGATCTAGTTGGCTGTATAGCAAACTCATCTCTTTTTCCAAAACGTAAAGTATTTAGATGTAATTTTTTTGTATCACCTATGTATAAATCCAGATCAAAAAATATCTAACCTTCGCCTGATATCATCATTAAAATTTCATATTCAAAAGGATATAACAGATGCAAATTATGAGAATGAGCTATGACGATCTGACGAAAGGCGGTGGTGAAGCTAAATTGCACGTTTATGGAGTTGGAACTTTCCCCGTTTTTTCTGGACAGAAACCCTACACAAATAATCCGAACTGTACATATCTTCCAAACAGCGCCATTCCAGTAGGAAGATATTGGATTATTGATCGTCCAGAAGGTAGTCTGGCAAACAAAATTAGAGGTTGGGCTATCGACCTATGGAATGGTTCTAATCATTCAGAGTGGTTTGCTCTTTTCAATTCAAGCACCATGAGTGATAACGTGTTTATCAACGGTGTTTCACGTGGTGGATTTCGTCTTCATCCACTACGGCCTGATGGTTCTGGACTAAGTGAAGGGTGCATTACATTCTTAAAAAGAAACGATTTTTATAAAGTTAGGAAGAACCTCATCCATCGTAAAAAAGTTCGAGTTCCAAACTCTAATTCGGGTCTCATGGCATACGGATACGTTGACGTTCAAGGGAAAAGTGATTTTGATAAATGCAAAATTAGTTAAAAAAACAACAGGTTTCGTACTCTGTTTTATCTTAGCATTTACTATTTCCAGTTATGGAATGCCACTTTATTCGATAACGAGTTGGCTTGTAGATCATTCTTACCAGTTATTAAGTAACTACCAGAGCAACACTTATGAAGAAGGCTCAGATCCTATAACATTCACATCTTTACTAACTGTTATTAGTATCTACGCAATAATTTTTTATAACCTAATACAATTCTTTTTCAAAAAAATAAGAAGTTAACTCTAAACATGAACCTTTGAGGCTCAGGTCTACACCCCAGACTCCGGCAGGATAAAAGCACATCCACTGGAAAAGAGATCTCCGTTATAACTAATGATTTAACATAAGGCAGTCTTACGCGCACCGCTCAAACGCCCTCAGAGCAATTCTGGGGCGTAATCCATAAAATCCTACGACTTACCCCCTCAAAACGACTCAAAATGGCTTAGATGAATTCTGACACCATGAATCGTTATGCGTCCAAGTGACTGATGGATGATTTACTCGGTTTTTTTTGGAGGTATCCAAGTAATCTGCCAATGGCTTATCAAGTAAAATGCGAAAGGGTGATCAAGTAAATGTAAATACCCACCCAACTGAGTAACGTCTGGTTTCTACTCATAAAAAAAGCTCAGTATGCTTTCAAGCAACAAAACTGAGTTTTTTCAATTTACAAATATTTTGTTCATTTTAGATCTATTTTGTCACGCTTTAGATCTATTTTGTCCATTTTACAACTATTTTATCATCCCTCAATTAGGGTTTCATTCGTCCTTACCATCACTCCACCGTCACCGACTTCGCTAAGTTACGAGGTTGATCGACATCAGTGCCTTTAATCAGCGCAATGTAGTAAGAAAGTAACTGCAGTGGGATGGTATAGATAATCGGAGCGAGTACCTCTTCAACATGTGGCAGAGGAATAATTTTCATATTCGGGCTATCGCTAAAGCCGGCATCTTGATCGGCGAAAACATAGAGCAAGCCACCGCGCGCGCGGACTTCTTCAATATTGGACTTTAGCTTTTCCAGTAGTTCGTTATTCGGCGCAACAATAATTACCGGCATATCGGCATCCACCAGCGCCAACGGCCCATGTTTTAGCTCGCCCGCCGCATAAGCTTCGGCATGAATATAGGAGATCTCTTTAAGCTTTAACGCCCCTTCCATCGCGATAGGGTACTGATCGCCGCGACCTAAGAACAATGCGTGATGCTTATCAGAAAAATCTTCTGCCAGGCTCTCGATGTTTTTATCTTGCGATAAAATTTGCTCAATACGTCCGGGTAAGGCTTGCAGCGCATGGATAATCTCATGTTCCACCGTTTCAGGCTTACCGTTTAGGCGAGCCATCTGTGCCACCAGCATCAATAACACGGTTAATTGGGTGGTGAAAGCTTTGGTCGAGGCCACGCCGATCTCAGTACCCGCCTTGGTCATTAAGGCCATATCCGATTCGCGTACCAGAGAGGAGCCATTAACGTTACAAATCGTCAGCGCGCCTAAATAGCCAATCTCTTTGGATAAGCGAAGTGCTGCAAGGGTGTCCGCCGTTTCGCCAGACTGCGATAGGGTGATCAGTAAACTGTCGGGACGGACCACCGATTTACGGTAACGGAATTCTGAGGCGATCTCGACATCGCAAGGAACGCCAGCAATCGCCTCAAACCAGTAACGGGAGACTAAACCGGAGTTGTAAGAAGTTCCACAGGCGACAATTTGAATATGTTTTGCCCGGGAGAGTAGCGCAAGACCGGATTCCCCTAATTCGCTGAGGTCGATTTGCCCGTCATGAAAACGCCCCTGAAGGGTGTTTTTAATCGCGATCGGCTGCTCATAGATCTCTTTTTGCATATAGTGACGGTAAAGACCTTTATCGCCAGCATCATATTGAGCAGAGGACTCAATCACTGCGCGGGTCACAGGCGTTTCATCACGTTGGAATAGGGTCACGGTGCGGCGAGTCACTTCAGCCACATCACCTTCTTCTAAAAAGATAAAACGACGGGTGACCGGTAATAACGCCAATTGGTCAGACGCCACAAAATTCTCACCCACGCCTAAACCAATCACCAGTGGGCTGCCTGAACGTGCGGCTACCAGCACTGAGGGATCGTTGCTGTCCATAATGACCATGCCGTAGGCACCACGCAATAATTTGATCACGCGTTGTACTACTTCACGTAAGCTACCACCGTGCATTTTCTGCTGCTGGTGGATTAAGTGAGCAACCACTTCGGTATCAGTTTGTGAGGTAAAAACGTAGCCATCGGCCAACAGTGCTGGGCGTAACTCATCGTGGTTCTCGATGATACCGTTATGCACCAATACAATATTGTGAGATACATGTGGGTGAGCGTTCACTTCGGAAGGAACACCGTGTGTGGCCCAACGTGTATGGGCAATGCCTGTGCCTCCGGTGACCGGTTGCTGCTCAACGGCATCCACCAGCGCCTGCACCTTACCTAAACGACGAACGCGCGTTAGATGACCCTGTTGATCAGCCACTGCCAAGCCAGAAGAGTCATAACCGCGATACTCTAAACGGCGTAGTCCTTCTACTAAAATTTCAGCAATATCACGTTGTGCTACCGCACCCACTATTCCACACATAACATTATCCTAAACTGGTTGAATGTAAGCCGTTTTCACGAATTACTTTTCTTTCTTGAGGGCTGCCAATCGGCTTTACTTAACTGCTGTTTGGGGTTGTAAGCCAACGATGCTGAGACAATATCACGCATTACCGTGGTCCCTGCAGCGATCGTCACGCCGTCACCGACCGTCACCGGTGCAATCAGCTGAGTATCGGATCCCACAAAGACATGATCACCAATCACCGTTTGGTACTTATATTTACCATCGTAATTACAGGTAATGGTCCCTGCGCCAATATTGACGTCACTGCCAATGGTCGCATCGCCGAGGTAGCTTAAATGGCCAGCTTTCGTCCCTTTACCTAACTGAGATTTTTTAACTTCGACAAAGTTACCGACATGAACCTCTTCTGCTAGCTCAGCACCTGGGCGTAACCGTGCAAACGGGCCAACGGTACAAGCTGTTCCGAGCTGAGCGCCATCGATCACGCTATAAGGGCTTATTTCTGTGTTATCGCCAATCACACTATTGCGCAGGATACAGCCAACGCCAATTTTAACGTGATTTCCCAGCACCACGTCGCCTTCGATGATGACATTACAGTCAATCTCGACATCACGGCCGTGGGTTAAGTTACCGCGGAGATCGAACCGAGAAGCGTCACGGAGCATAACGCCCGCCAATAATAACTGTTCTGCACGATCATGTTGATAGATACGTTCTAATTGTGAGAGCTGTAAGCGGTTATTCACCCCTTCTGTTTCACTCTGCTTCGTCGGGTGAACCGCACAGATTTCTCGTCCTTCACGGTGAGCAAGCTCAATAATATCGGTAATGTAATATTCACCTTGAGCATTATTGTTCGTCAGCTGACTCAACCAACGTTTTAGGTCTCCACCGTTAGCCAATAAAATCCCGGTGTTGACTTCATTAATAGTGAGCTGTTCGGCTGAGGCATCTTTCTGCTCAACAATACCGGTTATCGTATCGTGATCACGAAGAATACGGCCATAACCGGTTGGACTGTCGGTAATCACCGTCAGTAAGGCGATGCCGCCTTGAGGTTTTGAGGCATGTAAACGGCGTAAGGTATCAGACGCGATAAGCGGTACATCGCCGTAAAGCATCAAAATATCTTCGTCATCACTGAATGAGGGGGCAGCTTGTTGCATGGCATGGCCGGTGCCTAGCTGCTCGGCTTGGTATACCCAATGCAGGTCGGGATCGGCTAAATGGCTTTTCAATAATTCGCCGCCATGGCCGTAAACAAGATGGATCTTTTGCGCTTCAAGGACTTTCGCTGTATCAATGACGTGCTGCACCATCGGTTTACCTGCCAAGTGGTGTAACACTTTTGGAAGGTCTGAATACATCCTTGTACCCTTGCCTGCTGCAAGGATCACCACACTCATCGCTTTACTAGACATACAGATCCTAATTCGTTTGATTCGCTTGAAAAGATAACCACTTTACGACACAGGATACACCATATTTCTCTTACCAAAATCAGATATTATTAAGAAAAATAACTAAAAAAAATGCCAGCCGATAAGGGCTGGCATGATTCAGAGCACTAGGCCTGATTACATCGCTTTTTTGGTCAGTTCAATGACCCGCAGCTTGGCAATCGCTTTCGCCAGTTCCGCAGAAGCCAGAGCATAATCAACATCAGTGTTGTTTTTGCTCATCGACTCTTCAGCTTGACGCTTCGCTTCAAGCGCCTGCGCTTCATCTAACTCTTCGCCACGGATGGCAGTATCCGCCATCACGTTAACGTCATTAGGCTGAACTTCCAGGATACCGCCAGAGAGATAAATGATCTCTTCGCTGTTATCCTGTTTAACGATACGAACCAAACCAGGCTTAATGGCGGTCAGTAACGGGGTGTGGCCGTGGAAAATTCCTAGCTCACCTTCGCTACCTGACACCTGGATATGTTGAACAACACCAGAGAACATCTCTTTCTCTGCGCTGACAACAGTCAGGTGAAAACTTTTAGCCATAATTATTCTCCTGGAAACTGTAATTACAGTTTCTTCGCACGCTCAACGGCTTCTTCAATGGCACCAACCATGTAGAAAGCCTGCTCTGGCAGGTGATCGAATTCACCTTCCATGATGCCTTTAAAGCCACGGATAGTATCTTTCAGAGAAACATACTTACCTGGTGCGCCAGTAAAGACTTCTGCAACGAAGAACGGCTGAGACAGGAAGCGCTGAATTTTACGAGCACGGGAAACCAGTAGCTTGTCGTCTTCAGACAGTTCGTCCATCCCAAGGATAGCGATGATGTCTTTCAATTCTTGGTAACGTTGCAGTAATGACTGAACGCCACGTGCCGTGTCATAGTGATCTTGACCCACGATTAATGGATCCAGCTGACGACTGGTAGAATCCAGTGGGTCAACCGCCGGGTAGATACCCAGAGAGGCAATTTGACGGCTCAGTGTCACTGTTGAATCTAAGTGAGCAAAGGTGGTCGCGGGTGATGGGTCAGTCAAGTCATCCGCAGGAACGTAGACCGCTTGAACAGAGGTGATTGAACCCGCTTTAGTCGAAGTGATACGTTCTTGAAGAACACCCATCTCTTCTGCCAAGGTTGGTTGGTAACCTACTGCTGAAGGCATACGACCTAACAGTGCTGAAACTTCGGTACCGGCTAGGGTGTAACGGTAGATGTTGTCAACAAACAACAGTACGTCACGACCTTCGTCACGGAATTTCTCCGCCATCGTCAGACCGGTCAACGCAACGCGCAGACGGTTTCCTGGTGGCTCGTTCATCTGACCGTATACTAACGCGACTTTATCGATAACGTTAGAGTCAGTCATTTCGTGATAGAAGTCGTTACCTTCACGAGTACGCTCACCCACGCCGGCAAACACCGAGTAACCTGAGTGCTCGATCGCGATGTTACGGATCAGTTCCATCATGTTTACGGTTTTACCTACACCCGCACCACCGAACAGACCCACTTTACCGCCTTTCGCAAATGGACAGATCAAGTCAATAACCTTGATACCTGTTTCCAGAAGCTCAGTGGAGTTCGCTAGCTCTTCGTAGCTTGGTGCAGCACGGTGGATAGCATTCACTTCCACAGTACTACCGTCTTCGTTCTGAATGTCACCTTTCATATCGATAGGTTCACCCAGTACGTTCATGATACGTCCGAGAGTTGCTTTACCGACTGGAACCTGGATAGGTTTAGCCAAGTCAGTCACTTGAAGACCACGCTTCAAGCCATCAGAAGTACCCATAGCAATCGTACGAACAACACCGCCACCTAATTGCTGTTGAACTTCCAGCACTAAGCGAGCGTCGCCATTTTGAACCTCAAGAGCATTGTACACCTGTGGTACTGCATCTTGAGGGAATTCGACGTCAACGACCGCGCCGATAATCTGGACAATCTTTCCAGTTGCCATCTTGAATCCTCTACCTAATTCGTTACCTGGTTAAACCGCGGAGGCCCCCGAGACGATCTCGGTAAGTTCCTGGGTGATGCTGGCCTGACGAGCTTTGTTGTAAACCAACTGGAGCTCTTTGATCAGGTTTCCGCCGTTGTCGGTTGCAGCTTTCATCGCCACCATACGTGCGGCCTGCTCGCTGGCCAGGTTTTCCACAACACCCTGATAAACCTGAGATTCGACATAACGGCGTAGCAAAGTATCCAGCAACGCTTTCGGATCGGGTTCGTACAGGTAGTCCCAAGTTTTCGTCTTCAACTCTGCTTCGCCTTCAGCTGGCGGTAACGGCAGCATCTGGGTAACGGTTGGGGTCTGGGACATCGTGTTGTTAAATTTGTTGCTAACGACATAAAGCTTGTCGATACGACCTTCATCGAAGGCTTGTAACATCACTTGAACTGGACCGATGATATCAGCCAATGCAGGTTTGTCGCCTAAGCCACTTGCTTGAGCAACAATGTTACCGCCAACAGCTTTAAAAAATGAGAGCCCTTTCGACCCGATAATGGCCAGATCACTCTGAACACCTTTATCAGACCACGCTTTCATTTCAGTCATTAACTTTTTGAACAAGTTAATGTTCAAGCCACCACAAAGCCCGCGGTCTGTAGAAACGACCAAATAGCCGACGCGCTTAACGTCACGCTCATCCAGGTAAGGGTGCTTGTATTCCAGATTTCCTAACGCTAAGTGACCAATCACTTTGCGAATAGTCTCTGCATACGGACGGCTGGCTGCCATGCGTTCCTGCGATTTACGCATTTTGGAGGCGGCTACCATTTCCATCGCTTTGGTGATTTTCTGCGTATTTTTTACGCTTCCAATCTTACTACGTATCTCTTTTGCGCCGGCCATGAGCTTCTCCTCAAAGTCAGGCGGCCTGCTGACTCAGCAAGCCGCAAGACATTACCAGGACTGGGTTTTCTTGAACGTTTCGAGGAGAGCTTTGAACTTCTCTTCGATTTCGCCGTTGTAATTACCAGATTGGTTGATTTCCTGCATCAGTTCCGCATGCTCACGAGCAGCATAAGCCAACAGAGCAGATTCGAAACTGCCGATCTTAGACAGTTCAACATCACTCAGGAAGCCACGCTCAGCAGCAAAAAGAACCAGACCCTGTTGAGAAACAGACATTGGCTCGTATTGCTTTTGCTTCAGCAACTCAGTCACTTTCTGACCGTGATCTAATTGCTTACGAGTCGCTTCATCAAGATCTGATGCGAATTGTGAGAATGCTGCCAATTCACGGTACTGTGCTAATGCGGTACGAATACCACCAGACAGTTTCTTGATGATTTTGGTCTGCGCTGCACCCCCCACACGAGATACAGAGATCCCTGGGTTAACGGCAGGACGGATACCGGAGTTAAATAGGTTCGATTCTAAGAAGATCTGACCATCGGTAATTGATATTACGTTAGTCGGAACGAACGCAGAAACGTCACCCGCTTGAGTTTCGATGATTGGCAGCGCGGTTAATGAACCGGTCTTACCTTTCACTGCACCTTTAGTGAAGTTTTCAACATACTCAGCGCTAACACGTGAAGCACGCTCTAGCAGACGAGAGTGGAGATAGAAAACATCACCAGGGAATGCTTCACGTCCTGGTGGACGACGCAGCAACAGTGAAATTTGACGGTAAGCAACAGCTTGCTTAGACAGATCATCATAAACGATCAGCGCGTCTTCACCACGGTCACGGAAGTATTCACCCATCGCACATCCTGCATAAGGCGCAAGATATTGCAGTGCAGCAGATTCAGAAGCTGAAGCGACTACGACGATAGTGTTAGACAGTGCACCGTGTTCTTCTAATTTACGAACAACGTTCGAGATAGTCGATGCTTTCTGACCGATAGCAACGTAAACACATTTGATGCCTGAATCGCGTTGGTTGATGATTGCATCGATCGCCATCGCGGTTTTACCGGTCTGACGGTCACCGATGATCAGCTCACGCTGGCCACGGCCGATTGGGATCATCGCATCAACCGCTTTGTAACCTGTTTGCACAGGCTCATCAACGGATTGACGGTCGATAACACCTGGGGCAATCATTTCAACTGGAGAGAAACCGTCGTTTTCAACAGGTCCTTTACCATCGATAGGTGCGCCAAGGGTGTTAACAACACGGCCTAACAGGCCACGTCCAACAGGAACTTCTAAAATACGGCCAGTACACTTCACTTTCATGCCTTCGGCAAGATCAGCGTAAGGACCCATTACTACTGCACCCACAGAGTCGCGCTCTAAGTTCAGTGCGATAGCGTAACGGTTGCCGGGTAGGGCAATCATCTCACCCTGCATAACATCATTGATGCCATGAACACGGATGATCCCGTCACTTACAGAAACAATAGTACCTTCATTGTGAGCTTCGCTCACCACATCGAACTGAGCAATACGCTGCTTGATCAGTTCGCTGATTTCGGTGGAATTCAGTTGCATATGCTCCAGTCCCCTTAAGACTGCAAGACGTCTGCTAGACGATCTAGACGGCCACGGATACTTCCGTCGATGACCGTATCACCCGCACGGATGATGACGCCTGCCATTACAGACTTATCGATTTTGCAATTCAGCTTAACTTTGCGTGATAAACGTTTTTCCATCGCGGCACTGATTTTAGCCAGTTGCGCCTCATTCAATGCGCTTGCAGAGATAACGTCGACTTCCGCCGTTGCTTCATACGCATCACGTAATTGAATAAAGCTTTCCAGAACAGCAGGAAGCGCGGTCAAACGACCATTTGTAGCCATTACCTTCACCAGGTTCTGACCATGGGCATCAAGTTGATCACCGCACACAGCGTTCACCGTGGCAGCCGCTTTTTCAGAGGCGATAGCGCCTGAAAGTAGTTCAGCGAGCTGCGGAGTGCGAACCACTTCTGCGGCAAATGCTAGCATGCTCTGCCAGCGATCAATAGCTTGGTGCTCAACAGCAAAGTCAAAAGCTGCTTTGGCGTAGGGGCGAGCTACAGTAATAAGTTCAGACATCAGCCCCTCCCTCCTTACAGTTCAGCGACCAGTTTATCAACGATGTCGCTGTTAGCAGCTTCATCCACGGAACGCTCGATGATTTTCTCAGCTCCCGCGACAGCCAGTAACGCAACTTGCTTACGTAGCTCTTCACGGGCACGTTTACGCTCAGCATCAATTTCTGCCTGCGCTTGTGCGACGATCATAGTACGTTCAGCATCCGCTTCAGCTTTCGCGTCTTCCAGAATCTGTGTACGACGTTTGTTCGCCTGCTCAATAATAACCTGAGCGTCTTCTTTGGCTTTTTTCAGCTGGTCGGTCGCATTAGCTTGCGCGATATCCAGATCTTTCTTAGCTTGTTCTGCAGAAGATAAACTGTCAGCAACTTCTTTCTGACGTTTTTCGATAGCAGCCATAATTGGCGGCCATACGTACTTCATACAAAATAAGACGAACAGGATAAATGCGATGGCCTGGCCGAGGATTGTTGCATTAATATTCACAGCACAATGCCTCTCAATAAGTTAACTTACTCTGCCGCTCATCATAAGAATAAGCGGCAGACTCTGTTCTTTCGTTGTTAGCCAGCTTAACGCTCGCCAACAATGCTACTAGGCGACGGCAAACATCACGTAGAGACCCAGACCTACAGCAATCATAGGAATAGCATCTACCAGACCCATAACAACAAAGAACTGAGTACGTAGCAGAGGAATCAGGTCAGGCTGACGAGCAGCGCCTTCCAAGAATTTTCCTCCAAGGATGCCGATACCGATCGCAGCACCAATAGCAGCCAGACCCATCATCACAGCGGCAGCCATGTACAGCAGATCCATATTCACGTTTTCCATGACAGTCTCCAGTTTGTTTCAATCAAATCAAAAGTGTTGGTTTAAAAATCAATGCTCTTCAGATGCCATCGACAGATAGACAATCGTGAGGACCATGAAGATGAAAGCCTGTAACGAAATAATCAGGATGTGGAAAATGGCCCATGGCACATTCAGAACCCACTGTGACCACCACGGTAACAGACCTGCAATCAGGATAAAGATCAACTCACCCGCATACATGTTACCGAACAGACGCAGACCCAGTGAAACAGGCTTCGACAGTAAGCTAACACCTTCAAGAATCAGGTTGATAGGGATGAAGATCGGATGATTGAAAGGTTGTAAAGTAAGTTCTTTAGTGAACCCGCCTACCCCTTTCATTTTGATGCTGTAGAACAGAATCAAAATAAATACGCCCAGTGCCATAGACAATGTCACGTTTACGTCAGCCGATGGGACGACACGCAATGCTGGCAGACCTAACGCATGCTCACCAATCCAAGGCAGCAGGTCAATAGGTAGCAGATCCATGAAGTTCATCAAGAAGACCCAGACGAAAATTGTCAGTGCCAATGGAGCGATGAGTTTGCTTTTGCCATGGTACATATCACGTACGTTGGCATCGACGAAACCTACAACAAGCTCAATTGCCGCCTGAAGCTTACCTGGCACACCACTCGTTACATTTTTAGCAACTTTGCGGAATAGCACCAGAAAGATCAGTCCCAGGACAACAGAAAAGAACATAGAGTCCAGATTCAGTATCCAGAATGTTGCCGGAGCGTCGTGCGCATTCACCAACTGGAAAGTACGTAGGTCGATCTGTAAATGCGTCAGATGGTGACCAATGTATTCCTGTGGGGTTGAGATTTCTCCTGCGGACATGATGCTTCTTACCCTTTTTTGTTAATTACAACCGGTGCGATAACTTGTACTACACACACCGACAACCAGCTTATTGCAAGGGGCCAAAATGCAGCCCCACACACACCCAACGCCACAATCAGCATGATGATGGTTAAGACAACCTTCATCGCTTCACCGAATGCAAAGCTCCAGGCCACACGCCCTTTTGCTGGTGATTGCCCTTGCAGGCGCCAGGCCAGAAACGTAAATAGGATATTTGGCAACCAAGCCGCTATCCCTCCTGCTAGAGCAGAGGCTCCATAGTGAGTGCTTTTCAAGATAAAAAGTAAACTCAAAACACTAAGCGTTCCGAGTTGAATCATCAGTACCGCTTTAGCCAATCGCATACTGTAAAAGGCTAATGACATAACGTGATAATTCCTCTTTAACCTGAAGGGTATTTCGTGTGCTTAAAAAGCTGCTGTGGTCTCTTAAAGAGTGAACAGCAAAAGCCGTGCAAATTATACGGGGAGCACCTACGATTTCAATCTGTAACTTGCGAAAAGGTGAACAATTATTTAAATTTCTTTCAGAAATGCGTGATTACGGGGTTTATCGGTAAAAAAATAACGTTTTGAACGTAGTATGACGAAGGAAGTGGGGGTATTTATTAACTTAAATAAAACATTTCATAAACATATGAAGCGTACTAACTCGTTAACATTAGTAATTACAAGGTTATTATTACACCTCTATATTAGGGACTTTGTAATAGTTATAGCGAATTGTTTCCTAACATTAGTTAAGCAGAAAAGCAGAAATATCGTCAAATAACACCTCTGCTTTTCCTCCTAACCTACACGTTTAACTAAACACGCGCGGCCTTTTGTGCTTCGATACTGTTTTTATTATTAACCAGACTCACAACGCCTAATCCAATCCCTACCGTAGCCGTAATCGGCGCAATACCCACGGCAGCCCCAATTCCTGCGCCAAGCTGTAAACCAGCCCATTTAAACGAGGTTTTAAGATTCCCGGCTTGGCATCCAGCATCAACAATAGTGCCAATAGCAAATCCCATCACAGCGCCGATTGGTGCAGTAATGAAACCGAAAATTCCCCCAGCGACTTCTTGAGTTTGTTGTACATTCAATTCTTTCATTACGATTCCTTTCATTCCTACAAAGTAGGAGTCATTATCCAAAGTGTTTACACATGTCAACGTGCAAAAACAGACTACCTTAAGATTTAATGCTTTGTAAACAGATGGTTAAGTAAGATTTTTAATCACTATAATGAAATAAGGAACCTTAGCGGTTCCTTCAATTATATTTTTTTAAGTATTACTAAATGCCGTTCTTCATCAAGTTGAGGAACCACCAATCGATGTGAAGTATCAATCTCAATATTTGAGGGTAGAGATTCGCACTCTTCTGCTGGATATTGGCCCTTTAATGCATAAAAACAGCCATGGCCCTCAGCCGGAAGATGCTTACACCAATGCAACATATCATTGATGGAAGCAAAAGCTCGGCTTATCACCCCATCAAAGGGAGGTGAGGCAGAAAATTCTTCAACCCGAGACTGAACCGGGACAATGTTTTCGAGTTTCAATTCATGTTGCACCTGCTTTAGGAATCTAACACGCTTCCCTAAGCTATCAAGCAACGTAAATTCAGCCTCCGGCATCACAATAGAAAGTGGAATACCGGGTAATCCAGGCCCCGTCCCCACATCAATAAAACGTCTGCCCTGTAAATACGGCGCGACGACAATACTGTCCATAATATGACGAACGATCATCTGTTGCGGGTCACGGACAGAGGTCAAGTTGTAGGCTTTATTCCATTTATCTAATAACTCAACATAGGCAACAAGCTGTTGTTTTTGTTGATCGGTTAGAGAAATCGCCGACTGATTAAGAAGTTTTGAAAGTTGTGTAATCACAGAATTTATTCCGAAAGGGAGAGGAAGTTTTCACTTCCTCTCAACAGACTTATGCGCTTTTACGCAGCAATCCTTGCTTTTTAAGCCAAATCAGCAAAATTGAGATGGCCGCAGGGGTAATACCTGAAATACGAGAAGCTTGACCAATTGAAGTCGGTTTGTGGTCGTTAAGCTTCGCCACGACTTCATTCGATAATCCATTGACGTTCTTATAATCAAGGTCGACAGGGAGTAACGTATTTTCGTTACGTAAGTGTCGAGTGATCTCTTCTTGCTGACGGGCAATATAGCCTTCGTACTTCACTTGAATTTCAACTTGCTCTGCAGCCAACGGATCGGTTACTGATGGCGTAAACAAGGCTAATTCGGTTAAGGCTTGATAGGTCATTTCAGGGCGGCGAAGTAAATCTTCACCATTTGCCTCTTTGGTTAATGGCGCACTCAGCACTTGGTTCAAGTCATCAACGTTTGTCGATTTAGGATGGACCCAGATATCGCGTAAACGCTGACGCTCAAGCTCAATCATTTCCAGCTTTTGGTTAAACGCGGTCCAGCGAGCGTCGTCAACCAGTCCGAGATCTCGACCGATTGCGGTGAGACGCAAATCAGCGTTATCTTCACGCAGCATCAAGCGATATTCTGCCCGTGAGGTAAACATACGGTAGGGTTCTTTAGTACCGAGTGTGCATAGGTCATCGACTAAGACCCCGATATAAGCTTCATCACGTCTTGGGGTCCATGCATCTTGTTCGGCAGCATAACGTCCCGCATTCAAGCCTGCGAGTAACCCTTGCGCTGCGGCTTCTTCATAACCGGTTGTCCCATTGATTTGTCCAGCGAAGAATAAGCCGTGAATGTGCTTGCTCTCCAATGACGGCTTTAAGTCACGGGGATCAAAGAAATCATATTCAATCGCATAACCAGGACGAATGATCCGCGCGTTCTCCAAACCTTTCATCGAATGAACAATTTGCATTTGAACATCGAAAGGTAAGCTGGTGGAGATACCGTTAGGGTAAATCTCGTTACTGGTCAGGCCTTCCGGTTCTAAGAAGATCTGGTGCGCATTACGATCAGCAAAGCGCATGACTTTATCTTCGATCGAAGGGCAGTAGCGTGGGCCTATCCCTTCAATGATCCCTGCATACATCGGGCTGCGATCCAAATTATTACGGATCACGTCATGAGTTTGTTCATTGGTGTAAGTGATGTAACACGCCATTTGCTCTGGATGTTGCGCAGCATTGCCCATAAATGAGAATACTGGGCTTGGGTTATCACCGTGTTGCGGAGATAATTGGCTAAAGTCGATCGTTCGCGCATCGATACGTGGCGGTGTACCGGTCTTTAAGCGATCGACACGCAAAGGTAGCTCACGTAATCGGCGGGCCAATGGGATCGACGGCGGATCACCGGCACGACCACCACTAAAGTTATCCAAGCCGATATGAATTTTACCGTCTAGGAAGGTGCCTACCGTCAGAACCACCGAACGTGCTTTAAATTTCAAGCCCATTTGTGTCACAGCACCCACCACCTGATCATTTTCTACGATCAGATCGTCAACGGCTTGTTGGAATATCATGAGGTTAGGCTGATTTTCAAGGGCAGTTCTTACCGCTTGACGGTAAAGCACCCTATCGGCTTGTGCACGAGTTGCCCGTACCGCTGGGCCTTTGCTGCTGTTTAGTATCCTAAACTGAATACCTGCATGATCGATCGCGGTGGCCATCAATCCACCCAAGGCGTCCACTTCCTTAACCAGATGGCCTTTACCGATACCACCGATCGCCGGATTGCAGGACATCTGTCCCAACGTATCGATGTTATGAGTCAACAATAGCGTTTTTTGGCCCATACGAGCCGCAGCCATTGCTGCTTCTGTGCCAGCATGACCCCCACCAATGACTATAACGTCAAAAGGATCTGGATAAAACATGAAGTGTACCTCGGTTGATGAAATCTGTCGGACTGAATGTCCAGGTGATGAATTCTACTTAAATTATCGAATGGGGGAAAGTGGCACGATCCTTAAGGTTTAAAAGAAAGATCTTTATTCTGTATATGATCTTTCTGTTAGATCTATTATTAGGATCGACCTTTTCTGTGGATAACCAATAATTCTTTAACAATATCAGGATATCCAATGGGATCAATTCATGTGAATGATCGGTGATCGTTCTCCGTATAAGCTGGGATCAAGATCGCTACTTATCCACAGCCCACGAAATGACCTAACGTTATCAAGTGGATAAACACCGGTTTCAAGCAGGATTAGCCTATGGTTATCCACATAACTTTAGTGATCTTTCTGATAAAAACAGAGTAAAAAACTAGGGATCTCGAAAAAAAAACGATCTAAAACGGGGTTAAATCTTCTCAATCCACTCCACCAGCCATGCTTCAGCCGGATCTTCAGGGATTTCATGTTCCAGAACATCAATCTCTAAACGATCGCCAATACGGATCGCGCCGAGTTGGGTTAACTGCTCATCGAGTGTCTTTATCGCACCACAGAAAAGATCGTATTCTTTATTACCCAGACCAATTGCCCCATAGCGGACGCCGCTCAGGTCAGGTTTTTGTTCTGATAAGGCTTCATTAAAGTCGAGCAGGTTATCCGGGAGTTCGCCGGCACCATGCGTGGAGGTCACAATGATCCAAATTCCTTCTAACGGGACTTCATCAAGCTCTGCGCCATGAAGTAATTCACTGGTATGACCTGCTTCGCTCAATTTATCCGCGAGATGTTCTGCAACATACTCGGCACTCCCCAGTGTGCTACCCGTAATGAAAGTAATTTCAGCCATATGCCCTCCTTAATAAAGGCGGCCATTGTACTCGGTGATCAAGCAGTGATCCACCTGTGGATAACAGGGGGATTAGTATTTTTTAACTTTTTAGGAAAGATTGAGCACTGTGGATCAAAGCGCTAATAACTTTATCCACAGTGTCGATGCGCATTACGCTTTGATCGGACGATCTATAGGGTTTTGTAGCGAGATCAGGGTTTCAGTGGACTGTATTTCGTCGATGGTCTGGATCTTATTGACCAAGACATGTTGTAGCGCGTCGATGGATCGACACATGACTTTGATAAAGACACTGTAGTGGCCAGTGGTGTACCAAGCCTCGACGACCTCATCGAGTGCCTCGAGCTTTTGTAATGCTGCGGGATAATCACGTGCACTTTTTAAAATTATGCCAATAAAACAACAGACATCGAACCCTAGTTTACGCGGGTCAACCGCAATATGCGTGCCAGTGATCACACCGCTTTGCCGCATCTTTTCCACGCGAACGTGGATGGTTCCAGCACTTACGCCAAACATTTTGGCCAGTTCGGCGTAGGGCGTTTTTGCCTGTTTAAGCAGAACATTAAGAATATCTCGATCCAGTTCGTCGAGTTGTGAGGCATCAGACATATCACAATCCTTGAAAAACAAACGCCCTTACGGGCGCTTGTACGCTACGCTCTGCGACGCCAATAACTTGCTTGCGCCACGGTATATTGATGTTTACGGGCCGTCTCACGGATCACAAACGGAATATCTTCCGCGGGCTGAATCTCCTCAAAATCATCGCGTAATAATCGTTGCAAGGTTTGGTAGGTCGTGACGGCTTCACCGTTCTCACGAATGCCTCCTAACCAATTTTCTTTAGGCGTGAACTCTTCTAACCACGTATAGGGTGAAGAGAGCATGAGCACGCCACCGGGTTTCAGCAACGCGCTAAGACTTTTAAGGAAGCGTGTTGGCTCGCGTAAGCGATCAATTAAGTTTGAGGCAAAGATAAGATCATACTCGGCGTGTGTTACCTTTAAATTGCAGGCATCCCCTTGTTTAAAATCAACTTTTTGCCACTGTTCGGCGGTAATGGCGAAATCTCTAAGGCGGACTTGATAATAATCGACCAGTTCGCCTTCGGTAGGGAGTGCGTAACGGAAATCTTCCCCCGTCATCAGTTGTAACGCCACATCGATAAAGCGCGCTGAATAGTCGATACCGGTTACCCGATCAAAGTAGCGACTCAGCTCGAAGCTAGCGCGTCCAGTGGCACAGCCGAGATCCAAGGCATGAAGGGTGCTGTGGCAATGGGGGATCACTTTCTCGACCAAGGCTTTAGCATAATTTTCTACGCTGAAGCGGTTCTCGCCGTACTGGAAGTCGAGATATTGAGCGACCATGGTGTCAGTTTCGTAAGGATTTTTTAGCATAGTTTCCTGGTGAGTCGATTCTACGTAGCGAAAGCCAGCATGTTGGAAAAAGTGGCGACGAAAAGCATAGCGTGCTGCTTTTAAGGCTTCATTACCGGTTGAAATCCAGCTCCCGCCCTTGATTAAATTATGTTTGCCGTCAAAGGTGGGGGTTGAAAAATCGTCATACAGAGGATGAACGTCAAAGCCTTGATAACCGTTGATTGGTGTGGTGGTCCATTGCCACACATTACCGACGATATCGAAGAAGTCACCCTGTGCAAAATAGGTAACAGGGCTAGAAGAAGCCCAGCCTTGTAAATTGATATTCCCGATAGGGTGTTGCCAATCTGGATGGTCTCCGTCGACCTGGTCGCGTAACCACGCCCATTCACCTTCGCTAAGTAGCTGAATAGAGCGGCCTGATTTCACCGATTTCCATCGACAGAAAGCCGAGGCTTCTAACTGATTAACCTCGACAGGCCAATCCCAAGGAAAATCAATCTCTTCTGCGAGCACGCGAAGCTTAAGGTGATCGGGCGATGCAATATCGCCTACCCAGAAGGTCGGCTTATCCACTTGAGAGTAGGTTCTCCACCCCCAGCCTTCCTCATCCCACCACTCAGCGGTTTGATAGCCGCCATCACGGACAAATTCGTAGAACTCGGCGTGGCTAACCAGCATTTTACTGGCGGCAAAAGGCGCTATGGTTTGTAGCTGTTGGCCATATTCGTTATCCCAGCCGTAATAATCGTCTTTTTTACCGAGCGTTAATGTCCCGCCTGATTGAGGAACCAACGTATTGTCAGGAACATCTTGACGGTCTGGAGAGAAGTGCGGGCAGACGGGCCAGGCCGGTTGTGGGGTCACCCAATGGATAGGCAGTTGACGGATCAGTACACTGGAGGTTTCAAGATGAATACGCTCATGTTCGATACCCATTAATATCGCCCAAGCGGGATCATTCCAACCGATAGGGAGCGTAAGAGGCAGATGAGTGATTACGTCAATCACCTGTTGCCGAACACGGTCGCGATAGTCTTGTACCGCAGCAGGGGTCGGCCAAGCGTAATGATCGTCATTGAGATCGTCCCAACTCATCTCATCGACACCAATCGCCATCATCGCTTCCATACGCTCATCGATCCGCTGTGTGAGATACCCCCCCGCGATCAACTTATTGATGAAAAAGGTGGCGGTATGGGCGTAATAAAAGATAAGCGGATGGCGAAGCGGAATCGCTTTAGTCGTCCAAGCCTTTTCTGCCGTGAGGCAGGTAAACAATTGCTCGTAGGTGTACCAAGTGGCTTGAAAGTAATCGAGAAGTTCTTGACGTTTCAGCTCTGGATCACTGCCTGAGAGCGAAGGGGTAAAAGCTGGTGTTAGCGTTGTAGTTATCACGATAGTCGCTTTCCTTAATGATTATTTTCAAACTATAGCAGCCCCTTAATATTTAGCGCCGGACGTAGCGTTTTAACCGACTTTTTAATCTCGTATCAAAAGGCCAGATAAAATCAAAAATAGGGTACAACCGAGGCTTACCATGATCGGACAGCGTAACGGCATGGAAGCGTTGTTGATGCAGTTGTTGCTGCTGGCGAATCTGCTGCTGAGTCTCTTCGCTGAGGCGTTGTGCAACAAAATCAGAAATTACCACGACATCAGCTTCCTGCCAGGTGTCGGTTTGCAGAAGTTTTACCGCTTCTTGTAGACAATGACCGATATCGGTCCCCCCCCGAAAGCGTTGGCTCAAAAAACGGATCAGCTGAGGCATACCACTTTCGGCGGTTAACTCGTATTGAATGATTTCTTGGGTAAACATCATCACAAAGCAGCGCCGGTTTTCTTGAAACGCAATCTTGAGCAGTGCTAAACAAAAAGCTTTTGCGCAGCGTTCATTGAAGCCGCCCATGGAGCCAGAAGTATCCACGCAGACAATGAATGGGCCTTTGGGCTGCTGTTCTTTCTCTTGATAGATAACCGGGCGTTGTGTGGTCACCACCTGGTGGTCTTCGCCTTGTAGCTGATAGGTGAGGAGCCGCTTTTCGATAAGCTTGCGATAAAATTCAATTTCTAACTCATTTAAGCTCAGTGAGGCCAGCTCTGGTGGCAGGAGTCGTAATACATCATCACACTGATGCACGCCTTGGACCTCTTCGGGAAAAGAGCAAGTCATCGATTGTAAGCGTTGCTCGACACCTAGCTGGGTATTTTCTGCGGCGATCGCCTTAGACTCTCGGCTACGGCCCAGTTTTTGCGCCAATTCATTGAGTTGTGGCTGCGAGCGTAAAAAATGGCTGTACTCCGTCAAACGCTCACTGTCTGCGGTATGCAACGATGACTTACTGAGGTCCCACAATCGACCATGACTCATCTCTTCATCATCGTTTAGTAGTGGCGCAAGGAAACCGCTCATCGCGAGTTGTTTTTTTAATTCTTCTATTAATCTCTGTTTATGTTGTTCTAGCAGATCGTCATTGAGCGTCAACGCTTGAAGAGTCAGGTTCATTCGCCAACGTTGGATAAATAAACTGTGTTGGGCAGGGGTCAACGACTCCCCTCCAGTCTGCTTGAGTAAGCTCTGCGCTTCTTCGTAAAAAGGGGAGTTCAGTAATTCAAGCTGCTGACAGGTTTGCTGCAGTTGCTGAGTAAATTGATAGTAGGTCAAGCCTAGCGTCTGGGTATAGAAAGCAAATTCTTGCGCTAATTGATCAGGGACGGGAGTATCTTTAAGTTGTTGCGTGATGGAGGCTTTAATTTGCGGCAACTCTCGTTGTAGCATTTTCTTTAGCTTGGGGCTTTTTTCGAAAAGTAGGACCAATTGCGGCGCGGTAAGCACGGTCGCCAGAAAATCATTCAGGTTAATACTGTCATTCAGTGTGAGCAGGTTAAGCAATGTATCAAGGGAGATCATCGCTGAGCCTGTTCGATGTGTGCCGCAACCTCTTGGAGGCTAGCCTCGATCTCGGCCAGCCACTCATTATTAATAAAGAGGCATTGCTGCTGTTGGCGGAAGAGTAAACGTTGTTGCTGGAGACGGTCATGTAGCTGAGTAAATTGCTTAACAATCTCCTCCGGCATATCACTGCTGACGACATCATCTTCATAATTTAAGCGTGTCGCTTGTAGACTAATATCCCTAATCACTAGGCAATCTTGCTCGTCGACCGATAAATCGAGAGATTGTGGAAAACCAATGCCATTTAATTTGCCACGCACATCACCCGCTTTTTGTAGCCAGTGGAGGAGAGCCTCACGCTCGATAACGAGGTGTGTTACGCGTAAATGGTGCAGGGTAAGAGGATGCTGTAAAAGTAAGGTAAAGGTCTCGCCGGTAAGCGTGTTAGGTAACTGGTAATGCGGCTTTCGGCTAAACATCGCACTCTGTTTCGTCAGTTTAAAGGCTTGGGTAAGGCTCTGCTCTTGATGAAGCGCTTGCTTACGGGCCTGGATTTGCTGCAATGCCAATAACATCGGTTGTTGCTGCCAGGCGTGGTGGAGTAATAGCGCGCGAATCTCTTGCTCGATGAGGGTGCGCGAGGCGGCGTTATGCCACAGACATTCTTTTAATAAGATCAGATCGACCGGCGCAATCGCTTGTCGGCCACTGAAAAAGGCGCTGGCCTGTAACAGGTGAATCGCTTTTTTCCATCGGCGATCGGAAATATAAGGTGCATCGGGAAGTTGCTGGAGCTGTTGGCGCAGTCGGTAGACGAGTTCGAAGACCTCTTCAGGGAGTAAGACCTTCGGAATGGCTTGTTGCCATTGGAAATATTCTTCGTCGGTAATCGCGAGGTTATCGTCTTCTAGCGAGAAATGGCTGTCTTCAACTTGTAACAGCATGCCGTGAAAGTGGCGTTTTTCATTAACGTTGGTAAGCCACAGACGGATCAACATCCGATCATACAGTGCTTCCAACCCACTCTCTTCATCCGGTAATTCATTGGAGGCGCTGATCAATAAGCGCATCGGGATCTTCTGCTCATCCTTACCATTACGAAATCGGCGTTCGTTAATCGCGGTCAAGAGGGTATTCAGTATCGCCGGACCGGCTTTCCAAATTTCATCCAAGAAGACCACTTCCGCATCCGGTAAGTACCCTTCAGTAATACGTTGGTACCGCCCCTCATCTTTTAAGGCCTGAATAGAGAGAGGCCCGAAGACTTCTTCTGGCGTTGAGAAACGTGTCATGAGATATTCAAAGGCAGTCGCCTGTTTAAAGGCACACTTAATTCGGCGGGCAATTAAACTCTTCGCTATCCCTGGCGGCCCCATTAGGAAAACACTCTCGCCACTGAGCGCGGCTAGCAGGCAAAGACGTATGACATCGTGGCGTTCATACAACCCTTTTTCTAATTGATTACTGAGGCGGACAATTCTATCGGCGAGGAGTTGTGCGGGTATCATCAGGCATCCTTTAATCGCATCTGAGTTCGCTATCTAGCGAGGCGAGCGTAAGTTTTTCTCTTTGCACTGTAAATGATTTTTATCACTAAGTAATAGCATATGTTAATGCATGATAGGTTTTTTACTAAAACTGTGCATACTGTGCGGACTCTATTAATTATTAAGGTTGTTTAAGACTAATCCATCTAAACAGAAGATTTTTATGAACTCAGAGAATAAACAGTCTACAGCGGCGTTGACACTAGCAGCCATCGGTGTCGTTTACGGGGATATTGGTACTAGCCCCCTTTATACGTTGCGAGAATGCCTTTCTGGCGAATTTGGTTTTGGTATCGAACAACAGTCTGTTTTTGGTTTCCTTTCCTTAATTTTTTGGTTACTGGTGGTGGTCGTCTCGCTGAAATATATCAGCTATGTCATGCGTGCAGATAACGCCGGTGAAGGGGGAATATTAACCCTTATGTCACTGGCTGGCCGAAATACCCATGCTACCGCCACGGCAGTGGTGCTGATTCTGGGATTGATTGGCGGCAGCTTTTTCTTCGGTGAGGTGGTGATCACTCCAGCAATGTCTGTGCTCTCAGCGATTGAAGGTTTGGAAATCGCCGCGCCATCCTTGGACGTCTTTATTGTACCGATTTCGATAGTGGTACTGACCCTACTTTTTGTCATTCAGAAGCACGGTACTGGACTGGTAGGAAAGCTATTCGCACCGGTAATGCTGCTGTGGTTTATTCTGCTGGCGGTATTTGGGATTAATGGGATCATAAAGAATCCTGAGGTGTTGCATGCTTTAAACCCGTGGTATGCCTTGCAATTCTTTCTTCACTATAAAACCATTTCATTCTTCGCGTTAGGCTCAGTGGTGCTGGCCATTACTGGGGTAGAGGCGCTATACGCCGATATGGGACACTTCGGTAAATTACCGATTCGTATTGCTTGGATGCTGGTGGTGCTGCCTTCTCTCGTGCTCAACTACTTCGGTCAAGGTGCGCTGTTAATGAAACACCCTGAAGCGATTAAAAACCCATTCTTCTTGCTGGCACCCGATTGGGCGCTGATCCCGATGCTGATTTTAGCGACCCTTGCGACGGTCATCGCCTCTCAGGCAGTGATTTCTGGCGTATTTTCATTAACTCGACAAGCGGTGCGCTTAGGCTATCTTCCTCCGATGCGAATCATCCATACTTCGGAAAATGAGTCAGGACAGATTTATATCCCAGTTGTGAACTGGCTACTCTATACCGCAGTGGTATTGGTGATCGTAAGCTTTAAGCATTCGAGTAATTTGGCGGCCGCCTATGGGATTGCCGTCACCGGAACAATGGTGTTAACCACGTTGCTTTCCTGTACGGTCGCGAGAAAAAATTGGCACTGGAGTCTCTTCTCCGTCGTACCACTCTGCATTTTCTTACTCTGTATCGATGTGCCGTTATTCTCGGCGAACTTAGTGAAGATCTTATCCGGCGGTTGGTTACCTCTAACACTGGCGTTAGTGATGTTTATCATCATGACCACGTGGAAGAGTGAACGTTTCCGGGCATTAAGAAAGATGCATGAGCACGGTAACTCACTGGAAGCGATGATCTCTTCTCTAGAGAAACATCCCCCTGTGCGAGTCTCGGGGACGGCGGTCTACATGACCAGAGTGAAGAACATCATTCCTTTCGCGTTATTACATAATCTCAAACACAATAAAGTCCTGCATGAGCGTGTCGTCCTGCTGACCTTACGGACTGAGGATGCGCCTTATGTCCATAATGTGCATCGTGTCAGTATTGAACAGCTCTCACCGACGTTCTGGCGGGTAGTCGCCAGTTATGGTTGGCGGGAAATCCCGAATATGGAAGATATTTTCCATCGCTGTGGTCTGGAAGGCTTGAATTGCCGAATGATGGAAACATCGTTTTTTATGTCTAATGAGTCATTGATTTTAGGTAAACGACCGTGGTATCTGCGCTTACGCGGTAAGCTATTCTTACTGCTGCAACGCAATGCTTTACGAGCGCCTGACCAATTTGAGATCCCGCCTAACCGCGTCATTCAACTCGGTACACAAGTCGAAATTTAATCCAAAATGAGCGCATGATGCTGGTCACTCAAGGTGACCAGCTATTTTTAAGCCGTATATTGCCTTGGTTCTCACCTAGGCTTACCTCGTTATAAGTTATCGATATTTCCATAATGTCGGGTGCGCCAGCTACAGGTATCCATAGCCCGTATTCAAGATGATGAGTGAATACCTTACAGAACAACGCCGCTATCTGAGTTATTAAAGAGCCTGATATTTTGGCGCGAAAGAGTTAGCCAGATTGTGTATCTTGGAATTAATGAGTTCACCCGAAATTTCCGCAGCCCCATAGAAAATTGGGCATGTTATCAGGCTCTACAATCGAGTTAATTTGCTTTCAGTACCAAGATTATTTGCGCGCCGCTGCAGTCGATAAAGAAAGGGTATTCGAGTCGTAAGGATTGACCTCGATCAGCCCTGTTTTGTGATAGTGATTAGGATGTAATTAATGATCTACATCATGCTATCTGATTTGCTTAAGAACGCAACGCAATGAGCAGAGTCTAACCTAATGTTGAATCACAACATTGGTAAGGAGTCTGTATGTACCAGATTGATTATAATAGTTTTCGCTCCATTAAAGGATTTAATCGACGCGTTCGTTTTCTGGTCTTTCACTATACTGCGCTCAATTTTGATAACGCTATCATTGCATTGACAGGTTCTTCGGTCAGTGCTCATTACCTTGTTCCTGACCCTTCAGATAAATCGTATCTCGATGCTGATTTTAACGATATGCGCCTTTTTAATCTGGTCGATGAAAACGAACGTGCTTGGCATGCCGGGGCTAGCTCTTGGGCCGGCCGAAATAATCTTAACGACACCGCTATAGGAATTGAGATTGTTAATTTAGCGACTGAAAATGACGGGATATATACCTTCCCGCCTTATAATCCCGTCCAGATTGATGCAGTCAAGGAATTGGCATTAAATATCCTTCAGCGTTACCCAGATATTACGCCCGTTAACGTTGTGGGTCACAGTGATATTGCTCCCGGAAGGAAAAATGATCCAGGTAGTGCTTTCCCGTGGAAAGCGCTTTATGACGTTGGCGTCGGGGCATGGTTTGATGAGGAAACAAAGAGTCAATATATAGAGCAGTTTAGCCATGTTTTACCTTCGAAAGATGACATGATACTCATGCTGGAACGCTATGGTTACGATACCTCGGGTTCAGAAACCGATATGGGTTATGTTCAGTTAATACGTGCATTTCAGCTACATTTTCGTCCTTGTGATTACAGCGGTAAAGTAGATTCTGAAACTGCTGCGATCCTTTATGCTCTTGTGGAAAAATACAAATAGGGAAATATAGATTATGAATAAATTTATTATGGGTGGTTGGAGCCAGTCGCTGTCCGAAAAACCCCTTCAGGAATTCGACATAATTATGTATGGCATGGTGACCAACTTGGATGGACTGACCACTGGGACAGCGACAAGCCCTGGCTGGAGTCCTGAAAAACAGACTAAGCCTGATAATACCTCTGTTTTTAAAGGAAAGACGCTTTGGGTTTACGGTGGAGGAGGATGCTCGCCAGAAGGGAAGCCTGCAAATCAGGAAGAAGTTCTAAGGATTGCTGAAGCGACAAAAAGTAGGGGCTGGGATGGTGTAGATTTTGATGATGAATGCAATATGAATACTGACCTGGTGATTGAGGCAATGAAGCAGTTAAAACACTGCAGCAAAGAGACAAGCTTTGGTTTTATTGCTGGATATTCCTACAACCATCCGACGACAGAGAATGGAAAAAAACTGAACGATAAGGTTAAAAAGCTTATCCAGTCAGACCAGTGTGACCGTTTTATCCATTACTGTTATGCGACAGCTATGTGGAGTAAAGGGGATATTATCAGTAACGTTATTCCAGCCTTAAAACGGACGTTAGCACAGGGTGCAGAGAGTAAAAAATGTATTCTGGCCCTGACAACAAGGGGACTGACTGATTGGAATTTAAATTATTTTATCGATCAGGTTCTGGACTTCAATCTTGGCGGGCTTTTTATCTGGAAATATGAAGATTTAAAAGATGAGCATTATAAAATCATTAAAGAAAGACTAAGAAAATAAAATAAGCGTTTAACGCTGAAGTCAGTGACCGATAGGTCGGTCACTGTAATAGTGATACAGAAAGTTAAAATTGTCGCTAATTTATAAAATAATCCCAAATCCATTAATAGCCACTCATGCTAGCGTGACATTATCTTGGTAAGAGATAAATAAGGATAGATAGACGATGTTCACCTCCTATGCCGGTTATCCAACTGCAGGCGTAGCAGTCCCATAATAAGCCAGTAGACGCTCCAATATTATGCCCTTTTATACTGATCGCTAACATGGCATTAGGTTTTACGCCTAATGCCTTATTTTTACGCTGGATCTTTACGCTTAGTCACTGCCTGTACTGATCAAAGAAAGTAGATGTTTAATAATGGGTGAGCGGTCCCAACGACGCCATGCCAGGGCTATCTCAGTGGTCAACTGCGGGGCCTTAATTTTCCGATAGGACACACCAGGCATCGCAATGATGGTGAGTGACTCTGGAACGAAGGTAAAACCAAAGCCGCTGGCAACCATCGCAATCGAGGCAGACATCTGCGGCGCTTGGGTCGCCAACTGGGGCACGACGCCCTGTTCATGGCAAAAATGGATGATCATGTCATAAAGGCTGGGTGCCAGTTCTCTAGGGAATAAAATGAGCGGCGAATCTCTGAGGATCGTCTCGAGAGGGGTTTTAGCCTCTTCCTCGCGAACCACTAGAAACATACTTTCTTGAGTAATAGTTTGCAGAGTAAACTCTTGGCTCGTTTGGCAAGGTAATCTGACAAACGCAGCGTCTAATGTCCCTTCGCGTAGCGATTGCATCAATTGCGACATATTACTTTCTTCTGAAAGCAAGGTTGCAGAGGGATAGAGAGTATGAAACTTTTTTAACCGCTTAAACAATATGGGGTGAAAGACGCTGGAACAGGCAAACCCTAAGGTTGCTTTACCATTAATCCCGCGCGCAATCCCCCGAGTCTTTTCCAGAGCCTGATCGGTCAACAATAATATCTGTCTTGCTTCTTTGTAAAAAGCTTCCCCTGCCTCGGTCAATTCCACCCCACTTTTTAAACGAAGAAAAAGCGGCGTACCGATTTCCCTCTCTAAACGGAGAATCTGTTGGCTTAATGGCGGTTGGGAAATTGACAGCTTCTCAGCCGCACGAGTGAAGTTGCGCGTTTCCGCGACGGCAACAAAATAACGAAGATAACGCAGTTCCATATCGATAACGTCTTAAAGTCGGGCCTTCCCTATATTGGAACTCGAAAGCGGCATAGGTCAACATACTTTCTAAGGTTTTTACTTATAGAGAGGAAAGCATGGCTGATCATCTTATTGATTGCGACTGTGCCTCACAACTCGGACAGATGGTTAAACTGGCCCATCAGCAACGGCCGCAAAAAGTCATTTTTCAGACATCGTTGATGAGCGCCTTACTCAGTGGGGTTTATGATGGCTCGATGACCGTTGCTGATCTCCTAGAAAAAGGGGATTTCGGATTGGGGACTTTTAACCATTTAGACGGTGAGCTGGTGGCGCTCGATCATCAAATTTACCAACTTAAATCTGATGGTAGCGCACGCCAGGCGCGAGCGGATCAACAAACGCCCTTTGCCGTGATGACCTTCTTCCAACCAGACTATTGTCTGGAGCTGGACCAGCCTATTTCACGTCAAGCGATTCATCGACTGATCGACCAGCACCTTCCTTCAGATAACCTATTCTGTGCCCTACGGATAGAGGGGGACTTTCAGCAAGCGCAGACCCGAACGGTGCCTGAACAATGTCGGCCTTACCGACCGATGCAAGAAGCGATAGCCGAGCAACCCATCTTTACCTTTAATCAGAAAAACGGGTCGGTGATTGGCTTTCGCACACCGCAATATATGCAGGGAATCAATGTTGCCGGCTATCACGAGCATTTTATTACCCATGATCGGCAAGGGGGCGGCCATCTTCTAGATTATCACTTACTGTCAGGGCAGCTGACTTTTGGTGCAATTCATAAGCTGGTGATCGATCTCCCTACCGATCACGAATTTCTTAATGCCGACCTACACCCAGACGATCTCGATCAAGCTATACGCGCAGTAGAGAGTTAAGTGGAGATGATAATGCGTAACAAAATCCAAGATAAGCAGTGGCAATCCGGTGCAGACCTCGTGGTTGCACAGCTCGAAGCACAAGACGTGAAGCAGATATTTGGTATTCCTGGCGCTAAAATTGATCGCGTCTTTGATTCCTTGGTCGATTCATCTATTGAGATGATCCCCGTGCGGCATGAGGCAAACGGCGCCTTTATGGCCGCAGCGATTGGCCGCTTAACCGGCAAAGCTGGCGTCACATTAGTGACCTCAGGTCCGGGATGTTCCAATATTATTACCGGCGTTGCTACCGCGACCAGTGAAGGCGACCCAGTGGTCGCGATAGGCGGCGCGGTTAAACGCTCCGATAGCGCAAAGCAGGTACACCAGAGTATGGATACGGTAGGGATGTTTCGCCCGATCACCAAATACTCGGTAGAAGTCAATTCAGCGGATGCGATCAGTGAAGTGATAAGTAATGCTTTTCGTAAAGCTGAGCTGGGGCGACCTGGCGGAACTTTCGTCAGTCTGCCTCAGGATATTATCAATGACCCGGTGCGAGGCCACACGCTACCGGTGATCCCTTCAATGAAACAAGGCGCGGCGCCCCACAATGAAATCAAAGCCCTCGCGAAGCAGATTGAGCAGGCGAAAAATCCCGTGATCTTGCTGGGGCTGATGGCCAGTCAAACCGAAAATGCTCAGGCGCTCAAGCAGTTATTAGATGTGAGTCATATTCCGGTAACCAGTACCTATCAGGCGGCAGGGGCGATCACCGAAGACCATTTTAGCCGCTTCGCAGGCCGCGTAGGTCTGTTCAATAACCAAGCTGGGGATAAGTTATTACGCCAAGCGGATTTAGTCATCACCATTGGCTATAGCCCAGTAGAGTACGAACCGGCTATGTGGAGTGATGGCAATGTTGCCTTGGCACATATCGATGTCGTACCCGCCGAACCGGATAATTACTATATTCCGGATATTGAGTTAATCGGGGATATTGCCCAAACCTTAACCCTATTAACGCAACACATCGCCAGTCCGCTTATCCTCAGCCCTGAGACTAGCCTAGTGCTAGAAGATCGGCAGCTCCAGCGGCAAATTCTCTCCACTCAAGCCCACAAGTTAAACCAGTTTGCGATACATCCTTTACGTATCGTACGGGCTATGCAAGACATCATTAATAGTGATGTGTCGTTAACGGTTGATATGGGGAGTTTCCATATTTGGATCGCTCGGTATCTCTACAGTTTCCGTGCACGGCAAATCATTATCTCTAACGGACAACAAACCATGGGGGTCGCGCTACCCTGGGCCATCGGTGCGTGGTTGGTAGACCCTTCACGTAAAGTGGTGTCGGTCTCCGGGGATGGCGGATTTATGCAATCCAGTATGGAACTGGAAACGGCGGTGAGACTAAAAGCCAACATTTTGCACATCATCTGGGTGGATGATGAGTACAACATGGTGGCAATGCAAGAACAAAAAAAATACCAACGCGTTTCTGGGGTTAAGTTCGGGGCGATCGATTTTAAAGCCTATGCACAAGCATTTGGTGCAGCAGGGTTTACCGTCGAAAGCACTGATCAGCTTGAGCCCACTTTAAAACGCGCAATGGATGTGGAGGGGCCTGCGGTCGTAGCGATTCCCGTCGATTATTCCGATAATCCACGGTTAATGGAAGAGCTACATCTCAGTCAAATTATCTAAGAAGGATTATAAGATGAAGCATCGAGTAGCATTAGTGACAGGTGCAGGACAAGGCATTGGTGAAGCGATTGCACTGCGGTTATCCCGTGATGGATTTAATGTGGCGGTGGTGGATCTCGACTCGCAGGCCGCCGCCAACGTTAGCAAAAAAATTGAGCAGGCTGGTGGCAAAGCGTTAGCGATTCAGGCAGACGTTGCTGATCGAGTGCAGGTGTTTGCTGCGGTTCAGCAAGCCCAACGTACTTTCGGTGGTTTTGATGTCATCGTGAATAACGCCGGGATTGCGCCTTCAACGCCTATCGAGGCGATCACGCCGGACATTGTCGACAAGGTCTATAACATCAATGTGAAGGGCGTTATTTGGGGAATGCAAGCAGCTATCGAAGCATTTAAGCAGCTAGGTCACGGGGGAAAAATTATTAATGCTTCCTCGCAGGCTGGCCACGTGGGGAATCCTGAACTTGCCGTTTATAGTTCAAGTAAATTTGCAGTACGGGGGTTAACCCAAACGGCTGCCCGTGATTTGGCCCCGCTAGGCATCACTGTTAATGCCTACTGCCCAGGTATCGTCAACACGCCCATGTGGCAACGGATCGATAAGGAGATATCGGCGGCCGCGGGACAGCCCGAAGGCTACGGAACGGAGCAGTTTGCGAAACGCATTACATTGGGACGCTTATCTGAAGCCGACGATGTCGCGGCGTGTGTCTCATATCTCGCTGGCCCAGATTCTAATTATATGACAGGACAATCGCTATTGATCGACGGTGGAATGGTCTTTAGTTAATCCCTTCCCCCGCTGTCTTGCCTAGACAGTGGGGACCCTCTTTTTCCCCTTATCCCTCTTTAACGCTTCGGTCTGAAGCTGATCACGCAAACATTTATTTGAGTAACGATTTACAGCGTTGCATCAATTATTTGGTGTATATCACTATTTCAGCGAATCGATTCGATGGCTATCACGTTTTTCTGTTTAGTCGATTGAGCAAGCGATTCGGCTTGGTTCATGCTACTGCCAGCGAAACGTTTCGCTGAGGAGCGAAGTATGAACAAAGGTCATCTATTACATCCCGAAATTGCCCATATTGTCACGCAACTCGGCCATTTTGAGACCCTGGCGATTGCCGATGCGGGGTTACCTATTCCGCTAGGCCCTACACGTATCGATCTCGCGTTAACTCAAGGGGTACCAAGCTTTCGACAAGTGAGCGAGGTGGTTGCCGCCGCCATGCAGATCCAAGCGGCACATATTGCTGAAGAGATCATTGAACACAATCCGCAGGCCCACCAGCAATTGCTTACATTAATCGACCGCTTATCTGCAGAGCAGGGGCAACAGGTAGAGGTTTTCTACGTTTCCCACGATCACTTTAAATCCTTAACCCAACAGACACGAGCTGTAATACGTACGGGGGAGTGTACCCCTTATGCCAATGTGATCTTTACGGCGGGAGTCACTTTTTAAAATGGAGACTCAATGCCTATTAGCCCTCAACCATATTGAAAAGTCGTTTCCAGGGGTTAAAGCGCTGAATGGTGCGTCCCTGTGCGTCAAGGCCGGACGCGTGATGGCATTGGTTGGCGAAAACGGGGCCGGAAAGTCCACCATGATGAAGATCATGACAGGAATTTACCAAAAAGAGGCGGGAACTTGCCTGTGGTTGGGGAAAGAGACGGTATTTACTGGCCCTAAACAGTCACAAGAAGCGGGCATCGGTATTATTCACCAAGAGCTTAATCTGATTGGCACGCTGACGGTGGCTGAAAATATTTTTCTAGGCCGAGAGCCACGACTCGCCTTCGGATGTATCGATTGGAAAACCCTGTATCGCGAGGCCGATCGCTTACTTGCCCGATTAAAGCTCCGTTTTTCCAGCAAAGTGTTGGTGGATAGCTTATCGATTGGTGACCAGCAGATGGTCGAAATCGCTAAGGTATTGAGCTATCAATCTAAAGTCATTGTAATGGATGAGCCGACGGATGCCCTTACCGATACAGAAACTCTCGCCCTATTTAATGTTATTAACGAATTAAAAGCCCAGGGGTGTGGCATCGTCTATATCTCGCATCGCATGAAAGAGATTTTTGATATCTGCGATGATGTCACCGTTTTTCGAGATGGCCGATTTATTGGCGAGTACCCGGTTGACGCTATCGATGAAGAACGCCTGATTGAACTGATGGTAGGTCGAAAACTTGATGACCATTACCCCCATCTCGATAAAGAGCCTGGAGAGATACGCTTAGCGGTCAAGCAGTTATCTGGTCCAGGTATCCACAATATTAGTTTTACGTTACGAAGCGGCGAGATCCTCGGCATATCAGGATTAATGGGAGCGGGTCGTACAGAGCTCATGAAAATGATCTACGGTGCCCACCCGAAAACGGCTGGCGAGCTTTTGTTGAACCAGAAGCCGATTCGGGTACGAACCCCGCAGCAAGGACTCAAACAGGGCATCGTCTACATTTCCGAAGACCGTAAACGGGAAGGACTGGTTTTAGGGATGTCGATCAAACATAACATGTCACTCACGGCCCTGCCTTATTTCTCAGGACACGGCGGATTATTGAAACACCGTGAAGAACGCCTGACCGTTGGGGATTTTATCCGATTATTCAATATTAAAACTGACTCAATGGATAAAACTATCGGGTTGTTATCGGGAGGGAACCAACAAAAGGTTTCTATCGCGCGGGGGTTAATGACGCAACCGAAAGTCTTGATCCTCGATGAACCGACTCGTGGCGTAGATGTTGGCGCAAAAAAAGAGATTTATCAGCTGATCAACAAGTGTAAAGACGAAGGATTAAGCATCATCTTGGTCTCCTCGGAAATGCCTGAAGTCTTGGGGATGAGTGATCGCATTTTGGTGATGCATGAAGGGCGTGTTAGTGGCGAGTTTACTCGGCAACAGGCGACTCAAGAGAAACTTATGGCAGCCGCCGTCGGCAAGCAGCATAGCGAGGATTTAGTGATATGAAACCGACCACCGCCAACGTAACAGCTAAACGCTCGTTATGGCACGGCATTCGCGAGCAAAAGTCATTGATCGCGCTACTGATATTAATCGCGGTAGTGGCGACACAAAGTAGTAATTTTTTCACCCTAGCGAACCTCTTCAATATCCTGCAACAAACTTCAGTGAACGCCATTATGGCGGTGGGGATGACCTTAGTGATTCTGGCTGCGGGTATCGATTTATCGGTTGGGTCCTTATTGGCGTTTACCGGGGCCTTAGTCGCCTCGTTAATCGGCCACGAGATCAATGCGCTACTAGCAGTGGCCGCGGCCCTGGTTGCGGGTGGCCTCATCGGTGGGGTAACAGGGATGGTGATTGCATGGGGTAAAGTTCAAGCCTTCATCGCGACCTTAGTGATGATGCTGTTACTCCGTGGTGCCACCATGGTCTTTACCGATGGAAGCCCAATCAGTACCGGGTTTAGTGATAATAGCGATCATTTCAGTCTTATCGGTATTGGGCAGTTGGCCGGCGTACCTGTTCCCGTATGGATAATGGCGATTGTCTTTATGGCGGCGTGGTATCTGCTCAATCATACCCGTTTGGGACGCTACATTTACGCGCTGGGCGGTAATGAGGCCGCTACCCGACTGTCGGGAATCAGTGTTACTCGTATAAAAATCACGGTTTATGCCCTCTGTGGCGCGCTAGCCGCCTTGGCGGGAACGATTGAGGTTGCTCGTCTCTCCTCGGCACAGCCTACCGCCGGGACGGGATACGAATTGGATGCGATTGCTGCAGTCGTATTAGGCGGTTGTAGCTTATCCGGTGGACGAGGGCGTATTACCGGAACCTTGATTGGCGCATTAATTCTAGGGTTCCTCAATAACGGGTTAAACCTGATGGGTGTCTCGTCGTATTTCCAAATGATAGTCAAAGCCATTGTTATCCTGCTGGCCGTGCTAGCAGACAATAAAAGTCACCAATAACTGTTCGCTTTTTAAGGGTATTTCAGATGAAAAAATTAACGGCTATTTCGCTCTTAATGAGTACGATGATCTGCGGTAATGCACTGGCCAAAGAGACATTAGGATTAGTGGTATCGACCTTAAATAACCCCTTCTTTGTCTCCCTAAAACAAGGGGCTCAGCGTGAAGCCGATAAACTCGGCTACGACCTAGTGGTGGTCGACTCGCAGAACAACCCCGCACGCGAGCTCGCTAATATCCAAGACTTAACCGTGCGCGGGACTAAGCTATTACTGATCAATCCAACGGATTCGGATGCGGTGGGAAATGGGATCAAAATTGCCAATCAGGCAAAAATTCCCGTCATTACTCTTGACCGTGTTGCAACCAAGGGAGAGGTGGTCAGTCATATTGCCTCTGACAACGTAAAAGGCGGTAAGATGGCGGGTGACTTTATTGCCCAAAAATTGGGCGAGGGAGCTAAAGTCATCCAGTTGCAAGGTATTGCAGGCACCTCGGCTTCACGTGAAAGAGGTAAAGGATTCGCTGAGGCCGCACAAGCTCATCATTTTACGCTTTTGGCTCGTCAGCCCGCTGATTTTGACCGAACTAAAGGCTTAAATGTGATGCAGAACTTGTTACAGGCCCATAGCAATGTCCAAGCAGTCTTTGCGGAAAATGATGAAATGGCCCTAGGCGCGTTAAGAGCCTTACAGACCGCCGGACGAAAAGATGTGCTAGTGATCGGTTTCGATGGCACGGCAGACGGGATTGCGGCAGTAAAACGAGGAAAAATGGCGGCTACCGTCGCACAATTACCCGAGCAAATTGGTGTCACTGGCGTTGAAAATGCCGATAAAATTTTGAAAGGTCAGACGATACCTAAGGTCATCCCTGTCGATCTTACCCTAGTCACTCCTCAATAATGATAACCGCGGTACCTTGAATAGGTACCGCGAACGGACGGCGACAATGCAAGCGAATAAAAAAATGGTGGTGCTCGGCAGTATCAATATCGATCATGTCCTACAGGTTCCGCATTTCCCAAGGCCGGGTGAGACCTTGTCTGGAAAACAGTATCAGATGAGCTTTGGTGGAAAGGGGGCCAATCAAGCCGTAGCCGCTGGGCGCAGCGGCGCATCAATCGCTTTTATGGCTTGCATTGGCGAGGATGAGGTTGGGCATGCGGTCCGCGAGCAACTAGCGAAAGATAATATTGATATCTCGGCTATTGAGATGGCTAAAGGTGAAGCGACCGGTCTTGCGATGATTTATCTCGATGATCAAGGTGAAAATACGATTGGTATTTATCCCGGCGCGAATGCATCACTGACAAAAGCCTATGTCGAAAAACACCAACAACTTATCATCGATAGCGCAGCATTATTGCTTCAGCTTGAGACGCCATTAGAAAGTGTATTGGCGGCTGCACAGCTTGCTCATCAACACGATATTTTAACCGTCTTAAATCCAGCGCCGGCGCAACCGTTAAGTGATGAACTGCTCTCGCTGATTGATATTATTACCCCCAACGAAACCGAAGCTGAAGCCTTGACGGGTATCTCCGTGCAGACCGATAAAGATGCTGAGCAAGCCGCTCATGGCCTGCATAAAAAAGGCATCGATACCGTTATTATTACCTTGGGCAGTCGGGGCGTTTGGCTAAGTGTGAAAGGACAAGGGCAACTCATTGCAGGTTATGAAGTTATCGTTACAGATACTATTGCTGCAGGCGATACGTTTAATGGTGCTTTTCTGTGTCGCTATCTTGAAACGGCTGATTGGCACCAAGCAGTAGACTTTGCGCAAGCGGCCGCGGCTATTGCTGTTTCACGCCAAGGGGCACAAACGTCGATACCTTGGCGTGAAGAAATCATCGATTTTTTAAATTAATAAGGACAGCGCGTTGGCGACGATAAAGGATGTTGCACGGAGAGCGGGGGTGTCGACCTCCACGGTTTCACACGTCATTAATCAAAATCGGTTTGTCAGCGATGAAATTCAGCAGCGGGTTTCAGAAGCTATAGCCAAACTTAATTATACGCCCAGCGCGTTGGCGCGAAGTCTCAAGCTTAATCAAACGCGTACTATCGGTATGGTAGTCACTACCAGTAGTAATCCCTTTTATGCCGAAGTGGTAAAAGGGGTTGAGGATAACTGCTATGAGCGAGGGTATAGCTTGATCCTCTGTAACACCGCGGAGGATGTCCAGCGTATGAGTCGTAGCCTGGAGACATTAATTCAAAAGCGAGTAGATGGCTTGTTGCTGATGTGTAATGAGGGACATGCCGCACTCGCTCCATTATTACAACGTTATCCGGCATTACCGATAGTCATGATGGACTGGTCTCCACTGACTGGGTTGAGTGATGTTATTGAAGAGAATGCGTTACTCGGTGGGGAGTTAGCGACCAAACATCTGATTGATAGGGGTTATCAGCATATTGCTTGTATTAGTGGCCCTTTAGATAAAAGTCCGGCTCGACGACGCGTAGAAGGCTTTAAGCGCGCACTACTTAGCGCGGGTCGTGATATCAATGAAGAGTATATCGTACAAGGCGATTTTGAATTCTCTGGCGGAATGTCGAGTATGCAGCAGTTGTTAACGCTAACGCCTCGACCCGATGCGGTCTTTGCCTGTAATGACGCGATGGCGGTCGGCGTGTATCAAGCCTTGTTCCGTGCCGGCCTGACGATACCTGATGATGTTGCGGTGATTGGCTATGATGATATTGCGTTATCGGAATATCTTACTCCACCTTTAACGACCATTCACCAGTCCAAAGATACCCTTGGGCAAGTGGCCATCGATTTATTACTTCATCGAATCGAAGAGAAAAAAGGAGGAGCACCGGTTTCTTGGGCGCTCACCCCGCAATTGAAGGTCAGATCCTCGACCTAGCTTTTCTTCGCCGGTCTTTTGATTAGGTTTTCCCCATCATTCTTCATTAAGAGTAAGAAGGTGCTGCCAGCGATTATTGTAACAATGCCCATGGTAATAAAGGTGGCTTGGAATTGCCCTTCCGTTGTCGGTTGATAGTCCTGCCAAAAACGTAATACCGCGGCGCTAACACTGACGCCAAAGCTGATGGCTAATTGCTGGGTGACTGCCAACACGCTATTGCCACCACTGGCATGTTCATCGGTGAGATCCGCTAAGGTGATGGTGTTCATCGAGGTGAACTGTGTAGACATCGCCATACCAATTAGAAACAGGGGGGGCAGTAACCAAAGGATGGAGTGTTGAGAAGACTGTAGGGCAAAGCTCATTATCAGTAAGCCAATCATGGCGCTAATACCGACTAGCGTTCGGCGATAACCTTGACGGCGGAGCAGCGGAGTCACTGTCGATTTGGCTAAGATTGCCCCTGCTGCGGTGGCAATCATGATAAAGCCAGCGTAAAGCGCGGAATAACCAAAAGCGACTTGCAGTAATAAAGGTATAAGGAAGGGAATACATCCGGTACCTAGGCGCGAGGCAACATTGCCGGCAATCCCTACGGAGAAGGTGCGGATTCTAAACATCGCAAGGTTGATTAAAGGCGTCTTGACCTTAACAGCATGCTTTATATAGAAAGCGAGAAGTAAAACACCGACGACCATTGCTGCTACCGCAACACTCAATGAGACTTGTGCTTCACCCAATAACTCTACGCCGATGGATAACGCGACAATTGAGCCACTAAAGAGAATAAAGCCAAGTGAATCAAATTTCCGCTTAGGGACCGTAAAGTCTGGCATGTATTTACGGGCGAAGAAAATCCCGACCAGCGCGATAGGAATATTAATCAGGAAAATCCAATGCCAGCTGGCGTAAGTCACAAAGAAGCCACCGAGCACAGGCCCCATAACCGGACCGAGTAATCCAGGCATGGTCACAAAGTTTAATATTGGGAGGAGTTCATTCCGAGGATAAGCACGCAGTAGCGTGAGTCGAGCGACGGGCATCATCATTGCCCCGCCGATACCTTGAATCACTCGAGAGATAACCAATAGTCCAAGCGAGTTCGATAAAGCACAGGCGAGCGACCCTACGGCAAACAAGGTGACGGCACAAATGAATACCTTTCTCGTTCCACACCTATCGGCTAGCCAGCCACTTACCGGAATTAACATTGCGACGGTTAACGAATAACTAATAATAGTGGATTGCATAGCAAGGGGCGAACGATGCAGACTTTCGGCAATCGCGGGGAGTGCGGTATTTAAGATGGTGGCATCTAATGCCTGCATAAAGAAAGCCATCGCCGCAATCCAAGGTAATCCGGTGAGGTCGCTGGAGGAACGAACCATTGAGAGGTCCTTTATTTGTTGAATTAGTCTGCTAAGTATACGCATCTTGTGCGCAGAGTTGAGGCTTAATTAAAATTATGCTGCCATTTTACTAACGCAGTAAGGACACATTGTTGTAAAAAAAAGCGCTTTTATAAGGCTTTTGTCTGATAACTGAACATTTGGCCTGATTTATCACCACTCAGCAAAAAAGTTTAAATAATCCCTTGCGCTCTGAACGGAACTCCCTATAATGCGCATCCACTGACACGGCAAAGCGCGTTACGCAGCGCGGTGACAGGGACTGAAGCGATTCGGTCCAGGAGAAAAATTCTAAATATTGATTGACTTCTGAGGTGAAGCGAGTAATATACGCCACCTCGCGACAACGAGTTAAAACGTTGATTCGCAATGCTCTTTAACAATTTATCAGACAATCTGTGTGGGCACTCGCAGGATTGATATCACAAAAAAACTTTGTAGTATCAAGTCTTGAAGAGTGACACTGAAAATTCATTTACGAATAACAGAATAATTT
>NZ_FOGC01000024.1 GCF_900111105.1 Rosenbergiella nectarea | reverse complement strand
AGTTATTCTCAACCGTCACCTTCCCCGCCTGCATCCCTGCCATGGCGCTGGCCATATCGCCGCCGACTAACCCGCCCGCCAAACCGGCGGCAAGGGTCGCTAGGGCGCTGACCGTCTGCTTTTCGTCCTCGCTAAGCTGATTGGCCTCTTTACCAAAGCCTTGGCTGGCGATAATCCCCACTAGCTCTGCACTGGTGGCCCCGGCCGCCAAGGCTAAGGGATCCTTACCTTGTGCCGCGGCCAGCGCCGCATTCACCGTGGCATGGGCTAACTGCTTGCCGAGCGTATCAAGACGACTTTGGCCAATGACGTTAGCAATATAAGGCGCGGCCCCGCCCGCTAACGCACTGCCAATATCCCCGCCAGCAAGGCCCTGCACTGCCGCAGTCGCCGCTTGGATGGCTCGCTGAACACTGCCGCCGACACCTAAGCCCGAGTCGTTTATCGCCTGCTGATAAAATTGCTGATAAGTGAACTCTGCCAGAGTACGCTCGTCAAGTTGTTGACCGGGATGTTGGTCCAGCCACTGCGTTTTAATACTCTCCTGCTGCTCGGGGGTCAGCTGGGCGATTTTCTCTTTCGCCGTTTTTACCGCCGAAAGCTTGCCCTGCGTCTCGGCGATATTCGCCGCTTGGGCCCCAATACTGCTAATCAATTGTGCTTCGCGTAAGCGGTTTTGCTCCTTTTCCTTATCGAATATCGGACTGAGTGTCTGGTGAGCGTTTTCTGCATCGCGACTCAGCGAGGATAGAGATTGTGACTGCTCATCAAGGTTACGCACCACAAGCGTTCCCTGGCTTATCGCCGAATGGGTCACCGACTCAGCACTGCCCGAGCCATCAGCCCCCACCAGTAACGAGGTCGCGGCATTATTGAGCAGTTGACTGGTCGGGTCGCCTCCCGTGCTTAGGCCGACACTTTGGTGTTCGACCTTATACTGCGCATGATTACGAATATCCTCAAACCCAAGCGTGCCGGTATGTAGACGATTATTCTCGGCAGCAGCGGTGGAACCGATGACTGCGCCCTGTAATTGGGTGTGCTTGCCCACCTCAATGGTAAATCCTCCTTGGCCGGCGAAAATCCCTGTTTGCTCCTGTACCGATGCGTAAGTACTGTCGATTTTATCGCGCGAGAGGTTCAGCGAGAAAGAACCGCCGCCCATACTCGCGCTGCCCCCGACGCTGGCGCTATTCTGAGCGGAAGCGTAATTATCGGTATCTTGCTCGCTGGTCAGCGTCAAATCACGCCCTACCATCATCTCAATAGTGTGACCGCTCACCTGCGCGCCCGTAAGATGGGTATCCCGACCACTGACGATACTCAGCTTTTCACCGGCATCGAGGGTCGTTTCACGATGGGAAATCGTATTACCCTGCTCGCGCCCCTTCGCCGTATTGACGCTGGCATTCACGGAAATCCCATTGTCTCCGCCCCCAAAGTTAATGCCAATACCAAAAGCGCCGCCCTGACTGCTATTTTTTCCGCTGACGTGCTGACGGTCTTTCGCCGACGCCAGCAGCACATCGCGCGTGGCCTCAAGGGTGATATCCCGGCCGGCTTGTAAGCCGCTACCCGCAACGCGGATATCGCCATCGTGGGCGGTCATCGTTATATTATTGCCCGCTGTCAGTTGGCTGGCTTGGTGTTGCTGCGTGGTCTGGGTCTGGGTTGAACTCGACGATTGGCTGCCCCAAGAGAGATTAATCCCCGCCATACTCCACGGTGACTCGGCACTGACCGCGTTACCCTGCACCGCTTGAGTGGCTTGGACCCCGGTCAAGGCCGACTGTACGCCTTTTAACGCCGCTAAACGCCCAGAGCTCTCCTCGCTCGCGGAGCTCGCTTGGGTAACGGCTTGATTAACTAATGTCCCAACGCTACCGGAGAGCGCAAGGGTTAAGCCACTGCTTTTTTGCTCAGCAACGTGGCGTTGGGTGCTGTGCTGTTCACTGGCCGAGACGGTAACGTTTTTGGCGGCTAAGTGTATATCGCGTTTCGCCAACAGCTCGGAGCCAGTGAGGGTCAACCCCTTGCCTGCCGCCAAGCTTACACTGCCTTCGCTGCTGCCCACTAAGCTGCCAAGATGGCTTATCGAGCGTCCTTCATCCGTGGAACGTTGTGTCTGTTGACCGTAACTGAACCCGATCCCGCCGGTGCCCGATAACCCCTTACGTTTTTCTTGGTAGCGATGGCGTTCTTGGCGACTGTTCTGTGCCTGCGTCAAGCTCAGGGCGTTACCGGCTTGCAGGACTACCTGCTGCGACCCAATGGCACGACTGCCCACTAAGCTCAGATCATGTCCCGCCTGCAGACGGACCTGCTCGCCTTCCACCGCACTGCTTAACGCCTGCGTCGTCGAAACGCTATCATGGCGCGTCTGCGTTTTGCTGGATAACCACCCGGCGCTACGTTGCTGGCTATTCTCAGTCACCGTCTGTTGCGACTGACCACTCGTTAGCGTGAGATCGCGCCCCGCCGTCAGGCTTAGGGCGTCGCCCGCACTCACCTTCGCCGCTTGCAGGCTGATATCTCGGCCGGCTAATAGCGTTATCTGACCCTTCCCCTCAACCTGGCTGCCCTGCTCGCTCGTCTGGTTAACGCGTCGATCGTTACCTTTCCCCCAGTCTGTCGACTCATGGCTCGAGGTCGTCACGGTGGTCAGTTGCAGATCATTGCCTGCCGATAACTGAGTATGGCCGCCTTGCCCCTTATTTTGGACCAGACTGCCTGCCAAGGTGAGGTTATGCTGGGCGTGTAACCTTAAGTCCCCGCCGTCATCTTGCACATAAATCGAGGCAGGACGATCACGCCAACGATTATCGCCCTCTCCCGCCATCACTGTTTGACTGGTGATATTCCGTCCCGCCAACACAGAGAGGCTCTGTTCGGCTTGCAGTCGCCCGCCCAGGTTGGCGATATCGCTGAGCGCGGTCAACCTCATGTCACGCCCCATCATATCACCACGATTGGTGATATTTTCAGCCGTTATCTGTGTCAGCTCGCGGCCAATCAGGCTGCCACTGTTCACCAGATCGCCAGTGAGTTGTAATTGCGTCTGCCGAGCGGAGAGTAGTCCGCCTTGGCGAGTGACATCGCCACTCTGGACCTGCGCGTAAACTTGGGGCACTAACACCTTATGCCGCGAACCGTCCGCGAGCGTGACCTCTTGCTGAACGAGCCACACCATATCGCTGGTCAGTTGCGCCATCTGTTCGGCGGTTAAGGCAATCCCCGGGGTGAGGTGAAAACGCTGAGCGAAAGCCACTCCGGCATCGAGTAACGCGCGATATTGCTGCGCGTCATTATCAAAACCTTGTAGGAAACGGCTGCCGGTTAAGGCGGTTATCTGTTCACGGACCAAGGCTTGCTCATAAAACCCATCCCCCAAGCGCTTAGCCAGTCGCCCCTGCGACCACTCAAGTTGGTCAAACACCCGGTCACTGCTGAGAAACTGTGTAGACTGGGTAAAGCGAGGGTCGGTTTCAATTAAGAACGGCACATCGGCTGCCGGGCGTAACTGATACAGGGCATTATCCGGCACCGTCACATTAGCAGGAATAAAGTGAATCGCCTTCCCGGTTGCGCTCACGACCTGGTGGATGGCCTGATTAGCATTGGGCTGTTGCAGTACCTCGTTATCGAGGGGGCGTGCCCCCCCCGCCTCGGGCGGGATCGCGGGTGAAGTGCGTTCATCGATAGCCTGACCACTGCTCTGCGCGCTGCTGTGTGCTTGCCAACGCAGTTGCTGAAAATCGAGGGTATTTATTGTGGGGGAAGGCGCGTAACCGCTGCTGCGCTTGCCTTGGCTGGTGACGGTGCCAAAAATCCCAGATTTTTTCTTCGCATACCAACGGGTGACTGTGCCGATATCGGTGGTGATCCGCTCGCCCCAGGTCACCAGATTACTCAGCGAACCGATAATGCCCAGTAAGCTGCCGCCCGCCATCACGATACTATCTTGGTTGGTCACCTGTTGACTGGTGATCGTTAAATCGCCCCCTGCGATGATTTTGCCGGGGTCACTTTTTACGATCTGGGTTTCGAGGACGGTACGCTGAAATTGATACTCATAAAAATCCTCCCCCCGCGAGCCATCAGGCATTTTTGCCGTGTGGACCCCGTACTTATTTTTATAGCTTGTATCAACCTCCTGCCAATCATAGCGTTGCGCAGAGCCGCTGAGCGCCGCTTCATGGTGTGCCGCGTTTTCGGTCTCGACTAAGGCGGTGGTTAAGGTCTCGTTATGGTTAATGATCACCTGACTGTTTAGCGTCATTGCGCCCAATGATTCGAGGGTAGCGCTGGTATTGAGTAGTACAGCCGCCTCGCCCTGCGCACGGCGCTGTGCATCAAGCTTGGCGCCGACCATAAGTTCTCCGGCACTAAAAATGAGACTGCTTGCGAGATTATTGAGGCTATGTGTGGCGATCGAAAGATGCTGACGGGCCGCGGTAATCGGTGCCAAGCCTGCCTCTTGACGCTGCGTAAAGGTCTGGGTCTCTATCGCCAAGTGGTCGCCATAAAGCCGCCCTCCCGCAAGATTATCGAGCCGTCCGGCGCGAATAAGTGTCAATCCGCCATCAATCAGTCCCCGATTATGCAGGGTATTGTGCGCCTGGATATCGGTTTGACCGGCGCTGATCTCACCGCGTTGCTGATTAATCAGCTCAGGGAGTCGCAGAGTCATCACGCCGCCGGCGCTGAGTAGGCCTTGGTTATCGACCCCCTGATGAAACGACGCGGTAATATCCCCCTTCGCAATCATCCGCCCACGATGGAGAAAGCGCTTATCGAAAACGAGTTCCATCCCACGATGTGACAACAGGTCGCCAACACCGCTTAGCGAGCCTACGCCTATCTGTAAACGCTGGTCGGCGACCAAGGTCCCCGCGTCGTTATTGATTATCGAATCGGACGCCCCCTGCACCACCAGTTGCTGCCCAGAGGAAAGCAGTCCCGAGTCATTATTCAGCGACTGCGCAATAGTCACGCGTAAATCGCCTTGGCTACGTAACGCGCCCTGACGATTATCGAGCGGCCCCGTGACGTTTGCCTGAATATCGCCGAAGGCTTGGATCTCTCCTTGCTGGTTCGTCAGTTGTCCGGCGTCGAGGTGCAGGCGGTTGCCTGCCGCTAAGCGTCCTGCGGTATTATCCAGCCCTTGTCCCGCGGTGTGTAAG
>NZ_FOGC01000029.1 GCF_900111105.1 Rosenbergiella nectarea | reverse complement strand
GTCAGGGAGAACTCATCTCGGGGCAAGTTTCGTGCTTAGATGCTTTCAGCACTTATCTTTTCCGCACTTAGCTACCGGGCAATGCCATTGGCATGACAACCCGAACACCAGTGGTGCGTTCACTCCGGTCCTCTCGTACTAGGAGCAACCCCCCTCAATTCTCCAACGCCCACGGCAGATAGGGACCGAACTGTCTCACGACGTTCTAAACCCAGCTCGCGTACCACTTTAAACGGCGAACAGCCGTACCCTTGGGACCTACTTCAGCCCCAGGATGTGATGAGCCGACATCGAGGTGCCAAACACCGCCGTCGATATGAACTCTTGGGCGGTATCAGCCTGTTATCCCCGGAGTACCTTTTATCCGTTGAGCGATGGCCCTTCCATTCAGAACCACCGGATCACTAAGACCTGCTTTCGCACCTGCTCGAACTGTCACTCTCGCAGTCAAGCTAGCTTATGCCTTTGCACTAACCTCACGATGTCCGACCGTGATTAGCTAACCTTCGTGCTCCTCCGTTACTCTTTGGGAGGAGACCGCCCCAGTCAAACTACCCACCAGACACTGTCCGCAACCCGGATTACGGGTCTACGTTAGAACATCAAACATTAAAGGGTGGTATTTCAAGGTTGGCTCCACGCAGACTAGCGTCCACGCTTCAAAGCCTCCCACCTATCCTACACATCAAGGCTCAATGTTCAGTGTCAAGCTATAGTAAAGGTTCACGGGGTCTTTCCGTCTTGCCGCGGGTACACTGCATCTTCACAGCGATTTCAATTTCACTGAGTCTCGGGTGGAGACAGCCTGGCCATCATTACGCCATTCGTGCAGGTCGGAACTTACCCGACAAGGAATTTCGCTACCTTAGGACCGTTATAGTTACGGCCGCCGTTTACTGGGGCTTCGATCAAGAGCTTCTCCTTACGGATAACCCCATCAATTAACCTTCCAGCACCGGGCAGGCGTCACACCGTATACGTCCACTTTCGTGTTTGCACAGTGCTGTGTTTTTAATAAACAGTTGCAGCCAGCTGGTATCTTCGACTGGCTTC
>NZ_FOGC01000010.1 GCF_900111105.1 Rosenbergiella nectarea | reverse complement strand
TGAGAGATTTATCAGCGCGTTGACAGATTAACGAATAGAAAGGTAAGCGAACACGTTCGTTTATTTAAAGCATTGCGAAGTAAAGAAACGATTAATTTTTATCGTAATCAAGGCGACGACCAAGGGATGTGAAGGAGCATACAGAGGTATGTGACAGAGCAGCACGAGGGAAGTTAACGCCGAGTACGTCAAAAAGGAACGTTTTTAGCAGCAAGAATTTGCCTGGCGGCACTAGCGCGGTGGTCCCACCTGACCCCATGCCGAACTCAGAAGTGAAACGCCGTAGCGCCGATGGTAGTGTGGGGTCTCCCCATGCGAGAGTAGGGAACTGCCAGGCATCCAATAAGTCGGAAAGGCCATCCTAACGGATGGCCTTTTTGCGTTGTGTCATTTTTATTTTAACGACTCTTCATCATTAAAGTTGGCAAACAGAGGAAGTTCCTCGCTAAACTCCATAGCGCTTCCGTGACTCTCGAAGAAATCTAATACTTTTCGTCTTCCCTGTAGGTGAAGAAAATCATGCAGATCATTGCGTAACTCCCGATGAATAAGACAAAAGAGTGGATGATCTTGGCCATTTTGGCGTACCCAAGAGAGTGCCAACGTATTGTGCTGCGTGAATTCGTAGAGCCGTTGGACATAATCATTGGGAAACAATGGACTGTCACACGGGGCTACGGCAAGCCATTCTGTTTTTATCGCCTCTAAACCCACCTCGATACCCGCTAAGGGTCCAAGCAGGGACTGAACCTTATCTTGGATCACAGGAAGCCCCCTCTCTTGGTAAAGAGTAATATTTCTATTAGCATTAATGGCTAAGTGGCTGACCTGTGGCGCTAAATATACGATGACATGGTCAATTAGCGCTTTTCCGTGCCATTGCACGAGTCCTTTATCTTTCCCATTCATGCGTTCTCCCGCACCGCCCGCCAAGATAATGCCACTGATCACAGTTAGTCCTTCTCAATTAATCGCTCAAATAATCGGGCTGCCGAGCAGTGTTGATGTTATCCTGCAGCTCAGTTTTTTATATTATTGCAGAGATTATGATCCAACCGAGCTTTGATTTCCAAACTCTCGATCCTGAAACCGTATTAGACTCATTATGGAATACGGGAATACGCGTTGACTCGGGGTTAACCCCACTCAACAGCTATGAAAATCGTGTTTGGCAATTTAGCGACGAAGACCGAAAGCGTTACGTTGCTAAATTCTACCGCCCTCAGCGTTGGTCGCTTGAGCAATTGTATGAAGAACATCAGTTCACGCAACAACTCGCCGAGGCTAATATTGCTGTCGCCGCTCCACTGAGTTTTCATGGTACGACGGTACAGCAAGCAGAAGGTATTTCATTCGCGATCTTCCCCAGTTTGGGAGGGCGGCAATATGAAATTGATAACTACGACCATCTTGAACAAGCGGCCCAAACCTTAGCGCGTATCCATCAGGTTGGACGGCAACATCTATTCCATCACCGACCGACGTTTGGTCTTGATGAATATTTTCATCAACCTCTTGCCTTATTACAGGAAACATCACTGATTCCTGCGGCATTAAAAGTTGATTTCATTACCGCTCTGACTAAATTAGGGGCTCAGCTAACTTGTATGTGGCATACAGACTGGGAAGCTTTACGCTTACACGGTGATTGCCATCCCGGTAATATTCTCTGGCGTGATGGACCGCTCTTTGTCGATTTAGACGATGCGCGTGACGGCCCCGCCGTCCAAGACCTTTGGATGTTAGTCAGTGGTGACCTGAATGAACAACGAGTTCAATGGGATATTCTGCTAGAATGTTATACAGAGCTAACTGAATTTAACATTAACGAATTGTCACTGATTGAGCCTTTACGTGCGATGCGCATGGTTTATTATCTAGCGTGGGTAGTCAGACGTTGGCGAGATCCTGCTTTTCCTAAAGCTTTTCCTTGGTTTGAAGAGGCTGACTTTTGGATGCGACAGATTGCTGAAATTAACGCGCAGACTGTGTTGCTACAATCGCCTCCATCACTGATGATGCCTCAATTTTGAATGATAATTTGGAGATAAGTAAAAAATGAAAAAAGTATTATTTGCTCTCTTTGGGGCAATGCTTGCCTTTGGCGCTTCTGCAGCAACCTTTACTGAAGGTAAGCAGTACCAAGCGATAGAAAAGCCAGTTAATGGCGCACCAAAAGTTGTCGAATTTTTCTCGTTCTTCTGCCCACACTGCTACGATTTCGAACGCACTTATAAAATCAACCAAGCGGTTGAACAAGGTCTCCCAGCAAATGTGAAATTAACACGTTATCATGTTGATTTCTTAGGTGGTGACTACGGTCCAATCCTGACTCATGCTTGGGCAGTCGCGATGGCCTTGGGTGTTGAAGATAAAGTCATGGATCCTATCTTTGAGGGCCTACAAAAGTCTCAAACCATCAAAGATCAACAGAGCTTGAAAGATGTCTTTATTAAAGCGGCAGGCATTACTCCTGAAGCCTATGACTCTGCATGGAACAGTTTTGCAGTAAAAGCGCTAGTCAGCCAGCAACAAAAAGCGGCGACTGATTTTAATATCAATGGTGTACCTGCGCTGTTCATCAATGGGAAATACCAGATCAATAACGCGGGGCTTGATACGAGTTCATTACCTAATTTCTCAGCGGATTATGTCAACGTCACGAAGTTTTTGCTGAATAAATAAGCGTAATACCTCTGAATACTCAGGTGTTCAGGGGTTTACCCTATTCGGAATAAAAAAACGCGATCCTTTTATTCACAGAGGTATAGCGCAGCAATAATGTAAGGAATCATCAAGGATCTAATTTAAGATATTGTTTTAAAAGATTTTTATACAGATCAATTGTATGTTTCGGTCAATATGTAATTAACGTAATAAATAGATCCACAGAGTTATCCACAGGATCTTAGACCTGGTTTTCTTCTATGTGATCATGCCAGTCACTGACATGTTCAACATTTATTCTATTCTGTGGCATGCTAACGCTTACCCACGGCTCAACTCAGAAATTAATACCTATGGCTCAAATCGCACAAAATCCGCTGATCCTAATAGATGGTTCTTCTTATCTCTACCGAGCGTTCCATGCTTTCCCGCCGCTCACCAATGCTGCTGGAGAACCGACAGGGGCGATGTATGGCGTGCTAAACATGTTGCGCAGCTTATTGCTGCAATATCAGCCCAGCCATGTTGCTGTCGTGTTTGATGCTAAAGGAAAAACCTTTCGTGATGAGCTATTCGCTGAATATAAATCGCATCGCCCTCCTATGCCGGATGATCTACGTTCGCAAATAGAACCCTTGCATCAGATGGTTAAAGCGATAGGCTTACCGTTACTCGCCGTATCAGGTGTTGAAGCCGATGACGTTATCGGTACGCTCGCTCGTCAAGCGGAGCAAGAAGGACGTGATGTGCTGATTAGTACCGGTGATAAAGACATGGCACAGCTGGTAAGTGCCCATATCACTCTTATCAATACGATGAATAATACCGTTCTCGGGCCTGAAGAGGTTAAAGAGAAATACGGTATTCCCCCTGAACTGATTATTGATTACTTAGCGCTAATGGGTGATTCGTCCGATAATATTCCGGGTGTACCCGGTGTGGGTGAAAAAACCGCTCAGGCGTTATTGCAAGGGTTGGGAAGTTTAAACACGCTCTATGCCGATCTGGATAAAGTCGCTAGCTTAAGTTTTCGCGGGGCGAAAACGATGGGTAAAAAATTGGCTGAAAATCAAGAGATGGCCATGCTCTCTTATCAACTCGCCACGATTAAAACCGATGTTGAGTTAGATCTTACCTGTGAACAACTCAAGGTCGGCCCGTTAGATCAAGCACTCCTTCTCGATCTATTTTCCCGCTATGAATTTAAGCGTTGGCTAGGGGATGTGGAAAATAACCGCTGGCTAAGTGGCAAGTCGACCTCAAGTGCAAAAAATAACGCACCGGAGGAAGTGGCCTCAGTACCAGAAATCAGTTTATCTTCTGAAAACTACCAAACAATTTTTGAACAGACTCAGCTTGATGAGTGGCTCGCAAAGCTAAAAAATAGTGAGCTGTTTTCATTTGATTTAGAAACGACCTCTCTTGATTCCTATTCTGCAGAGATAGTGGGCCTCTCTTTCGCTACGGCTGCAGGTGAGGCGGCCTATTTACCGCTGGCCCATGACTATTTAGATGCGCCTGAGCAATTGAACCGTGATGAAGTGCTCGCTCAGTTTACGCCATTACTCGAAGACGAAAATCTGGCAAAAGTCGGTCAGAACCTGAAGTATGACCGGGGAGTACTGCTTAACTACGGAATAGAGTTAAAAGGTATCCGTTTTGATACCATGCTGGAGTCTTATCTTTATAACAGCGTGGCGGGTAAACACGATATGGATAGCCTCTCACAACGTTGGTTAGGTCATAAGACTATTACATTTGAAGAGATTGCCGGAAAAGGCAAAAAACAGTTAACCTTCAACCAGATATCACTCGAGCAAGCTGCGCAGTACGCAGCAGAAGATGCCGATGTAACGTTACAGCTGCATCAAAAGATTTGGCCTTTGTTAGAAAACGAAGCGGGGCCTAAAAAAGTCTTCGACGAGATTGAAATGCCACTTGTCCCCGTTATCTCGAAAATCGAACGCAATGGTGTACTGATTGAACCACTTATTCTTTCGGCACACTCTCAAGAATTGGCACAACGCCTCGAAGAGTTAGAGAAGAAAGCCCACGAGCTGGCAGGGGAAAGCTTTAACCTTTCATCGCCGAAACAGCTACAAACGATCCTGTTTGAAAAACAAGGCATTAAGCCGACGAAGAAAACTCCGGGCGGTGCGCCATCAACCAGTGAAGAAGTCCTGGCAGAGTTAGCGCTTGATCACCCGTTACCTAAAGTGATTCTTGAGCATCGTGGCCTGTCGAAATTAAAGTCGACCTACACCGACAAGCTGCCGTTAATGATTAGCCCGGTTACTGGCAGGTTGCATACCTCTTATCACCAGGCGGTTACCGCGACAGGACGTCTCTCGTCGACTGATCCAAACCTACAGAATATCCCGGTACGTAACGACGAAGGTCGTCGTATCCGCCAGGCGTTTATTGCCGCACCTGACCATAAAATTTTAGCGGCCGACTATTCGCAAATTGAACTGCGGATTATGGCGCACCTTTCACAAGATAAAGGCTTGTTAGAAGCCTTTGCGCAAGGCGAAGATATCCACCGAGCCACTGCTTCAGAAGTCTTCGGTGTCCCACTAGACAAGGTGACGGGCGAGCAACGTCGTAGCGCTAAAGCCATTAACTTTGGACTGATTTATGGGATGAGCTCATTTGGACTATCGCGTCAATTAGGGATAGCTCCTGGTGAAGCGAAGAAGTATATGGATCTCTACTTTGAGCGCTACCCCGGTGTATTGACCTATATGGAGACCACACGCCAAAGTGCCGCGGAAAAAGGGTACGTTGAAACCCTCGAAGGTCGCCGACTTTATTTACCCGATATTAAATCGAGTAACGCGATTCGACGTAAAGCCGCGGAACGGGCAGCCATCAATGCGCCCATGCAGGGGACTGCAGCCGATATTATCAAGCGTGCGATGATCGGGGTTGATCACTGGTTAGCAACGCAAGATCCGGATCGCATTAAAATGATCATGCAAGTACACGATGAATTGGTGTTTGAAGTGCATGAAGACTTAGTCGACAGTGCGACGCAAAAAGTGCGTGAAATTATGGAAAATTGCGTCACGCTAGCCGTTCCTTTACAAGTTGATACGGGTCTGGGTGACAACTGGGATCAGGCGCATTAAGCGATAAGGTGAAATAATGTTAATCGATAATTACCCGAAAATTGAGCTAGTTGGCGCGCCGACACCCATTGAGTACTTACCACGTCTATCAGACTATGCCGAACGTGATATCTACATTAAACGTGATGACCTGACCCCTCTTGGTTTGGGGGGAAATAAATTGCGTAAACTCGAGTTTCTCGCCGCACAAGCCTTACAAGAAGGCGCGGATGTTCTCCTCACCGCAGGGGCTATCCAGTCTAATCATGTTAGGCAAACGGCGGCAGTAGCGGCGAAGCTTGGCCTGAAGTGCATGGCGATTTTAGAGAATCCTCTAGAGGGGGCGACTGATAGTTATCAGCATAATGGTAATCGCTTATTACTCGACTTGTTGGGGGTTAATGTTTTGCCTGCGCAAGTCGGGCCTTCTCTCGCTGAGCAGCTGATTACGCAAGCAGAATTACTGCAAGCACAGGGATTTCGTCCCTATGTTGTCCCGGTGGGTGGCTCGAATACACTGGGAAGTCTGGGATATGTTGGCTGTGCGCAAGAAATTATGCATCAAGTGGCTGATATCCCTGACCTCGCTGCAGTTGTCGTCGCATCGGGTAGCGGTGGGACACACGCCGGCCTGTCGGTGGGTCTTGAACATTATCTCCCACAGGTCGCTTTAGTGGGTGTGACGGTTTCGCGTAGTAGCGTGCAGCAACAGCCGATTGTCGAGGCTCTTCGCCAATCTTTGGCCGAAACACTGAAGGTAAACGTGAAACAGCCGCTCGAATTGTGGGATGACTTCTACGCACCCGGCTATGGATATACCAATGACAGCGGTAATGATGCACTGAACTTAGTGGCCCAGCTGGAAGGGATCTTCCTTGACCCCGTTTATACGGCGAAAGCGATGGCAGGAATGTTGTCGGGTATTAACAGCCAACGTTTTACAAGCACTGGCCCACTGTTATTTATCCACACTGGAGGGGCCCCGGCACTCTTCGCTTATTCTTGATCCGTCCACAGTAGTTGGTCGATAGCGAACCCCGCCTGCTTAGCTTTCGCTAATAGCGTTTGACGCGATTTAGCGGTTAAGTGAGGCTGGCGGGAGAGTATCCAGAGATAACTTCTGTCGGGTCCGCAGACTAAAGCGGTTTGATAATCATCATCCAGAGCAATCACGTTATAGCTGGCATAGAAGGGCCCGAAAAAGGAAACTTTTAATGCCGCACGATCATGACTTCCAGTAAAGCGTGCCTTTCCGATACTCTCAGACCACTGGCCTTTTTGAGGGTTGAATCCACGGTTAATCACGGTGACAGTACCATCGTCTTGCAAACGGTATGTCGCCGTGACGTGGGTTAAGCCTTTTTCAAACCGATTTTCAAGCCTTGCGACCTCATACCACTTACCTTGGTATTTCTCGACATTAAACGGGGTAACGGGTTTGACGCCTGCAGGAGGCGTCAAATTTTGACAGGCCGATAATAATGCGAGAGAACCCAGGCCGATAAGGGGTAACAGCAGTTTATATCTCATCTTTATTGCCTTATTTCCTTGTCGTTAAAGTATCTCTTTAGTCCCGTTATAAAGATGCAGGACCAACTCGCTTTTCCAAAACTCGCCGAGAAAAACATCTTCTACGGCCAACGATTTCTCCTTGAGCTTCGACGTTAGCCATTCCTCATCTTTTTCGATAATTTCTAAGCCATGTTGACGAATTTCTCCGGTCTTAATCACCAATACCGAAAACATTATCGCTTCTTTAGTGATCACGCTCAGTTGTCCGCCTGGCTCCACTTGTGCGTAACGTACCTCTTCGAAGGAATTAATCCCCAAGGAGTGAAGTTGTGAGGTAAGGCTGACGATATCAAGCTTATTTCGACTTTTGAGTACGTTCTCAAGGATGAAATTACCGTTCTTCATGATGGGAATTGGGTCGCCAATCGTAATGGTGCGTATCGCCGAGATATGCTTACTCGCGAAGTTCAACACACTAATAAGAATTACACCTAGTAGGAGTAAAATTACGTACTGTTGCAGAGGAATGGTGTCGCTGTAGATCACCCCTCCGATAATTCCCCCCAGCACGAAGTTGCCGATAAAATCGATCGGCGTCATCTGTGACAGTTGGGTTTTACCGGTAAGATTGAGGTGAGCAATAAGAACGCAGAAGCCAATCAGTAATTTGAGGAAAGTAAATTCGTAATACCCCACAAATTATCCTTACTAATTTAATCAATGAATGACTCTAAGGATAATACAAATTCGTAGCCAGAGAAGGGATAGAGGGAAATTGTTCCCAATAAAAAGCATTATTGGGAACGAAAAGAAGATTATTTGGCGTAGGCTTCCGTCGAAATACTAAGATTGATGGTATCGCTCACCGCGGGAACGTATTTATCAACGCCGAATGCTGAACGTTGTAAGGTGCCGCTGGCATTAAAGCCAACCGCTTGCTTCTTCACCATCGCGTGCTCACCAATCTTATTCAGTGTGGCATGCAATGTGACCGGCTTGGTGACCCCTTTCAGCGTTAAATTCCCTTGAACGTCGTACTTGTGCTCACCGCGCGGAATCACTTTAGTACTGGTGAAGGTTGCCGTAGCATATTTTGTGGTATCGAAGTAATCGCTGCCTTGGAACTCTTTAGTTAAGGCTGGCACATGAGTATCAATATTACTCACCGGAATAGACACTTGTACCGATGACGCAGCAGGATGTTGTGGATCGAATTTAATCACCCCTGTTGCCCCTGGGATATCAGCGGTAGGATGTGAAAAACCAAAGTGGTCCCAGCTGACGACGATAGACGTATGGGCAGCGTCTAATTGATAGTCCACTGCCGCGGCTTGAGAGGCCGCACTATATAGCGTTCCTGCTGCGATAATAGGTAAGAGAAGAGCACTGATTTTTTTCATTATTTTTCTATCCTGTGTAAGGTGAGTTAATTAAGCATGGCCCATTTACCCCATAACTGATAGTTAATAGTTTTGTTCTCTCTATTCAAATAAATTGTTCAAAATTAAGGCAGCCTTAACAAAAGGCTCGAAGACGGGTGCCAGAGTAGGCACCCGAAAGGGTTAGAAATCGTATTGCAAGGCAACGCGGTTTTGCCAGAAATCTTTCTTATAAAGAGGTGATGTCTGAACGCCGACAAAATCGGTCAAGCTTAGGCCTTTGAGTGCGCCACCAAAGCTATAAATACCATAAACGAGGTACTCAGACTGACGTAAGCTTCCATTACTCTTGGACGGTTTAAGATCCATCCAAGAGTAGCGGGTCCCCACGGTGATTTGCTCTGTCGCGCTGTAATTCAAGCTGGTGGCCCAAGCGTTTCCATTGCCTAAGTCTTGAGTACTGGTGAAGAACGGTTGGGCAAAATAAGGACCGGAAGAGGCATTATGTGCATAAGGGGTCACAAGAGGGTATTGGCGGCCGCTGGCATTATTCGCTAGATAGTCGTAGCCGACTTTCCAGTTTAGATTACTCAGCAGGTTGACAGAGAGCTGCCAGCCAATGCTTTGGCTATTCACTGGACCCGCTAAATCTTTACCGTTGCCGGTGCCACGAAGATACTGGATGCCAAAATCTGGCTGTAACGGCGCTTGGTTCCATTGGGCATGGCCTTCGGTATAGAAAATATCACTGTAATCGTTGTAATTTTCGTACCACGCGACGCCGTTTAAGTGAACATTATTAATATCCCAATGATGACCTGCCCCCAACGACCACATACCATTGGTTTTCTCGTCAGAACCATAAGCGGTATAACGTTGTTGACGATCCGACCCCCAAGATTTGTAGCGGAAGACTTTGGTCGCCCGGATAAAATCTTCACCTTGTCCATATTCGGCATCAATCGCTTGATAAATCATCGGCGTTATACGCCAGTCGTAATTCCCTAAGAAGGGAATATCGAGTTGTTGATTCCCTGCGGTGATCCGAAAATCATCATTGCGCCACTGCAACCATGCTTCGCCGATATTGGTTTGGTTATCGCCAAGTTCACTCACGGTTTGACTGGCTGATCCATGATTAATCCCCCGCACAAATATGCCACTGACACCAAGGTTAAAACCGTCGAGCGGCGCCGTCTCATATTTTAGGAAACCACCGTAACTAATGGTGTCTTGGTTCAGACCCTGAGCAAAATAGGCATTATGGGTCGAATAGTACATTGAACGTAGACTACCGCTGACTTTACCTTGGGTAATCGCCTCTTCCAGCGTCGACGCTGAGTTTGTATCAGCGGTCGCGGCATAACTAAACATGGGTACTAACGCCGTTAATACCCAATAGCGGGTAAGACCGCGTGTGCGATGAGCTGATGATGAGTGTGTCTGCATGTTATTCCCTACCTGAATAAAAATTATTGTTATAAATCGATCAAATGTTTTGCGGCTTTACGGTGATGGTTAAGGAGTCTCGGGAGGTCTACATCGACGATTTCCCCGTCGATGACTCGCCAATTTCCTGCGACCATGACGCGATCGGCGCGCTCGGCGCCACACAGTAGCAAAGCAGCAAGCGGATCGTGGCTACCGCTAAAACGGATATCTTCTAATGTAAATAATGCTAAATCGGCCTGTTTTCCGACGTTAATTTCGCCTATATCGTCCCGGCCTAACGTTTTTGCGCCTCCTCGAGTTGCCCAACCTAATACCAATTCTGGCGTAATCGTTTGCGTCCCGTATCGCAATCGTTGCAGGTAAAGAGCTTGTCGTGCTTCATACATCATATTTGAGGCATCGTTCGATGCCGATCCATCCACCCCTAAACTAATAGTGGCTCCCGCTTGCAGTAGCTCCTGCGTCCGGCAGATGCCCGAAGCGAGCCGCATATTAGAAACTGGACAATGACTAATGGCAACGCCTTCTTTCCCTAAACGGTAAATTTCTTCATCATTGAAGTGAATTCCATGCGCCAACCAAGTACGAGAGCTTAGCCATCCCACCGAATCTAAATAGTCAACGGTACGTAAGCCAAAAAGCTTTAGACAAAATGCTTCTTCATCCAATGTTTCTGCCAAATGGGTATGTAAGCGAACATTTTTCTCTTCAGCCAGTTTGGCGCTCTGCTTCATGATGTCAGGCGTCACTGAAAAAGGTGAGCAGGGCGCAAGGGCGATATTAATCATCGCCCCGTCTCGCGTATCGTGGTAACGCTCAATCAGCCGCTGACTATCTTCTAAAATGATCTCGGCCGCTTGCACAGTATGTTCGGGGGGTAATCCCCCTGACTTCTCGCCTAAACTCATCGAGCCGCGGCTTAACGTCGCGCGCATCCCAAGATGGTTGACCGCGGCGACTTGGATATCAATGGCCTCTTCCATCCCGACGGGGAAAAGATAGTGATGATCGCTGGTGGTGGTGCACCCAGAGAGCAGCAGTTCGGCTAAGGCGACCTCACTCCCCAGACGTAACGCTTGTGGTGTTAATTTGGCCCAGACCGGGTAAAGCGTTTTCAACCACGGGAATAGCGGCTGATTGATCACTGGCCCCCAAGCTCGGGTTAACGTCTGGTAGAAATGGTGGTGGGTATTAATCAGCCCCGGTAAGATCACATGCTGACGCGCATCGAAAATCGTCTCGCAGGGATGGGATGGCTGCTGCCCAACCGCGAGAAGCTCAACGATTTTACCGTTTTCAATCACGAGGCCATTGGTCTCAATTTGCTGGGTTCCATCAAAGCAGGCTAGGGGTTGTTTAATCCATAAACGCTTAGACATCACTTTTTTCCTTCGATGCAGGCAAGAGTAAATTGAGTAAGATGGCCAATGTTCCACCGCTGGTTACGGCATTTTGGAAGAGGGTTTGGAAGAACTGTGGCGTCGCGTTAAGGATATCGGGTTGCGATTCAATCCCTAGCCCGACACCGAAAGCTAATGCGATAATTAGCATGCTGCGGCTATCTAAGCTTTCTCGTGTCATGATACGAATTCCCGCTGCCACGACACTCCCAAACATCACTAAGGTGGCACCGCCAAGTACAGGTTTAGGCAGTTGCTCAAGTAACTGACTAAATTGAGGGAATAGTCCCAATAGAATAAACAACGCGCCAATCCAGATCCCTGCATAGCGGCTGGCAACTTGCGTCATCTGAATGACGCCATTGTTTTGGGCAAAAGTGGTATTGGGGAATGAGGAAAATATTGCGGCGACTAAGCAGCTTACGCCATCCCCTAAGATCCCACCACGAATTCGGTTTTGAAAATCTGGCCCAACCAGTAGTTGTTTTGACAGCATACAGTTGGCGGTAAGGTCGCCCACTGTTTCGATAATTGAGATTAACGACACCAAAGCGATTGGAATAAAGACCGACCATGAAAAGTTCAAGCCAAAACGAAAGGGGATAGGGAGAGACGGAAGGAGGCCTGAACTAAACTGCGGATGGAACTTACCCAATACTGCAGCAAGAACAGACCCTGCAACAATCCCGACAATAATGCTAGAGAGCTTACACCAAGGACGGCGGCTACAGTTCATCAGCACAATGATTAAGAGAGTAAACAGTCCTAAGCCGAGATTATGTGGGGCCGCAAAATCTGTTGCCCCAAATCCGCCGCCCCAATCGGTAATGCTGACCTTTATTAAACTGATACCGATCAAGACAATAACGATACCGGTGACCAGTGGCGTCAGGAGTCGCGAAAAGGTATGGATAAACTGGCTGACAATCAGCGGAATAATGGCCGACACTAAGGTACAGCCAAAAATCATCGCCAGAATCTGTTCCGGTGTAGCCCCCTGCTGCTTTAGCAGTAACCCCCCAGCAATAATAACGCCCAAGAAGGCAAAGCTAGTGCCTTGCAGGCAAATCATCCCCGCCCCGATATTGCGAAAACGTACTGCTTGGATCACCGTTCCAATACCCGAAGCAAATAATGACATGCTGATTAAATAGGGGAGCCACTGCGTTAGTCCAAGAGAACTGCCAATAATTAAGGGCGGCGTCACAATCCCAACAATACTCGCCAACATATGCTGGACGGCAGTACACACTGCAGGTATGAAAGGTAAACGATCGTTTAGACCATAAAGTAGCGGTTCATCATTTGTTTTTTGCATTGGCTCGCATCCACTGTTTTTTACTTATCTCAGCAAAAACTATTCCACTTATTAAATTGGTGCGGAATAAGGGCAAACAGGGCGTTGAGGCTCATCGCGAGGATAAGAACACTTTTCAGTAAGTAATTTTTGATTCAGTTTATTACTTTTTGAGACTTATTAGGTCAATACGCACCATTTTGGTGCTTAAATTTTAAGGCTTTTCCAAGAAATTCATATTATTGTCATAAAGCGTAAGGATAATCACCTTGCTCGGTTATTGCAGTGTTTAATTACAGGATAATGATATTAATGAAAACACGTTTATTTTCGCCCTCGATCTTGGCGTTATGTTTACTGGGACTTCCCGCTGTCAGCCAAGCAGAAATTACTCTTTTAAAACAAGATCCACAGGCAAGTGACCCACTCAGCCGCTTAAATGTTAAAGTGGGGGGAAGTATCCGTCCTCAGTTTAATCACCAGACCGGTGGCAAAGATAAATCGTTCAAACGCAACGGTTTCGATGGCGGTACACGTTTTCGTTTCAGCGTCGATTATGCACTGACCCAAGATATCAACTGGGTTAACTACTACGAACTCGGTGTTAATATTCCCAAGGTGTTTAACTGGGATAACCACTATGCCTCCGGCGCGACGAATACCACCCGTCGCCAATGGTTTACGGGTTTAAAGAGCCAACAATATGGCCAACTGACCTTCGGGCAACAGAACAGCGTCTATTACGATGCGGTTGGGGCAAAAACCGATATTTGGGATGACGACATGTTAGCTCAAGCACCGGGTAACGGGGTTAACGGTGATTATGATGGATCATACCGTTCTCGTAAGATGCTGAAGTATAAAGGTCGAGTGGGCGATTTTGATGTTTATGCATCATACCTATTTGGCGACGATCCTCTATTGACCAGCGAAAAGATGCGCTACAAACGTAAGGGTGGCGGCTCAGTAGGTGTCGATTACCACATTACCAAAGATCTCTCGTGGGGAACGGCTTGGAACTATACCAAAGCGACCGTCTATGATCATGCCCGTGGGCAAAGCAAAGATTATAATCAAAATATCGTGGGAACCTCCCTTGGCTGGACACCAGGTAACTGGACGATTGCCGCAGGCGGTGGTTACTACCAAAACTTCCTGAAGACCAAGCTTAAAAATGCGAATCACTACTTTGCCGGTGATGCATGGGGCGTGGAATACTTCGCGGGTTATAAGTTCCCGATTCAGCAGATGGGTGTGAAAGCGGTGATGCTTTATGTTATGGGTGACCGTCTTGAATACGTTAATGGCCGTAATTACAAGCGTATCGACAATGGCGTAGGGGTTACGTTATTTGCTGAATACGGTTTCCGCGTCGACTATGAGCATGTCTTTGCGTCAACGACCGACAAAGAAGGGGATCTGAACCTCGTACGCTTACGCTACGACTTCTAATACCTCGCCAGCCCGTCATACTTAGGATGAAGGGGCTTCTCTTTATGGCCCTTTCGGCTTATCCCCTAAAATCGTTGCTCGATGCATTATCCGTCGTTGTGGAGGATAGTCATCACACGCGTAATGTTGAGTAATACGATTATCCCAAAAAACCACGTCATTCGCCTGCCAATGCCAACGTACAGAAAACTCGGGACGAGTGCTGTGAGTAAAGAGCAGGTCCAGTAATGCGCGACTTTCCAAAGCACTTACCCCAATAATCCGCCGAGTAAATCCTGGGGTCACAAACAGCCCTTTTTTACCCGTATCGGGATGTACTCGAATTACTGGATGTATCACCGGCGGATGATCTTGACGCGCCTTAGCGACTTGCTGTTGTGCTTCAGCGGTCGTACTAAAACGCTCATCGGGAAACGAAAGCTGAATATCATGTTCGGCATAAAGACCGTCTATCAGCTGTTGAATTGGAGGGGAGAGCGCCTCATAGGCTGCACTGCTACTGGCCCATAACGTATCGCCACCATATTCAGGGACTTGTACAGCATTCAGAATTGAGCCTAAGGGGGGCGTCTCGATAAAGGTCACATCGGTATGCCACAGGGCATTATCCCGTAAATCATTTAGCGCCGTATCGAGAATTAAAATTTCTGGCTGATGCTCAATTTTCGGATAGATAGGGTGGATATGAAGATCACCGAATCGTCCGGCAAGGTGAGCCTGATCGGCGGGGGTAAGATGTTGGCCACGAAAGAATAGCACTTGGTATTGAAGTAATAATGAATATACCGTGTGCGGGTCTTCGGCGGTTAGTCGGGTCAAGTCAATGCCCTCGACTTTAGCGCCAAGCGCAGGAGTAAGAGGGGTTGCATTAATAGTCATAGAGGCTCCAACGGGCGAATCTTTTCTGTAACTGTCTAAGAAGGAGTTCGATGACGAGCGCCACCGCTGCAATGAGTAAGATCCCGGCCACCACCACATCGGTTGATAAAAACTGTGCGGCGGATTGCACCATAAAGCCTAACCCACGGTTAGCGGCAATCAGCTCTGCGGCCACCAAGGTCGACCAACCAACGCCTAAGGCGATCCTTATTCCAGTCAGTAATTCAGGGAGGATGCTGGGTAGAATCACCCACTTCATCACTTGCCAAGACGATGCGCCTAAGCAGCGCACGGCTTGCACCCGGTGGGGGTCGATACGTCGTACCGCTTCCGCTGTACTGATAGTCAAGGGTGCGAAAATCGCCAAGAAGATGAGTAGGATTTTGGAAACTTCCCCGATCCCTAACCAAATAACGATTAGGGGTAGATAAGCCAGTGGCGGGATAGGCCGATAAAAATCCAAGATAGGGGTGAAAATAGCCCGCACCACCGGAGTAAGCCCCATAAGGATACCCAGAGGTATTGCGGTCACTAAGGCGATCGCTAAGGCGACTAACACCCGAAGCAGACTGGCGGTAACATGCTGGCCTAAGCTAATGTCGAGGTAACCTTGTTGCCACAATTGCTTAAAGGCCAGAAACAACGCCTCGGGTGATGGAAAGAATAGGGTATTTATCCAACCGTAGTGAGAAGCCGTAAACCATGCCCCCACCATCACCAGAACCGTTAAACTGGCGATCAGCGATAAATAACGGCTAGATGAACCTTGCTTAAGTCGAGAATAGGAGGCGCTACGTAGCGACTTCATGCGACCTCCAGTAATTGATCCAGTAAGGATTGCCGGTCATGAGTGAAGCGGCTATCAGACTTGAGCGATCTGACCGTTTCACCGTCTAGAAAACGACGGGCAAAGGGGGGCTGCTGGTGTGTCATAATTTGCGTAGGCGGCCCTTGTAGCAGATATAAATCAGTGGCCAATAATAGGGCTTCATCAACACTATGGGTGATTAACAGAAAGCCCACGCCCGTCTCTTTCCAAATAGTCAGTAGAAGCGCTTGCATTTTTTCCCGTGTCAGCGCATCCAGTGCCCCAAAGGGTTCATCCAATAGCAGAAAGTCAGGGTTAATCGCGAGGGCGCGAGCGAGACCCAGACGTTGCCGTTGCCCCCCGGAGAGTCGTTGAATCGGCTGCTTAGCATGGGCGGCTAATCCGACCAACTCGAGATAGTCATTGGTAATTTTTTGACGCTGTGCCTTGGGAACACCTTGGATTTTAAGGCCGATCTCGACATTGTGTTCGGCATTTAACCAAGGTAATAAGGCATCATCTTGAAAAACCACCGCACGCTGTCCCGAAGGTCCACTAAGACATTGATTGTTTAGCGTAACCTGCCCTTGATCCAAGGGTTGAAAGCCGGCAAACACGTTCAGTAGGGTAGATTTACCGCATCCAGAAGGGCCGAGTAGTACCACGCTTCCCCCTTTGTTAATCGACATCGTCATCTTATCGAAGATAGGTCGCTGCACGTCGCCATGAGTGAAGGTTAATTGCCCCTTGATGATCTGTAGCTGACTCATGGTTGACGACTCAACTTGACGAATTTGTCGCTGATAAACGGGCTATAGTCAGGTAACACGGCAGGAATGCGATGTTGTTCAACCAAAAACTCGGCAGTCGCTTTGGTGGCGGTTGCGGTGCCTCCTCCCAGAAATGTCGGGCTAAGTTGTTGGCTATAGGTCGGATAAACGCTTCCAGACAGTAGCCCGGGAATGTCGGGTGCGGATACCCCCACTAATTTAGCGATCTTCTTAGCGTTTTCGCTGGTGGCGCCGTAATTCTCAGGATGTTGGGCATAATGGTCGAAACTCTCCAGCACAACCTGCGCAGTCTTTGCTAAGACTTCTGGGTGTTGTTCAGCAAAGTCTTTACGCGCGACCCACACCTCGAAAGTAGGATTTCCCCATTCACCCACCTGTTTAGCATCAGTCAGCACTTTGCCATCTTTTTCGATTAGGCTAAGGGCGGGTGACCAGACAAAGGCGCCATCTATATCCCCTCTTTTCCATGCCGCGGCAATCTCAGGAGGATTAAGGTTAACAATTTTCACGTCACCGGGTTTGTAGCCCCAGTGCTTCAATGCCGCCAGTAAACTGTAGTGAGACGTCGAGACAAAAGGTGTCGCCAAGGTCTTACCTTTCAAATCCTGATAACTATTGATATGGCTAGCATTGCGTACGACCAAGGCTTCAGCACCGTGGATTTGAGTCGAGACTAGGAAGGCGACAATAGGGAGTTTCCGCGAAGTAGCGGCAGCAAAGGGGCTAGAGCCTAAATTACCGATCTGAATAGAACCTGAGGCTAATGCGGCGACAACCTCGGGGCCGCTATTGAAGCGTCGCCAATCGAGTGGTTGGCCGATCGTTTCATCAAACACACCGTCCGCTTGAGCGCCTTTTGACGGATCTACACCAGTTTGGTAGCCAATAACGATGGGGGCGGCGATCGTGGTAAAGGGGAAGGTTGCAGCGATAAGTAAACTGACGAGTAGACGTTTCATAGATATTCCTTATTCGTTTTTTAGAAATCTAATCGAATAAGGGAAGGTGCCAAACTACATATTAGGCATTTAGAAAGACTGAAATTAGCTAAAGCCCCTCAGGCAGAGTACCTGAGGGGCGGGGGATTACGGATGCATACCGTTAAGGATAATTGAGGTAATGATCCCCGTGGTCGCCGCCACTAAAAGATAATTCCCGTCGACATAAGCCCAATGTTGGCCATGTGGCGGGGAGGGTAGCCCGCGGTCGCGCCAATCATCGACGCGATAGTCGGGGCCGCGAAAATCATTGGGTACTGGGCGACCCCGATCAAAATCATGGCCACGATATGAGAAATGACGTGGGCCATCATCGTGACGGCGATACTCTCCATGAGAAGGGCCTCCGTCATGGCGATCATCCCCTCCTCTGCCTGGGCCGTCTGCCAAGACAGACTGGCTCACCATTAATGCTGAAAGTGATAGCAGAGAAAGTGTTTTCCAGTTAGCGAATAATTTCATAATGACTCCAAAGTAATCCTAAGCGGATTGATAACGTCAATGATGCCGAACGTCAATTGATGCTGCCTAGTGTACGGGATGTCATGTCAGGCGATTTAGTAAAACTGATAGGATTGCTACAAAGAGTATGACAAAGCATGTCAATCTTAACGATTTCTAGGAAGATGAGAAGAAACGACACATTTTGTTGTAGAAACCTCAGGTAGAGCCAGAAAGAGGGATTACGCTTAAGAGTAAGAAAACTCACTACTCAGAGGTTAGGATGATATTAACATCAATTCAAAAAGGCGACCCACACCAGCCCCCCTTAGTCTTTATGCATTATCTTGGCGGCTCCGCACAGACTTGGCTGCCTGTCATCGAAGCCCTCTCACAGCACTTTTATTGTATCTCACTCGATATGCCGGGTTTCGGTGACTCTGCCCACCTTTCACCGGCATCCATCGCAACGCAAGCCGAGGCTGTTAGGGCAACCTTAAAAGAATTAGGGGTGAGTCAGCCATGGCTCATCGGCCACTCCATGACCGGAAAGCTGGTTGCCGCGATGGCGCTTGAAGCCCCGACAGAGGTGGCGGGGATTATCTTAACGGCGCCTTCACCTCTATGCCCGCAACCCATGACCGATCAGCAATTTGCGATGCAATATGAGTGGCAGGCAACACGCGAACATGCCAGCCAATTTGTGGCAGGTTCTCACCATAAACCTTTATCACCAGAACTTGAGCAACGTACCCTTGACGATGTATTAAGGGCCAACCCCGCAGCCTTCCCTTATTGGGCGAAAACCGCGAGCCAAGAGGATTTTACTCAACGCTTTGAAGATATAACGCTTCCAGCGTTATTATTGTTAGGGGAAGAAGACGATAATGTTCCACGGCTGGAGCAGCAGCTGTCCTCGACGCTTCACCAGTTCTCACCTCACGAGTATCAGATTATTGACGGCTGCGGCCATTTACTGCCGCTTGAGGCAACAGAGAAGCTCGTGGCGATAATGAGTGCATTTATTAAGAAATATTCCTGATAAAAGATAGCCTCCCGCAGGGGTATTTTGCTGCGGGGGGAAGATCGATATAAATAAGTAGAGGTTTGTTAAATTTTCACTATGAAATTAATTCAAAAAATATTTATCCTTTTTACTTAATTGGTACTTTTAAAAGTAGAGGTTAAAAGTTTAATTAATCTTTTTCAGAGAAGATATACTCCTTAAAGGAAAAGTATTTTCAACGCCTCACGTCATGCTTCCTTACTTTCCTTCAAGGAAAGTCCCTTAAATTAAATCATTCATTGAAATAAGAAGCTTTCACCTTTTCCGTTCTTTAAAGAATAAATTAACCATTGAATAATATTTAAAAAAAGGCTTTTTATAATTTTTATTAGTATCGATAACACAAGAATAAATATAGTCTATTCTAAACTTATATTTTTAAAAAATATCAGAATACTGTTATCGGTTACCGTCTTACAAAGGGCGCTGGAGGTGTATCTACGAGAACTAACGGAATATGGTCTGGTGTCATTTCACACCGATAATATTATGGAGAGCCGCCAGCTAAATATTCCCTGTACTGCCTATTTGAGGTTTATCGAGCAGCGGAACAATAGGTGTTGTTAGGCGACCAATTCAAATAGCCATTTTCTAACTAGTTCAACCACTATGGCTACCTTAATACTCACCAAGCAATATTTCTTAAAATTGACAAGAGTCAAGGAATTCCCCGTTAGCTAGAGTAGTTTAACTGCCGTACATATTAAAATATTTTTATGTGCAGCGTTTAACTTTGAGGCTACAGGAGGTATCCATGAGTGGAAACGGGGGCGAAAATGCCCATAACAATCAATTTGGCGGCCGTGACCGCGGACCAACCGGAGGCATAAAGGGAACATCGGCCCCAGGAGGGCCGGGCAATTCGGTAACCGGAGGCTGGGGATGGAGCTATAATCCGGGAAAAGGGCCGGTCACAACGACCCTTCCTGACGGTAGCATAGCTATCAATATAACTGGGGGGTGGAGTAAAACCTGGGGACCTTCAGGGAACAATGGTGGAAATACCGGAGCTCCACCGGGAGGCCGCGGCGGTAACGTAGTTAAACCCGCAACACCGGTTTTTAATCCTGACGGTACTTTTGACACCGTCATCGATGGCTTCCAGTATAGGGTTATCTTGGATACTTCAGGTAAATCCATTGAAGTACAGCAGGCCTCTCCCAGGTCATATACACAGGAAGAGAACCTTCAGGTTGCCGTGGCAAAAGCTAAACATAAAGAACCCGGTGAAATGTTCCCTGAGCTGGATTTCAACCGGGGAGAACCGGAACGTCAGCAGCAAGCCGGCCAGCAGGCTGCAAAACAGTTTCTGTCCGTACCTGGTGCGGCTGAGCGGGTAGCGGGATTGATAGCGCAACAACAGGTTGCGGATGAAGCCAAGAAGAGAGCTGATGCGGAGAAAAAAGCGGCGGAAGAAGCAGGCAGGAAAGCGGAAGAAGAGGCTCGTAAGCATGCCGAAGTGCGCGCAGATGCTGAGCAGAAACTGCGTTCTTCTACTGTTATGCCGATACGCGGTTTCCCGGCAACATACGTTGTCAGTCTTGCTCCAGTACGATATTCCGTAGCCGGCATAGGCAGTATCACACTGGATCAACCAGTAGCGGGCCAGGTTCGTAATACTATTGAAAAAACGTTATCTGAACAGGGACGTCTTCTTATGTCGAACGCCGGTGGTGCAATTGGGCTTGGTATCAGTTTGCTATTCCATTCTGAAACGCTGGTGAAGGCAGTGGCAACGTACCAGGCCGCACGGTAAATAATATTTTTTCAGCTGTAATGCCGGCAGACACGCTGTCCCTACCGGATGAAGATACCCTCCGTAATGCAGCAAATACGGGAAAAAATATTACTCTTCAAGTGCGCGGTGTGCTGCGTATTCAGGATGGAGCTATTGTCACCCAGCTGGTCAGAACACCGGCACCCACCCCAGTAAGGGGGGTGAATGCGATATTCGACTCAGCTACCGGCTATTATGGCTTCACAACCCCGGAAGAGGCAGGTGTGCCAGCGCGTACCATCCTAACCAGCCCTGCTGAAGCGCCTAGTGCTGAAGGCCCGACCATTCTTACAGGGCCAGTACCACTGTGGCGCATACCGGGGGACCGGTGCAGATTCCTGACCGCACGACGGTGACGATCTACCCGAAACCGGAGGAGGTTATCCGAGATACCATTATCGTGTTCCCGGCTGACTCCGAGCTTAAGCCCGTCTACGCTGTGTTTAACAAGCCCTACGGGGAGACAAACGCCAAAGGTAAATACAGTAATCGTCCTTATAACCCTGATAAAGCTGGTGGACCAACTAAAAATCTTGATTGGAAGGGCATCAGTATTGACCAGATAGGAGTGGACAAAGTAAAACTCCATACCAGCCGTTTTGGCGACTCTCCTGATAATAAGGTAATGATAGACCGTCTGGAGAGCATCCTGAAGGGAGAGTTGCAGCCTACAGATATTGATAAACGCTATTATAGCCACGAGCTCCGTGAGCTAGAGCGCTATCATGCGTTGGGTGTTCCTGATGGTGTAGAAGACGAATCAGTCTGGAATGATGCGCATACAGCAACACTTGAGGATTATAAAGTTAATGAAAAAAAGAGCCACTATATACTCCAGAGGCTAAAGAAGCCTATGAAACAGCAGAGTTAAAGAAATTACAAGGAGGCCAATAATGTCACAAATAGAAAATATCATTAAGAATGAGAGCGTTGAAGACGTTCTGCTACACTTCGCACCTAGAACGTCCTATCCCGGAATTGATCGGATGTATGTTAATTATAAATTCCAGGTAATAGAAAATGGCGAATTACTGTCAACTTATCATCGGTTGGTTGAAGAAGGTAAGTTGACTAAAGATGATAAAGGCCATACGCTTAAAGGCCCCAACTGGAAAGTTCCGGTTTTCGTGACTGAGAAAAAGTACGGTATCGAATAGCCGACGACCACTTTCCAATAAGCGGGTTCTAACAGGCTTAGGCAGCTCCGGGTTTGCCGGTCCTTTTCTTTGATGATGAGTTTCTGGCTAGATTATTTTTGGAGATAGTGCTGAGCATATAATATAGCTATCTGGCCATTTTTTGGTAGTGCATCCAATTAGTAGAACATATATTTCTCAATGAAGGCACTGATGACTTTTTCATACAACTCAACAGAGCGTGAGAAGCAAATTTTTTTCCGAGCTAGGCGCTTAATTCGAGTCCTGAGAGTGAGGGTGTTTCGCTCAATACGTTGGGTAAAAAGTTTTCCCGTCAGATGCCTATCTTGTGGTACTTCTCTGGCATAGCTCCCCCAGTTATCGCTGGTTATCATCCCAATAGTAAATGGTGTAAGCAAAGAAAGTCATTCACGACAGGTCTCGTCTGTTCTTGGTCCGAATGTATAGGCCAGCACACCACCGTTTTTGGTGTTGTAGCATACCAGAGTCAGTGTGCTCGCGCTTTACTGCCAACAAATCCCCATTGCTCATCAAGTTCACAGATAAGAGCAATATCAGCATGCGCAACCGGAGAGGAAGTTATTCGCCTTGGTGAGAGTTTTTTAAAGTGCGGATAACGGTATTAATACCGACTTTAAGCGTTTTTGCAGTATCACGGGCTCCCGCACCATCAAATGCTATTTCGGTAATCTGCTCTTTGACGCCTGGCTTACGAGCTTCATAGGTGTAGTGCAGTAGAAATACCCGATGACAGTCACGGCAACGAAATCGGTCTTGGCCTTTAGGGTTTTGACCATGACGGTAGACTTGAGCAGATTGACATCGAGGACAATGAACAGTAACGCTGGCCATGATAAAACCTCATAAGACTTATTATACATAACTTCAACTAATTGGATGGATTACCCTTTCGTTCTGGTGAGCTGATGATCTTTTTCAAGCTCCTGAATGATACGAGTGCTCTTTAGGTTTTCGTTCCTACCTAGGTAAAGCTGGCCATTTTCTAAAACGTTTATGCGAGAAGCAATGATGTGTATGTGTTGTCCTACTTCGTCGTCATGAAGAGTATAACAGCGAAGATTAGTGTCTGAGAAACCCATCCGCTTCATGTAATCGTCGGCAATGTGCTTCCAGTACTCATTAGTCAATGAATCGCCTTTGCTAATTGTAGCGAGTTATGCCATACAGGTTTCTCAACATCTTCTCTCAGTTGCTGAGTTTTGGTAAACTCTGCTGTCAACTCCTCCACTGAAATGCCTACCTAGTTTCCTCCTATCACAAGGGGAACGGTTGAGTGATGAGGAGTAGGGGAAAGAGTATACGAGACGACACCCCGGAAGTTCTTACCCCTTTTGATTTTATTAATACCTTTCATCTGGGATAACTATTTTTCGAGTGTAAGCAGAGCATCTCTTACATGCGACAGCTTCAACTTCAGTGCATTCATTTCCTGCGATAGTGGCTTAGCTTCTTCGCCTCTACGAAGCAGGAATGAACCAAGACCGTTCAGTTTCTGTAGTGAGTGAGATCTTGCCAGGCATTTTTGTTCACCTCAGGAACAGATGGAGGGAGTTGCTGAAGAGTTGAGCTTCTCAGCCAACAGCTTCTGCTGAGCTGATTTCTCAAATTATTTACTCTCGCAAGTTCTATGTCATTTAAACGAACAGTAACTGTATGTCTGCGAATGCGATTCGGGGGAGGCTTCTTTGATTCAGTATTGTTGGTGAATGACGAAGGAAACTCGTCATCAGATATATTATTAAAATTTTCCATTTCAACTCCTTTTGATTATATGGTTTACAGCAAGTCCATATGCTATGCATAAGTGATTATCACTATATGGGTGTGTGTCAATGACTTAAGTTTTGATTTTGATGTTGTTATTTATTTTTTAACCGAAGGGCGGAAAAAGCAAGGCAACTGAGCATCGCTCAGTTAGCTCTTGCTTATAATCAGAATTATCAAGATAGTTTAATTCATATAAGTATGGATTAATTAATGGGAAAAAGGTATAATTAAGGATCGTATTTTAAAAGGTAGGTAAACTGAGATTCTACGGGATATTTCTATGTATATTGAAAATGATGAAAAAGAATATGAAATTTCTCAATTAGATAATAAAAAGAGAACCAACAGGTCAAGTTTAAAGAAAAATGGTTTGTTGCACGACAAGATTCTATCTTATGGCGATGACACTGTATCTAACAAAATTATTCATGGTGAAAACCTCGATGTTCTAAAACTACTGCAAGAAGATTTTTCTAATGCATTCAAATGCGTATATTTGGATCCTCCATATAATAACGGTGAAAGTTATTTGCATTACTTGGATAATATGGAGCATGAGAAATGGCTATCTAATTTATCTGAAAGATTAAGAATAATTAAAAGCCTTCTCTCCGAGGATGGTAGCTTGTGGTTATCAATCGACGATTCCGAGATGCATTATCTTAAAGTCATGGCTGACAGTGTTTTTGGTCGTGAAAATTTTGTCTCGACTATTATATGGGAGAAAAGAACGACGAGAGAAAATAGGAAGGCGTTCTCCAGAAATCACGAGTATGTATTAGTTTATGCTAAAAATGCTTTAAAGTGGAGTAAAATAAGAAATACTTTACCGTTGACTGCTGAAGCAAGTGATAGATACAAGAATCCCGACCACGACCCAAGAGGACCTTGGCAGTCAGTCTCTGCAAATGTTCAGGCTGGACATGCTACTCTTAATCAGTTCTACACTATTGTATCACCAAGTGGAGTTTCACATTACCCACCTAAAGGAAGATGTTGGGTGTATTCTGAATCAAAAATGATGGAGGAGATTAAAAAAAATAACATTTGGTTTGGAAGGAATGGAGAGGGAGTTCCAAGAATAAAAAAATTTTTATCTGATAGAAAGGCAGGACTTGTTCCAGAAACCATTTGGAAAGCGGAAATTGTTGGGACTACAAGCGATGCAAAAAAACATCTTCTTCAGTTGTTTACTGATACAGCTCTTTTCGACACACCTAAGCCAGAAGAACTAATTGCAAGAATTTTAAAAATAAGCACAAATCCTGGGGACCTTGTATTAGATGCTTTTTTAGGGTCTGGAACAACTTGTGCTGTTGCTCATAAAATGAATCGTAAGTATATTGGTATTGAAATCGGCAATCATATCAGAACACATTGCTTTTCCCGCATGAAGAAAGTGGTCGATGGTGAGCAAGGTGGGATTTCAAAAGATGTGAATTGGACTGGTGGTGGTGGCTTTGAATTTTTCAGTGTAGATAAATAAATATGCAAGAAAAAACAAAATCGATTTATTATCTTGGTGGTAAAGGTGCTTTTACTTCTGAGATAAAAAAAGTTATTGATGAAATTACTATCAAAAAAAATGGCCGTATTTGCGATTTATTTTCAGGGTCTGGAGTTGTCGGTCATTATTTAAGTAGAACTAATCCGGTTACAACAGTGGATATACAAGAATATTCACGAGTATTGAGTTCTGCTTACTTCAATCTGAGCTTTGTAGACTTTGATAAAATTGAGCTTATGCTTGAGTCAATTTTATCAAGCGAATTATTCAACCATTTGTATAAATATTTAAATGCTCTTATTCAATATGAAATAAAAGCTATAGAAAAATCTAAATTTGGTGATTTCGAAGATTTGCTCAAAATAATTGAAGGTGTTCCTTTAATTGCCAATGAAGAGGGATCTGATCTCCATACTGTTTATAATTTGTTAAAAACAGATTGTCAATTTGGGTTATTGAGTTCTGGGATTGATCTGGCCAAACACACAACTACTCTTCGTTATTTCGGTGGTATATATTTTTCATATTATCAATCTTTGATTCTAGATATGATTCTGGGACTATCGGAAAAAGTTAATGATAACGAAAAGGATTTTGTCGTTTCTTTAGCATTATGCAGTGCCAGCACATTAGTGAATACTATTGGGAAACAGTTTGCTCAGCCTTTAAGACCCAGAAATAAAGATGGGTCTGTTAAAAAAAATATTCATACACTTGTATCCAAAGATCGTATTTTAGACCCAATAAAGATTGCAATTAATTGGCTAAATAAATATCGTTCATATACTTTAAGTGGTATGAATTCCAATTCAAAAGCTTTAAGAATGGATTATCTTTCAGCAATTAAGAATTACGGGGATCAATTCTCAGTAGTATATGCTGATCCACCATATACAAGAGATCATTATAGCCGGTTTTATCATGTATTGGAAACAATGGCTTTAAGAGACGAACCTCAAATTTCTGTTACCACTCGCGCTGGAAAAGTTTCATTGAGTAGAGGCATATACAGAGAAATAAGACATCAGTCTCCATTTTGTATTCGTTCAAAAGCTATACCTGCTTTTGAGGATTTGTTTTGTGCATGTAGTGATAATGGTTTACCTTTAGTTTTATCATATTCACCACACGAAGAAGGAGATGGCACACATCCTCGTGTGGTTTCAACAAAAAACATTATTGAATCAGCTTCAGCTTATTTCAATGATATTACTGTTATTCCTGTGGACGGGATCACACATAATAAGTTCAATAAAAGAGAACTTGAACTTGATAAAAGACATACTGCAGAAATATTGATCAAATGTGATCGGCCAAAGTAGTTTTTACCCATATCGGTAGATCAGGTGTTCTTGTTCTGATCTCTTCTGCTTTTATTCGAATTCTGCGCATTCTATTTGAAGATATTCCTAACTTTTCTGTTAGAAATTCATCTAAAACGGAGTGTGCATTTTCTGTTGGCAAAACAACCATGTATAAGAATGATTTAGCGGCTATTTTAAGGAAAACGCCTATAGGCTTGCCTTCTTCAGGATATTTCATGCCTTTAACAGCATTAAGTTCAAAGCGATAGTTATGACTTTTTACTACAACTGCAGGCCTAATCTCTTTTTCCTGCATTAAGCCATCTTTATTAACTTGGAAAAATAAATTATATGTGGCCTCATCTTGAACGGTTGTTGCATCAAAAAAATTAAAGAAATTATCTTTATCGAAATTAACCTGTTGTAATCTATCACCGTTTTTAGAAATTTCGGCGATTAGAATGGTATTATCTGGATGTGGCTCAGGTATTTCATCTTTGACTGTATCTTCATCCAGTAGGATACTTTTATCTTTGGCAATTTTGGCCAAAATCTTTCTGTTTTCTGTGTTCCTTTTTAAAGCTAATTTAACTCTTTCATTATCGTGGTCGAATAAAAAATCTGTGTTTTCGGTTAAGAATTTTTCCCAATTGTATATTTCATTTTGTTTTTCAACTGAACATATATAAGTGCTATATGCTTCTACATTCCAGCGAAGACCGCCCGCTGTTAAATTACCCGAACCCACAATATGCACATAATGCTTTTCTTTTTGAAACCAGATAAATTTAGGATGAAAAATTGAATTTTTAGCTTCGGTAATGAAAAATTTAATAACCAAATTTGCATATTTTTCATTGAATTTCAGAATTTCATTTAAAGCTTTTTCATCAGTTATTGCATCAACTCCAACGGTAAGAAAAAAATGATTGTCTTTGATGAAAGATATGAATCTTTCGTCTTTAAAAAGCAAGTCTATACCACTTGAACTCATGAATGCAAAATGTGCTCCACCTTTTTTTGCACCTTTTGATTGGAAAAGTATCTCATCAACTAAATAATTACCCTCTTTACTTGCTGGATTTTGCAAATAAAATCGATAGTCCGCCATTATCCTTGTTTCCCATAAAAGAACAATTTCCTTAATTTTATCCTTTTATATGAAAATGTACAGTTTTTATCTAGTAATATAAAATATACAATGTGGTATTTTTATTAGAATAATATCTTGCATTAACAAGAATATTCGCTGTTGTGTTTTGAAGAGAAGTTTTTTATTTTGTTTCCTTCAAATTTAGTGGTTTTAATTGTATCGATTATTTTATGATTAACTCATTTTCTTATTAACCTATTAACAATAATTTCTTTTTCTGCCATATTGCAAAGCTTCTCCAGAGCGTTACTCCTTTCACTATAGTAATCATATCTTTCATAAATGCCTTCAACACCTTTTAACTTGTGATTCAGGCATCTCCCAGCAACATGAGGTTGAACTGAAGGTGAAGCAAGTAAGCTCCTACTCGTTCCTCTCAAGTCATGAACAGTAAAACATTCAATATCACCCATAACATTTTGCGATTGCTTCTTCTTACCAGGTTCGATACCAAATAGCTTTGCTGTCGCTCTATTGAGCGTGTCTTTTCCCATGTGCTGGGCCTCAAAATACAAACTTTCGCCGTCACTGTATCTTCCGGGCTGTCTCGTTTTAACGAGAGCCTGGACCGTTTTTACGGTTAGCGAACCCATGAATGAAACCTTCTAATTGAGATAGCCCTTAGTGTAAAAAGAGTTACCATTTGCAGTGGTGAGTGGTTACTTATAACTCATGCACTTTGACTATTAAACGGAAATTACTCACCAATCCACTCTCCACAAAATTGTGGATTTTGATGGGGGATTATGTTCATTTCTGGAAAGTAAATTCAATAAAAAAGCCCATTTAACATGGGCTTATGGATATTAATGGATAGGAGTGGAAACTACTCGATATTCTGAATCTGCTCACGCATCTGTTCGATCAGCACTTTTAACTCAATCGCCGAAGTGGTAATGGTCGCATTGATCGATTTGGACGCAAGCGTATTCGATTCACGGTTAAACTCTTGCATCATAAAATCCAAGCGGCGGCCTACGGCTTCTTTTTTCTTCAGAATATTGTAGGTTTCCTTAATATGCGCATCGAGTCGGTCCAGCTCCTCGGCCACATCAATTCGCTGTGCCAACATGATCAGCTCTTGTTCAAGTCTTTGCGTATCGACCTGAATCGCGGCATCGTCCAGTTTACTGACCAGTCGCTCACGCTGCCAAATGAGTACAGCAGGCATCTCTGTTCTGACGGTAGCGACTTCTTGACTGACTGCCGCGAGGCGCTGCTCGATCAATTGCTTTAGTGCTGCGCCTTCCGTTTCTCTTGCCTCAACAAAGGCATTCAATGCTTGGTCAAGTCCTGTCATGAGCTGTTGATTGATGGCGTCTAAATCTTGCTCGCCAGCGCTCATCACACCCGGCCAGCGGAGAATATCGACAGGGTCAATCGATCCCTCATCAGTTTGACACTTCACCCAGTTTGCGGCGTTAATCACTTGCTGCGCTAATGTCTTGTTCAGCGATAATTCGCCTTGAGCACCGGGGTTCGGTTCGAAACGAAGTTGGCATTCGACCTTACCCCGGGTTAAACGCTGACGGATACGATCGCGAATAACCGGTTCTAAACTACGAAATTGCTCAGGAAGACGGATATAGGTTTCAAGATAACGTTGGTTAACAGAGCGTAGCTCCCAACTGGCGTTACCCCATTCTCCTTTCATATCGTGGCGTGCAAAAGCGGTCATACTGCGGATCATAGTGATTACTCTTTTTGGTCAAGTTAACGGTGAGTATAGCCTTCGAGGCGCTGTGAAAACAGAGTAGTCTGTAAGACGATAGCTACCTGGCTTATTCCCCCTTAGGATAGGGGCTCGCGCGCGCGATAAGGAACAAAGATGAAAGTCTCAGTCTATTTATTGTTATTGACCAGTGGATTACTACTGGCTGTCAGCCGCGGCAGCCTGATATAGCCTCTTGTCAGATGGGCAACGCAATGCAACAAACCCAGCCCTGGTTTGGACTCAGCCGACCGGATGGACCGTCCATTTCGACCCAACAGTGGCGACACTTTGTTGACCAAGTGATCACACCGGTCTTTCCAAATGGGTTATCGATAGTGGAAGCGAAAGGGCAGTGGCTAGGAAATAATGGTGAGCGTCTTAGCGAGAATAGTCGTGGATTGTTACTGATTTATCCGGCAAGCAAAGAAAAGTCGCAAGCGATTGACCTGATCCGAACCCGTTATCGGCAGCTCTTTGCTCAGGAGGCGGTCATGCGCATCGATCGACCGGTTTGTGTCGCTTTCTAGATTGTGGGCGCAACGAGTGCGCCCCCTACAGGTTAAAGGAACAGGCTTGCGAAGGCTGCTGACAAAAGGCTCACTAACGTCGAGCCATACACCAGTTTCCAACCATAACGAGAAACGATATTGCCCTGTTTTTCATTAAGCCCTTTTACCGCTCCTGCAACGATACCGATGGAAGCAAAGTTGGCAAACGAGACTAAGAAGATCGACAGAATACCAAGGCCCTTTGCGGTGAATTGCCCGGCCATCTTCTGTAAATCAATCATCGCCACAAATTCATTCGAGACCAGTTTGGTCGCCATGATGCTTCCCGCTTTTAATGCGTCTTGTTTGGGAATACCGACTAACCAAGCAAGAGGGGAAAACACGTAGCCAAGTAGCTGTTGAAAACTGTAGCCGAATAGCGCGGAGAATAAGGCGTTGATGGCACTAATTAGGGCGATAAACCCAATGAGCATCGCCAGAATGATCATGGCGACTTTGAAACCGGCAAGGATATATTCCCCCAGCATCTCAAAAAAGCTCTGCTTTTCATGAAGCTTATCCAGTGAAATCGGTGCATCGTCTTGGTGGCGTGTCGGGTTAATAATCGACAAGATGACAAAGGTACTGAACATATTCAGGAGTAATGCGGTGACGACATAGCGTGCATCGATCATCGACATATAAGCGCCGACAATTGATAGCGATACCGTCGACATGGCGGTCGCCGCCATGGTGTACAGCCGTTTCGGAGGAATATCGGCCAGAATACCTTTATAGGCGATGAAATTCTCAGACTGCCCCAAAATTAGGGTACTGACAGCGTTAAAGGATTCGAGTTTTCCCATCCCATTCACTTTAGACAGCAAGGTACCGACAATCCGAATTAACAGCGGTAAAATCTTCCAATGCTGTAAAATACCTATCAACGCTGAAATAAAAATAATCGGACAAAGTACGCCGAGAAAAACGAACGCTAGCCCTTGTTGATGGAGTCCGCCAAAGACAAAGTCCGTACCTTGGGCAGCAAAGCCGAGTAAGGCCTCAAAAAACCCACTCACGCCACTGACTAATGCTAATCCCGCCGATGAATGTAAGCAAAACCAGCCAATAGCTCCCTCAATAATTAGTAGTTGTAATAGGAAGCGTAATCGAATGTGTTGACGATCATGGCTGACGAGAAACGCTAGTAGCCCAATGACGGCAAGGGCGAGGATAAAATGTAATAAGGTCGACATAGCAAGGTTTCATTGGCGAAAGAGTAATATTTAGCCATAGTGAGTAAATTTTTTCATCTGTAATCTCGGCAATTCTTCCCACTAACAAGACACTGAATGGCGAAATCCGTATACTGTGCAGCGTTATCCACCGTAGTCGGAGAGAATTTATGCGTCCAGCAGGCCGTAGTGCACAGCAAGTCCGTCCCGTCACCCTTACGCGTCATTACACTAAACATGCCGAAGGGTCGGTATTAGTCGAGTTCGGAGAAACGAAAGTTCTCTGCAACGCTACTGTCGAAGAAGGCGTACCGCGTTTCTTAAAAGGACAAGGCCAAGGGTGGGTAACAGCGGAGTACGGAATGTTACCGCGTTCTACTCATAGCCGTATGCCGCGTGAAGCTGCCAAAGGTAAACAAGGTGGTCGAACCCTAGAAATTCAACGTCTTATTGCGCGATCGCTTCGTGCCGCTGTAGATTTAAAAGCGTTGGGCGAATATACCATTACCCTCGATTGTGATGTCATCCAAGCGGATGGCGGTACCCGTACCGCTTCTATCACGGGTGCCTGTGTGGCCTTAGCGGATGCCTTAAATGCCTTAGTGGCGAAAGGTAAACTGGCTAAAAACCCAATGAAAGGGATGGTCGCGGCCATTTCTGTTGGCGTGGTAGACGGTGAAGCTCGCTGCGACCTTGAATATGTTGAGGATTCCGCAGCGGATACGGATATGAATGTCGTCATGCTTGAAGACGGTCGAATGATCGAAGTTCAAGGGACGGCAGAGGGTGAACCCTTTAGTCATGAAGAACTGCTTGCATTATTAGCGCTGGCCAAAGAAGGCATTAATGAGTTAATCACTGCACAGAAAGCCGCATTGGCTCAATAACATCAATCAAGCGACCCATGAGGTCGCTTTTTTATGGGGAAAAGATAATGAAAGCGTGGCAACGTGAATTCATCGAGTTTGCTATCAGTAAGCAAGTACTGAAGTTCGGCGAGTTTACTCTAAAATCCGGACGTAAAAGCCCGTACTTTTTTAATGCCGGTCTCTTTAATACGGGGCGTGATTTAGCGCAGCTTGGACGCTTCTACGCACAAGCATTAGTCGATTCAGGAATTAATTTCGATTTACTGTTCGGACCGGCCTATAAAGGGATACCGATTGCCACGACCACCGCGGTGGCGCTGGCTGACCATCACCAACGCGACCTTCCTTATTGTTTCAATCGTAAGGAAGCGAAAGATCATGGCGAAGGGGGGTTACTGGTGGGTAGCCCACTCGAAGGCCGAGTCATGTTAGTGGACGATGTGATTACGGCAGGGACGGCGATTCGTGAGTCGATGGAAATCATCACGGCACACCATGCTACGTTGGCGGGAGTCTTGATCTCATTAGATCGCCAAGAACGCGGGCGTGAAGCCATTTCGGCAATTCAAGAAGTGGAGCGTGATTACCAGTGCCAAGTCATTTCAATCATTACGCTGAAAGATTTGATTAGCTATCTTGAGGAGCAACCCTCGATGGTGGAAGCCTTAGACGCGGTAAAAGCCTATCGCGAGCAGTACGGGATTTAATAGCGATAGCGGGGGGATACTCCCCCGCTATTCTTGCTGAACTAGTAAAGCTGTGCAGCCACTAACGGCCAACGCTGTTCGAAGTTCGCGGTAGGTTTAAAGCGAAATTCCGAGCGTACATAACGTGAAAGCAGCCCTTCACAGAAAGCAATGAGCTGGCTGGCGAGTAGCGTTTCATCAATCTGAAAACCTTCGCCATCGCGCATTTTCTTCTCTTTCATTACTTGGCGCAATTGGACTTCAATACGTTCAAAAAGCTGATTGATCCTACCTTGTAGACGGTCTTGTTCGAACATCAATGCATGGCCAGTCATGATACGCGTCAGGCCAGGATTTTTTTCACCAAATCCCAAAATAAGCTGCACGATGAGTTTGAGTCGAAGCAACGTTTCTTTTTCATCATTAAGAATCAGGTTGATTCGGGTGATAAGACTATCTTCAATAAACTCGATTAAGCTATCGAACATCTTTGTTTTACTAGGAAAGTGTCGATAAAGTGCAGCTTCTGATACCCCTACATTCGCGGCTAATTTCGCGGTCGTGATGCGTTGACTGCCATCACCTGACTCCAACATATGAGCCAATGCTTGTAAGATCTCTTCACGTCGGTTGCCCCGCGTGCTTTTTTTCTCTGCCATACCTTTAACCGTCCTAAAAATCCTAATGATTAACCCCAAGGGTGGGGTTATCTCAGAGATAAGTTACCTAAAGGGGCGATATTACTGACGACCAGAGTGCCCGAATCCGCCTTCACCACGTTCAGTCTGCGTGAATTCTTCAACAAGAGTAAATTCTGCTTGAACCACTGGCACAAAAACTAATTGTGCAATGCGATCACCGGCTTCAATAACGAAAGGCTGTTCACTACGATTCCACACAGACACCATTAATTGACCTTGGTAATCAGAATCGATCAAACCAACGAGATTCCCCAAAACGATACCGTGCTTATGCCCTAAACCAGAGCGAGGCAGAATGACGGCCGCCAACTGTGGGTCGGCAACATGTATTGCCAGACCGGTAGGGATGAGTGTGGTACTGCCAGCATCAAGGGTTATCGGTCCATCAGTGCAGGCACGTAAGTCGAGGCCGGCTGAGCCAGGGGTCGCGTAGGTAGGTAAAGGAAATTCTTTACCTACACGTGGGTCAAGAATTTTAATGTCGATCTTTTTCATAGAGGTTGACTATCTCGTCTAATAATTGCTGGCCAAGGAGTTGCTTGTTACACAACGGTAACGATTTCTCTCCCTCCTGCCAGAAAAGGTGAAGGGCATTATTATCACTATCGAAACCTTGAGTCGTGCCTGAGACATTATTGGCACAAATCAAGTCGAGGTTTTTACGTTCTCTTTTTTGTTGGGCGTATTCTTCCACATTCTGGGTTTCCGCCGCAAATCCCACTACAAAAGGTTTAGGGGCGGGGAGTGCAGCAACCCCTGCAACAATGTCAGGATTTTTAATAAGTTGCAGAGTAATTTCACCGTTATCAGCGGTTTTTTTTATTTTTTCTACTGCAATATTCACCGCACGGTAATCGGCGACCGCCGCACATCCGATAAAAATATGTTGCTCGGTTATCTCTGCCATCACGGCATTATGCATCTCTTCAGCGGAGACAACGTCTCGACGAACCGTGCCCGGAGGGGTAGCTAATTCAACAGGCCCACTAATAAGGGTAACTTTTGCGCCCCGTGAAGCGGCAGCTCGGGCGATAGCAAATCCCATTTTCCCAGAGCTTTTATTACTGATATATCGGACGGGGTCCAACGCTTCTCGAGTCGGACCGGCAGTAATCATAATATTAAGATGCGCAAGATCATGTTGAGTGTGGTGCCATGCAATCGCGTGCTCAACAATGACCAAGGGATCTAGCATGCGACCTGGACCAACATCGCCACAGGCTTGATGACCATGGTCAGGTCCCCATACCATAAAATGATGTTCGTGGAGTTTGGCCAAATTACTGGAGGTCAATGTTGAGCGATACATTTGCTGGTTCATTGCGGGGACAATAGCGATGGGTGCCGCGGTGGCTAAACAGGTTGTGGTGACAATATCATTCGCCATCCCTTGTGCAATCCGCGCGATAAGGTCCGCGGAGGCAGGAGCGATGATGACTAAATCTGCCCATTTAGCCAGCTCAATATGCCCCATTGCGGCTTCAGCATGAGGGTCGAGTAAATCAGTCGAGACCGGATAACCACTGACTGCTTGTAGGCTTAACGCGGTAATAAACGCTTCGGCCGCATGGGTCATCATCACCCGTACCTCAGCACCTTGATCACGTAACCGACGTACTAGGTCCGGTGTTTTGTAGGCGGCAATCCCTCCACTTACACCAACAAGGATACGTTTATTCGTTAGGTTACTCATAGGGTGTCCCATCGTATAAGGTCAAACGGTCTAAAGAGAAAGGGTTTGTATGGTACCACAAAGCAAGCCTATCCCAATGTTTCAACTTATCTTATTGATAATAATCAATTTATTATAAAATACCCCAGTCGTTATCAAAAACTGGGGTATGGCTCGAAAATCACGATTCTACCACTGTGAATATAAACAGTAATTACCTAAATTATCGACTATTGGGTGAGCGGAGGACGAATCATGACCGAGAAACCGAGGGAAAAACTCTTAACAAGCGGCGCAGCAACGTTAACCAATAGTGAGTTATTGGCGATATTCTTGCGTACGGGCGGCTCAGGAATGCCTGTGCTGGATTTTGCACATTACCTATTGTCGCATTTTGGCAGCTTACAAGCCGTGATGACTGCTAGCCAAGACCAATATGCTGCCATAAAAGGGATAGGACAGTCGAAATTAAGTCAGATATATGCCATCGCAGAACTTGGTAAACGGTTTTACCAAGAGCAGCTTTTCTGCCAAGACAGTATCTCAGATCCCAGCGAGGCTTATTGCTATTTGGTGAGCCAGCTCGCTCATTTAGAACGTGAAGTGTTTCAAGTGATTTTTCTGGATAACCGCCATCGCGTTCTTGAGGCTCAGACTATGTTTCAAGGAACCATTAATAGTGTTGAGGTTCATCCTCGAGAAGTGGTCAAAGAGGCATTACGCTATAACGCAGCGGCAATAATCTTGGCCCATAATCATCCTTCCGGAGTGGCGAAACCGAGTGAGGCCGACAAAAAAATTACTCAGCAAATCCAAAAAGCCTGTCGACTATTTAATATTTCGGTCCTCGACCACTTTGTCATTGGGCGAGGTGAATTTTTTTCATTTGCTCAGCATGGATGGCTATAACCTTGAAAAACAGGTCAAAAAAAAGACAACTAATCGAAAAAGTGTACTTTTTCATCGATCCTGGGAGATCTTTATCTGTTCGGGTCTTGAGCACTAGGCCGACAGGGCGTATACTACGCCACCTTTGAGAATCTCGGGTTTGGCGTTTAGGCCTGCTCAGCGGGTTCACATTGAACTCGCCTGGATAGGTTAAAAGCCTGACGAGGCGGCCAAAACCTAAGTGAAAAGCTCGAGCTGATTTTGATTTTTGGAGATATGACATGTCACGAGTCTGCCAAGTAACTGGCAAGCGTCCGGTAACGGGTAATAACCGTTCCCACGCAATGAACGCGACGAAACGCCGTTTTCTTCCGAACTTACACTCACACCGTTTCTGGGTTGAGAGTGAGAAGCGTTTTGTTACTTTGCGTGTATCTGCTAAAGGTATGCGTGTAATCGATAAAAAGGGTATTGATGCTGTGTTAGCAGACATGCGTACCCGCGGTGAGAAGTACTAAGGAACTGAATCATGGCTAAAGGTATTCGTGAGAAGATCAAGCTAGTTTCCTCTGCTGGTACAGGTCACTTCTATACCACTACGAAGAACAAGCGCACTAAGCCAGAAAAACTGGAACTTAAGAAGTTTGATCCAGTTGTTCGCGAGCACGTGCTGTATAAAGAAGCTAAAATCAAATAATTTTAGTATTCTTATAAAAACCCGGCCCTATGGTCGGGTTTTTTGTTTTTAAGGGGGAAAAAGTTGATGCCTGAATTACCTGAAGTCGAAACCAGTAGACGGGGTATTGCACCGCATATCGTGGGTGAAACCTTGTTGCATGCTGTCGTAAGACACCCACAGCTTCGTTGGCCGGTGTCTGAGGAAATCTATCAGCTAAGTGATGAGACCGTCTTAAGCTTAGAGCGGCGGGCGAAATACCTGCTACTCGAACTGAAGCATGGCTGGATTATCATCCATCTCGGCATGTCAGGCCGCTTGCGTATTCTGAGTGAAGACACCCCCCCTGAAAAACACGACCATGTTGATTTAGTGTTCAGTAATGGTAAAACATTACGTTATACCGATCCTCGTCGTTTCGGGGCGTGGTTATGGGAAACCGACCTCACTCAGAGCCGGGTTTTACGCCATCTCGGACCGGAACCGCTTAGCGAGGCGTTTAATGCAGAGTGGTTAATACAAAAATCGGTCACCAAAAAAATTGCGATTAAGCCTTGGTTGATGGATAACAAATTAGTGGTGGGGGTCGGCAATATCTATGCCAGTGAGTCGCTCTTCCAGGCCGGTATCCATCCTGATCGCCCCGCAAATGGATTAAGTCATCTCGAAAGTGAAAGGTTAGTCGCTTCGATTAAGGCGGTATTACAGCGTTCGATTGAACAAGGTGGAACCACCTTGCGTGACTTTTTACAGAGTGATGGTAAACCGGGTTATTTTGCCCAACAGCTCAATGTTTATGGGCGTGCGGGCGAGCCGTGTCTACACTGCGGCACCCCCATTATGTCTGGCCGACATGCTCAACGTAGCACCTATTGGTGTCCGAGCTGCCAGCACTAGCTTGCGGGAAATTTAGCGACTACCGCGTGTTGGATCTCTGTGGTAACAAAGCATCCAATGTTCCCTTGATGGCGCGCCACTTCTTTAACGATAGTGGAAGAGAGGAAAGCGTACTGCTCGTTTGGCGCCATGAAAATAGTATCGAGTTGTGGGTTAAGCTGTTGGTTAGCCTGGGCTAATTGGCGTTCGTAATCAAAATCGGATACCGAGCGAACGCCGCGAATTAAGACAGTGGCACGATGTTGCTCTGCCAGCTGGGCTAAGAGGCTATTAAACCCGATAACGTCAACATTAGGTAGGCTAGCCGTAGCCTGTTTCGCCATTGCCACGCGTTCCTCAAGACTGAATAACGGCTTCTTACTCGGATTTGAAGCAATGGCAACAATCAGCCGTTCAAAGAGCACTGCGCTGCGTTGAATGATATCCAAATGGCCAAGAGTGAGTGGATCAAAGGTTCCGGGATAAATGGCTATAACTGACATACACACTCCTAATGGGATTGAGCGTTAAGATAGGGCTCGACAATATGCAGTAATTGTTGAAGCGCACCTTGGTTTTGATGCAAAACATCTACCGCATGCAAGCCATAATATTTACGTAAATCATTGTCTGCGAGAAGCTGCGTCATCTCTTGGAATAATGCCGCGTGATCGGCGACAGTAATTAACCCTTGTGCTTGTGCAAGTCGCCCGCAAATATCCTTAAAATTCCAGATATGCGGCCCCATAATTACCGGAATAGCGTGGGCGGAAGGTTCCAAAGGATTATGACCGCCGCGTTCCACTAAGCTGCCCCCGACAAAGGCCACATCAGCAATTCCATAAAGTAACATCAGTTCGCCCATCGTATCGCCGATCAATACATGCGTCGTGGCGTTGGGAACCTGATTATCACTGCGCATTAACGGTTCAAATGCTAACTTTTCTGCGAGTTCTTTTACCGACTGAAAACGCTCTGGATGACGAGGAACTAAAATCAATAACAGAGTAGGGAATTGAGTGAGCAACTGACGATGTGTCTCTAAAATGATACGTTCTTCGCCCTCATGGGTACTCGCGGCAATCCACACTGGACGATACGGCGCCCATTGTCGCCGTAGCGCTACCGCCCTAGCAGCCAGTTCAGGAGTTACTGAAATATCAAATTTCAAACTTCCCGTCACCGTGACTTGTTCAGGTTTTGCTCCTAAAGCAATGAATCGCTCACCATCTTCACTATTTTGTGCCGCAATACAGCTAATTTTTTGTAATAGTTCTGCGAGTTCACTGCCTAGTTTTTGGTAACGTTTAGCCGATCGTTCGGACAAACGTGCATTGGCAATGATTAAAGGGATCTGGCGGCGATGTAAGGTATGGATAATATTTGGCCAAAGCTCAGTTTCCATAATGATGACTAAACGCGGCGCGGCAGTGTCTAAGAAGCGATTAATGGCCGTCGGGAGATCGTAAGGAAGATAAACATGAGAAACATTCTTACCAAAAGCCGATTGCGCTCGCTCTGAGCCTGTTGGAGTCATCGTCGTTACGGTAATCGGAATGGTTGGGTATTGATATTGCAGAGCCCTGACTAAGGGAATGGCTGCCAGTGTTTCCCCGACCGATACGGAATGTAGAACAATACCCCCAGGCACCACTTTACCTTTGCAATAGCCATAACGCTCTTTCCAGCGTAAGCGGTACCCTGGCAGTTTTTTACCACGGTGCCAAAGTCTAATCCAAATCAATGGTTGGATGAGATAGAGTAAAAGGGTATAAACGGCAGTCAGCATTGTGTTATCGGTTGGCCTGAAAAGATAAAATGAAGGTATCGATATTACCAGAAAAAAAGGGTTCTCACATTATCCCCACACCTTCAGACTTATCTGTTTACTGCTTAGCATAGTCAGCTGACTCCCGGTACTTATACCGTTTCATCGCTCGAATAGCCCTCACTCATCGCCCTATTTAGTGTAAACTCGGCTGTATTGACTGGGCTTTCTTATCGATTATCGTTCTTTTCTCATGATCAATAGGAGAATTGAAAGAGAGGTGATATTGCACGGTATCGCCGCCTAGTATCCAAATTAATAATAAGGGTCAGCGCTTCAAGTATGAAATCGCCTGCTATCAAAGCCCCTTAGTGAGGACGTTTACGTGAAAATAGCCTTTTGTTTACATAAATATTTCCCTTACGGTGGGCAGCAACGGGATTTTAAGCGTATTGCCTTAGCTTGCCAGCAACGCGGGCATCAAGTTGTTGTGTATACGTTTGAATGGCAAGGAGAAAAATGTCCAGGATTTGAAGTGGTTATTGTCCCGAAACAAGGAGCGTCTAACCATGCCCGTAATCAATTTTTTAGCCGTTGGATTGCGGATTATCGGATGACACACCCTGATGATGCATTAGTTGGATTTAACAAAATGGCGGGCTTGGATATCTATTTCGCCGCAGATGTTTGTTATGCAGCGAAAACGGCGAAAGAAAAAGGGTTCTTTTATAAACTTACCCCCCGCTATCGCAGTTATTGTCAGGCCGAAAATGCCGTTTTTTCCACTCATTCGGCTACTGAAATATTAGTGTTAACGCCTCAGCAGCAAACTGACTTTATTCAGTTTTACCATACTCCGAGTGAACGTTTCCATTTGCTGTCACCGGGTATCGATCCGCAATTATACTCGTCGCAGCAACGGGATAATTATCGAGGGGAAACGCGTCAGCGACTTGGCCTAACGGGCGACGATTTTTTCCTACTGCAGGTAGGATCCGACTTCCGACGTAAGGGAGTAAAACGGAGTCTTGAAGCGATTGCCGCGTTACCTTTATCTATTAAAGAAAAAATAACCTTTTGGGTGGTCGGTGCAGATAATGCGGCGAGTTGTCGTCATTATGCAGAAAAATTAGGCATAGCTGCTCAAGTTCACTTCCATCAAGGCAGAGAAGATATCCCCCAATTAATGGCCGCTGCTGATCTACTCCTCCATCCGGCTCATCAGGAAGCTGCGGGTATCGTCCTTATTGAAGCTTTAGCCTCAGGCCTGCCGGTTATCTGTACGGAAGTCTGTGGGAATGCGCCTTATCTCTCCGCTGCCGGAAACGGCAGAGTGATCAGCGAGCCTTTTCGTCAAGAAACATTGAATCAAGCTCTGTCCGCCTCCCTTCAAGATCCTAAACAGTTAGCATTGTGGTCACAGGCAGCGTTGGAGTACTGTGAACAACACGACGTTTATCGTTTGCCAGAGCAGGCGGCAGATATTATTGAAAAGAGAGTAAAAGATGCTGCAACTCGAACAGCCTTTTAAGCAGGCGTGGGCGCACAGCGACCCTTATGCAGAGATTTTGGCGCTGCAAGGTGAAACCTTTCGGCAAGTAGAAGCCAGAAGAACAATGCGTTTTGACTTCGCTGGAGAAAGCTACTTTGTAAAATATCACCGTGGTACGGCGTTAAAAGAGGTACTGAAAAATCTGATTACGCTACGCTTGCCTGTACTGGGCGCGAAAAATGAATGGCTGGCTGTTCAGCATCTACAAAGCGTTAAGGTTCCAACAATGACGTGTTATGGATATGGTCAGCGTCATTGGAACCCATTACAACGTGAATCCTTTATCGTCACAAAGGATTTAAACCCGGCGATTAGTCTTGAAGACTATTGTGCAAACTGGGCGATTCAACCACCACCCTATCACGTAAAAAGGGCGCTGATTAAGCAATTAGCGCGCACTGTTGCCACCATGCACCGCTCGGGTCTTAATCACCGAGATTGTTATATCTGCCATTTTCTCTTGGCGTTGCCTTACGATGCCGAGCAAACAGATCCAACACTGTCGGTGATTGATCTGCATCGCGCGCAAATATGGAAAAAAATGCCCGTACGTTGGCGTGACAAAGACCTTATCGCGCTCTACTACTCAAGTTTTCCGTTAGGGCTTTCTCTACGAGACTACTGCTACTTTTTGGCCGAGTATTTTTCTTGTCCGGTACGAGAGGTTTTCCGACGAGAGGGCCGCTTGATACGGCAGGCCCAGCAAAAAGCGGAAAAAATTAAACAGCGCACGCTAAGAAAAAATCTTTAACGGAACAAGGGGGCTCTATGACCGCTGAAAAAACGTTGGCGATCATGTCGTTACTGGCATGTGAAAAGGCGATCAAACAACAAATTACCATTGACCCTTGTGCAGTGAAGGACGATGACGTTCAGCTTCATATTGGATGGGGGGCAGACGGTGACTTTTTGTTGGGAAGTGAGATTTCGATGGCTTCGGTCGCCAGTAATAACCCGTCTATCCGATTTCACTTTCATCTGTTCAGTAATGATATTCTCCATCTCGATCAGAAAAAAATGGTCGAGCTTGCTGAGCAGCATGCTTTAAAGATTACGCTTTATACTCTGGATAACGACTACTTCGCCCAACTGCCTACCAATCGATTATGGTCATCGGCGATCTACTATCGTTTTATCATGGCCGAGATACTGGCTCAGACTACGTCTACCATGCTCTATCTTGATGCCGATGTAGTCTGCCAAGGGGATATCCGCGCATTACTCGACGTGGATTTCGCTAATAATGTGGTTGCAGCAGTTCCTGAACGCGATGCGGCATGGTGGGCGCACCAAGCAGAAGTACTGGAGTGTAATGCGCTCGCACAGGGGTATTTTAATTCTGGAGTGATGCTGATCAATCTCGATGCATGGCGGTCTGAAGCTGTATATGAGCATATCCTACGTTTAGCTGCCGACCCACAACAACAAGCTAAACTTACGTTTTATGATCAAGATCTTTTGAATTTAGCGCTAGTAGACAAAAAAATGTTTTTGAATAGCGTATATAATACTCAATATAGTCTTAACTATGAGCTCAATGAAGCGAAGCGCAAAAGCTTCACTTCTACCTGCATTTTTATGCATTTCATTGGGCCGACCAAGCCTTGGCATCTGTGGGCACAGTATCCGAGTGCGCAGGCATTTCAACTGGCGAAGGCACACTCTCCATGGAAGGGGGAGCCATTACAGTTACCTCGGTCAACGTATCAATATCGTTATTGTTACAAACATATGATTCATCAGAAAAAAACACTAAAAGGATACGGATATTTTTTTAGGTATTTACTTCGTAAACTACTTTCTCGGCGATAAATAGATAGCTATGGTTACTCAATCCAAACTGGCAGGCTACACCGTTTATACGAACGGTGATGATCAATTTTTCATCAATATGTTGGATGATTTTCTTCATTCTCGTTTAACGACGCTGAAAGTATTTCGCAGTATCCCTGATACCAAAGTGAGCTTGGTAGAAAAAGACGGCAAACTTTACGTCTTGAAAGTGTTTACGCCCAAGGAAAAGCGTAATGAGCGTTTTTTAAAGTCCTTCTTCCGTGGCGATTATTACTTAACTCTGTTCAAACAGACAGCGATGCTTCGTGAACGGAATGTGACCTTTCCCAACGATTTTCATCTTCTTGCGGAGACCAAAATCTTCAATTTCGCGAGTCGATTCATCATGATCATCGAATATATCCCTGGCGTAGAAATGGATATTTTGGCGGCGAAAGGCGAACTGACCGATAAAATTAAATCGGAAGTGTTGGAAAGCGTCAAAGTTTTACATCAGCATCACGTTATTTTTGATGATGCGCACAAGCAGAACTTTATGCTGTCGGATGGACGAGTAAGAGTCATTGATTTATCAGGTAAAAACTACTCTCGTTTTCGTGCCGCCAAGGATTTTATCGACCTAGAAAGACACTTTGGGATCAGTAATTTTCATCGTGGTTTCTCATACCAATGGGTAAAGCGTAAGTCGCAATTTCGAAAAAAATTCAAGGTCTTTAAAGGGCGCTTGATTGGGCGCTCAGTGTAAGCGGCCATGATCTCATTTTTCTCCCCAGCGCAACTTGTTCATCTACGTGAACAACGGAGGCACTCGGCGTGCCTAATTTTCCTCTCCGGGCCTTCGGCCTCAGAGGTCTCTACTTCACAATTACGCGCCATGGATATCATCGCGGTCAACGGATCGGCGCGCTACTTACTCGATCAGGACATTAAACCGTTTATCTATTTGGTGACGGATGGTCGGTTTGCGAGACAGCGTCTTGAAGAATTTCAGCGGCACGTGACCGAGAGTGCCTTTACGTTTATCAATCAAGAAGTCTTTGACGCAGCGCCCGCTGACTTACAACGCTGGCTCGCTGAACGCTGCTTTATCATAAAAGAGCTCTACAAAAGAGAGAAGTCAGGCCCGTTAAAAAAACTCAAGTATGCGTTTTTTTGCGCCCGACACCCGAGTGTCATGATGGATGTCCCCTTCTCAAGAAAGAAAAGAATGAAGGGGTTTTCTAAGGATATCACGGTCGGCTATTGCAACTGTAAGACTGTCGCTTACGCGGCTATCCAGTTAGCTTACTCTCTGAGTTATGGTAAAATTATTTGCGCTGGTTTCGATTTGACGTCGGGTGGGCAACGTTTTTATGAGCGTCCAGGTGAGGCGGCAATGCCCTCAGAGATAAGCCAGGATACTCAGAAGATTATCGCGGTGTTACGCTTTATGAGAGAGAAAATTAACCCGCCGATTTTTACACTTTCTACTACGACAGTGATTCCTTACGACATTATTCCCCTCATCGAACATACGGGTGAAGAGGTAAAATAACGCCATCTATGGGTGGCTTTACCATCTTTTGAATCCCCGTAATTTTTGCTCTATAGTAAGCGGCCAGAACAGCAAGACAAGCTTACGCAGAGCAATCCGTCAGCGTGGTCGCTAACAGTCATAATAATCAGTAGATAATTAGGCTAAGATTGAGTTAGGTAACGATATGATTAATGAGTTAAAGGCTAGTTGTAGCCGATATGTGGGAATGAAAAAATGGTGCTCATTTCTATTTATTATGTTCGTTGGGCTTTTTTTCGTAGATGGTATTACCCGATATAAGCACCTCGTTTTTTATTGTGCAATCATTACGTCTCTATTTATCATTTACAATGAAAAGCAGATAGTAAAAGAACTTATAAAGAATAATATATTCAGATTCTTGGTTCTACTCTTTATCGTTGGAGTCTATTCTTCATCGATATCAATCGATAACTCTATGAGCTTTAAGTATTTTTTCAATACTATTGCAGAAAAGACGGTTCTTGCCCCCATTGCCTTCGCACTCGTTATCAGCCAACTCCCGCATCGTCAAATTTGTCAGTCATTACTGATCGGTTTGGGGCTAATGTTTTTAGTTTCAGGCGGTAAGGAGTTTTATTCTTATTATGTAGAGTATCGCCAAGGGATCTATCCTTTTTCAAATTATAATCATCGGTTTATTGCTGAAGCGCTTATATTCTCCTTACCTTGTATTTTATTACTATGGAAAACTAAAGGTTTAAAAGCCAAAGTTTGTTTTATCGTGGTGGCTGGCCTATACGGTTTTCTTATGCTCGGCCTGTTACAACGTGGGGCATGGCTGGCGATATTAGTTTTCTCACTCCTTTGGTGTCTGTTTAATCGAGAATGGAAGCTTCCCCTATTGGTTACGCTTATCGTTGCGGTGAGTAGTGTAGGGATCTTTATGAAATTCCATGACCGCTTATCAGTGCTAACGTATAAATTGGAACAGACCTCTAGTAGCCATCGCTTTGGAAATGGTACGCAAGGTGCGGCTTGGGATATGATTATGCAGCATCCTGTTAAAGGTTCGGGTATTGGTGACAAAGTCTACCTTAAAGCCTATGCGAATAACTTACCGCAATACCCGCAATGGTTTTTCCGTGAACCTGTTGGGCCACATAATTTCTTCTTATCTAGCTGGTTCGCCGGTGGGGTCTTGGGGTTACTCGTATCAGTCAGTGTGGTACTCGTCGTGTTAGTGACGGCATTTAAAGGTTATCGCCGCTCTGAAAATATGATCAGATATTGTTATAGCTCGGTATTCTTAATGATGTTTGCCGATTTCTTTGTAAGAGGTTGGGTCGAGGAGACCTTTATTTTCCAAACAGCAATCGCTTCAGCGTTCCTAATGGGAATGTTTTTAAGCGCGAGACGGATAATGCAACTTAAGCACTAAACGATGATAAGGCCTCCCGCTAATCAAGACATTGGAGGCCTTCATCTTAAATACAACCAATGGCGGTGAGTTTTTCAAGCACTTCGTTGGGCTGAATTTCACTCATTTTGCCAGTAGGTTGGCCTTTAATCACATATTGATTCTTACCATAACCGCCGATCAGTAACGGGTCTGTGGGGCCATATAAGGTGATATTCGGGCGGTCTAACGCAGCGGTAAGATGACTCAGACCCGTATCGACCGAGACGACACCCCTCGCACCTGCTAATTGTGTTGCGACGTCACTGAGTGAAAGTTTCGGTAACACCTCTACCTGAGGGCGGTCTGCCGCAAGCCGTATTGCACGCTGCTGTTCTATCGGCGAACCCCATGGTAATTTTACCTTAAGGCCTCGTGCCACCACTAAGTCTATCAATGATTGCCAAGCGCTTTCTGGCCAATGCTTATCGTCACGTGTTGTCGCATGCAAGAAGACGAGATAGTGATTAGCCTCTGCGGGAAGGGCATTGACAAAATGCTGGGCGATTGCGTAATCCCCTTGGGTCTTGGGGAGTGGATAGCCGAGGCTTGCTGAGAATAGCGCCCGTATTTTCTCCACCGCATGCTGCTGTTTACTCATCCGATGACCACGGTCGTACCAGCAACTGGCAAGAGGCTCGCGGGCACTCTGCCAGTCCAAACCGTGTTTAGTACCCTGGGCTTTACGGGTAATCAAGGCTGAACTTTTGATCAGCCCTTGAGCATCAATGACCGCGTCATAGTGAACGCTCTTCAGCTGCTGATAGAAGCGCTGCCGCTCTTCTCGTATATCGCGACGCAACCAATTTTTCCGCCAGCGACGGATAGCCACCGGAATGACACGATCGACAGCCTGATGCCAAGTGGGGATTTGGCTAAAGCCCTCTTCCACGACCCAGTCGAAACGGATGGTCGGGATTTGCTTTAGCGCATCCGTCAGCGCAGGCAGTGTATGAATAACATCGCCCATGGAGGACGTCTTAATGATTAAGACACGCATTCAGGCTCCTGAACCGTGGCTAACAGCGCTTCTAACTCAGCGACGACCTGATTCGGAGTAATATCGATCAGGCTTTGATGGTAGCCTTGGTCAGCTTCACCTTTGCGAATTTTGTGGTAGCCGGTGATTAAGCGGATAATACGGGCTTCATCGGTTAAAGGCGGTGTAAAGTCTGGGCTACTCGGACCGTACAGCGCGACCAGCCGCCGTCCAAGGGCCGCTGCAACATGCATTAACCCTGAGTCGTTAGTGACCACAGCATGACATTGAGCGAGTAAGATTACAGCTTGATCAAGTTCAGTCTTCCCCGCTAGATTTGTGCAGTGTGCCGCTTCGTCTGGGGTTAATCGCGCGATAATTTCAGCGCCAGCCTCATTGTCTTTGGCTGAACCAAACAGGGCAATTTGGTAGCCTTTTGCAATCAACTGTTTAGCGAGTTCAGCATAATGGTAGTCAGGCCAACGCTTTGCTGGCCCGAATTCAGCCCCTGGGCAAAAGCCGATGAGTGGACGATCGGCATGCAAGTTGAAGAGCGCGGCAGTTTCAAGTTTTTCACGCGCTGAAACAACCAGTGCTGGCCGTGCAAGCGGTCTTGGTAAGTCTGTGTCACGGGTCGCTTTATTCTGTTCGTAAGCCAAAGCAATATAGCGTTCAACCATTAAAGGAAACGCGGCTTTATCTAAGCGGCGATAATCGTTCAATAAGCCATAACGCATCTCACCCAACCAACCAATACGGTGTTTTATCCCCGCGAACCAAGGGATAAGAGCCGATTTAAAGGAGTTGGGGAGAATATAAGCGCGGTCGTAATGGTTATCACGTAGCGCCTTACCGAGTCGATATCGGTCGCCTAAAGCTAGACTTCCGTGGCCAATTGGCATTGCTATCGCTTGATTAACTTCTGGCATTCTTGCCAGTAGTGGCCTGCACCATGCGGGGGCCATTACATCAATTATCGCTTGTGGCCATTGTGCTTTCAGCGTTTGATACAAGCTTTGAGACATCATCATGTCACCGACCCATGATGGCGCAATCACTAATATTTTCATCGATAAGGCTTCCACTTTCTTAAGGCTTGTTCAACCAACGCATGTAGTCGCTTACGCCTTCAGCCACGGTTTTAAAAGTTTTGGTATAACCTGCATTTCTAAGACGAGTGAGATCGGCTTGGGTATAGGCTTGGTAACGGCCCTTAAGCTTCTCTGGGAAAGGGATATACTCCACTTCACCTTGTTGATGATGCGCTAAGACGGCGTCAGCGACGACTTGGAAAGATTCGGCATGACCCGTACCACAGTTAAAAATTCCTGAAACGCCGTTTTCCCAGCACCAGAGATTCACGTCAGCGACATCTTCAACATAGATAAAGTCACGTTTAAACTGCTCACTACCGGCAAATAGCTTGGGATTTTCACCTTGGTTTATTTGATTATTAAGGTGAAAGGCCACACTCGCCATGCTGCCTTTATGGCCTTCACGGGGACCATATACGTTAAAATAGCGGAATCCACACACTGGCGAGTCAGCTTCAGGAAGAATACTTCTTACGTAATGGTCAAACAGCATTTTAGAGTAGCCATAGACGTTGAGTGGCGATTCGTATTGGCGCTCTTCAATAAAATCGCTATCTCGTCCACCGTAAGTGGCCGCAGACGATGCATATAAGAAGGGAATTTGACGCTCTAAACAAAAATGTAGGAGTTCTTTAGAGTATTGGTAATTATTGTCCATCATGTATTTACCGTCCCACTCGGTGGTTGCAGAGCATGCACCTTCGTGGAAAATAGCTTCAATAGGTCCTAACTCATCACCGGCCACAATACTCATCAAAAATTCTTCTTTATCCATGTAATCACTGATATCAAGATCAGCGAGATTAATGAACTTAGTGCCATCTTTGAGGTTATCCACCACCAAAATATCGTTATAGCCGCGATCGTTTAACGCTTTAACGATATTACTGCCGATCATGCCGGCACCACCAGTTACAATAATCATAAATCACCTTTCGACTAAGACGAGACTCGAACATTATTCGAGTGAATTACCTTAAATCATACCATCTTAACTAAAGGATGGCAGCAAGCCGCCTAACCGGCGGCCTAAATTAGAATAATGCTTTGATATTGTTTATGAATTGACTGTCGCGCACGGAGGTATAAATTATCATAATGCCTTCTGATGCTTTATGCTGGCGTAAAGGCTGGGTACGAGGGCAATGCGCGGCCAATGTCGGCGGTGGCGACGAGTGGGTAACCGTGGCTGTCGCAGAATGATTGAGTAACTGACTCAGTTTCACCAATTTAACATCGGCGGGCAAGGTAGGCAGGAGTTGTTGTAAGACTCTTACCGTCGTGGGGTGGGGGTGACCAATGGCGATTGCCGAACCATTACGCTGGGCCAGCTTAACCGCACGTTGAAATTGGTAGCGAATATCCGCTTCGTTTTGTGTGTCGTCTAAGAACACATTTCTCTTCAACACTTTTACTGAGGTTCCCTGTGCAGCATTCACGGCTTGCGTATTGCCAATGGTCACGCTGTCTAGGAAGTAGAGCTGATGATGGTTAAGAACGCTCATTACCTTTTGCATAGCAGGTAAGTTGGAGGTCATCCGGCTACCCATATGGTTATTTAATCCCACAGCATAAGGGACTTGGCGAATAGCATGCTCAATAATACTTTGCATCTGACTGAGACTCATCTCAGGGGTCAAGGTATTCACTTCAAGAGGTTGTTTACTCATCGGTGCCATTGGCAGGTGAATCAGCACTTCATGACCAGCCTGATGGGCGAGGGTGGCCATCGAGTGGGAATGCGGGGCATCAGGCAATACCGCGATAGAGATAGTATTAGGAAGAGCGATAACTTTATGCTCTTCCGTGGGTCGATAACCGAAGTCGTCAATAACAAGGGCTAACTGTCCTGCAGAGGTTGAATAAGCGAACGTTAGGAAACCAAAAGTAATAAGAGAATTAAATAATTTTCGCACATTATTTTCCTAACCAGCTTAAGGGGTTAACCGCTTGTCCTTGGCGTCTAATTTCAAAGTAAAGTGCGGGTGCGCCTTGCCCTCCACTGCTACCAACGAGTGCGATAGCTTGGCCCGCTCTGACTTGTTGGCCAACGTTTACCAACGCACTCTGATTATAGCCATAGAGGCTCATATCGCCTTTACCATGCTCAATTACGACGACCAGGCCATACCCTTGCAACCAGTCGGCCATTAACACGCGGCCATCAGCAATTGCCCTAACATCCGTCCCTTCAGCTGCGCCAATAACTAATCCTTTCCAACGTAACTCACCTTGTAGAGTGTCGCCAAATCGGTGTATCAGACGGCCATGAATCGGCCAAGGATATTGGCCATTAGCACGGCCTAAGCCGCCGGTTCGGGCAATAAGCTCTTTTTCACCTTCAGTTGGGCGGTAAGTTGAACCTTTAGCTTGGGCTTGTGCTTGGCGCTGTTTGACTTGTTCTGCGGCTCTTGCTTCACGTGCCGCTCGAGCTTTAGCTTCTTGTGCTGCTCGGGCAATCTGGTTTTGTAGGCGGTTTTCGTTTTGCCGCATTTCGGCGAGATCGGCTTGATCCCTTTGTAACGACACATTCAATTGCTGTAAGGTCTTTTGCCGTGCACTCTGGGCTGACTGCAATTGATCTTGCTGCGCTTTCTGTTGGGTGAATAGCGTTTGCTGTTGCTGTTGACGCACTTCGAGCTGCGACTTTTTATCTGCTAAATCGGCGCGAGTTTGTTTTAGTGACTCGATATTTTCTTGACGTGCTGTATTCAAATAACGGAAATAAGTCAGCATGCGGTCACTGCGTTGACCATTTTCACCACTGAGCAGGAGCTCAATACCGCTGTGCTGACCTTGACGGAAAGCCGCATCAAGCTGAGCGGCAAGAACCTTTTCTTCATGGGCTTGGGAGCGGATAAGCTCTTCAATTGAGTCCGTCAGTTCTTGGATATCGCTATTAATACTATTTAAATTGAGCTGTGTTTCACGTAACTGTCGACTGGCTTGGGCGATAAGTTTCTCTTGGCTCTTTAATTTACCCAATAATTCGTCACGTTGCTGTTTTTGTGCTTGAACACTGCGCTCTTTGGCCGCAATATCTTGTTGAATCGAGCGAAGCGCCGATTGATTATCGTCAGCGTGGCTGGAAATAGGTAAGGTCAATAGGCCCGCACACAGGAGCAGGCTGGACGTCATCGGTAAAAAGCGAAATTGAGTAGACAAAATCGTATTATGCCGAGCTGAAAAAGATAAAGTGAAACGCTTTTTTTCCGTCATAAGGCTGAGATTATTCCATGATGTTTCACAGGTTACCAGAGTAACGCTCGGGTTTTATAGTGTACAGCTTATAATAATGGCATAATCAGATAATAGGTAAGAATTCGGCAGTGTGAAAGGGCCCGTCTAAGGTTATTACAGTAGATGATTCCCATTTTGCAATGTTGTCCTGACTACGCAGTGCATTGCTGCTGCGCGGATACATTTATAGTAGATCGTTCTCGGAGTTGTTTTTCTTATGCAAGAAATTATGGAATTTGTGCAGAATCACCTTATCTTAAGCCTTGCTTGGGTGGTATTACTGGTATTAGTAATTTTTACGACTTTCAAAGGCCTATTTTCCAAAGTTAAATTGATTGGGCGTGGCGAAGCTACCCATCTTATTAACAAAGAAAATGCTGTCGTGGTTGATGTGCGTGGGCGTGATGATTTCCGTCGTGGTCACATCTCTGGCGCACTCCAAGTGAGCAGCGATGAGATTAAGAAAGGTAATTTTACTGAGCTTGAGAAGTACAAATCTCAACCGATTATCGTAGTTTGCGCAACCGGCCAGAGCGCAGGTGATGCTGCAGCCCAACTTACTGCAGCAGGTTTTGAAAAAGTAACGGTATTAAAAGAGGGTATTAGTGGTTGGAGCAGTGAAAACCTTCCATTAGTCCGTGGCAAATAGATTCTTAAGAGGCTTTTATGGCATCCATTGATATCTACACTAAACAAACTTGTCCCTTTTGCCATCGTGCAAAAGCATTGTTGGATCAAAAAGGTGTGAAATACCACGAAATTGCGATCGATAATGACAGCGAAAAACGGGCAGAAATGATAGATCGTAGTCAGCGTACGACGGTGCCACAGATTTTTATCGATCAGCTCCATGTCGGCGGATGCGATGATTTGTTTGCATTGGAACAGCGTGCACAACTAGACCCACTACTGAATGCCTAACGATAGGCGCTATTTTGTTTTAAAGGATTGAGTACCATGTCTGAACAGAACCCAAACGAAATGACTTTCCAGATCCAGCGTGTTTACACCAAAGATATCTCTTTTGAAGCACCTAATGCTCCGCAAATTTTCCAAAAAGAGTGGGAACCTGATGTTAAGTTGGACCTCGATACTGCATCGACTCAACTTTCCGAAGGGATCTACGAAGTGGTACTCCGCGTAACGGTAACCGCAACGGTCGGTGAAGATACTGCTTTCTTGTGTGAAGTTCAGCAAGCGGGTATTTTTACCATTTCAGGAATTGAAGGCTCGCAAATGGCTCACTGCTTAGGCGCTTACTGCCCTAACATCCTGTTCCCTTATGCGCGTGAATGTATCTCGGCGCTGGTATCTCGTGGCACCTTCCCGCAATTGAACTTAGCGCCAGTCAACTTTGACGCGCTTTTCATGAACTACCTTCAGCAGCAAGAAGGTGGTGAAGCCGCGCAGGATGCTTAATCACGATGCGTGAAGCAAGTGTAAGTGTTATCGGTGCCGGTTCATACGGCACCGCTTTAGCGATAACCTTGGCTCGTAATGGTTATCCAGTGATGTTATGGGGGCATAACCCACAACATATCGCCCGTTTAAGTGAACAACGTTGCAATGCGGAGTTCCTTTCCGATGTGCCTTTCCCAGAAAATCTTGCATTAACTTCTCAGCTTAACCAAGCCGTCGCCCTAAGCCGTGATCTCTTAATTGTTGTGCCAAGTCATGTGTTTGGTGAAGTTTTAAGACAGATCGTCCCATTCTTACTTCCGGATACACGTATAGTTTGGGCGACAAAAGGGTTAGAAGTTGAGACGGGGCGTTTGCTTGAAGAGGTCGCGAGAGAAATTTTAGGTCCCGATATTCCCCTCGCGGTAATTTCCGGGCCGACCTTCGCTAAGGAACTTGCTGCGGGCATGCCCACCGCGATTGCTTTAGCATCGAAGAATGCACAATTTGCGATGGACTTACAGACTAAACTCCATTGTGGTAAAAGTTTTCGGGTCTACAGCAATAATGATATGACCGGTGTGCAATTGGGTGGTGCAGTGAAGAACGTTATCGCCATCGGAGCAGGTATGTCAGATGGTATGGGGTTTGGTGCCAATGCTCGTACAGCGTTAATTACTCGCGGCTTAGCGGAGATGTCTCGTTTGGGCTTGGCATTAGGTGCGCAAGCCGAGACCTTCACTGGCATGGCAGGTTTAGGCGATCTAGTATTAACCTGCACAGATAACCAGTCACGTAACCGCCGTTTTGGAATGTTGTTGGGGCAAGGTACGTCGGTTGAAGACGCGCAAGAAACGATTAGTCAGGTTGTAGAAGGCTATCGCAATACCAAAGAAGTTTACTTACTTGCGGCGAGCGTTGGGGTAGAAATGCCGATTGTTGAGCAAATTTATCAAGTGCTCTATTGCGGAAAACCCACCCAAGAGGCAGCCATAGCTCTGTTGGGACGAGAACGTAAAGACGAATCACGTCAGTAAGTGAGTTTATTTCATTTTATTATTACGCCCGTTAGGGCGTTTTTTATCAGGAGCATGTCATGTCTTCGGAAGAGCTTGAGCAAATTTGGGAAGCGATTCTCGCTGAAGCACGTGAGTTGGCATCCGGCGAACCCATGCTTGCCAGCTTTTTCCACGCCACGCTGTTGAAGCACGATAATTTAGGCAGTGCATTGAGCTACATGTTGGCGAATAAGCTGGCGAATGCCAATATGCCCGCCATTGCGATTCGCGACATCGTCGAAGAAGCTTACCGCCAAGATCCTGGCATGATCATGTCTGCTGTCCGCGATATTATGGCGGTGAGCCAGCGTGACCCCGCAGTTGATAAATACTCGACTCCGTTACTCTATCTTAAAGGCTTTCATGCGCTACAGGCCTATCGTATTGGTCATTGGTTATGGCGCCAAGGTAGACGCTCACTTGCCGTTTATCTACAGAACGAGATCTCCGTTTCCTTTGGGGTTGATATCCATCCAGCTGCCAAGATCGGTTGTGGCATAATGCTCGACCATGCCACTGGCATCGTGATCGGTGAAACGGCCGTAGTCAGTGATGATGTATCAATACTTCAGTCTGTCACGCTAGGCGGGACAGGCAAAACGTCCGGCGACCGTCATCCAAAAATCCGTGAGGGGGTAATGATTGGCGCAGGCGCGAAAGTATTAGGTAATATTGAAATCGGCGAAGGGGCAAAAATTGGCGCGGGTTCAGTGGTATTGATGGCTGTACCGCCGCACACCACCGTCGCCGGAATTCCTGCAAGAATTGTAGGCCGTCCGACCAGCCAAAAGCCCTCAATGGAAATGGATCAACATTTTACTGGGGCGATGGGATTTGAATACGGTGATGGGATCTAATGCGTTTTATTCTGCGCTTATTCCCGTAATAGTGCACCCGCATAGTCTAATTGACGCCATGCTTCGAACACGACGACCGCGACTGAGTTTGAGAGATTCATACTGCGGCTATTCTCTACCATAGGAATACGGATTTTCTGCTGAGGCGGTAAGCTATCGAGAATGGTTGCAGGTAAACCACGGCTTTCGGGTCCAAACATAAGATAGTCACCCGTTTGCCAACTCACCGCACTATGGGCGGGTGTGCCTTTAGTGGTCAATGCAAACAGTCTTGCGGGCTGTTCAGCAGCGAGAAAAGCCTCGTAATTAGCATGTTTTTTTACGGCAGTAAATTCGTGGTAATCCAATCCTGCACGGCGCAAACGCTTATCGTCCCAAGTAAAGCCTAAGGGTTCGATAATATGCAGGGAAAACCCTGTATTCGCGCAGAGGCGAATGATATTCCCAGTATTGGGGGGAATTTCTGGTTCGAATAAAACGATATTAATCATGGCGGCTCCCTTTTCGAGAGCCGCAGCATAGCAAATTATTGTTTCGCTGAGTATAACGGAAGCCAGATAGTTAACCGTAAGCCACCGAGTGGACTGTCTTCTGCTTTAACATGTCCGTGATGCTGTTGAATAACGGTGTCGACAATAGCCAGGCCAAGCCCAGTACCGCCAGAAGCACGGTCACGCGCCTCGTCCGTTCGGTAGAAAGGACGGAATATTTGTTCCCGATCTTGTGGGTCGACTCCAGGCCCATCATCATCAACATGTAAGGTTAAGCCCGTTCTATCGACAGAGAAGCTAATGCTAATCGCTGAGTGGGAATAGCGCAGCGCATTACGGATAATATTCTCGACGGCACTTTCTAGGGCGTGGGGGTTACCATACAAAGGCCATGCTCCTGGCGGATAAGGAATTTCCATTTTCTTACCCATCTGCTCAGCTTCAAAGCGTGCATCGTCAATAACGTCTTTCCACAATTGATTAGCGCGTAATACCTCGCTAACCAAGGCATTTTTATGCTGAGTACGCGAGAGGTCGAGGAGATCGTTAATCATTCCATCCAAACGCTGTGCTTCAGTTTCAATACGCTCCAATTCTTTACTCTCCCCAGCGCGCCGACGTAATAATGCCGTTGAGAGTTGTAACCGGGTTAGGGGCGTACGTAATTCATGGCTAATATCCGATAGCAAGCGATGTTGCCCTTTGATAAGACGCTCAAGCGCACTCACCATCTGATTAAAGCTGGCACCAGCTGCTAGAAATTCTTGAGGGCCAGATTCAAGTTCTGGATGCTGACGAAGGTTGCCGCTGGCCACCTCATCGGCAGCATATTTGAGCTTACGCGCAGGTTTTGCGAGACTCCACGCTAACCATAGTAGTAAAGGAGTGCTGATTAACATGGTGACGAGGAGGAGTAACCAGGGTCGGTCAAACAATAGGTTCACAAAATCGAGCTGTGAACTACTGGCTGGGCGGATCATATACAACTGATAATTATCTTCCCCATCCTCGATAGAGAAAGGGCCAGCCATCTCTTGACGACCATATTTTTTCTTTTGAGGGTGATCGGCATTGTCTGACTGCCCGATAAAATTCCGAATAATTTGCATTTCATTATGGCGCGCACCAATAACCCGACCTTCAGAGGTGACAAGAAGTAAGTGCTGACCAGGAGGAGCCCATTTATCAATTGCTCGATAAAGACGTCGCCACCACATCAGGTCATTGGGAGGATCTTGTCGTAACTCGGCCTCAATATGTTGCTCAACCATTGCCCCCTCACGATATTCGCTCGGGAGTAAAGAGGTTATCTGTCGTGAGTCGAGCTTGGGAACCATAAGGACAAGCATCAGCACAAGCGCCAATGTTAACCAGAAAATCGCAAAAATACGGGTAGTCAGACTGGCAATCATGTTGCAGAGACCATTAAATAGCCACGTCCACGCAGGGTTTTGAACCATGGGTGCCCGTCACGCCGTTCAGGAAGCTTTCTGCGCAGATTAGAGATATGCATATCGATAGCACGATCAAAAGGCGTCAAGCGTTTACCCAGTACCTCTTGGCTAAGATGTTCACGAGAGACAACTTGGCCTAAGTGTTGCGCTAATAGGTAGAGTAATGTGAATTCGGTTCCCGTGAGTTCCAGTGATTCATTATCAAAACTCGCTTCTTGCCGTCCAGGATTCAGGCGTAATTCATCGACTTTAAGGGTAGGGGAATTACTTTCTTGCACTTGTTGCTGCTCACTCCAATTTGAACGACGCAATATGGCGCGGATCCGCGCGACTAATTCACGGTCGTTAAACGGTTTTGGCAGGTAATCATCGGCACCAAGTTCTAATCCAAGAACACGATCCAGCTCGCTACCTCTAGCCGTAAGCATAATGACAGGTGTTTGATGTTGTTGGCGGAGTTCTTTTAAGGTATCAAGACCATTTTTCTTAGGCATCATGACGTCTAAAAGTAATAGATCGATGCTGCTGTCCATCAAAGATAACGCTTGCTCGCCATCACCCGCGACGGTTACATCAAAACCTTCCATTTCAAGTAATTCTTTTAACAGTGAAGTCAGTTCACGGTCATCATCAACGAGTAAAATTTTATTCATAATCTCTCCTCTTCGGCAGCAAAAATACCTTGTTCCATGGTAACGTGTTTATCACTTTACTTAGTTTTACACCCCCTGACGGATGTTTGCAGCAACTCGCCTAGACTACCCCCCAATGCTTCAAACAACAACTGCTACGAGGAACAGTGAAATGCGTCATCTTTGTGCTCTCGCGATATCCTCTTTATTTATTGTTTCTACGGGGTACGCCCAAAGCGTCGAAACACCACTTAAAGATAAGATTAACCAACCTTGCACAACGAATGATAGCCTGACACAACGCATCCAATCACATATGTTCGATGGCATCGAACTCAGTGAGTCGCAGCGGCAAAGAATGCGGGATCTGACAGACCAGTTTCGCTTTCGCCATTCAACTACGGATATCAGTGATTTGAAGGCGATGCAGAAATTAACGTTATCCCCTGATTTTGATGAGACAGCTGTTCGTAATCAAGCGCAAAAAATTGCCGATCAGCAAGTTAAGTTTCAAGTTGAGATGGCTCACGTGCGCAACCAAATCTACGGATTATTAACGTCAAGCCAGAAAAAGCAAGTTCAGCAGAATTATGATTATCGTATTGATCAATTATGCGATATCAACGAATTACAGTGAACACATCGTGTTGGCTGTATGGTAGTAGCAGTAGTATGTCATACCTTTTTTCCTTGCCATAGACACCATCCCTGTCTTCCCCCTCAGTGATGAGGGGTTTTTTTTATCCTTAATACTCTCAGCAGTGGCCTTATTCAAGTTACAGAGGTAATCTCACCCTAGTACTCTCCCCAATAACCACTGTCATATTTCTGTCATAAAAGTGACATCTTCGTGTCATTGAATTGACCTAATTTAACCGCAACACACCTTAGGTTGTAATTAAATCGGTCTTTTGGAGAGAGTATGAAATTCAAGCGTAAGATGGCGACTCACCTCACAGCAGTGACCTTAGCATTGACTACCGTTTCGGCGTTTGCCGCAACTGATCTTACTGGCGCTGGTGGTACTTTCCCTGCACCGGTCTATTCTCGTTGGGCAGCAGATTACTACAAAGCCAATGGCAGTAAAGTGAACTACCAAGGCATCGGCTCATCGGGTGGGGTTAAACAAATCATCGCTAAAACTGTCGACTTCGGCGCTTCTGATGCTCCGATGAGTGCGGCTGACCTAGAGAAAAATGGTCTTTTCCAATTTCCAACGGTTATCGGTGGTGTCGTCCTTGCCGTCAACCTACCGGGCATTAAGTCGGGCCAACTAATATTAGATGGTAAAACAACCGGTGATATTTACTTAGGTAAAATTACTCGCTGGAACGATCCTGAGATCGCAGCCTTAAACCCAGGATTAAAACTGCCGGCAACGAATATTAATGTTGTTCGCCGCGCAGATGGCTCAGGGACCTCTTTTGTATTCACCAGTTACTTAGCGAAAGTTAACCAAGAGTGGAACAGCAAAATTGGTAAAGGCAATACCGTTAATTGGCCGATTGGTCTGGGCGGTAAAGGTAATGATGGCGTAGCAGCCTTTGTACAACGTCTGCCGGGTTCCATTGGCTACGTTGAATATGCCTACGCTAAACAAAATAATCTTACCTATACCAAATTAGTCGATGCGGCAGGAAAAGCAATTGCCCCGAATGAACAATCATTCAGCGATGCAGCGAAAGGTGCAAATTGGCAACAGAGTTTCGCACAAGATCTGACCTATCAAGCGGGCGACAATGCTTGGCCTATCTCGTCCACCACCTATGTCCTAGTCTACAAAAAACCGGCTAATGCGGATAAAGCTAAAGCTGTTTTACAGTTTTTCGATTATGGTTACCAACAAGGTGCGAAAACGGCGAATAGCTTAGACTACGCAGCACTGCCTGAATCGGTAGTGACACTAATCCGTGATGCGTGGAAAAAGACTATTACGACAGAGGAAGGTAAAGCAATCTATCCTTAATTCTCGCCACGCGACGCTTATTTATTTTCAGGGCAGCTTGCTGCCCTGTCATCTATCTACTTGAGAATGTTATGGTACAACACCGGTCGTCCTTTAAGGCTCCCAGTAAATACGGCGATGTAATATTTAGCCTTCTGGTAAAAATTGCCGCCTTAATTGTCCTCCTTATGCTAGGTGGCATTATTGTTTCCCTGATGATTTCATCATGGCCTAGCCTCCATCAGTTTGGTTTTTCGTTCTTATGGACCAAAACGTGGGATGCACCGAACGAACAATTCGGCGCACTCGTGCCTATCTACGGCACACTGGTCACTTCAGCGATAGCATTACTTATTGCGGTACCGGTCAGCTTTGGGATTGCGTTATTTCTGACTGAACTCTCACCTGCATGGTTGAGGCGACCACTCGGCACAGCCATTGAACTACTCGCTGCGATACCCAGTATTGTTTATGGTATGTGGGGATTATTTGTGTTTGCGCCGCTATTTGCTGAATACTTCCAAACGCCTGTGGCCGATTTACTGTCAAGTGTGCCAATTTTAGGCAGTTTATTTTCGGGTCCGGCATTTGGTATTGGGATACTGGCAGCGGGGATTATTTTGGCCGTGATGATCATCCCTTACATTGCTTCCGTAATGCGTGACGTTTTTGAACAGACGCCGGTCATGATGAAAGAATCGGCTTATGGAATTGGCTGTACGACTTGGGAAGTGATTTGGCGCATTGTCTTACCTTTCACGAAGAACGGTGTCATCGGTGGTGTAATGTTAGGCCTTGGCCGAGCATTGGGCGAGACGATGGCCGTTACCTTTATCATTGGTAACACTTATCAGCTCGATAGTGCCTCGCTCTATATGCCAGGAAATAGCATCACCTCTGCTTTAGCCAACGAATTTGCCGAAGCGGGATCTGGTCTGCATATTTCAGCGCTGATGGAACTTGGCTTAATCCTCTTCGTCATCACATTCATCGTGTTAGCGATCTCGCGTCTAATGGTTATGCGTCTTGCTAGAAAAGAAGGGGCTCGCGGATGAGTGATTACTTACCGAGTCATACCGCTCAAGAAATCGCAGAGCGTATTAAGCGTCAAACACGGCGCCGGGTAAAAAACTACCTAGCCTTAACCTTGTCACTCTTAACCATGGCGTTTGGCTTATTTTGGTTGCTGTGGATTTTATGGACCACTGTAAGCAAAGGTATTGATGGCCTATCGTGGGATCTCTTCACGCAGGATACGCCGCCACCCAATACTGACGGTGGTGGACTTGCTAACGCCTTAGCCGGTAGTGGTTTGTTAATACTGTGGTCGACGGTATTGGGTACGCCCTTGGGGATCTTGGCCGGTATTTATCTTGCGGAATACGGTCGCAAGACCTGGTTGGCAGAAGTCATTCGGTTTATCAACGATATTCTACTCTCGGCTCCTTCGATAGTGATCGGGTTGTTTGTCTATACCCTCGTCGTCAGCCGTATGCAGCACTTTTCGGGTTGGGCTGGTGTCTTCGCGTTAGCGCTATTACAGATCCCGATCGTGATCCGCACGACAGAAAATATGATTAAACTGGTGCCTGATAGTTTGCGTGAAGCCGCTTATGCATTAGGCACACCAAAGTGGCGGATGATTCTATCTATCACCTTAAAAGCCTCGCTATCCGGTATTATGACCGGTGTGTTACTGGCGATTGCTCGTATTGCTGGAGAGACGGCCCCGCTACTCTTCACCGCATTATCGAACCAGTTCTGGAGTACCGATATGAGCCAGCCATTGGCGAACTTACCGGTCACTATTTTTAAATTTGCCATGAGTCCTTTTGCACAGTGGCAAAGCTTGGCTTGGGCGGGGGTACTGGTGATTACCCTATGTGTACTCGTCCTCAATATTCTAGCGCGCATGATTTTCGTCAAGCGTAAGTAATAAGTGAAAGAGAGATAATTATGACGATGGCGAAAGCGAACCCGGCTGCAAGTAAATTACAAGTACGTGATTTAAACTTCTACTATGGAAAATTTCATGCACTCAAAAATATCAATTTAGACATTGCCCGTAATAAAGTGACCTCTTTCATCGGGCCATCTGGGTGCGGGAAATCGACACTTTTAAGAACCTTCAATAAGATGTTTCAGCTCTACCCCGAGCAGCGAGCAGAAGGTGAAATCCTACTTGATGGCGAAAATATTTTACAATCTTCGCAAGATATTGCGTTACTACGGGCCAAAATCGGCATGGTTTTTCAGAAACCTACGCCGTTCCCTATGTCGATTTACGATAATATTGCTTTCGGCGTACGCTTGTTTGAAAAGCTCTCCCGCGCTGAGATGGATGAACGCGTGCAGTGGGCATTAACTAAAGCCGCGTTATGGACTGAAACTAAAGATAAACTTCATCAAAGCGGATACAGCCTTTCTGGCGGCCAGCAGCAACGTCTCTGTATTGCCAGAGGGATTGCTATACGGCCTGAAATTCTGCTACTCGATGAGCCTTGTTCCGCACTGGATCCTATCTCTACCGGTAGGATTGAAGAATTGATCACTGAGTTAAAACAAGATTACACCCTCGTGATTGTCACGCATAACATGCAACAAGCCGCACGTTGCTCCGATCATACTGCATTCATGTATTTGGGCGAGTTGGTGGAGTTTAGTGATACGGATACGCTGTTTACGACACCAGCTAAAAAACAAACTGAAGATTACATTACTGGGCGCTATGGCTAATACCGAAAGCATAAACCGTAATTAATCAATTTCAGTGCGTGGAGAGTAATATGGATACTTTAAACCTTAATAAGCATATTTCGGCCCAATTCAATGCCGAACTTGAGCACATTCGCACTCAAGTGATGATCATGGGTGGATTGGTTGAACAACAGCTAACAGATGCCATTACCGCATTACATAACATGGACAGTGAGTTAGCTCGTCGAGTGATTGCCGATGACCAAAAAGTGAATCGCATGGAAGTCGAGATCGATGAACACTGCGTCAAAATCATTGCGAAAAGACAGCCTACAGCCAGTGATTTACGGCTAGTGATGGCCATTACTAAAACGATATCTGAACTTGAACGTATTGGTGATGTGGCAGAAAAAATTAGCCGTACAGCGTTGGAGAAATTTAGCCAACAACATCAACCGCTATTGATTAGTCTTGAGTCTTTTGGACAGCATTCGGTTGAAATGTTGCATGAAGTTCTGGATGCCTTCGCTCGGATGGATCTCGAGGCGGCGATTGAGATTTACCAAGCGGATAAGAAGCTAGACCAAGAGTATGAAGGGATTATACGTCAGTTAATGACCTATATGATGGAAGATCCTCGAACAATCCCTAATGTTTTGACCGCCTTATTTTGTGCTCGATCGATTGAGCGAATAGGCGACCGTTGCCAAAATATTTGTGAGATCATCTTCTATTTTGTCAAAGGGCAAGACGTCCGCCATCTCGATGGAGATAAGTTAGATCAATTCTTAACAAATAATACGAATTAAAAAAATCCTAAATATAGAAACCAGTATAGGTCTACAATCTATACTGGTTTTTTTTATACTCATTTTAATTCTATGCTGTGTGAACCTTGATGACAAAAAAGTATTTGGTTCCATCTTTTTTGCCATGCATCTTTTCCAAAAAATTAGATTTTTACTTTCCTTCTGAATATATGACATTGTAAGCGCTAGTCACACTCGCTACTCTGACGCTGTCAGCAAGACAATATATGATTGTTGATAAATAATTGGAAATTAATATTATTAAGGAAAATATAGTGAAAGAGTTAACTAGCGTACAAATGGAAAATGTATCTGGAGCCGGTATTTTTTCTACCGTATTCGGTACCGTAGGGTCTACATTTGGTGCTTTAGCTGAAACTATCGGTTGGAAAAATGCCGGAGTTAATGCCGGTAATGTGGCGAAAAATGCAGGTTTAGTTATCGATTCGGCGATTGATACTATGACTTCATTTTTCAAGCTTATGCTAAGAAAATAAAGTGATTTGATTAGAAAGCAAAGAGGTTTTTTATAAAAATCTCTTTGCTTTTTTTTATGAAATTTCTAAGCGTAATTCGGTAATATATAAAAAAAGCCAAATAATATGAAAGATAATGAGCTATTCAGAAAGGAAGCACTTTATCACCAGCGCCATCATTGGCTCGGTAAAGCATTGCTATTGAGAGGAATACCGCTCTGGGTGGTGGTCACCTGTACAATCACTTTTATTACAATCACTTTTGTAGCATTAATTAAAGGCGAATATACTAGACGGGTTAACGTCAAAGGTGAGATATTCTCACAGCAACAGACAGTTACGATTCTTGCTCCGCAGCAAGGTAGAATTGCGAAGAATTACAGAGAGATCGGCGAAACCGTCAAAAAAGGGATGCCGATTTATGCATTGGATATTAGTCGAGACACACAGTCCGGAAATTTAAGCGAAAACTCTAAAGCTAGCATTAATCAACAAATTTTATTAACTAATAATATTATTAATAAGTTGAAAGAAAACAAAAGAATCAATATTGAAAAATTAACCCAGCAATTAGTTGAGTATAAAAAATCGTATGACAATACGAAGTTGCTTGTAGGAAATTCTTTGCATGGACTTAAAGACATGAAAGAGAGTATGAAAAACTACGATGAATATTTGAAGAGAGGGTTAATCAGTAAAGAGCAATCCTATAATCAACGTTACCTCTTTTACCAGCAACAGTCTTCTTGGCAAAGTATGAATAGTCAGCTTATTCAAGAAAATTTGCAGATCATTAATTTAGAAAGCGAGATAACCAGCACCTCGGCTGACTTTGATAATCGTATCTCTGAATACGAACTTAAACTCAGCGAGTTCAATCGAATGCTTGCCGAAGTGGATGCGAATGATAGATTAATTATTACCTCACCCGTGGCAGGTAAAATCGAAAATTTAGCGTTCACCGAAGGGCAAATGTTCAGTTTAGGTGATAGCTTGGCACAAATTTTACCCGGTGAGCAACAGCACTATCAATTAATGTTGTGGTTACCTAACCATAGCGTGCCATTCGTCCGCCCCGGTGACAAAGTGAATATTCGTTATGATGCTTATCCTTATCAAAAGTTTGGCCAGTTCTCAGGTGAAATTACCTCTTTATCGCGAGTACCGGCGACCGACAGTGAAATGATGAGCTATAAGGGCAGTTCCCCAGTGACGGCGCAACAGTCAAAGGAAGCTTATTATAAGACGATTGTGACACTGAGTGACCAAGTACTTAATTTCGAGGATCGACGTTTACCAATAGGCAATGGTATGTCTGCAGAAGTGACATTATTTCTTGAAAAGCGCCCACTTTATCAATGGATTCTTTCCCCTTATTACGACATCAAACGTAGTTTAGGAGGGCCTGTAAATGGATGAAGTCCGTCAACTTTTCAAAAGAATATGCCAGCAGCTTCAGTTCGGATTTTTTAGAAAAGTGCCGCAAGTACTGCAAACAGAAGCGGCCGAATGTGGTCTCGCTTGTATTGTGATGGTCTGTCGTTACTTTGGTATGAATATCGATCTGCTCAATTTACGCCAAAAGTTCGGACTCTCAACGCAAGGTGCCACTCTAGCGACACTGGTGCATATTGGTAGCCAATTAAACCTCCAAACACGGGCATTATCCCTCGATTTAGAAGAAATTAGGCAACTTAAGCGTCCTTGTTTACTACATTGGGATATGAGCCATTTCGTGGTGCTGGTAAAGGCTGGTAGGAATAAATTTACGCTTCACGACCCGGCATTTGGACGGCGAGTGGTGAGTTTGCAGGAGATGTCACAGCACTTTACGGGGATAGCTTTAGAGCTTTGGCCAGATAGTGAATTCAAACCGATCAAAGCGCGATCACGTATTAGCTTTTTAAGTTTACTGAAGAATATCTCCGGCCTACCTAGTGTGCTAGCCAAAATATTTGCGCTAACGATTCTCGTTGAGGCTGTTAATATCGCGATCCCAGTGGGCACACAGTTGGTAATGGATCATGTCATTATCGCTAGGGACCGGGATCTTTTAACGTTAATCTGCCTTGGGTTGGTGAGCTTTATCTTATTTCGTACCTTTATTAGTATGCTACGAAGTTGGACGTCCTTGGTCATGCAGTCCCTGATTGATGTGCAATGGAAAACAGGCTTGATGGACCACTTGCTACGGTTACCGTTGAGCTATTTTGAAAAGCGAAAGCTAGGCGATATTCAATCGCGTTTTGGCTCGCTAGCCACGATTCGTGAAACGCTGACCTCTAGCGTAATCTCAGGCACTATTGATCTCCTAATGGTCATCAGTGTGTCGGTAATGATGTTTATGTACGGTGGATGGTTATATTTTGTCGTGCTGGCATTCACTCTGCTCTATGTCATATTACGTTTCGCGACTTACCACCGTTATCGGCAGGCTCAGGAAGAGCAGATCGTTAAGGATGCGCGTGCCAGCTCGCATTTTATGGAAACCTTATATGGCATCGCCACACTCAAGGTCTTAGGCTTAAATAAAACCCGCTCACGCTATTGGCTCAATCTCAACATTGAAACTACCAATGCAGTTATCCGCATGACACGTTTAGACATGCTATTCGGGGGGGTGAATTCGTTAATTAGTACTTTGGATCAGGTATTGATTCTTTGGTTAGGGGCATCAATGGTCATTGAAGGCCATATGACGTTAGGGATGTTTGTCGCGTTCAATGCCTATCGAGGACAATTTTCTGAGCGTGCATCAGCGATCGTCGACATGGTGCTTGAGCTGAGAATGCTTAGCCTCCATAACGAGAGGGTGGCGGATATTGTCTATCAGGAGCCTGAATCTCAGCTGAGCTCAAAACGTCTATGTGAATATGATCAACCCGCCAGATTCGAAGTGGAAAATATTAGTTACCAGTACGATAAATTAACACCGCCTATCCTTTCGCATCGTTCATTTAGTATTGAGAGAGGAGAAAGCGTTGCCATCGTTGGGCCATCTGGGGTAGGGAAAACCACGTTGATGAAGTTGATGTGTGGCTTACTGACACCGGACAGCGGCACTATCCGCTTCAATGGACTCGACATTACACAAGTGGGCCTGAATAACTTCAGAGAAGTTATTGCTTGTGTACTGCAAGAGGATAAATTATTTGCCGGATCCATTGCTGAAAATATCACGGGATTTGGTGAAGATAATAATCGTGAGCGTATTATTGAATGTGCAACCCTGGCAAATTTGCATGATGAAATTATTAGCATGCCGATGGGGTATGAAACTTTAGTCAGTGAACTGGGTGGGAGCTTATCTGGTGGTCAAAAACAACGTTTACTGATTGCTCGCGCATTATATCGAAGACCCGCAATACTCTTTTTAGATGAGGCGACCAGTCACTTGGACTTAGAGAACGAATCCGCGGTGAATGCGGCTATTCGCTCATTAAATATCACACGGATATTTATTGCTCATAGACCTTCGACGATTGCCAGTGCCGATCGTATTATCGATTTGACCCCACAAACTTAGCGAGATTGAATGTAAAGTTTGTATGGGTATTGGCCTGTCTGTCTGAATAAAAGGTATGATTCGATGAATCATCATTTATAAGGACTCGTCGATGGGCTTCTATTGGATATGGCTCGGTGTTGCCGCAATTTTTGCGATAATTGAGTTTTGTACCGTGACCTTCTTTGGGCTATGGATGGCGATTGCAGCGTTGGTCCCTGCAATTACCTCCTACCTTTGCCCTCATCTCTCCGTGGTAATGCAACTCTTAATTTGGGCGCTATCTTCGCTAGTTTGTGCCTTTGTCTGGGTGAAATGGATAAGAAGCAAACCTATCGCTCATGTTGAAAGTGCGTTAATGGGTAGTGAAGGTATTCTTGCTGAGGCCCTACAGCCCGGCCAATTAGGAACTTTATTGCTTAGTCGCCCAATCCAGGGGAAGCAGGAATGGGTGTGTTGTAGCGATCACTCATTAGCAAGGCAAACCCGTGTTACTGTTATTGCGATAACTGAAAACAATATCGTTAAAGTGCAAACTAGTTCATCATTAAAAGAGGGAGTAAAATGATTATCACACCAGGAATTATTGTCGCTATTCTACTCGTTGTATTGGTAATAGTGACTTTTTTAAAATGTGTCCGGATTGTTCCACAAGCGGATCAATGGATTGTTGAACGTTTGGGGAAGTACCACACTACGCTTAATCCAGGCCTTAATATTCTTATCCCTTTCATCGATGCGGTGGCCTACCGTATGTCAGCGAAAGATCAGATGTTTGAAGTGAAAGGGATTGAAGGTATTACTCGTGATAATGCCACCGTAGGGGTAAATGCTATTTGCTTTATCCGTATTGCCGACCCGGCAAAAGCGGCTTATGGTGTTGATAGCTATAGTGCAGCGGTACAGAACTTAGTGATGACGACCATTCGTAATGCGGTAGGGGGCATGAACCTTGATGATACCTTATCTAATCGAGATCAATTAGCCATCACGCTTCGCGCTAATATGGAAGAACAGATGAGTGACTGGGGACTCATTCTTAAGGCCGTCGATATTCAAGATATTACCCCTTCGGAGTCAATGCGTAAGTCAATGGAGCAGCAAGCGGCGGCTGAACGTGAGCGTAAAGCAACGGAAACCCGCGCGGAAGGTAATAAAAATGCGGCTATTCGTGAAGCGGAAGGGAAGAAGCAAGCGATGATCTTGGATGCTGAAGCGAAATTAGAGTCGTCGAGAAGAGAAGCCGAGGCTCTGGAAACGTTAGCCGAAGGCCAACGTAAAGCGACTTCACAGCTTTCACAAGCCTTAATGGAAGCGGGCGGAGAGAAAGCAATGACCTTCCAGTTAGCGAATAACTATGTCACGTCATTGTCGAAATTAGCAGCAAGCGATAATAGTAAGGTCGTTGCTATCCCCGCAGATCTTGCGCAATCAGTCGGTGGCTTACTGAATGCGGGCGTATTGATGGGGATTAGCCAAGAGACGAAAACACGCTAGTAGGGTGGGCACAGAATGACTGTGCCCATTACACTATTTACCGATACAGAAACTGGAAAAAATTCTTCCTAGTAGATCATCGGAAGTAAACTCACCGGTAATTTCGCTCAACGCGCTTTGTGCCACTCGCAGTTCCTCTGCTAAAAGCTCCCCTGCATGCGCATCCAGCAGTTGCGCTTTACCTTGTAGTAGGTGAGTTCCTGCTAATTCTAATGCTTCTAGATGACGGCGCCTTGCAATAAACCCACCTTCGGTATTTCCGGCAAAGCCCATGCTCTTTTTAAGATGACCGCGTAATGCATCAATCCCCGACCCTTCGCGCGCGGAAAGACGGATAAGAAGGTTACCTTTCTCTTCAAAAAGCCCAGCGACCTCTCCGGTGATATCCGCCTTATTTCTGACGACAATGACGGGAATAGACGTTGGGAGGCGAGCGATAAAATCAGGCCAGATCGCTGCCGCATCAGTCGCTTCGGTGGTCGTGCTGTCCACCATAAATAATACGCAGTCAGCTTGATCTATCTCCTGCCACGCACGCTCAATACCAATACGCTCCACTTCATCACTGGCTTCACGCAACCCTGCGGTATCAATAATATGTAATGGCATGCCATCAATATGAATATGCTCGCGTAAGACGTCGCGGGTTGTTCCTGCTATATCGGTAACGATAGCGGCTTCCCTACCGGCAAGGGCATTGAGTAAACTTGATTTCCCAGCATTCGGACGACCGGCAATAACCACTTTCATGCCTTCGCGTAATAAGCTGCCTTGGCGAGCCTCTTGGCGGACGTCGTCTACGTCGCTAATAACGGTATTTAGCTGTGCCTCGATTTTACCATCTGAGAGAAAATCGATTTCTTCATCAGGAAAATCAATCGCCGCTTCAACGTAGATACGCAGATGAGTCAATGCTTCCACGAGGTGATTAACGCGCGCGGAGAACGCGCCTTGTAAAGAATTAACGGCAGAACGGGCGGCTTGCTCTGAACTTGCATCGATTAGGTCAGCAATAGCCTCAGCTTGAGCCAGGTCGAGTTTATCGTTGAGGAATGCGCGCTCTGAAAACTCTCCCGGTTTTGCAATACGTACCTTATTAGTCGCCAGGATACGTTTAAGTAAGAGGTCGAGAATAACCGGTCCGCCATGGCCTTGAAGCTCCAACACATCTTCGCCCGTAAAGGAGTGTGGATTGGGAAACCACAGGGCGATGCCTTGATCAAGCACTGCACCCTCCGCATCTTTAAAGGCAAGATACTCTGCGGTTCGAGGTTTAGGCAATTTCCCTAATAAACCCTGTGCAACGTCAGCGGCTGCTGGGCCTGATATTCTCAATATCCCAACACCGCCACGGCCGGGAGGGGTTGCTTGGGCGACGATCGTATCGTTGTGGCTCATGTTATTCTCTCTAGCATAAAAAAAGGCGGTCATAATGACCGCCTAAGTATAACGCGATTTAGCGTAATACGGGATTAGCCTTTTTTCTTACGGCTATGTAATCCACGCTTCTCTAATCCACGATAAATCAGCTGTTGCTGCAGGATCGTCACCAGGTTACTGACGATGTAGTACAGCACCAGACCTGATGGGAACCACAAGAAGAAGACAGTAAAGATGACAGGCATAAACGTCATAATCTTCTGCTGCATTGGATCAGTAACGGTTGTTGGAGACATCTTCTGAATGAAGAACATCGTCACACCCATTAAGATCGGCAGAATGTAGTACGGATCCTGTGCACTTAAGTCATGAATCCATAATGCAAAAGGTGCATGACGTAATTCAATCGATCCCATCAGCATGTAGTAAAGTGCTAAGAAGATTGGCATCTGAATTAACAGAGGAAGACATCCACCCAGAGGGTTAACTTTCTCTGCTTTATACAACGCCATCATTTCTTGGCTTACTCGTTGCTTATCTTCTCCGTGACGCTCACGCATGGCCTGAATTTTAGGCTGTAGCATGCGCATCTTAGCCATTGACGTGTATTGCGCTTTCGTCAATGGATACATGATACCGCGAACGATGAACGTAATAACGATAATGGAGAAGCCCCAGTTACCGATGAAGCTGTGCAGGAATTTCAGCAGCTTAAACAGCGGTTGAGAGATAAACCATAACCAACCATAATCAACGGTCAAGTCTAAGTGTGGTGCGGCAGCGGCCATTTGGTCTTGAATTTCAGGACCCACCCACAGCGTGGCTTTCAAGTCTTGTTGCTGACCCGCTGCGACGGTAATTGGCGTCGATTTAAAACCTACTGCCGCTAAGTTGTCGCTTAACTTCGTGGTATAAAACGTATTGTTACCCGAAGTGTGTGGGATCCATGCAGTCGCAAAGTATTGCTGTAACATTGCCACCCAACCATTGCTGGTGGTGGTGTTCAGATTCTTATCTTCAGCAATCGTATCGAACTTATATTTCTCATACTTCTCGTCGTTTGTGGAATACGCTGCACCACGGAAAGTATGTAAAGCAAAGTTACTGCTACCCGTATCACGGGCTTTAGGCAGGGTGATGGTTTGCTTCAGTTGGCCAAACATCGCCAACGATAGAGGCTGTTGAGTAACGTTATTTACGTTGTAGTCAACATTCACCGCATATCCGCCACGCTTGAATACAAACGTTTTAGTATAGACAACGCCATCGGCCGCAGTCCAAGTCATCGGTACACGCAGTTCAGACTGACCATCCGCTAGGGTATAGCTATCTTGAGTGGCGTTGAACAGAGGACGAGTCGTATTACTATCCGGTGCATTTTGTCCAATCAATCCACTTTGGGCTTGATAAACAAAGTCAGGAGCAGTTTCAAGTAATTGGAACGGAGTGGTTGAGCCTAACTTATCAGGATACGCCAGCAGTTTGGCTTGTTCAATATCGCCACCACGCGTATTAATCTGTAGAGAGAATACATCGGTGGTAACGGTTATGGTTTTACCTTGTCCACTATTGTTAGCCTGACTTGCGGCATCACCCGCAGGGGTGTTCGAATTCTGTGTAGTCTGCTGTGCTTGAGGCTGCGGATTATGATCCGCATGCCACGTTTGCCAGACCATAAAGGAGACGAACAGAAAAGCGATGAAAAAAAGATTGCGTTGCGAATCCATCGTTAGTTTTCTCTGGTTTCAGTGTTTTTCGGCGGCACAGGGTCGTCACCACCCGGATGTAAAGGATGGCATTTTAATACGCGTTTAATCGTTAACCAACTCCCTTTTGCTACGCCAAAACGGCGTAATGCTTCAATGCCGTAATGAGAACAACTGGGAGTAAAACGGCAATGTGGCCCAAGGAGTGGACTAATTAACCGTTGATAAACACGTATTAAAGCAATCAGGAGCCGCGTGCTAGGCGACAATGACGACGCCATAATTTCTCCAACACTTCCGTAAATGACTGATTATCCAGCTCCGCAATCCCTTTTTTAGCTACGATCACAAAATCCATCGCGGGTAATTCATGTTGACGTAGACGGAAACTTTCCCGAGTTAAGCGTTTAATTCGGTTACGTTCATGAGCCCGTTTAACATGTTTTTTCGCGACAGTGAGACCGATGCGGGGATGCCCCAGCGAATTTTGGCGGCCGAGAATGGTGATTTGCGGCATGCCAGCCCGTTGTGGTTGCTGGAAGACGAAAGTGAAATGAGCGGGAGTTAACAAACGTAACTCCCTAGGAAATGCGAGCTTAACCACTAGGGCTAGCTTTATTACTTAGAAACGGTCAGACGAGAACGGCCTTTAGCACGACGACGTGCTAGAACCTGACGACCATTTTTAGTAGCCATACGAGCACGGAAGCCGTGAGAACGGTTACGCTTCAGTACAGATGGTTGAAAAGTGCGTTTCATGGCGATTTCTACCTAAACTTGAAAATGTTCACTTGGTGATGCGTTATAAGGCCAGTAAAACGACCAACGCCTCGGTATATTTTATCAAAGAGGCGGGATTGTAATAATTGTACAGCCCGGAGTCAATTTACTTCGCTGATTATCATACGCCTATTCTCTATAAGAGAAGCTTTTTACGTTAGGAAAAACGTAACCGCCCTAAAATAGAATCGGCAAGATTATACTTGCTTCACGTTAAAGCGCAAGGATCGTTCTGGATCCTCGGTAGAAAGCTGATCGATGGGCAAAGCTTATTTTTGCCACAGGCAACACAACTATTGGAAAACCCTGTGGATAAAATGGGTAAAATCGGTGTAGAAAAGCAAGATCTCTGGCTCACTTTGCGTTATGATCCACGGTTCCGCAAGCGATCCCTTGTCGTGTACACGGCATTATTCAGGGAAACTATCGCTGCTGACGTATCTACGCTTATATATATAAAACATATTTATCAATATCTTAGCGCCATTTCTTGTCTTACTTTTTGTATGAGTGGAGTCCGCCGTGTCACTTACGCTTTGGCAACAGTGCCTTACCCGTCTACAGGATGAGCTTCCTGCCACTGAATTCAGTATGTGGATCAGACCTCTTCAAGCTGAGTTAAGCGACAACATTTTGGCTCTGTATGCCCCCAACCGTTTTGTTTTAGATTGGGTACGCGATAAGTACATCAATAATATTAATGCTCTGCTTAATGAATTTTGTGGGGCTAACGTCCCACAGTTACGTTTCGAAGTGGGTGCTAAACCGGTCAGTACTCAACCTATCAATACAGTACCGGCGGTTGAAAAAATACCGGCGGCGACAGTGCCGGCCCAGCCCGTGGTAACAAACGATAATCGTCGCCCTAGTTGGGACAGTGTGCCCGCGCCAGTCGACGTGGCGTACCGCTCGAACGTAAATAACCGTCATAACTTTGACAACTTTGTTGAAGGTAAATCAAACCAACTCGCTCGTGCTGCTGCCCGTCAAGTTGCCGATAATCCTGGCGGCGCCTATAACCCCTTATTTCTTTACGGGGGAACAGGTTTAGGTAAAACGCACTTATTGCATGCGGTGGGTAATGGCATTATGGCTCATAAACCTAATGCAAAAGTGGTTTATATGCACTCAGAGCGATTCGTACAAGATATGGTGAAAGCCCTACAGAATAATGCGATTGAAGAATTTAAGCGCTATTATCGCTCTGTTGATGCATTATTAATCGATGATATTCAATTTTTTGCGAATAAAGAGCGTTCTCAAGAAGAGTTTTTTCATACCTTCAACGCATTGTTAGAAGGCAATCAGCAAATTATTTTAACGTCAGATCGTTATCCTAAAGAGATTAATGGCGTCGAAGATCGGTTAAAATCGCGGTTTGGCTGGGGTTTGACCGTTGCTATTGAACCGCCAGAGCTGGAAACCCGTGTCGCTATTTTAATGAAAAAAGCGGATGAAAATAATATTCGCCTCCCTGGCGAAGTTGCATTCTTTATTGCAAAACGTCTGCGTTCCAATGTGCGGGAATTGGAAGGGGCATTGAATCGTGTGATTGCCAATGCAAACTTTACCGGACGAGCTATCACCATTGATTTCGTTCGCGAAGCATTACGCGATTTATTAGCGCTGCAAGAAAAGTTGGTTACGATCGATAATATTCAGAAAACAGTGGCAGAATACTATAAAATTAAAGTTGCCGATTTGCTGTCTAAGCGTCGATCGCGCTCAGTCGCAAGACCACGTCAAATGGCGATGGCGATGGCAAAAGAATTAACTAACCACAGCTTACCTGAAATCGGGGATGCTTTTGGTGGGCGCGATCATACGACGGTATTACATGCTTGCCGTAAGATCGAACAGTTACGCGAAGAAAGTCATGATATCAAAGAAGACTTTTCTAATCTAATCAGAACATTATCCTCTTGATGCTATGAAATTTATTGTAGAACGTGAGCATCTGCTCAAACCATTACAGCAAGTCAGCAGCCCTTTAGGTGGGAGACCCACTCTGCCTATTTTAGGGAATATTTTACTGCAAGTGACAGAGAACTGTTTATCTCTCACCGGGACTGATCTCGAAATGGAGATGATTGCCCGTGTCGGATTAACGAAAGCGCATGAAGTCGGTGCGACGACTGTGCCTGCTCGTAAGTTTCTCGATATTTGTCGTGGACTGCCGGAAGGGGCCGAGATACATGTCACCCTTGATGGGGATCGTATTTTGGTACGTTCTGGACGAAGCCGGTTCTCCCTTTCCACCTTGCCAGCGGGAGACTTTCCTAATCTCGACGATTGGCAAAGTGATGTGGAATTCACATTACCGCATGCCACCCTAAAACGCTTAATTGATGCTACCCAGTTCTCAATGGCTCACCAGGATGTGCGTTATTACTTAAACGGTATGTTGTTTGAAACGGAAGGTGAAGAACTTCGAACCGTCTCGACCGATGGTCACCGACTTGCGGTCTGTGCGATGTCAGTAGGGCAATCATTACCCCACCACTCAGTGATCGTCCCTCGTAAAGGCGTGACTGAACTGGTACGTTTATTAGATGGAAGTGAAACCCCATTACAGGTCCAGATTGGAAGTAACAATATTCGGGCGCATGTTGGCGACTATATTTTCACCTCCAAATTGGTGGACGGTCGTTTCCCTGATTATCGTCGGGTGCTTCCGAAAAATCCTGATAAGACATTAGAATCTGGCTGCGATGTGCTTAAACAGGCCTTTGCGCGGGCGGCGATTCTCTCAAACGAGAAATTCCGGGGTGTACGTTTGTTCATCACGCAGAACCAACTACGTATTACCGCGAACAACCCTGAGCAAGAAGAAGCCGAAGAAATTTTAGATGTCGACTATCAAGGCAGTGATCTGGAAATAGGCTTTAATGTCAGCTACGTGTTAGACGTATTAAATGCGCTCAAATGCGAAAACGTCCGGCTACTGTTGACTGATTCCGTGTCCAGTGTGCAGATTGAAGATGTCGCGAGTCCGCATGCAGCTTATGTTGTTATGCCAATGCGGCTCTAGGGGGTGCTGAGCAGGATAGACTTGCTGATTACTGGTTACCCTTATGTCTATTAACCGATTAATGATAAAAGACTTCCGCAATATCGACCAAGCGGAACTCGCCCCGGCTTCGGGGTTTAATTATTTGATAGGCGAAAATGGTAGCGGTAAAACCAGCGTTTTAGAGGCAATTTATACTCTCGGTCATGGTCGTGCATTTCGTAGCGTGCAGACCGCGAGGGTAATCCGGCATGATATGTCCGAATTCGTCTTGCACTGTCGATTAGCGGGCGAGCAGCATCAGCAAACCTTGGGATTGAGTAAAGACCGCGCAGGCACGACCAAGGTGAGAATTGATGGGACTGACGGTCATCGTGTTGCCGACCTCGCGCAGTTACTTCCAATGCAGCTTATTACCCCAGAAGGTTTCACCTTGCTCACCGGGGGGCCTAAATTTCGGCGGGCTTATATTGATTGGGGTTGTTTTCACCGCTATCCAGGCTTTTTTACGGCTTGGAATGATTATCGACGATTGATCAAACAGCGTAATGCCGCGTTAAGGCAAGTGAGTCGTTATCAGCAATTACGCCCTTGGGACCAATTAATGGTCCCCTTAGCGGAGCAGATAAGCGCTTGGCGTGCCGAATATAGCGAGCATATCGCGCTAGAAATCCAGAAAACCTGCCAGCAGTTTTTACCCGAATTTGCTTTGCAATTCTCCTACCTACGAGGGTGGGAGAAAGAAAGCGATTATGCAGAATTACTCGAACGACAGTTCGAACGTGACCGTGGGTTAACCTATACCTCGTCGGGACCGCATAAAGCGGATTTTCGGATCCGTGCACATGCAACGCCTGTCGAAGATCTGTTATCTCGAGGTCAGTTAAAATTACTTATGTGTGCACTGCGGTTAGCCCAAGGTGAATTCCTTACCCAACAGAGTGGTCGTCGTTGTATTTACCTGATTGATGATTTTGCCTCTGAGCTTGATGACTCACGTCGGCATCTCTTAGCCGAACGTTTAAAAGCCACACAAGCGCAAGTTTTCGTTAGCGCAATTAATTTTGATCATGTAATCGACATGAATGACGAAAAGGGCAAGATGTTCAGCGTAGAAAAGGGTAAAATAACCGTTCAATCTTCAGAAAAATGAGTGAGAAACGTTGATGTCGAATTCTTATGACTCCTCAAGTATTAAAGTCTTAAAAGGACTTGATGCGGTACGTAAACGCCCAGGCATGTATATTGGTGATACCGATGATGGTACTGGGTTGCATCACATGGTATTCGAGGTTGTGGATAACGCCATCGACGAAGCCCTAGCCGGTCACTGTAGTGAAATTACAGTCACCATTCATGCTGACAACTCCGTATCGGTACAAGATGATGGGCGGGGGATTCCAACGGGCATTCACCCAGAGGAAGGCGTTTCGGCTGCCGAAGTCATCATGACAGTCCTGCATGCGGGCGGGAAATTTGATGATAACTCCTATAAAGTCTCCGGGGGGTTACATGGCGTAGGCGTATCAGTGGTAAACGCCCTCTCCGCAAAATTAGAACTGACTATCCGTCGTGATAACAAAGTTCACCAACAAACCTATGTGCATGGTGTGCCACAGGCCTCGTTAACGGTTGTTGGCGAGACTGATTCTACGGGTACGCAAGTGCGTTTTTGGCCAAGCCACGAAACCTTCACTAATGTCGTTGTTTTTGAATATGAAATTTTAGCCAAGCGCCTTCGCGAGCTTTCATTTCTAAACTCTGGTGTGTCGATTCGCCTTGAAGATAAGCGTGATGATAAAGCCGATCATTACCACTATGAAGGCGGTATTAAGGCATTCGTTGAGTACCTGAATAAAAATAAAACGCCTATCCATCCTAATGTTTTCTACTTCTCTACAGAAAAAGACGGTATCGGTGTCGAAGTTGCTCTGCAATGGAATGATGGATTCCAAGAGAATATTTACTGTTTTACTAACAACATCCCACAGCGCGACGGCGGTACTCACTTGGCCGGTTTCCGTGCGGCGATGACGCGTACGTTGAACGCGTATATGGATAAAGAAGGGTACAGTAAAAAGGCAAAAGTCAGCGCAACGGGTGACGATGCGCGTGAAGGACTGATTGCGGTCGTGTCAGTGAAAGTACCGGATCCGAAGTTCTCTTCACAAACTAAAGATAAACTCGTTTCTTCAGAAGTGAAGTCTGCTGTTGAACAGCAAATGAACGAGTTACTCGCTGAATACCTGCTCGAAAATCCAGGTGATGCAAAGATCGTCGTGGGTAAAATTATCGATGCAGCACGGGCCCGTGAAGCCGCCCGCCGTGCGCGCGAAATGACACGCCGTAAAGGTGCCTTGGACCTCGCCGGGTTACCGGGTAAATTGGCCGATTGCCAAGAAAGAGATCCTGCGCACTCTGAAATCTACTTAGTGGAGGGTGACTCGGCAGGTGGATCGGCGAAGCAAGGACGTAACCGTAAAAACCAAGCTATTCTTCCGCTAAAAGGTAAGATCCTTAACGTTGAGAAAGCGCGCTTCGATAAAATGCTCTCTTCACAGGAAGTGGCGACGCTTATCACCGCGTTAGGCTGTGGTATTGGTCGCGACGAATATAACCCAGATAAGTTACGTTATCATAGCATCATCATCATGACCGATGCGGACGTAGATGGTTCGCATATTCGTACGCTTTTACTGACCTTCTTCTATCGTCAAATGCCAGAGCTTATTGAGCGTGGTCACGTCTATATTGCTCAACCGCCTTTATTTAAAGTGAAAAAAGGTAAGCAAGAGCAATATATTAAAGACGGCGACGCAATGGACCAATACAACATTGCTATTGCCTTGGATGGTGCTGCCTTGTACACCACCACCGGTGCACCGGCCTTACAGGGTGAAGCTCTGGAACAACTCGTGGCATCATTTATTAGCACAGGTAAAATGATCAAGCGTATGGAGCGTCATTATCCGAGCGCTCTGTTAAACAGCTTGGTTTATAACCCTGCGTTAGTTGAGCTTTCTGACAGCACGCATACTCAGGGTTGGGTGAACGGTTTAGTCACTTATTTAACCGAAAACGAAGTTAGCGGCAGCACTTATTCAGCGATTATTCGTGAGAATCGTGAGCTGAATATTCACGAGCCGGTCATTCGTGTTCGCACGCATGGCGTCGATACGGATTACACCTTGGACCGTGACTTTATTGAGGGACCTGAGTACCGTAAACTGTCACAACTAGGCCAAGCGCTTAATGGCTTACTTGAAGAAGATGCTTACGTGGAACGTGGTGAACGCCGTCAACCCGTCGCGACCTTCACCCAAGCGGTTGACTGGTTGATCAAAGAGTCCCGTCGTGGGCTTTCGATTCAGCGCTATAAAGGACTCGGTGAGATGAACCCAGAGCAGCTATGGGAGACCACCATGGATCCTGAAAGTCGCCGTATGTTACGCGTGACCATTAAAGATGCTATCGCTGCGGACCAACTGTTCACCACATTAATGGGTGATGCCGTGGAACCTCGCCGTGCCTTTATTGAAGATAATGCCTTAAAAGCGGCTAATATCGATATTTAAGGTTAACGTGCGTGAGCATGCTTTAGCGGTAGTCGGATCACCGTAACTACGCTACTCTGAAAACACCGCTAGCACACTGCAGCGGTGTTTTTTTATTTATGCAGAGGGGTAAACATGGCAGTAAAAATGATTGCGCTAGATATGGATGGCACGTTACTCAATCCGCAGCATGAAATCACGGCAGCGGTAAAGGCAGCTATCGAGCAGGCTAAAGCAAAAGGCATACTCGTCGTGCTTGCCTCAGGACGTCCTTATATCGGGATGCAAAAATATGTTGCGGAGCTAGGACTTAACGTCCCAGATCAATATTGTATTAGTTACAATGGTGGCTTAGTTCAGCGCGCTGAAGATGGACACCCTATCCTTGAGACAACGCTCGGGATGGAGGATTATCACTACTTTGAGCAATTATCTCAGCAGCTGCAAGTCCACTTCCAAGCGTTGGATAAACAATACCTCTATACCCCTAACCAAGATATCAGCCGCTACACAGTTCATGAATCTGAGATTACAGGGATACCGTTACGTTATCGTAGTGTTGAGGCGATGGACGCCGATCTCCGTTTCCCGAAACTGATGATGGTGGATGAGCCAGAACAATTAGACAAAGCGATCAGTCAGCTACCTGCTGATCTCCATGATCGTTACACTTTAGTGAAGAGTGCTAACCACTACCTTGAGATCTTGGATAAGCGAGTAAGTAAAGGTAATAGCGTGCGTCACCTTGCAGAAAAGCTTGGGATCAGCGCTGAAGAGGTCTTAGCGGTAGGCGATCATGAAAACGATCTCACAATGTTAGCGTGGGCGGGCTACGGGGTGGCAATGGGAAATGCTATTGATGCGGTAAAAGAGCAGGCCACTTATCACACAGCATCTAATCGAGAAGATGGCGTCGCGAAAGCGATTCAACAGTGGGCGCTGTAGGACGATTACAAAGCGGAAAAAATAGTGACAAAAACCGCATTTTTGGGTAATCGTAAAATAGTAACTAGGGTTATTATTAACTTACTCAGTCATTGCAGGTAATACTGAAGTGACCAAAAATTAGCACTGTGAGCAAGTTGTCTAATAAGTAATTATAATAAGAGCGTTTTATTCCCTGAATGGCTGCCGAAAGGCAGCTTTTTTTTTGCCTAGACGCTGTGCGAGGATTACGGCATAGTGCGATTTTAGCGTCGACGCCTTAGGAAACCGGTATGGATGAAGTACAAGTCACGACTCGCTTACAACATCATCAACTGACAAATGCCCAAGTTTGGAGTGCAGACGGCCAGAGCCTTGTGTACGATCTTCGCCCCGCCCAGCATCTTTTTACGAGCCAGTGTGTTGAGAAAATCCACGTCGAGACGGGAAAAGTGACTGAAATTTATCGGGCTTCTAAAGGCGCGCATGTAGGTGTGATTACTGCACATCCGCAAATTAATGACCGCTTTGTCTGTATTCATGGACCGGAATCCCCTGACGATGAATGGCATTATGATGTTCATCACCGACGCGGTGTCATTCTCTCCTCGGGAAAAGTTGAGACGTTAGATGCTTGTGATATCACGCCGCCTTTTACTCTTGGGGCGCTACGCGGCGGCAGCCACGTGCATATGTTCAGTCAGGAAGGCGATAGGATCAGTTTTACCTATAACGACCATGTGATGCGCCAACGCGCCGTTGAAGAAGACCAGCGTAATGTGGCGATAGCGCTGCCATACCACCCTGTTACTGTCTTAAATAAGGCTCCTCGAGAACACGATGGTTCGCATTTTTGTGTGGTAGTCAGTCAGACGACTCTTGCACCCCAGCCAGGTAGCGATCAAATCTCACGTGCCTTCGAGGAAGGTTGGATTGGGCACCAAGGCTATATCAATGAGTTAGGAGAGCGGCAGCGCTGGGCATTGGCCTTTATCGGTGAAACAGTTTCCGTTACAGGGCACAGCGTCCCGGAAATTTTTATTGTCGACCTTCCAGACGATTTTACCGCCTATCAACATGCTGGCGATCAGCCGATTGAGGGCACTGAGCGCTGTTTACCCGCGCCACCAGCCGGAATTGTGCAGCGCAGACTTACTTTTAGTGACGGGGTAGGTGTTGCCTTACAGCCTCGGCATTGGTTAAGAAGCTCGCCGGATGGCAGACTGATCGCTTTTTTAATGGCTGATTTAAACGATATTATTCAACTTTGGGTTATTTCGCCTAACGGCGGCTTGCCCCAGCAATCAACACAAGGCTACCACGATGTGCAATCGGCCTTTACCTGGCATCCTTTAGGTAAAGCGATAACCTTTGTCTTAAATAACCAGATTGTTATTTACGATTTAACCTTGGACACTATTGTCCCACTTACCACCAAAACCTCTACCGCGCCTTGTGCCGAGGCGGTAGTCTGGTCACCGAAAGGCGATAAAATAGCCTTCATGCGTGATATTGGTGGCTTTAGGCAGATATTTACGGTGACCACTACTGAATTATATTGGTGTTAGCTTGCGCGAGCGCTTCATCAGTGTGGTTCAGTTTTTCGCTTGCCGCGACACGATCTCTGAGCGAAGAAGGTTCGCTGTGACTGTTACGGTAATAATCCCAAGGTAAAATTAACGTATCGGTGAGCGCCGAGAACGGGTAATCCAGTACGGCTAGGGATTTTATACCCCAGGTCGTATCGTTACTGCCAATAATTTCGTTATTGGCTTGTGTGCCAAGGTAGTAGCCTCGATTGTCCCCAGTGTGTGACATGATGCTAGAACATGCTGTAAGGCTGACTAGGCAGCTCGAAATCATTACAAATTTAGGTAGAGCTTTACGTCTGAGCATGTGTAACTCCTCATTCCATCCATGGCGAAGCAGGTTAAGTAACCCTCAACAGGGAACCCTATAGTTGCTGCTTAGAAAGTGTGCCTTTCAGTGTATGACAAATTCTAAAATATTCCTTTCTAATTCCTTTCATTTAAGGAAAAAATTGTGACACATAGCGATTAATAATCGAGCGATTAGGAATACTGAATTTAACAGTGAAACAAAGAGTCTCCACGCCATGACTACAGTTTACAGAGGCGCAGATAACTGACTATTCTTGGGGCAAAACTATTCACGACAAGACCTGAAATAATTAACACTACCGACAGGATTTGTGAGCGGGTCAAGGTTTCACCCAAAACAAGAGTGGCGGCGACCATCCCTACAACAGGCACGAGCAGGGTTAATGGGGCGACAGTAGTAGTGGGGTATTTACTCAGTAGCGCTCCCCAAATAGCATAAGCAACCACCGTACACAGTATCGCTAAATAGAAGATGGTTAATACATTAAATAAGTTAATGTTTATGAGGCTATGCCAAAGACTTTCTTTACCATCAATGAAGAGTGCACACAGAAAGAAAGGTAATACCGGGATAAAAGCACTCCACACCACCAATTTTAAAGGTTCGACAGGGTAGCGTCGTAAAATAATCTTACTAACAATGTTGCCGATGCCCCAGCTTAATGCCGCCCCTAAAGTAAGCAATAAAGTAAATAGCGACATACCGGAGGTTTGAGTGGGGTTAATGCTGCTGTTTGCTAAGCACACCATCCCCACTATTGCTATCAATAATCCAACGATGTGATGGGATTTAATTTTTTCCCCTAAACAGAGCGCACCGAAGAAAAGCGTAAAGAAGGCTTGAGATTGTAGCAATAGTGACGCTAAGCCTGCCGGCATACCGAGATTCAACGCCAAGAACAGCAGGCCAAACTGCAGAAAGCTGATCGTTAGTCCATAGGCAATAATTAGATGGAGCGGAACTTTCGGCCTAGAAACCAGTAAACAAGCGGGGAAGGCAACAAAAGTAAAGCGAAGTCCAGCAAGCAAAAAAGGGGGGAAATTATGCAAGCCTATTTTGATGACGACAAAGTTAATCCCCCAAATAAGAATAACGAGCAATGCTAACCCAACGTCTCTGATCGACATAACCCCCCTAACTAATTGGCTGTAGACGGGCATCATCACGATGCCCAGTAAAGAGGAAATTATGCCTCTAAGGCTTCAGGGTTGATAATATTTTCTTTCAATGTACCTTGCAGCCCTAAAATCAGATTTTCAACACCATCACGTTTCATCGCATAACGTGTTTCATGGGTAGCTGAACCGATATGAGGCAAGGTCACGACATTCGGAAGCGTTGTTAATTCAGAACTCCCTACTAATGGTTCTTTTTCAAACACATCTAAACCAGCACCATAAATTTTCTTTTCTTTCAGTGCGGCAATAAGCGCCTCTTCATCGACGACAGGTCCACGCCCAGCGTTAATTAAAATCGCGCTCTCTTTCATTTGGTCAAATTGAGCATGACTGATCAAATGATGAGTTTCGTCAGTAAGCGGCAATACGACACAGACGAAATCGGCTTCAGCGAGAAGTTGCTCAACGCTTGCATAGTGAGCATTAACTTCTTGCTCAGCATTCTTATGCGGCTTGCGGGCATTGTAGAGAATATCCATACCGAAGCCATGGTGCGCACGCTTGGCTAACGCTAACCCAATACGGCCCATACCGATAATCCCCATCTTCTTATGATGGACATCAATCGCCAAGGGTAATTTTTCCGGGGCGGCATCCCATCCTCCGGTTTTCACCCACTGATCCATGGCTGGAATGTTTCTCGCCGCACAGAGTACTAATGCCATCATGGCATCGGCGACCGTTTCCGTGAGAGCGCCAGGAGTATTGGTGAGGATAGCTTTATGATGGGTTAAGGCCCCGATATCATAGGAGTCATAACCTGCAGAAACGGTAGAACAGACTTTTAATGCTGGCATCTGTGCAAGCAACGCTTCATTCACTTTGCCACCCGAACCAATTAGACCTTCAGCTTTTTTGAAAGCTTCAGCACGTCGAGTAACCGTTTCTTGATCAAGGTTGTCCACCTCTACCACTTCGAAGTGGGTCGTGAGTTGACTTACTAAATCAGCGGGTAGTGGCATAAATTGGATAATTGTGGGTTTCATTCGAACCTCTCTTAAGGATATTTAAGAATAAAGCACTTCATGCAGCACGAAGTAGCCCTACGTAATAATGGACACGTTCGGCAATATCACGACCTTCCAATGGAAATTCGATACCTAAGGGAACGCCTTCAGGCATCATGCTGAGGAGTGATCGCCATTCACCTTGTGTTGGATCTAAGCTGATAGCCTGCCAAGATGCCTCGACTTGTACCGCGGCTTTGACGTGACAGTATGAGACGAAGGGTGCAAGCTGCTCTGCCGCTTTACAAGGCGACTCTCCGACCCACAACCAATTAGCCATATCGAACGTCATACCTTGGACGGTTGGTAATGGATGGTAGTGACTGAAATAGTCCAACATCGGTTGGATCTTTCCGGTTGCGGTCTGATCATTTTCTATCAGCAGCGGAATGCTACAGTCAGAAAGCTGGGCAGCCAGTTGTTCGGAAGAATACGCCCCGGCTCCCGTCCCTAAGGCAAACTTAATCGCTCGCGCATTAAGCAAGGCCGCTTCCCGCTGAAAGTGTTCGAGTCGTGGGTTAATCGTACCCGGAGCGGTAAAAAGCGACTCAGGGACAGAGTAATAAGAAAACAGTCCTTGTGCGTCGATAAGTAACTTAAGATCAACCAGCTCTTGGTCGACGGCTAACGAGAGGAGTTCTCGACGTATTTCCACGCCATCAGCACCCGACTGAGCGATGATTGGAATAAAATAGCGTTGTCCACCAGCTTGATGAACAACTTCGGCACCGAAGGCCGCCGTGACGACAATAATTTTTCTTTCCATCACTACCTCTGAAGACGTAGAGTGTTACAGGATAAATGGTATCGGTTCCATTGGGAAGAGAGAAAAACTCTACGATGCCCACCTTCTTAATATTTATTCTTTGCTTGGTAACGCGTGACTTGATGGGCGAACGATTAATCTGCCTTCAAAGCGAGTCTCCTGCGCAGGATTTTCTGAATGCTTAAGTCTCGTTAAGATATTCTGAAATGCACTATAACCAATCTGATGGGTGGGTTGTTGTAGGGTAGTGATCCCGCAGCCCGCAATCGAAGACCAGTTCATTTCATCAAAGCTTGCCAGGCCAATATCTTTACCCCAGACCAACTTCATGGCATGCAGTACTTTAGTGACGAATAACATTAGTGCGCCGTTAGCGGTAATGATGGCGGAAGGCTGCCCCGCGTGACGGGTAACAAATTCAGCGATAGTTTTCTGAAGAAGCTCAGGGTTGTCTAAGGCGACTTCTGCGTGCTCTGCAGTCAGGTCTTGATGAGGTGATACAGCGCTGAGATAGCCCTCTAAACGCTCTTTGCGGGTATTGACCTGTGCGATGGGCTCACTAATAAACAGCAATGAACGATAGTGATTATCGATTAAGTGTTCAGTGATATCGACCGAACCTTGGAAATTGTCTAAACCGACAACATCGTAATCATAGTTACTGACTTTTCGGTCGATAAGCGTAAGGGGGATCGAGGCATGCTGAATACAGTCAAATGCGGTTTCTTGCATATTGGCGGCGTTCACAATAATGCCTTCAACCTGATAACTGCTGAGGAGCTGTAAGTAATGCTGCTCGAGATGAGGCTTATTGTTGGTATTACACATCAGTAGTGTAAAACCGTTATCGCGGCAAGCGGTCTCTACGCCACCCATCACCTCAATCGAATAGGGATTGGTGATGTCCGCGATGAGAAGGCCAATTAACTTGGTACGACCGTGTTTCAGGCTTCTCGCCATTTGGCTAGGACTGTAATTCAGGTCGCTAATGGCTTGTTTTATACGATGTTTTAAATCATCTGAAAGCAATTGATGCTCACCATTAAGGTAGCGCGATACGCTCGTTTTACCGGTTTTAGCCGCTTTAGCAACATCACTTATTGTTGCTCTTGTTGACTTGGTGTTCATCAAATCTCCCAATGCATTATAATTATTTATTAAATATACCAAGGCTTAAGCAATATTGCGCCCTAAATTATGTATTATCAAAGGCTATCATTTGTCTCTGAATATTTAAAACAGTTCACTTGATGATCAATAATAAGTCCACAAGCTTGCATGTAAGCATGGCAAATAATAGGGCCTATAAATTTAAAACCTCTTTTTTTCAATGATTTATATAAAAATATTGATTGTGGGCTACTTACTGGTGCTAGATGATAATCATCATAGGCTTGAACAATTGGTTGGTGAGCGACGCTCTGCCAAATAAAGTTTACAAAATCTTCACCTTCCGCTTCCATCGCCAATAATGCCTGTGCATTATTAATGATTGAGCGAATTTTTAATTTATTGCGGATCAACTCCGGTGACTGCAGCAAAGTATTCATCTCCTCTGAACTGATCTGGGCCACCTTTCCCGGTTCGAAGTGATAGAAAGCCCGTCGATAGGCTTCACGTTTTTTTAAAACGGTGATCCATGATAGCCCAGCTTGCTGTCCCTCTAAACAGAGCATCTCAAAAAGACGTTGCCGATTAAAACACGGCACACCCCATTCGTGATCATGATAAGCAAGGTAATCAGGATCATTTGTGACCCATCCACAGCGAGGTTTGCTCATAGATTACTCCTGTTTATTTATTAATCAGCATGAAAAGCACAGCTTTGCGCGATCAGTCGCAGCAAAGTTGATACACTATAGCGGTTAGGCAGCGCTTGTGCTCTGCATGAAGTTAGCATACAAAAAATACTGAGGTTCGAGTTATCACATGTCGGTAAAGATTTTATCTCAATCAATCATAGGATTAGAACAGTTCTGCCAAGCTCCGGCTAAGGCTATTGAGCGTGCCGATCAGCAAACGGTGGCCGTGTTCGATAATAACCAACCTATTTTCTATGGCTTATCGCCAGCTCGCCTCAATCAGTTATTAATGGCTGAAGCTCAGTTACAAAATCAAAACACTATTGCACTCGAAGCAGACTTTTTTGATGAACCCGCGACAGTGGTCAAAGCCCCCGCTGGAAAGTTCGCGTTATATGCCGGATGGCAGCCCGATAGCGACTTTTTACGCCAAGCTGCACTGTGGGGCATCGCCTTGCACGAACCGGTCACGGTAGAAGAACTTGCCGCGTTCATTGCCTACTGGCAGGCAGAAGGACGTATTTTTCATCAAGTACAATGGCAGCAGAAATTAGCGCGACATTTACAAGTTAGTCGTGGCGCTCCGCACTTGACGCCTAAACGTGATATCACGCAAGTGGCAGAGCCGGACTACCATATTCCCAATGGATTTAGAGGTGAATAATGAAAACACCTGAAAATTTATTTGTTAGGCTTAAGAAATTCATGCCCGATGGCATTACTCCTAAATTTACTGAAGGTAAAGAGCTTCTTGCGTGGAACCAAGAGCAGGGCCGCTTACGTTCTGAAGCGATTGTTCGTGAGAACAGGGCGATGAAAATGCAACGCATTATGGGCCGCTCTGGAATAAGAGAACTCCATTTGAACTGTTCATTCGATAATTATCGAGTGGAAAGCGAAGGGCAGCGAAAAGCCTTGGTAGCGGCGCGAGAATACGCCGACCAATTTGGGCAGAGTATCGCTAGCTTTGTCTTTTCGGGGCGCCCAGGAACGGGTAAGAATCATTTGGCGGCGGCGATTGGTAATAGCCTGATACTGCAAGGTAAAAGCGTATTAATTATGACCGTGGCTGACGTGATGTCGACCATGAAGGGGACATTCAGTGGCGGTAGTACAATGACCGAAGAGCGCTTACTGCATGATCTAAGTACCGTTGATCTCCTTGTGATTGATGAAATCGGTATGCAAACGGAATCTCGCTACGAGAAGGTCATTATTAACCAAATTGTTGACCGTCGCTCTTCATCTAAACGACCTACCGGCATGCTTTCCAATTTAAATCATGAAGGAATGAATGCCTTATTGGGCGAGCGGGTAATGGATCGCATGAGACTGGGCAATAGCTTATGGGTAAGATTTGATTGGGAAAGCTATCGCGATCGCGTGATGGGTAATGAGTACTAATAGAAAACTGACCGTATAGGAGAAGATATGCCGCATGTAGACATTAAAAGTTTTCCTCGTGAATTTACTGATGAGGAAAAACAAGCGCTGGCAGACGAGATTACAGAGGTAATCGTTAGACGTTTCGCCTCAAAAACAGAATCAGTGAGCGTTTCTTTGCAACATGTCACACCCGACGCATGGCGTGAAACGGTCTATGAGCCTGAAATTATGGGTCAAGAAGAATACCTGATTAAGAAACCGGGTTATTCTATGTAAGGATTCAACCGGTAGGTCGTTATTCAAAAAATGGCCTATCGCATCACCCAAAGAGGTGATACCTGTCTACGCTTAGCTGACGCGGCGTGTTTTGTTATGAGATTTATTTGGAATATGAGTATGTCTGACTCTTTAGAGCGTAAACCGATACCCTTACCTGGGGGACATAATAAAGTTCTGCTTCACTCTTGTTGTGCGCCTTGTTCAGGGGAAGTGATGGAGGCAATGTTAGCCTCGGGGATTGAATACACCATATTTTTCTATAACCCGAATATCCATCCTCTTAAAGAGTACGAGTTACGTAAAGAAGAGAATATTCGTTTCGCAGAGAAATTTGGAATCCCCTTTATTGATGCCGACTATGATCGAGATAATTGGTTCGAACGAGCGAAAGGCATGGAGTGGGAGCCTGAGCGTGGTGAACGCTGTACTATGTGTTTCGATATGCGTTTTGAACGAACGGCGCTTTATGCACACGAAAATGGCTTTCCGGTGATAACCTCTTGTTTAGGTATCTCTCGTTGGAAAAACATGGAGCAGATCAACGACTGTGGCGTAAGAGCGGCTTCGAAGTACCCTGATATGATGTATTGGGAGTTTAATTGGCGCAAAGGCGGCGGCTCTAAGCGGATGATCGATATTAGTAAGCGCGAGCGCTTTTACCAGCAAGAATATTGTGGATGCATCTATTCACTGCGCGACACTAACCGTCATCGTGTGGCGACTGGCCGTGAGCGTATCCAGATTGGTGTGCAGTATTATGAAGCAGACAGCAAAGAGTAAAACCGCACCCTAAAAAACCGCCCTGAACGGGCGGTTTTTGATGATTAGGCGGTCAGAATTTTCTTTTCAGCAAGATCTAAAGCAAAATAAGAGAGGATGGTATCCGCTCCTGCTCTTTTAATCGCCCCTAAGCTTTCCAACACCACATTGGTTTCGTCAATCGCGCCAGCTTGTGCCGCAAACTTAATCATCGCGTATTCGCCACTGACTTGATAGGCCGCGAGTGGCAGATCACTACGCTCACGGATATCGCGAATAATATCGAGATACGCACCTGCTGGTTTCACCATCAGTACATCAGCACCCTCGGCTTCATCGAGCAGTGACTCGCGGATCGCTTCACGACGGTTCATCGGGTTCATCTGATACGTTTTACGATCGCCTTTCAATGCGGTTCCCGCCGCTTCGCGGAAAGGGCCATAGAATGCCGAGGCAAATTTGGTTGAATAAGCCATGATTGGCGTATGGTGAAATCCTGCTTGATCCAGGGCTTGGCGAATCGCTTTTACCTGTCCATCCATTGCAGCGGAAGGCGCGATAAAATCAGCACCAGCCCGTGCTGCCGCAACTGCTTGTTTGCCGAGGTTCACTAAAGTGTGGTCATTATGCACTTCACCGTTAGCGCACAATACTCCGCAGTGCCCGTGTGAGGTGTATTCGCAAAAACACGTGTCAGACATCACAATCATCTCAGGAACCGTATCTTTACAGATACGAGACATTCTTGAAACGAGTCCATTCTCCGCCCACGCATCACTGCCGGTCTCATCAAGATGATGAGAGATCCCGAATGTCATCACAGAGCGAATACCCGCTTTAGCAATACGTTCAATTTCATACGCTAGGCGCTTTTCGGGAATACGCATAACTCCTGGCATAGCATTGATTGGCTGATAATCCTCTGCGCCTTCCTCAACAAAAATCGGTAGGATCAGGTCATTCAGGCTTAGCGATTGTTCTTTAAACAGTTCGCGCATCGATGCGGTTTTACGGAGTCTTCTTGGGCGGTTGGGGAGAATAAATTCAGACATGGACGCTCTCGTACAGATTGTGGAAAGTAAAAGCTTACGCCTTTAAGGGGGGGAGAACATGGCTTTGTGTGCCAAAAAACCCCCTTTCGGGGGCTTTTTACTTACTCTTTAATATCCGGATGTTGGTCAACCAAACGACTACGTTTTTGCTCCAGTCGTTGGATCTCTTCATCGATATCATCAATTTTTTGACCGATATTGTCGTGATGCTCTTGCAAAATCTCACGTGCTTCATCTAAATCAGATGCCGCAGGTGTGGCACCACTCAGCGGTTTGTTTGCCGTCTCTTTCATGCAAATACCCGTAATCAGTCCAATAATTGCAACGACCATCAGATAATAAGCGGGCATGAAAAGATTATTTGATGCTTCAACCAACCACGCGATAATGGTCGGTGTCAGACCAGCGATCAAAATGGAGATGTTGAATGCACTGGCTAACGCGCTGTAACGGATATTAGTCGGGAACATTGCCGGTAAGGACGATGCCATAACCCCTGTAAAACAGTTTAACACCACTGCCAAAATCAGTAGGCCAGCAAAAATCAAACCGAGTACATTACTGGTGATCAACATAAACGCTGGAATAGCCGTGAAGAACAGGGCAATACTGCCGATGATGACAAACGGGCGACGTCCGAATCGGTCACTGAGCATTCCCATGACTGGCTGGATAAATAGCATACCAATCATAATGGCGATGATAATTAACACACCGTGATCTTCTGAGTAATGAAGATTGTGCGAAAGATAGCTCGGCATGTAAGTCAGTAACATGTAGTAAGTAACATTAGTGGCGATCACTAATCCGATACAAGCTAGCAGACTTTTCCAGTGTTTGGTCGCAATATCTTTGAAAGAGACTTTAGGACCATTTTGTAGGCCTTCGCGATCGCCTTGCTCTAATTTATCAACGTGTTGTTGGAATGCAGGGGTTTCTTCTAAGGCGTGACGCAGGTAAAGCCCGACAATACCTAAAGGCAATGCTAAGAAGAACGGTAGACGCCAGCCCCACTCCATAAAGCGTGCTTCGCCGATGATAGTGGAAATAAGAACGACTACCCCAGCACCTAGCACGAATCCAACAATTGAACCGAAATCGAGCCAGCTGCCCATAAAGCCACGCTTACGGTCAGGGGAGTATTCCGCTACAAAGATTGAGGCGCCAGTATATTCCCCCCCCACGGAGAACCCTTGAGCCATTTTTGCAATCAGAAGTAGGATCGGAGCCCAAATGCCGATAGAAGCATAAGAAGGGATAAGTCCGATACAGAAGGTACTGATCGACATAATCACAATTGTGACAGACAGTATTTTTTGGCGGCCGTATTTGTCGCCGAGCATACCAAAAAAGAGTCCACCCAGAGGACGAATTAAGAAGGGAACGGAGAAGGTTGCTAACGCAGCAATCATCTGAATACCAGGCGTGGCGGAGGGGAAAAAGATTTTACCCAGAGCATAGGCGACAAACCCGTAAACCCCAAAGTCGAACCACTCCATTGCATTTCCTAATGAAGCAGCAGTGATTGCTTTACGTAAACGAGCATCGTCTATGATAGTAACGTCATCAATGCCGATGGGTTTAATACGCTTCCTACGTAATTTCATAAATTTACCTATAATGTGACGGAAGTTTGCTAAGCAGTCGTTCAAAGATTGGTAACAAAATTATATGAGATTTTTTGAATTTCAACCAAAGTCTCTTCAATAATTATCAGCGTAATTGTACCAATAAGCGGCTAAGTATACTGTATATCTGCGAGCGAAGTCACATTCAGAACGTTTTTTGACCAAAACCCAGCAACTGGCAGATACGAGGCTTAGCGGAAAGAGAAGTTAGAAGAGAGCGATGAGATAGGCCGTTACTTGAAATAACGGCCTCAATTGCATTAACGAATAACGATGGACTGAACGATCTCTGAGGCGATACTTTGCGATTGAGATTGGTTATCGGCAGGCAGAGAAATCTGTATGGTAATAAGCTGATTGTTCAGTTTAGCAAGAACGACGGTAGACCAATTGCTATGGTTGTTTGTGGACACGACGCTGTCCAATTTTTGACCCGGAGTATCGCCAAGAGTAATAGGCTTATCCGCAACAACTTGCAGTTGGGGGTCACGGTGCCGTTGTTGATCTTGTAGCTTCTGAGAAAGTTCTGGCAGAGTTAGCGCCGTTTCATCACCAATAATAACAATCACTGCTTGTTGGCCATTATTATTTGCGTAGACATGCATATTGTTTGATTCGGTACCGAGTTTACCGGTTTGATCGCTCATTTCTTGTGGCAGGCTAAAGGTCAGTTTGCCGTCGAGTAACGAGATATTCTGATGCTGACTTTGTGAGGCACTTTGGTCCTGGTGCTGAGCGTGTGGATCATCTTTCTTTTGATCGCAGGCAGCAAGACCGAGTACGACTAAAATGATACCCAAGTAGTGTGTAATATGTCGCATAGTAATCCCTTCCTTACAATTTAAGTCGTTATCAAAGCGGAAATAGTACGGTATTGCAAACAGTATTGTGTTGCACATTTCGTCTTAACGCGGTTATCCCTTATCCGTACTCAGAGAGTAAAAGCGTGTATCGCCAAGCATGCGCTTAATAAGGGTATTTAACAGTAGACCATAAATTGGAATAAAAAAGATAAGACAGATCAAAACCTTATAACTGTAGTCAACCAGAGCGATTTCTTGCCAGTGGGCAGCCATAAAAGGGTCGCTGCTGTGCAAGAACGCAATCGAGAAAAAGGCGAACGTATCGCTGAGGTTCCCAAAAAACATCGCGGTCACTGGGGCGAGCCACCACTGTTTCGCCTTTCTCAAGCGATTAAAAACAGTGATGTCTAATAGCTGCCCCAATACATAAGCAACAAAGCTTGCCATAGCAATCCGAATCACGACGGTGTTAAGACCAATTAGGGCTTGCCAACCTTGCCAAGAGGCTTGGTAGAAGAGGCTGGATATAATAAATGAAAGCAGTAACGCAGGAAGCATCGCCGAAAAAATAATTTTCCGCGCTAAGTGTGCGCCGAAAATTCTTACGGTGAGATCAGTCGCGAGAAAGATAAAAGGAAAGCTAAATGCCCCCCAAGTCGTGGTAAACCCAAACACACTCACCGGGAGTTGGACCAAGTAATTACTGGAGGTAATGATAATAAGGTGAAAAATAGCTAAGGGTAATAACAGCTTTTTGCGCTGTTTATCGGTGAAACTATTCATTTTTGACCTTTTTAGTGGAATGGGGTGAGGGAACCCATTGTGTAAAATATAGTACGGTCTCTAATCAGATGGGCTGCATCTTACTGAGATACGCGGATTATGCAAGGAACTCTTACCCGCGATTGCGTTATGCGGCTTGTGCGGCAGAAATTGTCTGTGGCGTTCAGGCGGAGTACACTGCGATATTTTCCCCCCCAAGAGAAGTGTTATGAATAGCCCGTCAGACCATTACGATCAATTATTGGACACCTGTGGTTTACGTTGCCCAGAGCCAGTCATGCTGGTGAGAAAAACGGTTCGCAGTATGCAGGATGGTGAAGTCGTAAAAATAATTGCCGACGATCCGGCAACGAAGCGTGATATTCCAGGGTTTTGTGAATTTATGGAGCATACGTTATTGACTGCCCAATCTACGGAAATGCCTTACGTTTTTTATGTTAAGAAAGGGTGTTAAGTCGTTTTTTTTTGTGGCCATGTATCTCTCATTTGAGTTGGTGTGTCTCATTTCTTTCCTTCCTTTGGGTTCAGGCTCTATCCATGATGAGGATCAGGAGTAGTGTTTCTCAAGATTAAGTAAACAGACTACGTTTAACTCATTTGAGTACGAAAACTCACTGTCCAGTTGATTACCCATTAATCGATAGTGGCGGCATGGTTAAAGTTACTACTCATTAGCAGTCGCGGTGACTCATTTCTATATCACGAGTGAGATAAGATTATATTCTACTTAAGCAGTAAAAAACGGCGTTTTTCTTTATATTACGGCGTAAATATAACTTTTTTATTTTTTTATCTATTAAATAAGAGTTAGACATATTGAATTGTCTGGTGTTCAGTATAAAGTGACACAGCAACCTAAGACCGTTGCTATTTAATTTCACATATTAAATAAATTTTCTAAAGCTTATTTTTAAAATTAAGGACTCAATATATGAAAGAAATTTCATTAGTAGAGATGTCTACAGTCTCTGGTGCCGGTGGTCTGATCGATGGTGATTATAACGGCGCATTCTGGGGGTCTATACTCGGTGCGATTGATGGATTTGGTACTGGAGCTGCAGTCGGTGGTAAGTATGGTGGTGCGGGTGGTTGGTTAATCGGCGGCATTGCCCAATTAGTGGGGCTCACGGCCTCAGCCGTTGGGGCCGGTATTGGCGGTTTTCTTTATGGTGGTATTGTGGGTTACGACGTAGCTAAACCTTATATTGCTTCCTACCGTGAAATGTAATTAAGTTAATAAAAACTAAAAGAGAGCTTACACTCTCTTTTAGTTTTTTTATTTTTTTGGAAAATGTTTTTTTTGCCAAGAAAGTAATTCGAAAACCCCGAATACAAATAATTTAATCTCTTCTTTTCTTGTCATCTTGGGACCATTAGCGGTTTGCGTGGCTTTCAATAAAACGACTTGTAGTCCGTGCATGACAACCATAAATATCAATGCGACATCGATAAAATATTTCAAGGGTTTCGTGGCAGGATGTACGAGGTTAAGTAATAGTACCCCCCAAATAAATACCATGACTACTCGACCAAAGTTAATCAACATTACGAATATCCTTCATCATTGACGATGGTAGAGACGATAACATACCTGGCCTGCAACTTTCTCTCTATGCAGTGCCCAGTTTGCTGGCACAGTCGGCGTACCCTGTTCCACTTCATTCTCAGTATAAATCACGGCATCTTCCGCTAACCACTGATGCGCCTCAAGCAGTTGTATCGTGTGTTCCAAAAGCCCACGGCGAAAGGGGGGATCGATAAAAACAATGTTAAACGGCGTATCTGGCCGTGATTGAGTAAGAAATTGTAAGGTATCCGCACGGTGTAGGGTAAGCTGAGGAGCATTCAATACGTCAATATTTTTTTGGAGCTGACGAGCCACATGCGCCTCTTTCTCAATCAGAGTGACTTGCGCCGCATAGCGAGAAGCTGCCTCAATCCCTAGTGCCCCGCTGCCTGCATAGCAATCTAGACAGTGTGCTTGGGGTAGCCAAGGCGCTAGCCAATTGAAAAGGGTTTCCCGTACACGATCGGTAGTCGGTCTTAGCCCTTCACTATCGAGGACTGATAATTTACGGCCACGCCACTGACCCCCAATGATCCGTATCTGACCGATTTTTCCTGCCGATTTGCTCATAGTTTATACTTACGATGTTTTATGACTGAATTTTACTGCGGTCCGTCCAATAAACGCCGAAACGAAACGGTGATGCAGTATGGGTTAAATGGTAGAATAAAGGATTATCTCATTAGTGTCGCAGTATGACAGTAGTTAATTACTGACTGATACAAATAATTTTTAGTGGCTACTGTTCCAGCGGATTGTTCTGGACGGCCTTAGCAAGGAGTATTGTCTAACAATGGCAAAAGAAAAAAAACGTGGCTTTTTTTCCTGGTTAGGTTTCGGCAAAGACGAAGAAAAACAGCCTGCTAAGGACGAGACTCAGCCACTAGAGTCGAAAAATAGCAGCACGCCTAGCGAAAGTGTGCAGAGTGAGGCACAACACGAAAATGTTACGCCGACAGCACTGGAACAGGAGTATGCCGTCCAGCATGCTGAATCGTCCACGCCCGAGGCGTTCACCGAGCATGCTGATGAACAACCGGTTGTTGACAACTTATCAGTGGAGAAGTCTCCTCTCCCTACAGAGCCAGAGCCAGAGCCAGAGCCAGAGCCAGAGCCAGAGCCAGAGCCAGAGCCAGAGCCAGAGCCAGAGCCAGAGCCAGAGCCAGAGCCAGAGCCAGAGCCAGAGCCAGAGCCAGAGCCAGAGCCAGAGCCAGAGCCAGAGCCAGAGCCAGAGCCAGAGCTTTCAGCTAACGTCCCTGAACCTCTCCAAGATATTGAAGAGATTGATAATAGTGACGTACTCGGTACTGCCACACCTGAACCTCAGAATAGTCTGGAAGATGCCACCGATTTAGCCCCAATCGTGCCCCCTAAAGAGCAAGAGCGGCCGTCTAAAGAAGGTTTTTTCGCGCGTCTTAAGCGTAGTTTGGTTAAAACGCGGCAGAACTTAGGGAGCGGCTTCGTTGGCCTGTTCCGCGGTAAAAAGATTGACGATGAGCTATTCGAAGAGCTTGAAGAACAATTACTTATCGCTGATGTGGGGATGGATACTACCCAAAAAATTATTCGCTCCTTAACTACCCAAGCGAACCGCAAACAGCTTAAAGATGCTGAAGCGCTGTATGGCATACTCAAAGACGAAATGGCTGCAATCTTACACAAAGTTGAACAACCATTGTCTGTTGAAGGGAAAAATCCATTTGTTATTCTAATGGTTGGTGTCAATGGCGTCGGAAAGACCACTACCATTGGTAAGCTGGCTAAACAATATCAGTCTGAGGGCAAGTCAGTCATGTTAGCGGCGGGAGATACCTTCCGTGCAGCGGCGGTCGAGCAGCTACAAGTATGGGGTGAGCGTAATAATATTCCTGTTATTGCTCAACATACTGGTGCTGATTCCGCTTCGGTAATATTTGATGCCATTCAGGCGGCAAAATCCCGTGGCGTAGATATACTGATTGCTGACACCGCTGGACGTTTGCAGAATAAATCGCACTTAATGGAAGAGCTTAAGAAGATCACCCGAGTGATGGGCCGTTTAGATGAAGACGCGCCGCATGAAGTGATGCTGACGCTCGATGCCAGTACCGGGCAAAATGCCATTAGCCAGGCTAAATTATTTAATGAGGCAGTGGGGCTGACGGGGATAAGTTTGACGAAACTCGATGGTACGGCGAAAGGCGGCGTGATTTTTAGTATTGCTGACCAATTTGGTATTCCAATTCGCTACATTGGTGTAGGCGAAGGGATTGATGACTTACGGCCATTCCAGGCTGAAGATTTTATAGAGGCGCTATTCGCCCGAGAGGAATAATGGAATGATTCGCTTTGATGAGGTCAGTAAAGCTTATTTAGGAGGGCGTCAGGCCCTTCAGGGCGTGGATTTTCATTTACGCCAAGGAGAAATGGCATTCCTCACCGGACATTCAGGTGCGGGCAAAAGTACATTACTGAAGCTGATCTGTGGCATTGAACGGCCAAGTGCCGGACAAATATGGTTTAGTGGGCACAACATCACCCGTCTTAAAAACAGTGAAATCCCGTTCTTGCGTCGTCAAATAGGGATGATCTTTCAGGATCACCACCTGCTCATGGATCGGACGGTGTACGACAATATCGCTATTCCACTTATCATTTCTGGAGCCAGTGAAGAAGATATTCGACGTAGAGTCTCCGCAGCCCTCGATAAAGTTGGGTTATTAGATAAGGCGAGAAACTATCCGATTCAACTCTCTGGTGGTGAACAACAACGTGTTGGTATTGCTCGTGCGGTAGTCAATAAACCAGCATTGCTGCTAGCGGATGAACCAACGGGTAACCTAGATCATGCGCTATCAGAAGATATCTTGCGTCTATTCGAAGAATTTAACCGGGTAGGCGTGACGGTATTGATGGCGACGCATGATATTTCACTTATCGCACGACGTAACTATAACGTGATGAATCTTAACCAAGGCCGGTTATACAGGGGCGGGGAATGAAAGCGGTTAATAAGTTAAATAAGCGCCTGAAAAAACCGGGAGCACCCAAACAAAAGAAAGTGTCTAAGCAGCGGGCATTGCGTGGGGGTTGGCAAGAGCAGTTACATTATGCTTGGCGCGGGATGCTGGCGGATATGCTACGTCAGCCCTTGGCAACACTATTAACTGTCACCGTGATTGCTATTTCGTTAACGTTACCCAGCGTCTGTTATATCGTATGGAAAAACGTCGACCAAGCGGCCAAGCAATGGTATCCAGCTCCTCAGCTTACCGTTTATCTCTCCAAAACACTTGACGATAATGCTGCAGAGAACGTGACCCAGCAACTCAAGCAATTGGAAGGCGTGCAGCACGTTGACTATCTCTCTCGTGAAGAAAGTTTAAGTGAGTTTCGGAATTGGTCGGGGTTTGGTGGGGCGATGGATATGCTAGAGCAGAATCCACTGCCTGCAGTTGCCGTGGTCGCGCCTAAGCTCGATTTTCAGAATGCTGACACGATGAATACGCTGCGTGATCGTATTACCAAAATGAACGGTATCGACGAAGTACGCATGGATGACAGTTGGTTTGCTCGGCTCTCTGCATTGACTGGATTAGCAGGACATGTCGCTTTAATGATCGGTATGCTGATGGTCGTTGCTGTCTTCTTGGTTATCGGTAATAGTGTGAGATTAAGTATTTTCTCTCGCCGCGATACGATAAATGTTCAAAAACTGATTGGTGCTACCGACGGTTTTATCTTAAGACCTTTTGTATACGGTGGGGCAATGCTCGGCCTTAGCGGCGCATTCCTTTCACTCATTTTCTCTGAGATCCTAGTATTCCGTTTAGAGTCGGTAGTATCGCATGTCGCATCGGTCTTTAGCGCCTCATTTGATCTTTCAGGCTTCTCTTGGGATGAAGCGCTGTTACTGTTATTGGTTTCAGCGATGATAGGCTGGTTAGCCGCATGGTTAGCGACTGTACAGCATTTACGTCGTTTTACACCGGATTAACGCACAGAAATATTTTTTGTTATACTATTCTTTGTTATCAGGCCGACTTTGTTGGCATTACAGGGATGAACGCTAGAATAAATTATTCACAATAACAATGAACCTGTGGATAAGTTTATGTTCTAATCCTATAGCACCAGTTGTTTAGGGTGATAAACCAACGCTAGCGTTAGGGTATAAGTCTGTTTAAGGACGAGCAGCATAATTAATTGAGAGGGTTTGAATGACCAACGAAATGCAAGCTTTAGCTATTGCTCCTTTAGGTAATCTGGATGCTTACGTCCGAGCTGCCAACGGCTGTCCGATGCTGTCGGCCGAAGAGGAAAAAGCATTAGCAGAACGGCTGCATTACCAGTCTGATCTGGATGCAGCAAAAAAGCTGATCCTGTCACATCTGCGGTTTGTGGTTCACATTGCTCGTAACTATTCTGGTTATGGTCTGCCTCAGGCTGATCTTATCCAGGAAGGTAACATTGGTTTAATGAAAGCCGTACGTCGCTTCAATCCAGAGGTTGGTGTAAGGCTAGTGTCCTTCGCAGTGCACTGGATCAAGGCGGAAATCCACGAATACGTGTTACGTAACTGGCGTATTGTTAAAGTTGCGACCACCAAAGCACAACGCAAGTTATTCTTTAACTTACGTAAAACCAAACAACGTCTCGGTTGGTTCAACCAAGACGAAGTTGAAATGGTTGCACGCGAGTTAGGGGTAAGTAGCAAGGATGTGCGTGAGATGGAATCTCGGATGGCCGCTCAGGATATGACGTTCGACCTCACTTCTGATGACGATAACGCAGAAGGTAAGTCGCAGGCACCAGTACTATATCTTCAAGACAAAACCTCTGACTTTGCGGACGGTATTGAGGAAGATAACTGGGATTCGCACGCAGCCGATAAACTGAGTGATGCGATGATGACGCTTGATGAGCGTAGCCAAAATATCATTCGTGCTCGCTGGTTGGACGACGATAACAAGATCACCCTACAAGAGTTAGCTGATCAATATGGCGTTTCGGCAGAACGTGTCCGCCAACTTGAAAAAAATGCGATGAAAAAGCTACGAGTTGCTATCGAAGCGTAGTGATATAACGTCGCGATCGAAAGGAGATGCTTAGTCATCTCCTTTTTTATGCGCTGAAAACCTTGCTGTCATAAAACTGCCTTTAATCTGCCCTATTTCTGTCACGCTTCACTGTCATGGTTATGACCAATATTTGTCAGCATTTACTGAATTAAGTCAATCAAACCGGCATTGACTCTCGGTATACGTCCAGAACATATCAAGGTTGAATCCTTAACAGAGCATGGAGACGGGATGATCATCGAGGTCGATGCGGTAGAAATGCTCGGTGCTGATAATATCATTCATGGTAAAATTGGAGCGCAACCGTTGGTTATTCGTGCTGCGCAATTGAACTGCCCAAAAGTAGGCGAACTGATAAGGGTGACGCTACCGGCCCAGGACTTACAGTATTTTGATATCACCTCAGGACAGCGTTTAGATGATTAATGAAAATTGGCCCTACCCAAGAATTGTCGCTCATCGGGGCGGAGGCAACTTAGCGCCAGAGAATACCTTAGCCGCCATTGACTGCGGATATCATTATGGCCATACCATGATTGAATTCGACGCTAAACTTTCGGCTGATCAGCAGGTCTTTTTACTAGACGATGATACGCTCACCCGCACTAGTCACTCTCGAGGGGTGGCAGGCGATATGACGTGGGAGACCTTACGACAGGTGGATGCAGGCTCATGGTTTTCTGAGCAGTTTGTAGGAGAAGGGCTGGCACACCTTGCTGATGTCGCTAAACGTTGTCAGCAGTATGGGCTGTTAGCCAATATCGAAATTAAACCGACAACGGGGTTGGAATCCGTTACCGGTACGTTGGTCGCCCGCGCAGCGGCGGAATATTGGCGAGAGATGACCAAGCCGCTACTTTCTTCATTCTCTTACGAAGCACTATTTGCCGCACAGCAGGAACAGCCAGATCTTCCGCGCGGCTATTTGATGCATGAATGGCAGGATGATTGGCTGAGCACCACCCAACAACTTGAGTGTGTTTCCCTACATCTTAATTATCGGCTATTAACCCCTGCACGCATTTATCAAATTAAGCAGGCGGGGTTGCGTATTCTTGCCTATACCGTCAACGACCCGCGTAAGGTTCGCGAATTACTCGACTATGGGGTGGATACGATTTGTACCGATTGTATCGATCAAATCGGCCCACAGTTTCCGAATTAGGGCTGTTCGCTTTGGACTTTGCGTAACATCTTCTGTTGGTGAAGCTGATTTTCCTGCTGTAGCCGTTGAGCACTATTCTGTTGTTCTAAATGAAGTTGTTGTGAATGTAGCTGTTGCTGAGTGGACATCTGGTTTTGCAAGCGCTGCTGTGATGCTGAGGGTGACAGCGGCGATGGGCTAGAAAGATTGGTAGCGAAAGCCGCTGTAGAATTCAGTAACGCCAGCAAGACAATTAATCTTTTCATAAAAAACCTCATTAATTTCCATAATGCTATTGTAAATGATAATGATTGCGATTAACATTCAACTGTTCCGGTGAGACTGACATTCAACGGAACACGACATTGCTCACATTGCTTCCAGTATTTAGCCAGCCGCGTGCTGGCTTTTTTTTCGCCGTCGTTCACAAATTTTGAATAGAGCGGTGAAGTTTTTCAGCTATTCTTTTACTCAGTATCTCTTCAAACTATAGAAAAAATTGAGGAGGTTTCCATGATTTATATCCGTAAAGCGCAAGAACGTGGCCATGCTCACCATGGCTGGTTGGATAGCTGGCATACATTTTCGTTTGCAGACTACTACGATCCGAATTTTATGGGATTTTCTGCATTGCGCGTGATCAACGAAGATACCATCGCTCCGAGCAAAGGATTTGGGACTCACCCTCATCAAAATATGGAAATTCTTACTTATGTTCTCTCTGGCGTCGTTGAACACCAAGATAGCATGGGGAATAAAGAACAAATTCCAGCAGGAGAATTTCAGATTATGAGTGCGGGCACTGGCGTTCGCCACTCAGAATATAATCCCGACTCTCAACAGGCTCTGCACCTTTATCAAATTTGGATCATGCCTGACCAGCAAAATATTACCCCTCGTTATGAGCAACGTAAATTTGCTGACCAATCAGGCCGTCAATTCATCCTGACACCTGATGCGAGAGAAAACTCGTTAAAAGTGTATCAGGACATGACCTTATCACGTTGGGTACTGGCAGATGGAGAAGCAGGGAGCATGGATATTGATCCTGCTCGTAAGACTTGGGTCCAAGTGGTCAAAGGCCAGGTGTCGGTTAACGAACAACGACTTGAGGCGAGTGATGCGGCAGCCGTGTGGGATGAAAAGAGTCTCACCTTCTCTGCAGACCAGCCCACGGAACTCTTAATTTTTGATTTACCACCAGTGTAAAAAAGTAATGGGTAATGTGAGACGGCTTCCAGATAGCCGTCTCTTTTTTTTGGCTAGTGTAAAATAGTGTTACTATTAAATTACTCTTACTGCCTACCCAATTGAGCGCAATGAAGAAAAAAAGGCCCATATTGCAAGACGTTGCTGATCGCGTTGGAGTCACCAAAATGACGGTCAGTCGTTATCTACGTAATCCACAACAAGTATCCGCTCCGCTTGGCGAAAGGATTGCTATTGCGCTGGATGAGCTCGGTTATATTCCTAACCGCGTACCCGATATGCTATCCAATGCGACAAGCCGAGCGATTGGTATATTGCTTCCTTCTTTAACTAACCACGTGTTTGCCGACGTGCTACAAGGTATAGAGTCCGTAACCGATAAAGCCGGTTATCAAACATTAGTTGCCCACTTTGGCTATCATGCCGAGAAAGAAGAACGTCAACTTCGCTCGTTGCTAGGGTGGAATGTTGACGGGGTGATTTTAACGGAGCGCCAACATACCCCCGGTACATTGCGTATGCTGGAGGTAGCGGGTATTCCTGTCGTTGAGATTATGGACTCATCCTCACCTTATTTAGATATGGCGGTAGGGTTTAATAACGTTGCGGCGGCCCGTCAAATGACCGAAAGCATGATTGCTCAAGGCCATCGGCACCTCGTCTATCTTGGCGCTCGCCTTGACGAACGAACATTACAGAAAAAAGCCGGTTATATTGAGGCCATGGAGCAGGCAGGATTAGCGCCACGTACGGTGATGAGCGAGCAGCCTTCTTCATTTAGTACAGGGGGCGAACTGTTAAAATTGGCCCAGCAACGTTATCCAGACGTTGACGGGATATTTTGTACCAATGATGACCTTGCGATTGGTGCGATGTTTGAGTGCCAGCGACAAGGAATCTCTGTCCCCGATCAAATGGCGATTGCGGGGTTTCATGGTCACGACATTACAGAAAATGTCTCTCCAACGTTAGCGACGGTGGTGACACCTCGGAAAAAAATGGGCAAAATCGCCGCAGAAATGTTACTGGCCCGTCTAGCTGGAAAGGGGTGTGAGTCATCCTGCATTGATTTAGGTTTTTCACTTAGAAAGGGCGGCAGTATTTAATCATTTTTATGATTGAGTTCACATTTTAAGCCTTTTACTAACGAATAGATTGCGCTTCAACCGACAAGCTATAACAATAGTTATTAAATTGTTATCGGTAACATTGTGAATGACTAAGGTTGGAGCAGTTATGACAGAAGCCTCTTCTCAGCATTATGTGTTTGTCCTGATGGGTGTCTCAGGTAGCGGAAAATCAGTTGTTGCTAATCAAGTCTCACAAAAGCTGCAAACTGCTTTTCTAGACGGTGATTTCTTACACCCTCGTTCTAATATTCTAAAAATGGCAGAAGGTCAGCCACTGAATGATCAAGACCGAGCCCCTTGGCTACAGGCCATTAACGATGCTGCGTTTGCCATGCAGCGCACGCAAAAGGTGTCCATCATCGTCTGCTCATCCTTAAAGAAAAGTTATCGAGATATTCTGCGTGACGGTATCAAAAATCTTAAGTTTATCTATTTAAAGGGTGACTTCGAGACCATTGAACAGCGCCTTAAAGTACGTAAAGGTCACTTCTTTAAAACAAACATGTTAGTGACTCAATTCGATACCTTGGAAGAACCTAATGGTTCAGAATCTGATGTTTTAGTCGTTGATATTAGCCATTCACTCGATGATGTCATTGCTGAGACAGTTGAAACGATTAAAAACAATATCCAATAAGGTTGATTCATGAGCACGGCAACACTCGTTTTAACGGCAGCAGGCTCTGTCATTCTGCTTCTATTTTTAGTCATGAAAGCGCGGATGCATGCTTTTGTCGCGTTAATGCTCGTTTCTGTCGGTGCCGGTATTTTTTCAGGGATGCCACTGGATAAAATTACTGACACCATGCAAAAAGGGATGGGAGGTACTCTAGGCTTCCTGGCCGTAGTGGTCGCACTCGGCGCGATGTTCGGTAAGATTTTGCATGAAACCGGCGCAGTTGACCAAATAGCGATACGGATGTTGAAAACCTTTGGTGAAAAGCGTTCCCACTTTGCAATGGGGGCAGCAGGCTTCATCTGCGCATTACCCTTATTTTTTGAAGTAGCGATCGTATTATTAATCAGTATTGCTTTTGCGGTCGCGCGTCGTACTCAAGACAATATGGTGAAGCTGGTAATCCCTTTGTTTGCGGGTGTTGCCGCGGCAGCGGCATTCGTGTTGCCAGGACCTGCGCCGATGCTACTCGCTTCGCAGATGCATGCGGATTTTGGCTGGATGATCTTACTAGGCCTCTGTGCAGCCATTCCTGGAATGCTTATCGCGGGTCCTCTCTTCGGTAACTTTATTGCGAAACGCGTACAATTTGCTTCTCCAGCAGCGGATAGCTTTCCTGAAGTCGCGAAAGATAAATTGCCCTCTTTTGGATTCAGTTTATCACTGATCCTTTTCCCGTTAATTTTGGTTGGTTTAAAAACGATTGCGGCTAATTTTATCGATAAGGGAAGCCGCCTCTACGAATGCTTTGAATTTATTGGCCATCCTTTTATCGCGATTCTTATTGCCGTATTAATCACTATCTATGGTTTGGCTTATCGTCAAGGAATGGATAAGTCTCGAGTAATGGCAATTTGTGGTGAAGCGTTACAACCTGCAGGAATTATTTTACTGGTTATCGGTGCGGGAGGCGTTTTCAAACAAGTCCTAGTCGATTCAGGTGTCGGTCCAGCGTTGGGTCACTCCTTAATAGGCTTAGGGCTACCCGTCGCACTCTCTTGTTTCATTCTGGCCGGCGTGGTCCGTATTATTCAAGGTTCGGCGACGGTAGCATGTCTGACCGCTGTGGGACTGATCATGCCCGTGATTGAACCGTTGCATTACAGTGGCGCTCAGCTGGCGGCGCTTTCAATTTGTATCGGGGGAGGGTCAATTATTGTCAGTCACGTCAATGATGCGGGCTTCTGGTTATATGGACGTTTTACGGGGGCGACTGAGGTAGAAACCCTCAAAACCTGGACAATGATGGAAACTATCCTCGGCGTCACGGGGGGGATTATTGGTATGATCGCCTTTGAATTACTGTCCTAATAAAAAAAAGGGTCGACATATCGACCCTTTTTTTACTAGAGTTTTAAATAGGCTCGAATCCCATCTAAAAACATCTGTGTTGCAATCATTATTAGAATCAGTCCCATCAATCGCTCAAGTGCATTCACGCCTTTTGACCCCAACAGCCTTAGAAATAGCCCTGACATCATTAGAATTGCAGCAGTAATCCCCCATGCGATGGATAGCGCGATGATTAACATCCCCATATCGCCAGGATACTGATGTGACATCAGCATTAAGGTTGCGAGTAGCGAAGGACCGGCTAATAGGGGGATGGCCAAAGGAACTAAGAAAGGCTCTTCACCGGCCGGCAAACCCGAAGTCGTAGACTCCGGCGAAGGAAATATCATTTTTATCGCGATCAAAAATAAAATAATCCCACCCGAGATGGAGACCGTTTCCGCCCGTAAATTCAAGAAGGCCAACATTTTTTCGCCGGTGAATAAAAAGAGTAGCATTATCACCAGGGCAATCAGCAGCTCACGAATAATGATCACCCGTCTACGCTTAGGATCAATATGCTTTAACACCGACATAAAAATCGGTAGGTTACCTAGCGGGTCCATAATCAAAACCAGCAATACTGCGGCAGAAAAAAGTTCAGTCATGACTTATCGTCGTCCTTCCAGGCGGCGAGTATTAGCCAAATGATAAATTAATCGAGCAATATCGATTTTTTTCACTTGCTAGTACCTCCAGTTTTTGTAGAGTTTGATAGTATCATTCCCATCGGTGGGAGTGCAGACATATCCGATTATCGGTATGCAGCATATTTATCATTACAGCAGGCACATCATGAAAAATGTAGGGTTTATCGGGTGGCGTGGCATGGTGGGTTCCGTGCTAATGTCGCGTATGAATGAAGAAAATGACTTCTCTGTCATTAATCCAGTCTTTTTTTCGACTTCACAGCACGGCCAGCCAGCGCCTGTCTTTGCCGGGCACAGCCAAGGGACCTTACAGGACGCGTATGATATTGATGCATTAGCGAGCCTCGATATTATAGTTACCTGCCAAGGTGGGGATTACACCAGCGACGTTTATCCACGTTTACGTCAAGCGGGATGGCAAGGCTATTGGATTGATGCAGCCTCAACGCTTCGGATGGCGGACGATGCGATCATCATCCTTGATCCGGTAAACCAAAAAGTCATTACCGATGGGATCAATCGTGGCGTCAAAACCTTTGTGGGTGGAAACTGTACCGTCAGTTTAATGTTGATGTCATTGGGTGGACTGTTCTCACAAAATCTCGTTGAATGGGCTTCTGTGGCCACCTATCAGGCTGCATCGGGCGGCGGTGCGCGTCATATGCGTGAGTTACTGACGCAAATGGGTATGCTCCATGATCACGTGGCAACGTCATTACAGGATCCCGCCTCGGCTATCTTAGATATAGAACGCAGTGTCACCGATTTTACCCGCTCGGGCACCTTACCAACGGATAACTTTGGCGTACCGCTGGCGGGAAGCCTTATTCCGTGGATTGATAAGCAATTACCGAGTGGCCAAAGTAAAGAAGAGTGGAAAGGGCAAGCCGAAACTAACAAGATTTTGGCGACCCAGCAGATTATCCCGGTTGATGGATTATGTGTGCGAGTGGGAGCATTACGCTGCCACAGCCAAGCTTTCACGCTTAAATTGAAGCAAGATATTCCGTTGGCTGATATTGAGCAAATGCTTGGGGCACATAACCCTTGGGTTAAAGTCATCCCTAACGATCGTGAGCTGACAATGCGCGAACTGACACCTGCTGCGGTGACAGGTACCCTTACGACACCCGTCGGGCGCCTTCGTAAATTAAATATGGGGCCTGAATATCTGTCAGCCTTCACCGTAGGTGATCAGCTGCTGTGGGGCGCTGCAGAGCCGCTAAGAAGAATGTTACGTCAACTGGTAGGCTAATAAAAAAACCGGGCTAGCCCGGTTTTTTTATATCGAACAGATTGTTAGGCGACGGATGAAGAGAGATGCTGTGCTAACCAACGGGACACATCCTCTTGTTGCTCCGGTGAAAGCCACATACCTTGTTTTGTTCTACGCCATAGAGCGTCTTCAGCCGTACATACCCATTCGTTATCGACGAGATAACGAAGCTCTCGTTCGTAAAAATCGTGACCGAAGTGATGACCCAGTTGTTCAATGTTGGTGATACCTTCAAGTAGCTTATCCGTATCGCTGCCGTAGGTACGTGCATAGTGACGAGACATTTCTGTACTGATAAAAGGATAGCGCTTGCGAAGGTTTTGCGTAAACGCTTCACGGGTCCCCGTAAAGTGGCCACCTGGCAATACACACTCTTTGGTCCACGCTGGCCCAATATTGGGATAGTATTTCGCTAACTTCTCTAAAGCATGCTCAGCCAATTTACGGTAAGTCGTCAGCTTTCCACCAAATACTGAGAGTAGTGGGGCACTGCCTTGCTCGTCATGCACATCCAAGGTGTAGTCACGCGTTATCGCTTGAGGCGAATCTGATTCGTCATCACATAATGGACGTACGCCAGAATAGCTCCAGATAATATCTTCGGTACTTAATTGGCGTTTAAAGTATTGGTTATATACTTTGAGCAGATACGCGGTTTCTTTCTCATCGATCTTAACGGCCAGTGGATCACCTTTATATTCCACATCGGTCGTGCCGATGATTGAGAATTCATCCATCCACGGAATGATAAAAACAATACGGTTATCTTCGTTCTGAAGGATATAAGCTTGCTTCTCGTCGTGGACTTTAGGCACAACGATATGGCTTCCTTTAATGAGTCGGATACCATAAGGCGATTTGATCGCTAATTGATTATCGAAGATATCTTTAACCCATGGTCCTGCCGCATTGACTAGGCCTTTTGCTTGCCAACGTAACACCTCGCCGGTATCAACATTTTCAGCCTCAACCTGCCACAAACCCTTTTCACGCCATGCACGGGTTACCTTTGTGCGGGTACGGACTTCGCCACCTTTTTCGACCATCTCTTGGGCATTGACGACGACCATACGCGCATCATCGACCCAGCAATCCGAGTATTCGAAGCCTTTCGTAATATCGGGTTTCAGCGCTGATTGTGTGCCAAATTTTAGACTTTTACTGGCGGGTAAGCTTGTACGTTTACCCAAGTGGTCATACATAAATAAGCCAACACGGATCATCCACGCGGGACGAAGATGGGGCTGATGGGGTAGGCGGAAGCGCATAGGGAAGGCGAGTTGAGGGGCCATTTTTAATAACACCTCGCGTTCCGCTAACGCTTCACTCACTAAGCGGAACTCGTAATGCTCTAAGTAGCGTAAGCCACCGTGAATAAGTTTCGAACTTGCAGAGGAGGTTGCGCAGGCAAAGTCTTTTGCTTCGAGCAGCAATACAGATAATCCGCGGCCCGCTGCATCGACCGCGATGCCAGCCCCATTAATACCGCCTCCGATCACAATCAGGTCTTTGGTTTCCACGTGCACTCCTCGCTTATTGGCTGTCAATAATGTTCGTTTTCGAAAATATAGTAATCGAAACCAAACATATTTGCCAATATTTAACCGTAAAAAAACATATTAGCGTGATAGAAATAACATTTAAGGTGGGCGTAGGCGGAATAGCGTCGTGGAAAGGGTTAACCGAGACGAAATTAGAGGTACAATATAATTAGAGGTACAATATAAGGAACCTGCAATAATTTTGAGAACAGTTATGGATACTTACGAATGCATTGATGTACTGGCCGCAGAAAAATACTTACAAGAAGGGGCGCGTCTGGTTGATATTCGTGATCCGCAAAGTTTTGAAAAAGCCCATATTCGCGGAGCATTTCATCTTACGAACGGTTCGTTGAATCAGTTTGTCGAAGACAGTGACTATGACCAACCGGTGCTGGTGCTCTGTTATCACGGCAATAGCAGCAAAGGTGCGGCACAATATTTGATTAACCAAGGATTTGACCAAGTTTATAGTGTGGATGGCGGGTTTGATGCATGGTATGCACGTTTCCCGGATCAAGTGATTAAAGAGATTTAATCCCATTATACTAGGTATTGAGGACGATATGCTTCGAGTCACCGAATTTACAAACCCGCGTATGGCCTATGCTTTTGTTGATTACATGGCTACGCAAGGTATTAAATTACATATAGAACAGCAGCAGAATTACGTCTTATTCCTCGACGACGAGCAAAAACTGGATGACGTTAACGCTGCATTACAGCAATTTATTCGCGACCCTTCCAACCCGCGTTACCTTGCCGCAAGTTGGCAGAGTGGTCGAGCAGGTACTCGGCTTGGCTATCCTAAAGCAGAATTATGGCGAAATATTAAAGATCGCGCGGGGCCGCTGACGCTGACAGTCATGGCTTTAGTCGTCATTACCTACTTATTACTGATGTTTATTGGAGAACAGCCTATTTTCTACTGGCTGAGCTGGCCTGCCAATAATGAGCAAGGGCTTCAAGTTTGGCGCTGGATCAGCCACATATTTATCCATTTCAGCCTACTACAAATTATGTTTAATTTGATGTGGTGGTGGTACTTAGGAGGCGTGATTGAGAAGCGTTTGGGTAGCGGTAAGTTGTTTGTGATTACGGTTATCTCAGCGTTATTGTCCGGTTGGATGCAAGCTAAGTTCAGCGGTATTTGGTTTGGTGGCCTCTCTGGAGTCGTTTATGCCTTAATGGGGTACAGCTGGTTAAGGGGTGAACGTGACCCTGACAGTGGCATCTATCTAGAACGTGGTCTGATCGTATTTGCTCTGCTGTGGTTAGTGGCGGGTTACTACGGGGTCTTTGGTAACCCAATGAGTAATATGGCCTATATTGTTGGACTCGTCATTGGGCTGGCGATGGCTTTTGTCGATAGCCAAGTGGCGCTGAAAAAGCGTAAGTGAAGGACGTTTAATGAAACAGACGCAGAGACATGATGCTATTGTGGAACTCGTGAAGCGCCAGGGATATGTGAGTACTGAGGAGTTAGTTGAATTTTTTTCAGTCACTCCTCAAACTATCCGCCGCGATCTTAATGATTTAGCTGAGCAAAACCTTATTCAGCGCCATCATGGTGGCGCGGCGCTGCCTTCCAGTGCCGAAAATACGGATTGGCATGATCGTAAGATGATGCACTCAAGTGCGAAAACGCGTATTGCAGCGAAAGTCGCTCAGCAAATTCCAGACGGCTCGACCCTTTTTATCGATATCGGTACCACTCCAGAAGCTGTGGCTCACGCTCTAATGGGCCACCACAATCTACAAATTGTGACCAATAACCTCAATGTTGCCCAATTGATGATGGCGAAGACAGACTTTCGCGTCATTATTGCCGGGGGGACATTACGTGCCCGCGATGGTGGAATTATTGGCGAAGCGACGATGGATTTTATCTCGCAATTTCGACTCGATTTTGGCGTGATTGGTATCAGCGGAATTGATGAAGCCGGTACGATGCTAGAATTCGACTACCACGAAGTACGGACCAAACGGGCGATTATTGAGAACTCACGTTGCGTCATGTTGGTGACTGATGGTTCAAAGTTTGGGCGTAAAGCGATGGTAAGTTTAGGGGGAATGGAGATGTTAGATTCACTCTTTACCGACAAATTACCGCCGGATCCTATTTTGCATCTACTGTCTCAACATGCGGTCAAGCTTGAGATATGTTAATGATCCTGCCCGACATCCGGGCAGGATCATCGCTTAATAATAGGAGTGCTCGCCACGCTGGTGTTCGGTCAAATCTCGTACGCCTTTCAGCTCAGGGAAGGTTGCTAGAAGCTCTTTCTCAATCCCTTCTTTCAGGGTGACATCGACCATTGAACAGCCATTACATCCGCCGCCAAATTGCAAGATAGCGTAGCCTTCTGGTGTTATCTCCATAAGAGAGACTTTTCCGCCGTGGCTTGCGAGTTGTGGGTTGATTTGGGCCTGTAATTGATATTCGACACGCTCAATCAATGGTGCATCGTCAGATACTTTACGCATCTTAGCGTTAGGCGCTTTCAAGGTAAGTTGGGAACCCAGATTATCTGTGACGAAATCAATCTCTGCTTCATCCAGATACGGTGCGCTTAACTCATCGACATAAGCGGTGAGAAATTCGTATTTTAATTCCGTATCGGTGCTTTCAACAGCATCTGGCGGGCAGTACGACACCCCACATTCCGCGGTAGGCGTACCGGGATTAATGACGAAGACACGGATCTGAGTCCCTGGCTCTTGCTTGGTGAGCAATTTCGCAAAATGTTGTTGGGCTGTATCGGTTATATGAATCATAAGACATCGCTCAATGTTATCTATGTTAAAAGTCATCTTACGCGCATCATTGCTACTCTACAAGGTACGGCACAAGCACCACACTTGCACGCTAGCGGCTTGCTGTTGCTGCAAAAGCCTAACGATTTCTCGAGCCGTTGCACCTGTCGTCAGCACATCATCCACGAGCGCAACATGTTTGCCATAGAGAGTGGTAGTAACGTCATACACTCGATCAAGGTTATGTTGACGGCTCGCCCTATCGAGAGTGTGTTGCGCCGAAGTTAATTTCGTACAACGTATGGCATTGGGCCAATATTGGCAAGCGAGCCAGCGAGCGAGAGGCCTCGCGAGAAGATCGCTTTGGTTAAAGCCCCGTTGTTGATAACGCTTAGGATGTAAGGGAACGGCGACAACGACATCAGGTTTCTGCCACTGGTAATGCCGTCGGTAGTGTAAATAGTTTAGCAAAATTAATCTCGAAAGCATGGCGGCAAGTGCGGTCTGTGATGAAAACTTGAACTGGTGAAGAAGTTTACTGAGAGGGGGAAGGTAATTGGCCGCCGTAATCGTACCTTGCCACGAAAAGGGGGATTGTTGGCAGGCGCTGCAGGTGATGCTTACGGCATCAGTTGGTAAAGCGCAGCTTAAGCAACGCGGTTGGTCGAGCAATAATTTCTGTTCGCACCAGGAGCAAATCCCCACCGATGCTTGCCAAACGGGCAGCATACATATCCAACACCTGCTTTTGATTGTTAACATAGGCTATACCTCCAAGAGAACAGAGACTATGACCCTATTTACACAACACTATGGACAAGGCGATCAATCACTTGTGCTACTCCACGGATGGGGATTGAACTCCCAAGTGTGGGATTTCATTTTAACGCCACTCAGCCCTCATTTTTCGATTACCCTGATCGATCTTCCAGGCTATGGTCGAAGTCAACCTTATGACGCCTTAAATCTTGGTGCGCTGGCCAGCCATATCGCGCCACATATTCCCTCACAAAGTATCGTACTCGGTTGGTCCCTGGGGGGGCTAGTCGCGGCACAACTAGCCATCGACTTTAAAGAGCAGGTTAAGCAACTTATTTTTGTTGCCTCTTCTCCCTGTTTCAGCGAAAGAGCGCAGTGGCCGGGGATCACACCACAGGTTTTAGATAACTTTCAAACACAATTAGCGACCGATTTCCGCCGGACTATTGAGCGGTTTATTGCCTTACAAAGTTTGGGGACCGCGAATGCCTCATTGAATACCAAAACGCTTAAGCAGGCGATCATTAATCAGCCTCAAGCCTCATTAGCGGTGCTTAATCAGGGACTCAATATTTTACAACACGATGATTTACGCGAAAAACTTTCTAAGATAGCTGCGCCGACCCTACGAATTTACGGTGCCTTAGATAGCTTAGTCCCTCGTAAAAGTATTCCGCTACTCGATAAGTTATGGCCAGCCAGTCAATCGATAGTGATTGAACACGCCGCGCATGCACCGTTCATTTCACATCCAGAGGAATTCTGCGAGGCGATTATTAACTTTACGCATTAGCATTATCGCCCACTAGTGTTAGTGGATACTGTCTTATAGTAACCAGGTAATTAAGTCACAATGAGGAAGAAATGATGCAACCCTTAATTAACGTTATTGCCTATGTTACAGCAAAGCCTGGGAATGAAACCGTTGTTGAGCGTGCGCTCAAGGCAGCAGAGCAAGCAGTGCAAGCCGAGGCAGGTTGTCAATCCTACGTACTGACTCAGGATATTCAGCAACCACGGCGTTATATCATGCTGGAGTGCTGGAGCAGTCAGGAAGCGTTGGATACACACATGCAGCAACCACCGTTCAAAAAGCTTCTTGCCGAGATCGATGGATTAGCAGAACTTGAAGTCGTGGTAACGAAAACGCTCGGACAGTTATAACCGTATCAATCCTGCCCTCGGGCAGGATTGATAGAAGACTACTTTTTCTTGAACGCCGCCGCGAGTGCATCGCCCATCGCGCTATTGCCTTGCGTCGAGGCTTGACGTGAAGGCTGGCGAGCTTGCTTAGGGTTAGCTTTTTCAGGGGCTACGCTACGCCGCGATTGCGTCTCACCCGGCTGTTCATCAAGGCGCATGGTTAGCGCGATGCGTTTTCTCGCCAGATCGACTTCCAGTACCTTCACTTTGACGATTTCGCCGGTTTTAATCACTTCGTGTGGGTCGCTGACAAAACGGTTGGCTAATGAAGAAATGTGGACCAAGCCATCTTGGTGTACACCAATATCGACAAAGGCTCCGAAATTGGTCACGTTGGTGACTGTTCCCTCTAGAATTAAGCCAGGGGTAAGGTCATCCATCGTTTCGATACCTTCGGCGAAGGTAGCCGTCTTAAACTCTGGACGAGGATCGCGACCAGGCTTCTCAAGTTCTTTGAGAATGTCGGTAACGGTTGGTAGGCCAAACCGTTCATCAGTGAACTGAGAAGCGGATAAGGCACGAATAGCCGTGCTATTTCCCATTAGTGAAGCGAGTTGCTCTTGAGTCTGTGCGATGATCCGCTCGACCACAGGATAAGCTTCAGGGTGAACCGTCGAAGCATCGAGAGGATTATCCCCTTGGTTGATACGTAAAAACCCGGCACACTGCTCAAAAGCTTTGGGACCAAGACGAGTCACTTTGAGAAGTTGTTGCCGGTTCATGAAACGGCCGTTGTTGTCGCGCCATTGCACGATATTCTGCGCAATCATACGGCTTAAGCCGGCAACACGCGTCAATAGCGGTACGGAGGCGGTATTAAGGTCGACCCCCACGGCGTTCACACAATCTTCAACAACGGTATCGAGTTTTTTGGCTAATTGCGTCTGGCTCACATCATGTTGATATTGGCCGACCCCGATCGATTTAGGATCAATTTTTACCAGTTCAGCTAGAGGATCCTGCAGTCTTCGTGCGATAGAGACTGCGCCTCGTAACGACACATCGAGAGTTGGAAACTCTAATGCCGCAAGTTCAGAAGCGGAATAGACGGATGCGCCAGCTTCGCTAACAATCACCTTTTCGGCGGTAACGCCGGGGAACTGTTTTTTGAGTTCAATAAAAAAGCGCTCAGTCTCCCGTGAAGCCGTGCCGTTACCAATCGCCACCAACTCAACGTTATGTCGCTGGCAAAGCATAGCGACTGCCGTGGCAGCTTTAGCTGCTTGACCGGTATGAGGATAGACAGTATCGGTCGCGACTAATTTACCGGTAGCGTCTACTACAGCCACTTTTACGCCGGTACGTAATCCGGGATCCAGACCCATCGTGGCACGCATGCCCGCGGGGGCGGCCATCAACAGTGCGTTAAGATTACGCGCGAAGACATCGATGGCTTCAAGTTCCGCCTGTTCACGTAGCGAGCCCATCAGTTCGGTTTCTAAGTGCAGCAGCACTTTGATTTTCCATGTCCAACTAATGACTGACTTCCGCCAAGTATCACTGGGTGCATTGGCGATACGCACGTTAAGGTGTTCGCTAATTAACGTTTCACCGAAGCTTTCTTTTGGCGTCTCTTCACTATGAGGATCTGGGTTCAGCGAAAGTTGTAGAATACCTTCGTTGCGTCCGCGCAGCATGGCGAGTGCTCGGTGAGAAGGCGTTGTCGCCAAGAGTTCGTGATGGTCGAAATAATCGCGAAACTTCGCGCCTTCGGTCTCTTTTCCTGCGACGACTTTGGAGACTAGGTGAGCATTTTTCCAGAGATACTGCCGGACTTTTGCTAGCAATGAGGCATCTTCCGCAAATCTTTCCATCAGGATATAGCGAGCACCATCTAAGGCGCCACGCGTATCGGCGATACCGTTATCGGCATTAACAAATTCTGCGGCAGTCGCTTCCGGATCGAGTTGAGGGGATGCCCACAATTTATCAGCTAACGGTTCCAGACCTGCTTCAATCGCGATCTGCCCGCGCGTACGGCGCTTAGGCTTATAAGGTAGATAAAGATCTTCGAGTTCAGTCTTACTTAATACGGCGTCAATCGACTGGGCGAGTTCGTCGGTTAATTTGCCTTGCTCTGAAATGGAGTTAAGAATGGTTTGCCGACGCTCATCAAGTTCCCGTAGGTAAGTCAAACGTGTTTCTAATTGACGAAGTTGGGTGTCGTCCAAGCCTCCAGTCACTTCCTTACGGTAGCGGGCAATAAAAGGAACAGTGTTACCTTCGTCATAGAGTTGTATCGTGGCATCTACTTGTTCGATGCGGACCTGCAATTCGTTGGCAATGATCTGACTTAGCGACTTTTTCATTGTGACTCGTAGCTTATAAGGAGGTAAATTTTCTGACAGTTATACGGCGATGCTCCGTGAATTTCCAGTCTGGGCGTTCAGATTAAGGATTTTCCTGAGGTGTGCAGAGATAACTGATATTATTGACGTACCATACGGCGGGACCTGAGGGTGTCTGGACGGTCGCGCTATCGCCGACCTCTTTTTTCAGTAAGGCTCTAGCCATTGGTGAGTCGATCGAGATATAGTCATTACGACCAAATATCTCGTCGTAACCCACTATTCGAAAGGCGAGAGTATCCCCGTCATCATTTTCAATTTCCACTTGTGCACCAAAGAAAACTTTACCCTCTTGTTGCGGTGAGTAGTCGACAATACGGAGTGATTCGAGGCTCTTGCGGAGATAGCGAACTCGGCGATCAATTTCTCTTAAACGCTTTTTATTGTATTGGTAGTCAGCATTTTCACTACGATCGCCCAAACTGGCAGCCCAGGTCACTTTTTTTGTGACTTCTGGACGCTCTTCTCGCCACAGCTGGTCGAGCTCTTGTTTCAACTTATTGTAGCCTTCACGAGTGATAAGTTGGGTTTTCACACTATTGTCCTCTATCACCTATAGTTAGATCTTTACTTAACATACTGTTAAATATGCTTTGTAACAATTTCAGTAAGAATATAAACCAATAAAATTTGTCACCGTGAGCATTATTTTTAAAAATAGCATAGCTGGCGATAATGCCTTTGGGAGTCATTAGTATGCAGGAAAATTACAAAGTTTTAGTTGTCGATGACGACATGCGTTTACGGGCATTGCTTGAAAGGTATCTCACTGAGCAAGGATTCCAAGTGCGTAGCGTAGCGAACGCTGAACAAATGGACCGTTTGTTAACCCGTGAATCTTTCCATCTGATGGTGCTCGACTTGATGTTACCGGGTGAGGATGGGCTATCCATCTGCCGTCGCTTGCGTAGCCAGAGTAATCCAATGCCGATTATTATGGTCACGGCGAAGGGCGAAGAAGTCGATAGGATTGTTGGGTTAGAAATCGGTGCTGACGATTATATTCCTAAGCCGTTTAATCCACGCGAACTCCTGGCACGCATCCGTGCAGTGTTACGCCGTCAAGCGAATGAACTACCCGGTGCGCCTTCTCAGGAAGAGGCGGTGATCACCTTCGGTAAGTTCAAGCTTAACTTAGGTACGCGCGAGATGTTCCGTGAAGACGAGCCTATGCCACTGACCAGTGGTGAATTTGCGGTGCTTAAGGCATTAGTCAGTCATCCTCGTGAGCCGCTTTCTCGTGATAAGCTCATGAATTTAGCACGGGGCCGTGAGTACAGCGCGATGGAGCGTTCCATCGATGTACAGATTTCACGACTGAGAAGAATGGTTGAAGAAGATCCGGCTCACCCCCGTTATATTCAAACGGTGTGGGGCCTTGGTTACGTCTTTGTTCCCGATGGCAGTAAAGCATGAAGAAATTTCGCTTCTCTCCGCGCAGCTCTTTTGCGCGGATGTTGCTACTCATCGTTTCACTTCTCTTTGTGAGTTTGGTGACGACCTATCTCGTCGTCCTTAACTTTGCAATTCTACCTAGCTTACAGCAATTTAATAAGGTTCTCGCGTATGAAGTGAGAATGCTTATGACCGATAAACTACAGCTTGAAGACGGCACGCAACTTGAGGTTCCCCCGGCCTTTAGACGGGAAATCTACCGTGAGCTAGGAATTTCTCTTTATACCAACTCTGCCGCGGAAGAAAGTGGTTTACGTTGGGCGCAACACTATAAATTCTTAAGCAAACAGATGGCACACCAATTGGGGGGTCCCACAGACGTTCGTGTTGAAGTGAATAAGAAAACCCCGGTGGTGTGGTTAAAGACCTGGTTGTCCCCTAATATTTGGGTCAGAGTCCCCCTGACCGAAATCCATCAAGGCGATTTCTCACCGCTATTCCGATATACCTTGATGATCATGCTATTGGCTATCGTCGGGGCTTGGTTATTTATCCGTATGCAAAACCGGCCACTGGTCGCGCTTGAACATGCAGCATTACAGGTAGGTAGAGGGCAAATCCCGCCTCCGCTAAGAGAGTACGGCGCATCAGAAGTCCGCTCGGTGACCCGCGCCTTCAACCAAATGGCCTCGGGTGTGAAGCAGTTGGCCGATGACCGAACCTTGTTGATGGCCGGTGTTAGCCACGATCTACGTACTCCTCTTACTCGAATTCGCTTAGCGACAGAGATGATTGGTGCAGACGAACAATATCTTGCCGATTCTATTAACAAAGATATTGAAGAGTGTAATGCCATTATTGAGCAGTTCATTGACTATCTGCGCACGGGCCAAGAAATACAGAAAGAACGGGTTGATCTCAATACCGTATTAGGCGAAGTCGTCGCAGCTGAGAGCGGATACGAGCGTGAAATCGATAATCAAGTCATGAGTAACGAGCTATTACTGGATATTAACCCTCTGGGGATTAAACGGGCAGTCGCTAATATGGTGGTGAATGCCGCCCGTTATGGCAATGGCTGGATCCGAGTGAGCAGTGGGCGTGAGCTAGATCGTGCTTGGTTCCAAGTTGAAGACGATGGTCCAGGTATCGATAAAGATCAAATCGCCCATCTTCTCCAGCCGTTTGTGAGAGGAGATAGTGCTAGGACGACCAGTGGCACGGGATTAGGGCTCGCGATAGTGCAGAGAATTATCGATGCACATCAGGGAGAACTGAGTTTCGATACCAGTGAAAAGGGTGGTCTTAAGATTAGAGCATGGCTACCTTTACCTTCCAGCAAGCAGCCTGCGGTAACTGAGAGCGTATAACACAACGCTCACTCCCGCTAACCCGGGGGTGAGCGGATAATTATGCGTTCAGTTGTGGCCCTGCGCTGACTAAAGCTTTACCGGCATCAGTATCAGTGTACGGCGCAAAATGGTCGATGAACTGCTTCGCCAACTCTTCTGCTTTCGATTCCCACTCAAGAGCACTATTCCAACTCGATCTTGGATCAAGAACCGCGGGATCGATGCCTTGGATATGTTTGGGGAATTGTAAATTAAAGAGTGGCAGGGTATGGCATTCAGCATGATCCAATTCGTCATGTAAAATGGCATTAATTAATCGACGCGTATCCTTTAATGACAGACGTTTTCCTTGTCCATTCCATCCCGTATTCACTAAGTAAGCCTTCGCGCCACTTGCCTGCATTCGTTTAACCAATACTTCAGCATAACGCGTTGGGTGTAGCGTCAGGAAAACGGCTCCAAAACAGGCCGAAAAGGTCGGCGTTGGTTGTTTTACTCCACGTTCTGTACCCGCTAATTTTGCTGTGAAGCCCGATAGGAAATGGTACTGAGTCTGTTCAGGCGTCAATCTCGACACTGGCGGAAAAATACCAAAAGCATCTGCCGTTAAAAATATCACTTTTTTAGCATGGCCGGCTTTCGAGATGGGACGGACAATATTATCGATATGATTAATCGGATAAGAAACACGCGTGTTCTCGGTCTTACTATCATCGTTAAAATCAACGCTACCATCCGGATTAACCACGACATTTTCAAGTAATGCGTTACGACGGATCGCTTTATAGATTTCAGGTTCAGCGGTTTCAGAGAGATTGATTGTTTTTGCGTAACATCCCCCCTCGAAGTTGAAAACTCCATCGTCATCCCACCCGTGCTCATCATCACCAATCAACTGGCGTAGAGGATCCGTGGAGAGCGTCGTTTTTCCCGTACCGGATAGACCGAAAAATACCGCGACATCCCCCTCTTTACCGACATTGGCTGAACAGTGCATTGACGCAATATTCTGTAGCGGTAACAGGTAGTTCATCACCGAAAACATGCCCTTCTTCATCTCACCGCCGTACCACGTCCCGCCGATAAGCTGCATGCGTTCTGTGAGGTTGAAGGCAACAAAGTTTTCCGAGTTAAGCCCCTGTTCACGCCACGATGGGTTATGGCATTTTGAGCCATTCAGGACGACAAAGTTCGGTTCAAAGACGGCTAATTCTTCCGCGCTCGGGATGATAAACATATTGGTGACGAAATGGGCCTGCCAAGCGACTTCGGTAACGAATCTCACACTCAACCGTGTTTCAGGGTTAGCCCCACAAAAGGCATCCACAACAAATAATCGCTTACCTGAAAGTTGTTCGCATAATAGCCCTTTCAAGTGGTCCCATATTTGCGGTGAAAGAGGTTGGTTAGCATTTTTGGCGGCACTCGTGTCGTTCCACCATACGGTATGCTCGGTGGTGGCATCACGGACTATATATTTATCTTTTGGCGATCGTCCTGTAAAAATCCCTGTATCGACCGCGACAGCACCAGACTGCGTGACAACACCTCTTTCGAAGCCTTCAAGGTCTGGAGACGTCTCTTCGTTGAAGAGTTGTTCATATGAGGGGTTATGGATAATTTCGATAGAACCAGTGATCCCAATAGCACTCAGATCGGGAAGCGGGGGTGTGGCTGACATGGGTCGCAACTCCTTCGATAAAAAAGTGACTTAGCAAAAATACGTCAATGTCAGAAAAGTGTACCCTGAATCGTCGGGCGAAAAAGCAGAGAGGGAGCAAAGTGTGAGCGGCGTTAAATTACTGCCTAAAAAAGAGAAACATTCATGGGGATGTTGAACGAAGTAAGCGGGGCTTAAGCCCCGCCTGTTACCTCATTAATGGAGTGAGGAATTATTTAACGGCACGTCGTTACGAATATTGGCAACATCGACGGCATCATATAAATAGTGGCTGCCACAATAATCGCAGTGCATATCGATTTTGCCATCTTCAGCTAAAATGGCGTCGATTTCTTCTACCGAGACGGTCTTTAAAACTTCGCCACAGCGTTGTCTAGAGCAGCTGCACTTGAATTGTACTGACTGAGGATCATAGACGGTCACTTCTTCTTGGTGGAATAGACGCCATAAAACATCGTTGGCCGGTAAACCTATAAGCTCTTCTTCCTTCACCGTTGTGGCAAGTGTCGCGAGGTGATTGAGCGCCTCGCTGTCTTTATCCTCGCTGGGTAAGACTTGCAGTAAGATACCGGCGGCACCTTGTGTCGTATTTCGGATGATTAACCTCGTAGGAAGCTGTTCTGAACGCAAGAAATACTCTTCAATACACTCAGCAAAAGTCGGCTTTTCTAGCGCGACAATGCCTTGGTAACGCTCACCTTTGGCCGGGGTGATGGTGATAACCAGGTAACCTTGGCCGAGCATTTGCGCGAGGGTAGCATTATCGTCGATCTCGCCACGAACTCGTGCAACGCCCCGCAACTCTTGTTTATCATTACCGTTGATCACTGCCATTGCTAAGGGACCTTCACCTTGCAGTTGCACAGTGATGTCGCCCTCAAATTTTAGCGTAGCTGTCATTAAGCTTGTCGTGACCAACATCTCTGCCATCAATTTCTTAACCGCAGTAGGGTAGTCATGGCCCTCAAGGATAGCGTGTAGAGTATGGCTGACATTAACCAATTCGCCACGAACGGCGGCATCAGCAAATAAGTAACGGTGAAGTTGATCTTGGACGGACATTATTTTCTCTCTAGGGCGTAGTTATTCGCCCGTTATTTTAAATTTAATTAGATCACGGCGCTCTTTTTTATCAGGGCGACGGTCGGGATGCGGCATCGTTAATGCGTTCATTTTCCGTGCCTGTGCGATCGATTCGCGCTTAGCAATACTCTCTGCAGTTTCCTGATAGAGTTGCTGTGCTTCGGGTGCGCTGCGGCGATGTTCGCTAAGAGATACAACGATGACGGTACGCAGATCATTACCCTGTCTGACTTGTACCTGAGCGCCGGGTTCCACCCATTTACTGGGTTTACTCCGTTGGCCATTATACTGAACCTTTCCTCCCTCGATCATCTGTCTGGCGACGGCTCGCGTTTTATAAAAACGCGCAGCCCAAAGCCATTTATCGAGCCTAACTTTATCGGGAGTAGGATGTGTCTGGGTCGTTTGCATATGTGCCTCCTAGAGACAACCTAGCATAAGCTTAGCAGTAAGACTTAACCTTAACCATCATTCTTTAAAGTGACGAAGGAGAGGCTGCGAGGCATTCGCTATCGAGGCATTGTAGTCTTCTTGAATACGCGTATTACGCGAGAAATGAGAGCGTAGACGATGAATTCCCAAGAATGTGTTCACCACAACAAGGATGACCAAACAGGCTAAGAATAGCGTGGTAACAACATAACGCCATAAAGCATGAGTATTGGGTTCTTGGTGGACGATAACATGTATCGTTCCTTGGCTATCGTGTTGCAGGGAAGTGATAATTCCCGATAAGGCAAAAGGAGTATTTAACAGCTGCCCGGAAATACGTTGTAGCTCTCTCCATTGCGCCGCAGGCGCTAAATCGAAGAGCGAGGTATCTGGCTGCTCTTGGTCGACCAACAGCTGACCTTGTCCGTTAATAAAGAGGTAGCCATTCTTAGGTAAGTGACTTAGCGACTCGATTGTTTTACGGGTCTCATTACTCATAAAGGTCGTCGTTGCTGCTTCGACGAGGTTCGTTAAGTTTTGTGCGCTGTTTGGCCGCAACAGAACATTTAAGCCGTCGAGTTTCCCTGATTTTGCTTGATCGACCAAAAGAGGCCAGTCCTTCGCATTTTCAAGATTCACTAAAGCACTTTTTAAGCGTAGGCAATCCCCTTCGGCAGAGCAAAGCTGTGCCGTTTTCAGCACAATATCTGAGAAATTATTCAGCAGTATCATCCCCGATTTCTGTATCGCAGACGCAAGCTGTGGGTTTATCCCTTTTAAATCGTTCTCGGGTGCAAGCTGCTGAGAGGTGGTCGCCAGCAACGCTTGAGTCTGCTCTATGATCGGGGAGGAAGGTAGGGTAGTGGATAACTGCTTATTCCAATAGATAGCAGAACAGTCGAAAGGTAAGAAATCGTAGCTCCGGTTGCTTTGATAAGTCTGAGGAACCACACACCTTCCCGTCCCTTTGATATTGATAACTTCACCGACATGTAATTTATGCTGCGTGAGCTGCCTAACATCGTTCACGGTCACATGCTGTTCGCCTTGCAGTCGCGCCAAAGCAATATTGAATGAGACGCCAGTCGGTAACCAGCTGGTGGTCATAATGAGTATTATCAAGGATCCTGCAGCCAATGTCAGATTATGACGCCAATTTTGTAAGGGAAACTTTTTAACTTCTTGAGTGAGCGAAAGTAAAGGACCGTGTTGCACGACTCGGTTCTGACTATCAACTTCAATCACCGTCTCTTTACCAATATCTTGTTGAATATAGGGGTACCAATGTTCCGGATAATTCAGATCAAGGATCCCTAAGGAGAGGCTCTGCTGTTTGGGATTGGCTTCGCCAAAAAGGTCCCAAGGCTTAAGCAGGCCGCGCATTGTCCTAATTTCTTGTAAATGGCTACGGGGTGGGCGGCGGTACATTATCCATAAACAGGGTAAAATAATCAGTAAACTGGCGAGTAAGATCCACGGCATGACTTTTAACGGTGTCAACAAGCTACAAAATATCAGTAACAGTGCGCAGCAGAGTATCAGTGCCTCACTGATATTATTCGCGTGGGTTAAGGTATATTCCTCGTGGGTTTGACGACGAACATTGAGGATGGCGATCCGCTCACTGGTCTCTTTACGAATCGAGGTATCAGTGACAGCAGACAGATTTGTTTGTGGGCCAGCGTGCTCAAGATCGTGCAGTAAATGGTGGCCATTGAGACTAACAATTAGAGGTAAATAATTGGTATAGACCAGTTCGATAGTGTTATCAGCGGTGATAAAGGGTTGGCCGTTGGGCGGTAAGTGAACTTCGAACGCATCGAGGTAATAGCGATTACGTTCTGGAACACTCGCAGATAAACTGTAATGTGTAATGGAATGATTGAGCTTATACACCGATTTATCACGCAGCGTGCAGGCGTTACGGGGTAAGTTAACTTTGTTTAATAAGTGTTCTATTAGCCCAGTAGGTTTTGGCTGACGTTGCTTTAGATAAGCACGACAAAGCCTCATTTCCTCTGCGGTGAGCTGACGATGGTCGAGAGTATTTAATTCTTGATGTTGTGCACGAAGTTGTTTTTTGGGTAGCAGTATTTTCGTCCATACAAAGAGTATGCAGAACAAAATGACAAGCATTAAGAAAATAAAAACACTCATGCGTTACCCAGAGCAAAGAAGTGATGAGCCTCATGGCCAGTAAAAGAGAACGAGTACAATGATACCTATATCAGCGAAGCAATGAATTAAATAATCGGCATAATCCTGTAGCAATCTATTCTCACGCAGCGCGATAATAAATCAGGATAATCTTATTATTATCCACTCAAAAAGCAATCATACCTGTAAAGACCCAAAATTTGGGCTGGTTGCCTCTCGCTGGCTATGATTCAATAGCGGTATACTGATCATCATTACGAGGTAAACCATGTCCGCGCAAAAAAAACCGCAAATTTTGCGTATTGCAGAAGTCGCGAGCTCAAGGCTGTTTACTATTCAATCTGTCCAGCTTCGTTTTAGTAATGGTGTCGAACGTGTTTATGAGCGTATGAAGCCTGCGGGTCGTGAAGCGGTTATGATCCTCGCGCTGGAAGGCGAAAATGTCTTGATGATTGAAGAGTACGCGGTTGGGATTGAAGGTTACGAGTTGGGCTTTCCTAAAGGGTTGATCGACGCGGGGGAAACCCCTAAGCAAGCGGCCGTAAGAGAATTAAAGGAAGAGGTGGGAATGGGTGCCGAAAAACTGACGGCGCTAGGGCATGTCACTATGGCTCCCTCGTATTTCTCGAGTCGAATGCATATTCTCGTCGCGGAGAAACTCTATCCTGAATGGCTAACGGGCGATGAACCGGAACCCTTAGTTATCCACCGTTGGCCAGTCGCTAAGCTAATCGATCTATTGAATCACCCACAATTCCAGGAAGCACGGAACATTAGTGCGATGTTTTTATTACGGGAATGGTTAGCAAAACAGTCACAGGCTTCTAATTTAAGCGAACAGGTGGGCTAATCCGTTAGCCCACAGTGAGGATCAAAACAAGTCTTGGCTCTCTGCGCCCGAACCTATCGTAGTGCTGGTTTCCTGAACCGAATACTCTTTGGGTTCAGTTCCGGTAATAAAGTATTCAGGGCGGCTGTTTCCACCACCATGTGATAATTTCCCCGTTGTTCTATCAATCGTGACCGTGGTGATCCCTTCTGGTGGCGTTAAGGGCTGTAATGGCACACCTTGTAGCGCGATTTTCATATAGTCATCCCAAGCCGGCTGGGCACTTTTAGCGCCACCTTCGTACCCCGAGACTTGGTCTGCTATTGCCCCCGATGCGGTGGTACGGCCTAAGGCATGGCTAGGGTTATCAAAACCAATCCAGACCGATGTCGCAATACCAGGACCATAGCCAGAAAACCATGCATCTCTCGAACTGTTAGTCGTTCCGGTTTTACCGCCAATATCGTTACGTTGTAAATCACGCCCTGCACGCCATCCGGTTCCCTGCCAACCGGGCTCGCCGAAGATATTCGAGTTCATCGCACTTTTAATTAAAAAGGAAAGGGGCGTGCTGATCACATGAGGTGCATAGGGATCTGTAGTGGAATCCTTACTGACAGATTGTACCTCTGTTTGCGGAGCGCCGTTTGGGATGGGCTGCTCAGCGTGTGCCACATTCTCTGTTTGTGTATCGTCCAATCTCGCGACATCCGAGGTGCTCGCAAAGAGGGTGGGTGAATTACACTCTGGACAGGCGACTTTAGGATTCTCTTGGAACAACACATTTCCTTGTTGATCGCTAATTTTGCTGATCAACCAAGGTTCCACTTGGAAACCACCATTGGTGAGTATTGCATAGCCTCTCGCTACCTGGATCGGTGTAAAGGAGGCCGCGCCTAAGGCTAATGATTCGGTGTGGATGATATTTTGCTCAGGAAAACCGAAGCGTAAGAGATATTTGGCTGCATAATCAACACCCATGGCCCGCATCGCGCGTACCATCACAACGTTTTTAGACAGACCAAGTCCTTGGCGAAGGCGCATGGGGCCTGCATAAACATTCGGTGAATTGTGAGGACGCCAATCAGAACCCGCTCCAGCATCCCATCGTGAGATAGGTAAATCGTTTAAGATAGTCGCTAAAGTCAGGCCTTTATCCATCGCGGCAGTATAGAGGAAAGGTTTGATATTCGATCCCACTTGGCGTAATGCTTGCGTGGCGCGGTTAAACATACTCTGGGAGAAGTCAAAACCACCAACTAGGGCTTTAATCGCACCATTATGCGAATCCAACGATACTAGTGCCGAATTAACCTGAGGAACTTGTGCTAACCACCATTCTTGGCCTACCGCTCTCACCCAGATAAGCTGCCCTATTGCGATAACCTGACTAACAGAACGAGGGGTTGCGCCCTGTAAGTTATCGTTTTTAAAAGGTCTTGCCCAACGAATACCCGAGAGGGACAAAGTCTGAACGGTACCGTTTTTTAGCCTGACTTGCGCTGCATTACCGTCAACGTGTTGGACGACCGCGGGAATAAGAGGTCCGTAAGTCGGATAGCTTGCCAGCGTTTGGTCAATTTTTTTGTCGTCCCAAGCAGATTGCCCATCGTGCCAAAGAACTTTGGTTGGTCCACGGTAGCCGTGACGAATATCGTAGTTCAAGACATTATTAACGACGGCTTGTTGAGCACCTTCTTGCAACGTCCGCGTGATCGTGGTGGTCACTTGGTAACCGTCGTTATAGGCATCTTCACCATAACGTTTCACCATCTCTTGGCGAACCATCTCACTGATGTAGGGTGCCGTAAAGGCAACCTGTGGGCCGTGATATTGTGAGATGAGGGGTTCATTAACTGCCTGCTCATATTGCTGCTGACTAATATACTTTTGGTCCAACATTCTACCCAATACCACATTACGTCTTGCGAGAGCACGGGTGTGTGAATAAAGCGGATTAAAGGTTGAAGGGGCTTTAGGCAATCCGGCAATCATTGCCATCTGGCTTAAGCTCAGCTCATTCACATCCTTGCCGAAATAGACATGTGCGGCGGCCCCCACTCCGTAAGCACGAGAACCAAGATAAATTTTATTTAAGTAAAGGTCGAGGATCTGATCTTTGCTAAAAAGTTGTTCGATACGAATGGCTAGGAAGGCTTCTCTGATTTTACGTAACAGTGTTTTTTCGGGTGAGAGGAAAAAATTACGTGCTAGCTGCTGAGTGATAGTACTCGCCCCTTGCGACGCTCTACCGGAGAACAGTGCTATAGATGCGGCACGAAAAATCCCGATTGGGTCAACCCCGTGATGTTCGTAAAAGCGACTATCTTCCGTAGCAATAAACGCATGGATAAGATCTGGGGGCATTTGCTGCAAGGTCAGAGGGATACGGCGCTTTTCACCAAATTGTGCAATGAGCTCACCGTCTGCGCTATAGACCTGCATCGGTGTCTGCATTTTGACATCTTTGAGGGTATTTACGTCGGGTAGTTGAGGTTCAATATATTTATATAAGCCATATATAGAGCCTACTCCCAGAAAAATGCAGCAAATAAATAATATGAATAAATACTTTAAGAACTTCACCTAAACTCTCTCACTCGAACGGTATTGGGTAGTTTATAAACAATTACCTCGTAGTATAAAGGCATCAACGCTGCTTTGATACGTCAAAATATCTCATCGACCTCGGGAGGTTAGAAAATGTTTAGCCAAGGATGGCAAATAGGGCTTCATATTAATACGGCTCAAGTCACTGTAGTCGCCATAAAAGGGAATCGATATAAATGGTGTTTACAGGGCTGGTGGGTGTTCCCGTTGGACGAGCCGGTCTTCACCTCAACCGGGTTATTAGCCATTACTCAAGAGTTTCGTTCAATTCTAATAAAGCTTCGTACGCATTTACCTTACCGTTATTCATTACGAGTGAGCTACCCTGTGCAATGCGTTTTATTGCGGACCCTTTCGTTACCTAGCACAACTTTACAAGGCTTACCGTTAGAGCGTTTTGTCCAGCTTTCCGTGGAGCGGCTGTTCTCCCATCTCCATGAGTTAACGTGGGATTACTGTTTAGGCCCGGATACATCAACGGAAATCAGTGTCACGGTAACAAGGAATAAAGTGTTAAAGGATTATTACGCTTTGTTCAAAAACGCTGGCTTAACCGTAGACGTTGTAGAGTTAGCCTCAACAGCTCTGTATCCATTACTCGATCCCCGTGGCAGCAGTACGCTGATCGTTGAAGATCGTGAAATTTGGTTATGGGCGACTTGTCATCAGCAACAATATCACCACGGACAGTGCTTAAAAGTAGATTTTCCTACTACTGAAACGGTGATCCACTCAATAGCGATCAATAGTGAATCCTATTTCTTTGCGGGTGACCAGAATGATGCTGACCAGATAAATATCGACTCCTACAGTTTACTCAAGGCCATCGAACAATCTCCGCCAGTGATAGCCTCACGACCTGATTTAGTGGTGGCCTTGGGACTCGCTTTGCGTAAGGCCGACCAATTATGAGTCGTGTTAACTTACTCGAATGGCGGCGAAAAAAACTGTCTCAGCGTAGTATTTATATTATGAGTAACGGAGTTTTGCTCCTGATTCTGTTAATCGTAGGAACCTGTATCATCATTGATGGTCTCCAGAAAAATATCCGCGAACTCAATGCGTTACAGGAGCTTTATCAACCGCTGATCAGTCAGTTATCCGAACGGATCGCGCAACAGCAGCAGGGATTACAACGACTTGAGCAAGCCGATCGTCAACGGCTGCAGAGTGAACGCGTACGCGATGAAATGGATATCTACCGTTTATTTTTCCAGTGGCTAACTGACCGGTTACCCGAATATTCGTGGCTGACCGCTCTGACCGTAGGACGAACAGGATGGACAATTACCGGGAAAAGTTTGAGTTTGGAAGAAATTGAACAGTTTATCCACCAATTACTTAGCGTCGAGCAGGTTACGGCATTAAGCCTCAACGACCTTAAAAAAGAAGCACGGCATTACGAATTTAGAGTGAGCTTTTCAATGTCAGCAGAGGTGAGAGATAACACAGCGAATGGAAAATAAATTCTGGCGAAAAATCATTTATTTACCGACTTTCATACAATGGGCTCTTACCCTTGGTACGGTTATATTGTCTGGTATTTTTCTACTATTCTATTTTTTGTTACCCCCCTATAACCATCAAAACGAACAGTTAGTTTTCCTACAAACCTCACGTAACGATGCGAGCCAACGACTCAACGTATATCGTCAGGCAAAACCTTATTACATGATATCGAAGCAACTGGCTCGTTTAGAAAGTGGGCAGGTTGAAGCATTTCCAATATTCATTTTGTCCTATGGGACCGCTGTCGCGAATTGGCAGGAAAGTGGTACCCAGCAAAAGGCTACGCTGGTTCTTGGTTGGCAAGACTTTTTACAGTTTTGGCAACACTTAACTCAGTTAAACCGAAAGATGAAGCCTGACCAACTGCAACTCTCGGCGCACGATGGCCCTATTTTGGTAAAGCTAACGTATGACAAAAACTAAAATGACGCTTTACTGCTTAAGCCTTTTGTTACTAATAATGAAGAACCAAGCTTTAGCAAAAGATCCTTTCCAACCCTTCGATTCATCGCAATGTACTGCACTGGCTACGCAACTCGATGGCTGGGAATTAAATGCAGTTCTCATCAGCCCCTCTCAATGTCAGGCATTGATGTCACATCGCGTATTGGGGATAAGAAAGGTGGAATTAGCATCACAGCCGTCTTTTATTCATGGTCGGGTCACTCGAATCGAATTGACGCATATTGAAATCAGCGCCTTACCGCCTTGTCCAGCGAATCGGATCACCCTATCTTTCAAAGGAGTTTCATAATGCGTTCAGCGAGATTCTTCTTATTTATGTTAACGATTTTTTTAACCGGCAGTGCTCTCGCGAGCAGCAAAATATCGATTAATACTGAGAATACGCCAGTTGCGCAAATATTCTCCTTACTAGCCTCAGCAAAAGACCTCAACATCGTAGTGGATCCTAGCATTGAGCAATCTTTAACTTTGCATCTTATCGATGTCGAATGGCAGGATGCATTAGATATTATTAAGGATCTAACAAAAGTAGAGATCATTCAACACGCCAATATTTTAGTGGTCCGTGAGAGTGCGTCTCAAGGCTCCGACAATGATCGAGGAGGATCTGCTTTCTCTCCACCGCAAGCGGAATTGGAGCAAAAAGTTTTTTCTTTAAAGTTTATAGGGGCTGCCGAGCTTGAAAAACAGCTAACAGCGCGACCTTTTAGTCGAGCAGGGGGGAAGGGAAAACGCTTTATAGACCATGACCGACAACAACTTACTGTTTGGGACGATGCAGAGTCTATACAGGAAATAGAGCAGTGGATTGCCTTGCATGACCATCCTCAGCCACAAATCGAAATTACTGCCCAGATGATTTCAATTAGCCAAGATAATTTACGCGAACTCGGCGTGTCATGGTTCAGCGATACGTCGAGTCCGGGGCCGGAACGGGCAGGTAAGCACGAGTTCACGACATCCTTAGGCGTTGCTGTACCGACGCTTCAAGTCAAGACGGCCATTACGCGTATCGATAGCCGACTATTATTTCTCGAACTCTCCGCGTTGGAACAAGAAAATCAGCTAGAAATTATTGCCAGTCCCCATTTAGTCACCTCCCAGGGCCGGACCGCATCTATTAAACAGGGAACAGAAATTCCTTATCAAACGGTGAGCGGTAAAAATGAAAACCCAGTCATTCATTTTAAAGAGGCTATGCTCGGGATGGAGGTAACGCCTGAAAGGGTTGGACAGGAGTATATTCGTTTACGGCTAAGGCTTAACCAAGACGTCCCTGGGAAAGTATTGCAAGGTGATGGTAAGGGCCCCCCATCTATCGAAAAACAGGAGATTACGACGGAAGTATTAGTCGCGAATGGGACAACTATTGCGTTAGGTGGAGTTTTTCAACAACAGCATCAACAAGGGATGGCGGCTGTACCCTGGTTAGGAAAGATACCGCTATTAGGAGTATTATTTCAAAAGCAGACGCAGCAACGCCAAAAAAGAGAGCTGGTGATTTTCATCACACCACGTCTGTTACCTATAGTTAATATCCCGTAAATTCAGGATAGATTGAGGTTCACCGTTGACGTAAAGCGCTAATTAGCATAAAAGGTTATCAATTTTTAAGAACCTTAAGCACTGAGTTTAATAAATCATCACTCAATGAGTCTGGATATAGTACTATAAGAGCGACTGACAGGAACGCTTCACGGTCTATGCGGGTGAAGAGTTGCTGATAAATCATTTAATTGGTTGCCAAATGGTCTTGAGTGTTGAGATAATTTTTCACCTGACTCTTGTTACATGCTTATGAGGTCTCAGTTTCTGTCCCGTTGTCTATAGTGACTATGGGGTATCATCAACGAATTCTTAGTAGTACCGATAAAAATGGCAGAGAAACGTAATATCTTTCTGGTTGGGCCTATGGGTGCCGGCAAAAGCACTATTGGTCGTCAGTTAGCTCAACAACTTAATATGGAATTTTATGATTCCGATCAAGAGATTGAGCGCCGTACCGGGGCTGATGTGGGTTGGGTCTTCGATGTTGAAGGCGAAGAGGGCTTCCGGGATCGTGAGGAAAAAATCATTAATGAGTTGACTGAGAAGCAAGGCATTGTCTTAGCGACAGGCGGCGGTTCAGTTAAATCTCGTGAGACACGTAACCGTTTATCGGCTCGTGGTGTCGTTGTGTATCTTGAAACGACTATCGAGAAGCAACTTGCTCGGACGCAACGTGATAAGCGCCGCCCTCTCCTACAAGTTGATTCTCCTCCTCGCGACGTTTTAGAAGATCTCGCGGGTGAGCGTAATCCTTTGTATGAAGAGATTGCTGATGTCACCATCCGCACTGATGAGCAGAGCGCAAAAGTCGTCGCCAACCAGATTATCCATATGTTGGAAAACAATTAAGTTGATAGAACGCAGTTTAATCAGTTGAGGGCCAGTAACATGATGCAGAAGATGATGGTTTCACTTGGCGAACGCAGCTATCCCATAACGATTGCTGCAGGCTTATTCAGTGAATCTGCATCTTACTGGCCACTAACTGCCCATCAATCGGTCATGGTTGTGACAAATGAAACGATTGCACCGCTCTATCTACAGCCCGTTTTAGCACAACTCTCTGCGTTAGGTATCAACGCTGACTCCGTCGTATTACCCGATGGTGAGCAATACAAGTCGTTATCAGTACTCGATACAGTATTTACTGCGTTATTAGAAAAGCCACACGGTCGCGACACGACACTCATTGCGTTAGGGGGTGGAGTGATTGGTGATATGACAGGCTTTGCTGCAGCTAGCTACCAGCGTGGTGTGCGTTTTATTCAAATGCCTACCACGCTGTTATCTCAAGTTGATTCATCGGTAGGTGGCAAGACGGCTGTCAATCATCCCTTAGGGAAAAATATGATTGGCGCATTCTACCAACCTACCTCGGTTGTCATTGATCTTGATTGCTTAGCAACGCTACCACCACGAGAGTTATCGTCTGGGTTAGCTGAAGTCATCAAGTATGGTGTTATCCTCGACTATGCCTTTTTTGAATGGCTCGAAGAGAACATCGATGCGCTACGACGCTTAGATCAAAAAGCACTGGCTTATTGTATTAGACGTTGTTGTGAACTTAAGGCTGAGATTGTCGCAGCAGATGAACGGGAACAGGGTAATCGCGCGCTGTTAAACCTCGGACATACTTTTGGTCATGCCATTGAAGCGCATATGGGATATGGCAATTGGTTACACGGTGAAGCGGTCGCGGCAGGCATGGTAATGGCTGCGCGGACTGCGGAACAACTTGGGACATTCAGTGCCTCATTAACAGAACGGCTCATCACGCTATTGTTGCGTGCCGGACTGCCGGTTAACGGTCCACAGCAGATGTCGGCCGAAGACTACTTACCGCATATGATGCGGGATAAGAAAGTGTTATCAGGAGAGCTACGCTTAGTCTTACCGACCGATTTAGGTAAGGCCGAGGTGCGTTCTGGAGTGGGACATGATACTGTTTTAGCTGCCATAACTAAGTGTTAGCTAAGGTAAGACAATAACTAATAATGTCAGCGGGGCCACGCTAGTGGTACTTAGCCGAATACGTATGAGGTGGATCAATGGATGACTTTCAACCCGAAGATGAATTAAAACCTGACACGAGTGACCGTCCTGCTCCTCGTGGAAAAAAACCTGCACCGTCCTCGAAGCTACCCATCTCCAAGCAGCATCTGATGATTGCTGTGGGAATACTGGTACTCTTGCTACTCGTTTTAGGCATTGGCTCAGCAATGAATAGCTCGTCTAAACCTAATGAAGAAGCTGCTGGTCAAGGTAACGAAAGAAACATCGACCTGTCTGGTAATTCACCAGCAGATAACTCCACTGCTCCAGCAAACGATCAGCCACAACAACAGGCTGATGCCGCGCAAACGCCAGCAGCACCGAATGATACCACCTCGAACGGATCGATGGAGCCAACGAACGGCGGCACCCAAGCTACCCAACCGTCAGCGGAGCAAGCGTCAGCGGCTTCTTTACCGACAGCTGCAGCAACACTTGATCGTAATGCGAAACTGAGCAATACAACGCAGACAGCTCAGCAACCAACGTCTCCTGACATGGCACCTACTCCACCGGTTCGTCATTCAGCTCCGAGCGAACAACAAGCACGTGCTAAGGCTCCAGTAACCCATACAGAGCTTCGCCAACCAAGTCACCGTTCTGAAGTGCGCCATGTTGTGCCTGAACATCGTGAAACTGTTAGCCGCCGTCAGCCTGAGCACAATGAAGCTAAAAAAGCTGAGGCCCCTAAAGCCCCAGTCAAAACAGCGGAAAAGCAGGCTCCAGTGACTACGACTACCGTGTCTCAGCCAGCGAAATCGATATCAGCGCCTGCGGCACCTTCTCGTGAAGCGGTATCAGGCAAGGGATACACGCTCCAGCTTAGTGGCGCAAGTCGTGAAGATACGTTGAACGCTTGGGCAAAACAGCAAAATCTCTCTAGCTACCAAGTGTATAAAACGTCTCGTAATGGACAAGCTTGGTATGTCTTGACTACAGGGAATTACAAAACACCCGCTGAAGCAAAAAGTGCTATCTCTTCTCTACCAGAAGCTGTAAAAGCTAAGAGTCCATGGGTTAAGCCAATGAGCCAAGTTCATAAAGAATCAGCTCAGTAATCTCAATAGGGCTGCTCATCGCAGCCCTCGATTTAAGCGCCAATCTGTTGTCCGGATAACCGCAACATCTCATAATGAATCTTTGATACGACAACATGAAGAAAAAACGCGCTTTTTTAAAGTGGGCGGGAGGCAAGTATCTCCTTTTAGACGACATCCAACGCCATTTACCCGAAGGTGACTGCTTAGTAGAACCTTTTGTGGGAGCTGGATCAGTCTTCCTCAATACCGATTTCAAAAAGTACTACCTTGCTGATATCAACAGTGACTTGATTAATCTCTACAACATTATCAAGCACAGCAGTAGTCAATTCATCGCTGACGCTCGCGGCTTTTTCACGCCTGAAACAAACAATGCTGAGACCTATTATGCGCATCGCAGTTTGTTTAATCAGAGCAACGATCCTTACTATCGAGCGCTACTTTTTCTCTACTTGAATCGACACGGTTATAACGGACTATGCCGCTATAACTTACGTGGGCAATTTAATGTGCCTTTTGGTCGATACGTCAGGCCTTATTTTCCGCAAGCGGAACTTGAATGGTTCGCGATACGCGCTCAACAAGCGACATTTGTTTGCGAATCATACGCACAAACACTCTCTCAAGTTAAACGTGGCTCGGTCGTTTATTGCGATCCACCTTATGCGCCACTCTCATCGACGGCAAACTTCATGGCTTATCATACCAATAGCTTTTCTGCTAAGGAGCAAGCGCTGTTAGCGGAACTCGCTCAGAAGTTGGCACAAAAGAAATCGGTGCCTGTGTTAATCTCGAACCATGACACGGAAATGACTCGAAAATGGTATGAAGAGGCTACACTTCATATTGTTACCGCAAGGCGTTCCATTAGCCGCAGTGCTAAGGGCAGAACTAAGATTGATGAATTGCTAGCTCTCTATACATAATGTCGTAGCGGTTCCTCAGCAATGCTGAAATTGGAAATCATACTCTCGGAGAATTGCATGAAAAATTATTTAATTGCGCCATCCATATTATCCGCCGACTTTGCTCGATTAGGGGAAGATACGGCCAAGGCTATTGCAGCCGGGGGTGATGTTGTCCACTTTGATGTCATGGATAATCACTATGTGCCCAATCTCACGATGGGGCCAATGGTGTTAAAAGCGCTCCGCGATTACGGTATTACTGCGCCAATCGACGTACATTTAATGGTTAAGCCTGTCGATGCGTTGATCCCTGAGTTCGCTAAGGCGGGTGCAAGCTTTATTACTTTCCATCCTGAAGCCAGCGAACATGTTGATCGCACAGTACAATTGATTAAAGAGCACGGCTGTAAAGCTGGCCTAGTTTTCAATCCAGCCACGCCGCTGACCTACCTTGATTACATGTTGGATAAGGTTGATATTGTTTTATTAATGTCGGTTAACCCAGGCTTTGGGGGACAAAGCTTCATCCCTTCTACGCTAAACAAACTTCGCGAAGTACGTAAGCGTATTGATCAAAGCGGCTACGATGTTCGGTTAGAGGTCGATGGTGGCGTGAAAGTCGATAATATCGCCGAAATCGCTGCGGCCGGCGCGGATATGTTTGTGGCGGGTTCCGCTATTTTTAATCAACCAGACTACAGAACGGTAATAGCCGAAATGCGTCGTGAAGTGGAGAAAGCACATGGCTCATTTCACTGATATTCGCGGCATTGCCTTCGATTTAGATGGCACACTCATCGATAGCGCTCCGGGCTTGGCGAGTGCAATTGACTTAATGCTTGCTGATCTCCAACTTCCTGCTGCAGGGGTTGATAATGTCATCCGTTGGATCGGTAATGGTGCCGACATTATGGTTACTCGGGCGCTAACTTGGGCGCTTGGTGAAGCCCCTGATGAAACTCAGCTTGCCCAAGCACGTAGCTGCTTCGACCACCATTATCTTCAGACAGCAGAGACAGGAAGTCAGTTATTTGACCACGTGAAAGACGTCTTAGCTACCTTACAGGCAGAAGATATCCCTCTGGCGATTGTCACTAATAAGCCTACTCCTTTTGTCCGTCCTTTATTGGAAAGCTTAGGGATTGACCACTATTTCAGTTTAATTATTGGTGGGGATGACGTTCCCGTTAAAAAACCCCATCCCGCCGCACTCTTTATGGTACTGGGTCAATTTGGGTTACTCACTGAACAACTGCTGTTTGTCGGCGATTCACGTAACGATATACAGGCAGCGAAATCGGCGGGTGTCCATTCGGTCGGGTTATCTTATGGCTATAACTATGGCGAACCAATCGAAGAGAGTCACCCAGACCACGTTATTCATCAATTTGATCACCTTATCTCCCTTATTGAGAAGTAATCTCCAGGACAAGAAATAATGACCAGACCAATCGTCTTTAGTGGGGCACAACCCTCCGGCGAACTTTCTATCGGTAACTACATGGGCGCACTGCGTCAATGGGTGCAGATGCAGGATGACTACCATTGTATCTACTGCATTGTTGACCAACACGCGATCACAGTCCGTCAAGATGCGGTAGCGTTACGTAAGGCTACCCTTGATACCTTAGCGCTGTATCTTGCCTGTGGTATCGACCCTGAAAAATCTACCATCTTTGTCCAATCCCATGTGCCAGAGCATGCGCAACTCTCATGGGTGCTGAATTGTTATACCTATTTCGGTGAGTTAAGCCGAATGACTCAGTTCAAAGATAAGTCATCTCGCTACGCAGAAAATATCAATGCTGGGCTATTCGATTACCCAGTTTTAATGGCTGCCGATATTCTTCTCTATCAAACGCAGCAGGTTCCGGTCGGCGAAGATCAGAAGCAGCACCTTGAGCTGAGTCGTGACATTGCTCAACGCTTTAATGCAATTTACGGCGATATCTTTAAAGTACCAGAGCCGTTCATCCCGAAATCGGGCGCTCGAGTGATGTCATTACTTGAACCTACCAAGAAGATGTCTAAGTCTGACGACAACCGTAACAATGTTATTGGGTTGCTCGAAGAACCGAAAGCTGTCGTCAAGAAGATCAAACGCGCAGTCACCGACTCTGATGAGCCACCTGTCGTGCGTTACGACGTAAAAAATAAGCCAGGCGTGTCCAACCTGTTGGATATTCTGTCAGGGGTCACTGGTCAATCGATCGCTGAACTTGAGAGCGCATTCGAAGGCCAGATGTATGGGCATTTGAAAGGCGCGGTAGCGGAAGCCGTCTCGGGCATGCTCACTGATTTACAAGCACGCTATCATCATTTCCGTAATGACGAAGCTCTGCTTAATAAAATCATGAAAGAAGGTGCGGAAAAGGCCAGTGCTCAGGCTAAACAAACGCTTGATAAAGTGTATGAGGCGATTGGATTTGTAGCACGTCCGTAATACTGACACTTATCAAACATAAAAAAGGCGGTAGATTCTCTCTACCGCCTTTTTTTGTATTAATGATTAGTGCGATGTTTAGTGACAAATCCAAGCAATAAGCAACAGACAAATACCGTGAGGTAGAGGCCATTAGAAGTCATCAACGCAGCATGCGGTCCATCGTGACTCACGATAGGGGCCGTGACAACAAACGTTAACATGGTGCCAACCGTCCCGCAGGTCAGGATGAAGTTAACTAATTTAGGCGAGGCAATCTTGGTTTGCTGGGAGCCGAGCGTGATGATTGTGGTATAGATCGCGCTAGAGAAGAAGCCTAGAGCAGCGATGATGATATGCAGCATATTAGGGTCCTGTGCATGGTTAAACCAGTACATCAATAAGGACGCTAAAGCCGTGAGTATTACCAGTAATTTCTGTGAATCGATAAAACGTAATACAACGCTGAATACCCACATACCGACCATATAAGCCGTCCAGAAATTACCGACCAGCTGACCTGCACGCCCTAATTCAAAGCCTAACGATTTCGTAGCATAATCAGGCACCCAAGCGATAAACCCTAACTGGCCAAGAATGTAACATAAGGCTGCCAGCGCAAGCAGGAAGACTCCTACGCCCCACTTTTCTTTCGGTTCACTCTTTTGTTGTGCACTCTTGGAGAGAATTGGGAATTCGGTAGAGAGAGTAATGATAAAAATAGCGACGTAAATTAACCCGATTGCACAGTAGACTAAATACCAAGGTAACTGACGCGATAAGACCGCCGCGGCAATAATGGGGAAGATTGTCCCAGCCATACTGAAAAAAGAGTCAGTGAACAGTAATCTCGCGCCTCGCTGGCGACCTTCGTAAAGGTGGGTAATCAAAAAAGTCCCTATCGACATGGTGATCCCGCTGACGACACCAAGGATAAACATGCAAGCTGAAAATACAGCGAGTGAGTGGGCGGTTACCAGTCCGGCAATCGCAACCAGCATTAAAACAAAGCCAAATATCAGCTGTCTTTTTAGCGGGACTAATTCCATCAGCCAAGCATTAAGAAAGATTGCGATCAAAATCCCTGCATTTAAAAAAGTGAAGGTATTACTCATACTCGTCACGGGAACGTTAAAATAGTGGGCGATATTATCCATCACCATTCCGGTTACAATCACCAGCGCCCCTGTCAGTGCGTAGGAAAGAAAGCTTATCCAGGTGAGCCCGGTTCTTTTTATTTGCATCATCATTAATACCTGTTAAAGGAATAGTCCGAAGGGTGAAGTGCACGATTGTAATGCCATCGCTCTGGTTTATAAATAATGATGCTCACATTGACGAGAATATTTAATTAATTACAGTCGTCATTAAAGAAAAAACACTCCTAGCCATATTTTATGCTGTGGTTAGCGAGATATAAGTCAGGAAATCGCTAGCGGTAGGGCGCTGATACTCCTTACAATCATCCACAGTATTTATTCCATCCAAGATAAGGACGCGCAACTATGTTAAAAAAAACACTGGCTACAGCACTAACTCTGCTTTCATTAGCCGCCACGGCTCAACATGCGATGGCTGACACGCATGTGTTAATGACGACCTCCGAAGGGAATATTGAATTAACCTTGAACGATGAAAAGGCGCCAGTCACCGTGAAAAACTTTCTTCAATACGTGAATAGCGGTTTCTATAACAACACGATTTTCCACCGTGTGATCCCAAGCTTCATGATCCAAGGCGGCGGTTTTACGGCAGATATGCAGCAGAAATCGACTCAAGCGCCAATCAAGAACGAAGCGGATAATGGCTTACGTAATACCCGTGGCACCATTTCTATGGCGAGAACGGCTGATAAGGATAGTGCGACCAGCCAATTCTTTATCAACGTCGCTGACAATGCTTTCCTCGATCATGGTCAACGTGATTTCGGCTATGCCGTCTTTGGTAAAGTGACTAAAGGGCTTGATGTGGCGGAGAAAATCTCCCATGTCGAAACGACTAATAATGGGCCTTATCAAAATGTGCCTGCAAAGCCTGTCACAATCCTCTCCGTAAAAGTTTTACCTTAATGGATTATCCAAGCACTGCTTATAGCGTGCTTGGAACCTTTCTCATCGGGTAATACGATTACCTTCTCAAACGGAGAAATCATATGCTGTTAATCATAGATAACTATGACTCTTTTACTTGGAATCTTTATCAATACTTTTGCCAATGCGGCGCAGAAGTGAAGGTTATCCGTAACGATGCAATTACACTCCAAGAGATGGAAGAGTTGGGAATGAGTCACCTTGTGATCTCACCCGGGCCTTGTACGCCTAATGAAGCGGGAATTTCGTTGGCGGCTATTCAACATTTTGCCGGTAAGCTCCCCATATTAGGGGTTTGTCTAGGTCACCAAGCTATCGCTCAAGGTTTTGGTGGTAAAGTGATCCGTGCACATCAAGTCATGCACGGTAAAACCTCAGTCATCCGTCACGATGGGAAAGGGTTATTTTCACATCTGCCAGATCCTCTTACCGTCACTCGCTATCACTCTTTGGTGGTTGAAGCCGCCTCACTACCTGATGAGCTTGAAATTACGGCTTGGGTTGAAGAAGAGGGAAAAACGACAATCATGGGGCTGCGTCATCGCTATCTTGATATAGAAAGTGTGCAATTCCATCCAGAGAGTATTTTGAGTGAACAAGGCCTATCGTTACTGAATAACTTTATTACTCGATGATTGATTTAATATGCAATATAAATGTATATTTATTCTATCTCACGCTAGCCTATTAAGGACCTCAGATGTCGGTAACACAGCCCCCTATTACTCGTGAACTGTTTAACGATGTGATCTTACCTATTTATGCGCCTGCACAATTTGTCCCAGTAAAAGGACAGGGGAGCCGCGTCTGGGACCAACAAGGTAATGAGTATATCGACTTTGCCGGTGGGATTGCGGTCATGGCATTAGGCCATTGTCACCCAGTCCTAGTCGAGGCCTTACAAAAACAGAGCGAGCAGTTATGGCATCTGAGTAATATTTATACCAATGAGCCTGCTTTACGTTTAGCACAGAAATTGACGGCCGCTACGTTTGCTGACCGTGTCTTTTTTGCTAATTCCGGCGCTGAAGCCAATGAAGCCGCCTTTAAGTTGGCTCGCTATTACGCTACCAATAAAATCAGTCCCTATAAAACGAAAATCATCGCCTTTCATCATGCTTTCCACGGGCGTACATTCTTCACGGTTACGGTCGGTGGACAACCTAAATATTCTGATGGATTTGGCCCTAAGCCTGCCGATATTGTACATGTCCCTTTCAACGATCTTGATGCAGTGAAAGCCGTTATCGATGATCATACCTGTGCGATTGTCGTAGAACCGATTCAAGGTGAAGGGGGGGTTACTCCCGCAACGCCAGAGTTCTTGGCAGGTTTGCGCCAGCTTTGTGACCAATACCAAGCGTTATTGGTGTTCGATGAAGTCCAGACGGGGATGGGACGTACAGGTAAACTGTTTGCTTATGAGCACTCAGGAGTGGTTCCCGATATTCTCACTACAGCCAAAGCATTGGGCGGAGGCTTTCCTGTTAGTGCGATGTTGACGCGAGAAGATATTGCACAGGTCATGACTGCGGGCACCCATGGTACCACTTTTGGGGGAAATCCATTAGCTTGTGCCGTGGCGGAGGCCTCTCTGGATATTATTAATGACAGTCAGTTGCTTGACGGTGTGGAACAGCGTCATCATTGGTTCATTAAAGCATTGGAAGAGATCAATCAACGTTATCACCTCTTTGCGGCAATTCGCGGTCAAGGACTGTTAATTGGCGCACAATTAACACCGGAATATGCAGGACGTTTACGCGAAATTATTCAGGCGGCCGCAGAACAGGGGTTACTCGTGTTATCAGCGGGCAGTGATGTGGTGCGCTTTACTCCTTCCCTTATTATCTCCGAACAGGATGTGCAGCAAGGAATGGCTAAATTACACCAAGCCATCGCCCAGGTTATGGGTTAACGTGCTTGCCCTGAGTTGTTTACTGCTCAGGGCTCTTGTTGGCACGGGAAAACCACGCGCCGTGTTTCGGGCGCTGAGTCCAGATAATCGCTGAAATTGTCCGCATGGATTTCACATGCACAAGAATTCGTTCAATATGCCGCTCGACGATGGTACTGGGTCCTTTGTCGAAATTAGCCGCTTCATCCATCACATGTGTTGAGTGATAGTTCTCTTGATCGTTAGCATACAATAAACGCTGTTGGCATTGCTGTAGCGCTATCTCGCAAGCTTGTAAATAGCGTTCGGCTAAAGTCGGGGTAAGCATGGTATGTTCACGGGCTAACGCAGTAAGCTCATTAATATGCTCGACAATATATTGGCTGTGGCTAACCCATAAATGCATCTCTTCGAGATACTCATCATCGAAACCAGGCTCCTGCATGGCTTGATTAAGGGCGTTGAACAGCGCGTTATGTTTTTGGTTTGCTTCCACTCGCGCAGCTTCGAAGACTTCATCTTTTTGTTCTGGACCTAATAAGACTTTGAGAGCTTGTTGATAAGCATTGAGCACATCCAGCGTATTATCGCGTAACAGTGCGCTCTGCCATTGTGGCCATAACCAAAGCGTTCCCCCGAAGGCGATCAAGCAGCCGAGTAGCGTATCTAATAAGCGAGGGACAAGGAATTGGTGTCCGTTTAGGGAAAGAAGTTGCAGTGAATAGACGGCTGTGACCGTAAATCCAATCGTTGCCCAGCCATAATATTGGCGATTGAACAGGTTACTGAAGAAGGTAATCAGTAACATGATGATTAAGATCCATGATTCAGGGACATGCAGATTCAGTGTGACTGCCGCAATAATTAATCCCGCAAAAGTTCCCAATGCTCGGTGCTGTATACGTACCCGCGTTGCGCTGTAGTTATTTTGACTCACGAAAACGATGGTCATCAAAATCCAGTAGGGCTTAGGCATATTCAGCGCCATGCCGACGCCGCCGCCACACATCAACATAATTGAAAAACGTGCCGCAGAACGCAAAGCGGTCGATTTTAACGATAGATAGCTTTTTAAGGCAGGTAATAAGGGTAAACGACGCTGTCTATCACGCATGAGATCACGCTGATAGAGGGGTTTCTCATTCTGTAGGACCCGAGCAATCCGCGTGAAATGATAAAAGCAAAATTGTGGTACCGGATTGTGAGGGAAGTGTTGAGCCAGCTTTTGCAATGCTGAAATTTGTTTACTCATTGAAAAAGGCTTTACGAACTGGTGATATAAAATATCGTCAGCCAAGCGGTGGAGCTGTGAGGCTACCGTGTTGGCATTCCAATTCAGAATTTCTCTGCCAAAACTATCGTGACACAGTTTTTTGATTTCATCGGGTTGATTCAAGCTTATCGTAATATGTTCCTGAATATCTTGCGCCATCAAGAAATAACGAATCAAGAACCGGTCATTCCGATTCCTTGCCGCCGGTAACATATGCAACTGTTGGTAGCATTGAGTAATCAGATCAATCACTTTCTGCTGACGCTTGAGGAGATCCTGCAAACTTTCTGGAGAGTCATCCGCGCTAAAAATACGGTGGTATTTATGCTCGCAGTAATTCCCTAGCTCGCGGTAGAGCAAGCTAAGCGTTTCACGAAGCTGCTGCGCCTGCGAAAACTTAAACCACGCCCAATTAAACACCCCGTACCAAACCGTCCCTCCTAAATAGAGTAGAGGGGGGCCCCATATCGGCATACGGCCAGCCAAGCTAATAGAAAGTACTGCGGCGACAAGTGAAGCGGGCAATAGTCGACCGTGTAACGGGCTTATCTCGCCCGTGACACCGACAATTAGCGGCAAAGCGAACAGAAAGAGCGGTAATGGATAGTGCTGCTGTAAACACCAAAGGAGTAAAAAGCTGCTGCAGGCGAAAAGTAAACCGCCTACGACGAGTCGTTTAAAAAAACGTTTATGCGGAGTATCTAAACCAGCGAGATTACAGCAGGAAGGGACTAAAGAAAAAAGTAAGCCTGAGCGGAGATCACCCATCAGCCAGCCCAGTGCAATAGGCAAACAGAGCACCAGAGTTTGGCGGAAAGCATAATTTACTTCAGGATGATAAATAAGTCGACGTAGCATTAACCGCTGCAGTTTGTTGTATGAATGATCGCGACCGGAGCAAGGCAAGGGGTTCCCTTGCCTTCTACGCCGATTAGCGTGTGCCGTATACTACGATAGTTTTACCATGTGCGGAAATTAAGTTTTGGTCTTCTAACATTTTGAGAATACGCCCAACCGTTTCACGTGAACATCCGACGATCTGTCCAATTTCCTGACGGGTAATTTTGATTTGCATCCCGTCGGGGTGGGTCATAGCATCCGGTTGGTGAGCAAGGTGCAGCAGAGTTTGAGCGATACGTCCTGTCACGTCCAGAAAGGCTAGGTTGCCGACCTTCTCTGACGTTACCTGTAGGCGTCGAGCCATTTGTGCGGAAAGACGGATAAGAATTTCCGGATTAACCTGGATCAATTGGCGGAATTTTTTGTACGAAATTTCAGCGACTTCACAGGCTGACTTAGCTCTGACCCAAGCACTACGCTCTTGTCCTTCTTCAAATAAGCCAAGCTCACCAATAAAATCGCCCTGATTAAGGTAAGAGAGGATCATCTCTTTGCCTTCTTCATCTTTAATCAGTACCGCGACAGAACCTTTAACAATGTAATAAAGCGTTTCTGCTTTCTCACCCTGATGGATCAAGGTGCTTTTTGACGGATACTTATGAATATGGCAATGGGAGAGGAACCATTCTAATGTAGGGTCTGTTTGTGGTTTACCAAGAACCATTCGCTTCTATCCTCTATTGTAATCGAACCTGGATAAAACCAGGGTGAGCCGCCTTTGCGACTCTATGAAAGCATCAAGTGCCATTTCTTTTTTTATTGGTCGATAAAATTACCTTAGCGTGTTCCGAGGTATTTTATCTGGGGATTAACGAAATAAATAATCCTTTCCCTGTTTTTAGCACAGGTTAGCGTCACTGTCTTGTATTGTATGAGTCCAAATGAGTGGTTTGCGAATTAATCCACCTCAGAGTATCTTAGCTAATAAATTCTGAAACTGGAGGCTTGTGGGTGGAAGCGAAGGTAAAGTGGGTAGATGGGCTCTGTTTTGTCGCCGAATCGGCCTCCGGCCACCAAGTAGTAATGGATGGCAACCGTGGTGAAAAGGGGCCGAGTCCAATGGAAATGGTCCTGATGTCGGCGGGAACTTGTAGTGCGATTGATGTGGTTTCAATCCTAGAAAAAGGCCGCCACGAGGTTCGAGGGTGTGAAGTCAAATTAACCTCTACTCGTCGTGAAGAGGTCCCTCGACTTTTCACCCATATAAATCTGCATTTCATTGTCACGGGAAAGACATTAACCGAGAAGGCGGTTGAGCGAGCAGTTTCCCTGTCAGCGGAGAAATATTGCTCAGTGGCGCTCATGTTGGGGCAAGCGGTAGAGATTACCCATAGCCACGAAATCATTATCGCTTAACATTGAGCTGTTAATAAGGTCTGTTGACGCCTTTCAGCCAGCTTTTTAATGACTGGCGTCAAGATAAGCTCCATCGCCAAGCCCATTTTTCCGCCGGGAACCACTAGCGTGTTCATGGCGGAAATAAAGGACCCTTGGATCATGGCAAGGAGATAAGGGTAGTTAATCTCTTCCACACCGCGAAGATGGATTACCACTAAGCTCTCATCCATCGAAGGAATCGCATGAGCGGCGAAAGGATTAGAAGTGTCGACCATCGGGACGCGTTGAAAATTAATATGCGTACGGGAGAATTGCGGTGTGATGTAATTTACGTAATCTTCCATAGAACGAATCACTGAATCCATTACCGCTTCGCGCGAATGACTCCGCTCTTGCATGTCTCGTACTAACTTTTGAATCCATTCTAGGTTTACAATCGGCACTACACCGACCAATAAATCCACCAGATCAGCAACATTATGCTCTTCAGTCACCACCGCGCCGTGTAATCCTTCGTAGAACAACACATCAGTCCGTTCAGGGAGGGGTTGCCAAGGCGTAAACGTCCCTGGGACTTGTTTCCACGGTACCGCTTCGTCGTAGGTATGGAGATACTTACGGGAACGGCCGGTTCCCGTTTCTGAATAGTGCTTGAAGGTCTGTTCTAATAGTAAAAAATCGTTAGCATCTGGACCGAAATAACTAATGTGTTTACCTAAATCTCTCGCTTTACGGATGGCAACGTCCATTTCCGGACGAGTGTAGCGATGGTAACTATCGCCCTCAACTTCAGCGGCTTGGATACTCAGTTGTTGAAAGATTTTACGAAAGGCTAGGCTGGTTGTCGTTGTCCCTGCACCGCTTGAACCTGTTACGGCAATAATAGGATGTTTGGCTGACATGATGGTCTCCTTAGCGGGTTAGGGGCGACTACTATGGCGTACGGTTATCCTTCAGCGTATGTCCCGCGCTGCACGAAGGCTGACGGATTCATGTAATTCTGACCAAACAATAACGATGTCGCCTGCTTGAAGTTGCCGAGTAATGTCAGCAACTTTTTCGGATAAGGTTTTCTCTTGCTCACCATAATCGGTTCCTTCTTGTAACACAAAGGACTCGATGACGCTTTGTAACGTCTCTGCCGGGAGTTCCTGCCAAGGGATAATCATGATGTAGAATCCAATTGTGTAGAAAGCCACTGAGGAATACGTTGTTCAAGCCACATTACCGGCTTAAACAGACTGCCAGTAACGAAACCAACGTGCCCACCGTATTCACTTAACTGATAATCGATAGTCAACGATAGCTGTTCTGGTAAAGGTATGACATCGTCGGTCATAAAGGGGTCGTCTGCCGCATGAATAATTAAGAGTGGTTTAGTTATACTGGCAAGCCACGGCATACCACTGGCTTGTCGGTAGTAGTCTAGCGCGTCAGAAAAATGATAAATACGCGAGGTAATCTTATCGTCAAACTCGCGGAGTTTCTTGATCTTTTTAAGTTCGCCCGGTGCAATCGAAAATAGGTGTGGGTGTGCCTTAAGCTTTCGGCGTAGGCTCTTTTTCAGGCGTGTTAATAAGTAGTGCTGATAAAACCGTGAGAAGCCATCTTCAATTTTAACACTGCAGGGTTCGAGCATCAGGGGAGCTGAAACGATAACGCCTGCATCAAGTAAGCATTCGTCGCCTTGGCTACCCATTAGACAAGCAAGCATGTTACCACCGAGAGAAAATCCAGTCGCGGAGGTCCAGCCTGGCCCCAGCTTCTCTTTCATCCACCGTAGAAAATAACTGGCATCCTCGATATCAGCAGAATGATAGCTCTGTTTTAATCGATTGGGTTCACCGCTACAGCCACGATAGTGCATGACTACCCCTAACCATCCTTTCTGCTGAAAAGAGGCTAATAGGCCATGGGCATAAGGACTTTTTACACTGCCCTCTAGCCCGTGAAAAATGACCGCGCGTGGCTTATGTTTTGCCAACATCGGATCTTCGCTCCAAGCGAGATCGACAAAGTCCCCATCGGGTAGCTCTAGGCGCTGCCAAACAGGTTTGATACGGACCATACGGCGTAAGATTCTGGGTAATAGAGTCTGAATATGTGCATTTCTCAAACAACGAATAGGAGTAAAATCATGCTCGTCATTATGATAATTATTCAGGTTCTCAGGGCTTGTCTGATCCATAACTCACTGTATAGTTTCAAAGGTTAATCTGGATAATGGTAATTTTATGGAACTCAGTCTTTTTCTCTCACTATTTGGTTTTTTGTGGGTCGCGGCGATTACGCCGGGCCCCAATAATATGCTACTTACGACCTCTGGCGCCAATTTTGGTTTCGTTCGTACTATACCATTGATGCTAGGTATTATGTTTGGCATGCAAATCATGCTGTTACTAATAGCCTTCGGTGTCGGTAATCTTATTATCCTTTATCCTGCGTTACATATGTTCTTAAAAATCGCAGGTAGTGCTTATTTACTTTGGTTGGCTTGGAAAATCACGACGGCTGCTTATGAATCTCTTGAGGTGAAAGAGCATCCAGAAAAGACATTGCCATTGTGGCAAGGTGCGGTATTACAACTCGTCAACCCTAAAGCTTGGTTGATGTCGCTGGGTGCGGTTGCCAGTTTCAGTTTAAGCGGTAAGGCCTATATTACCTCGATTGCTCGCATTAGTTTAGCCATGTTTTTAGTCAACCTTATTGCGGGGTGTATTTGGCTAGCCTTCGGTACCGTGATTGGTCGTTGGTTGCACAGCCCACGCGCATGGCGACAGTTCAATCTTATTATGGGATTGTTGACCGCCCTGAGCGTGGTCTTTATCTGGTTATAATTACGTATAAATGAGGCTTACCCTGAGTTAGCTCTCGCTCGTAAGTAATGCTTCAAGCTCCTCTTGCGCATCAAGCCAAGCGAGTTCTACCTCTTCAAGTTGTGCCTGAACTGCGGTCCGATGCTGTAAGGTATCGGTCAGCTCAGGCTTACGACTTGCTTCGTAAATTGCAGGATCAGCTAACTTATCTTCATCTTCCGCTAATTTACGCTGACACTCGCTCATCTGTTTTTCGAGCTTCTCGATTTGCTTGCGTAGAGGTTGTGTCTTAGTTCGCAGTTCGGCATCACGCCTTTTCTGATCCTTACGCGACTGTGCACTTTGGCTGTTATCACGAGAAGCGTCGCTTTTTTGGGTGGCAGCGATGTCTTTTTGCTGATCGACGAGCCACTGTTGGTAATCATCGAGATCACCCGCAAACATCTCGACACTACCATCATGGACGAGGTAAAGATCGTCGGTCGTCGCACGTAATAAGTGACGATCGTGCGATACCACGACTAAAGCGCCTTCGAAGTCGATAAGCGCTTCGGTAAGTGCTTGGCGCATATCAAGATCAAGGTGGTTAGTCGGTTCATCGAGTAGCAGTAAGTTCGGACGCTCCCAGACGATCAGCGCTAACACTAAGCGAGCCTTTTCCCCCCCTGAAAACTGCGCGGTAGGGGCTTTAACTTGATCGCCTTGAAATCCGAATCCCCCCAGGTAGTCGCGTAAGTGTTGTTCCAGCTCTTTCGGGGCTTGCCGTTGCAGGTGCTGCAGCGGTGACTCTTCTGCACGTAGATACTCAAGTTGATGCTGTGCGAAATAGCCGAGCTTTACGCCTTTAGCAAGGGTTACTACACCCGATTGCGGGTTAAGCTCACCGGACAGTAACTTGATGAGGGTAGATTTACCCGCCCCATTTTTACCGAGTAAGCCTATACGCGAACCAGGAACCAGATTCAGTTTAATCGAATCCAAAATAACTCTATCGCCATAGCCTGCAGTCACTTTTTCCATCGTTAATAGCGGGGAAGGGAGCGACTCTGGCGCACGGAACTGGAAGGTAAAAGGATTATCGACATGCGCGGGCGCAATCATTTCCATCCTTTCTAACATTTTTAGGCGGCTTTGTGCTTGTTTTGCTTTGGTCGCTTTGGCACGAAAACGGTCAATGTAGTGCTGTAGATGCGCGACTTTAGTCTGTTGGCTTTGGTACAATGACTGTTGTTGCGCTAATTTAGTGGCGCGCTGACGCTCAAAATCACTGTAGTTGCCGGTGTAATCCATGAGTTTCTCTTGCTCAATATGCAAGATCTTGCCCACAGTAGGGTCGAGGAAATCCCGGTCGTGAGAGATAAGGATTAAGGTACCGGTATAACTTTTCAGCCATTTCTCTAGCCAAATTACCGCATCGAGATCTAAGTGATTGGTTGGCTCATCCAGCAATAGAAGGTCTGAACGGCAAATTAGCGCCTGTGCCAGGTTTAGGCGCATTCGCCACCCTCCTGAGAAGTCTTTCACTGGCGACTGGAGCTGAGTGTGAGAAAAGCCTAACCCATAGAGCAAGCTCGCCGCTCTGGCATGGATACTCCAGGCTTGGATAGCCTCTAATTTACCGTGAAGCAGCGCAATTTGATTTCCATCATTGGCTTGGTTCGCTACCGAGAGCTGAGTTTCTAAGTCTCTAAATTCCCTATCGCCATCAATCACATAATCAATTGCCGACGTGGCAAGTGCTGGCGTTTCTTGGTTTACCCACGCTAGGGACCAGTTGGCCGGGAAATTGACGCTACCACTCTCTGCGCTGATCTCTTGTTTGAGTAACGACAATAGGGTTGATTTTCCGCAGCCATTCTTACCGACTAAGCCTACTTTCTGGCCCGGATTAATGGTTGCCGATGCATTGTCTAGGAGTACGCGAGTTCCGCGTCGTAATTGTAAGGAAGAGAAGACAATCATAAGCGCCGTAATTTATGGAATATGGTAAATTAGTGGCATAACTAAAATCGCTCACCACACATCTTTGTATCGCAGCATGGTAACGGAAAACCATTGCTAAGACGATAACTTGGAGGACGACAATGTCATCTTCACCTAAAATACTTTTGCTTTATGCGCACCCTGAGGCACAGGAATCAGTGGTAAACAGTAAGCTACTTAAAGCGGCTCGCCGAGTCGAGCATGTTACGGTGCATGACCTTTATGCCACGTACCCCAATTTTTTTATCGATATCTATCGTGAACAACAATTGTTACGGGAGCACGATATTATTGTGTTTCAATATCCCCTCTATACTTATAGTTGCCCCTCGCTGCTCAAGGAATGGCTGGATCGAGTACTATCGCGGGGGTTCGCTTCGGGAATGGGTGAATCGGCCTTAGAAGGTAAGACCTTACGCTGTGTCGTCACCACCGGCGAGCCAGAAAGTGCTTATCAATCGCAGGGGTTAAACCGTTATCCTCTTGGCGAGATTATGCGCCCGTTCGAATTGGTCGCGCAGACTTGCCATATGCAGTGGATGTCGCCAATGGTGATTTATCATGCAAGACGACAGCCTTTGGATGTCTTGAAATCTCTTGCCGCAGCGTATTCAGACTGGCTCACTCAGCCATTACCAGAGGAGATAATGGATGGGCGGATCTGATTTATTAACCGCAGGCGTAATTTATCTCGCCGCAGCGGTGGTCGCGGTACCGATTGCCGCAAGACTAGGGATTGGTCCGGTACTGGGGTATCTCTTAGCGGGGATAGCGATTGGCCCTTGGGGCGCGGGGTTTATTAGTGATGTCGAGGAAATTCTCCACTTTTCCGAACTAGGGGTGGTGTTCTTGATGTTTATCATCGGGCTAGAGCTAAACCCGGGTAAGTTGTGGCAGCTAAGGCGCTCCATTTTTGGCGTCGGTGCGGGACAAGTTATTTTTTCAAGTGTGTTACTTGCTGGACTGCTGTGGGCCACCCAATTTTCTTGGCAAGCCGCGGTAATTGGCGGTATCGGTCTTGCGATGTCATCAACGGCCATGGCATTACAATTGATGCAGGAAAAAGGCATGAACCGTAGTGAAGCCGGACAGCTCGGTTTTTCGGTTTTACTTTTTCAAGATTTAGCCGTGATACCTGCCTTAGCGCTGGTACCATTATTAGCGGGAAATGATTCAGGGCATCCCACCGATTGGATGAAGATAGGGATGAAAGTCCTCGCTTTCGCTGGAATGCTGGTGGGTGGACGCTTCTTGCTACGGCCTATCTTTCGCTACATCGCCGCATCTGGCGTGAAAGAGATTTTTACCGCTTCCGCATTATTGCTCGTTATCGGCTCCGCACTATTTATGGATGCCTTAGGCTTATCGATGGCATTAGGGACGTTCATTGCGGGTATCTTGTTAGCGGAAAGTGAGTATCGTCATGAGTTAGAAGTCGCGATCGATCCCTTTAAAGCGCTGTTGCTGGGGCTATTTTTTATCTCGGTCGGTATGGCACTGAATATTGGCGTATTATTTACCCATGTTGTCGAGGTGTTAGTCGCCGTCTTGACTCTGGTCGCCATCAAAGCATTAGTTCTGTACCTACTGGCGCGTCTGTATGGAATGAGAAGCTCGGAACGTTTACAGTTTTCTGGCGTACTTAGCCAAGGTGGGGAATTTGCATTTGTCCTTTTCTCTGCCGCCTCCAGTGCGGGACTGTTCCATCAAGAGCAATTATCACTTCTTCTTGTGATCGTGACGCTATCGATGATTACCACCCCCTTACTGATGAAGTTGATTGATCTCATCTTAGTGCGTCGTTTTAATAATCAAGATGATGAAAATGCAGAAAAACATTATGTTGAAGACGATGAACCTCAAGTCATTTTAGTCGGTTTCGGTCGCTTTGGGCAGGTCGTTGGACGCTTGTTGATGGCCAATAACATGCGCGTTACCGTGTTAGAGAAAGATATCAGCGTAGTGAGTTTGACTCGGAGTTATGGGTATAAAGTGTATTACGGCGACTCGAACGATCTAGAACTATTGCGTGCAGCAGGGGCGGAGCGGGCGCAATCGATCATTGTGACCTGCGATGATCCTTCAGATACCATGGCAACCGTAGCGCTGTGCCAGCAACATTTCCCTCATTTGAAAATTCTTGCACGAGCAAGAGGGCGGGTAGAGGCTCATGAGCTATTACAAGCTGGAATTACCGGCATCACGCGTGAAACTTTTTTAAGTGCGGTCCAATTAGCCGGTAAAGCATTGGTATCACTAGGCATCCACCCTTACCAAGCAGAGCGTGCTCAGCAATATTTTACTCAGCTTGACGAGCAAATGCTGAAGGATCTGATGCCACACCATGATGAAACCGGACATATCTCACGGGTGAAGGAAGCTCGCCGGGAGCTTGAAGACGTTTTTCGTCGGGAAATGCAACAGGATAAACAAACATTGGGACGCTGGGATGCCGCAGATTAATGCGGGTTCTCTTCTTCACTATTAAGGGTGTAACATGCGTAAACGTTTTATTGCTGGAGCAATTTGTCGGCACTGCCAAGCAAAAGATACTTTAGCACTGTGGAAAGAGTCAGGTGTGGAGGTGGTTGAATGTGTGAAATGTGGTGACCAGATGCGCGAGGCGGACAAACAAGTGCAATCAGCGGTGCGAAAAGACGAACAAATCATCGGTGTCTTTACACCGGAATAAGTTTTTTACGCTAATTTCTGGTTTAAGCATTGAATTTCGCGCCAATCATTCCCACTATAATTGTTTACGGAAGAACTGATAGAGTTTTTCAACATAGTCAGGACCTTTCTGGTTGGTATTATTGCAGGCAAAAATAGACCAATGAGACGGGAACACAGCGCTCAACGGTTAGGAGTTATCATGAAAATTGCAAAAGACTTGGTAGTTAGTATTGCTTATCAAGTACGTACTGAAGATGGTGTGCTGGTTGATGAAGCACCTGTTACCGCACCGCTGGACTACTTACATGGTCACGGTTCTTTAATTTCTGGCTTAGAAAACGCGTTAGATAACCGCGAAGCTGGTGATAAGTTCGATATCAATGTGCCTGCTAACGACGCTTACGGTCAATATGACGAGAATTTAGTTCAACGTGTTCCAAAAGATGTTTTTGTTGGCGTGGATGAGCTGCAACCAGGTATGCGTTTCCTAGCGGAAACCGACCAAGGCCCAGTTCCAGTAGAAATTACTGAAGTTGGCGACGACCACGTTGTTGTTGACGGCAACCACATGTTAGCGGGTCAAAACTTAAGCTTCAACGTCGAAGTGGTTGCGATTCGTGAAGCGACCGAAGAAGAATTAGCGCACGGTCATGTACACGGTGCTGATGGTCATCATCACGACCATGATCACGAGCAAAACGAAGAAGGTTGTGGTACTGGCGGCTGTGGCTGTCACCACTAAGTTAAAAAGGGCTGCATAACGCAGCCTTTTTTATTAGTAATGTGGCGGGGGAGTTTCTTCTGATTGAGAGGCTACCATGGACGGCGAAACGGCTTTCAATTTACTCATCAATAACCTTAAATGTTCTCTCATCTTTGCCATTTCAAGTTCATGGCTGATTAACGTTTGGTTTAACTCCTCAAGAGTGTGTTCCTGATAAGCAACCTTTGTTTCAAGGTTGTCTAGCCGTTGAGTTAATTCCTCAACCTTCATAATCTAGTCTCCATCGTTGAACTTACGATCTTAATTGATAGTATACCGCTCACCCCTTGCAGAAATCCTGTGGAATTCGCGATATTTTATTCGCCCTTGAAAAACAAATTTTCGCCCCAATATATTGGTTAACCTCGAAACTTTATCATGAGTGTATTGTCGTAGAGGGGCCGTTTAACTCGTAATGGTACAGCTGTTAGCCATTAAAAAGTCATTGTGTAGTGTTTTACACTTTTAAAGTGCCAAAGTACCTGACTTTGGTTAGGAGATATGGATGAAATCATTGTTTAAAGTCTCACTGTTGGCTGCAACTTTAGCGGTTGGCCTTAACGCCCCTCTAGTCATGGCTGCAGAGACCACTGCTCAGCCTTCAGGACAAGTTGCAGTAAACTCTGCCTTTAAAGATCAGAGCCAACAATCGGCTTACGCGCTGGGTGCCTCATTAGGTCGTTACATGGAGAACTCTTTAAAGGGACAAGAGAAACTCGGTATTAAGCTAGATAATAAACAATTACTCGCAGGTGTGCAGGATGCCTTTGCAGGGAAAAGCAAACTTTCGGATAGTGAAGTTGAGCAAACACTCAAAGCGTTTGAAGGAAATGTAAAAGCTGCCGCACAAGCGAAAATGGAAAAAGATGCCAAAGAGAATACCGAAAAAGGTAACGCTTTCGCAGCGAAATTCGCCAAAGAAAAAGGCGTGAAGAAAACATCATCAGGCCTGCTTTATAAGGTCGAAAAGCCGGGTACTGGCGCAGCCCCTACTGACAGCGATACAGTTGTTGTTAACTATAAAGGGACACTGACTGACGGAACTCAGTTCGACAGCTCTTATGATCGTCATGAGCCACTTTCTTTCCGCCTTGACGGTGTTATCCCTGGTTGGACTGAAGGGTTAAAACATATCAAGAAGGGGGGTAAAATCCAGTTAATGATCCCGCCGGCGCTAGCGTATGGACAGAATGGTGTGCCAGGTATTCCACCTAATTCGACTCTAGTTTTTGATGTTGAGCTATTAGACGTTAAACCTGCCGCTAAAGGCGAGTCAGCTCCACAAGCACCAGCGGCTGATGAAAGTTCAGCGGCTAAAAAGTAAAGCTCTCTCGCATTATCAACACCACTGCAGCACGCAGTGGTGTTTACCCCTTGCCATCACTTCTTGATTGGCGTAAATAATAGTCTTAAAACCAATAAATATTTTACCTCTAGGCCTTTCCGATATTGAGCGATTGGGAATTATCCTTTGTCATATTAGGATGATGTAAGCTATGTCAAAACCATTAAGTACTACAGATGGCTCAAGGGACGTAATGAGCTCTAAATATGCATTCAATACCCTCGACCATGAAATATTGCGGTCTTATGAGTCGATAGTGGGGGGCTTAGCCCTAATGTTGGGTGATCATTGCGAGATCGTACTGCACGCTTTGGATAACCTTGAAAGTTCTGCAATCTGTATTGCCAATGGCGAGTTAACGGGGCGCCGAGTGGGCTCACCTATCACTAATCTTGCCTTACAAACTTTACATGAATTAAACGGGCGAGAAAATCCATCGTCTCGGACCCGTTTTACTCGGTCGAAAAGTGGTGCATTAATGAAATCAACGACGATTGCCATTAAAAATAGTTCACAACGCGTCATCGGCCTACTGTGTATCAACATGAATCTAGATGTTCCATTCTCTCAGATCCTCGCGACCTTTTGCCCATCGGAAGCTCAGCACGACAGTCATGTTCATTTTGCCAGTTCAGTCGATGACTTAGTTTTGCAGACATTGGAACACACTATCGAAGAGGTCAGTAATGACCGTTCGGTGGCCAACAATAGTAAGAATAAGCAAGTCGTTTTGAATTTATACGCAAAAGGGATATTTGATATTAAAGATGCTATCAATCAGGTAGCAGACCGTTTGAATATCTCCAAACACACGGTTTATCTTTATATCCGACAATTCAGACACGAAGATTTTCCTGAAGGGGAGGAGTAATGCGCTACGCACTGGTAATAACTGGCCCAGTTTATGGCACACAGAATGCCACAAGTGCTTGGATGTTCGCTAAAGCCCTATTGAAAGCTGAACATAGCATTGCGTCGATTTTTTTCTATCAGGAGGCCGTGAGTAACGCAAATAGGCTCACATCTCCCGCTAATGACGAACACAACTTAATTGATGAGTGGGTAAAGTTGAGTCGTGAGGAAAATATCGCGCTGAATATATGTGTATCAGCCGCTTTACGGCGTGGGGTCATCGATCAGGAGCATGCACAAGCAGGGCAGTATAACTTTCACCCACAATTTAATTTTTCAGGCTTAGGAGAACTTGCTACATCCTTGCTAACCTGTGAGCGGGTAATACAATTTTAATGAATTCTATAGCTTATATTTTTAAAACAGCTCCTCATGGTTCAAGCTCCGGTAGGGAAGGACTCGACGCTTTACTTGCAACGGCAGCGCTTAGTGAAGACATTGGGGTATTTTTTATAGGCGAGGGGGTCTTTCATCTCGTAAGCTCTCAACAGCCCAATGTGATCTATGCGCGGGACTACATCACCACGTTTAAATTACTTGAGCTTTATGATATTGAAAATGTTTATGTGTGTCAGCAATCCTTAGTAATGCGTGGTATTACTGAACAAGCTATGGGTGGGATATCCGTGAAGCCCTTACCCTTAAGTAAACTTCAACAGCGGCTCAGCCACTACGATAAAATTATTAGTTTTTAAGGGGGCATATGCTTCATCTCATCATGTCCTCTCCAGTAAAGCTCGATATAGACTATCTTGAGACATTTATTGGTCAGGCAGACGACATTTTACTCTTGCAAGATGCAGTATACGGTGGAGTGGCTAATAACCATTATTTTTCCAAACTGGTAGCAAGAAAGCATTCCGGACTCTATGTTCTTCAGGAAGACGCCCAAGCCCGTGGAATTACAGCATTGTTAGGGCCTAAATTTCAAATAATCAGCTACCAACAGTTCGTTGAGTTGACTGTAAAGCATTCGAAACAGATCACTTGGTGAGACGATATGTTGGTTATTTCTTGACACCCTCTATACTCAGCCCTAAAATTCTGCGTCCTCATAGAAATATGAGGTAGATTTAATACGTGTTTACGAAGCAAAAGCAAAACCAGGAGCTATTTAATGGCAACAGTTAACCAGCTGGTTCGCAAACCACGCGTACGTAAAGTTGCAAAAAGCAACGTACCTGCGCTGGAAGCTTGCCCGCAAAAACGTGGTGTATGTACTCGTGTATATACTACTACTCCAAAAAAACCGAACTCAGCATTACGTAAAGTTTGTCGTGTTCGTTTAACCAACGGTTTTGAAGTTACCTCCTACATTGGTGGTGAAGGTCATAACCTGCAGGAGCACTCCGTGATCCTGATCCGTGGTGGTCGTGTTAAAGACTTACCAGGTGTGCGTTACCATACCGTTCGCGGCGCACTTGACTGTTCCGGTGTTAAAGACCGTAAACAGGCTCGTTCTAAGTACGGTGTGAAGAAGCCAAAGGCTTAATGGTTCTCCGTTAAGTAAGGCCAAACGTTTTAACATAAATGTCAAAATAAACTCGTAGAGTTTTGGACAATCCTGAATTATCAACGGAGATATTCCATGCCACGTCGTCGTGTAATTGGTCAACGTAAAATTCTGCCGGATCCTAAGTTCGGATCAGAACTACTGGCAAAATTTGTAAACATTCTGATGGTAGACGGTAAAAAATCTACTGCAGAATCTATCGTATATAACGCGCTTGAGACCCTGGCTCAGCGCTCTGGAAAATCTGAACTGGAAGCGTTCGAAGTTGCTTTAGACAACGTTCGTCCAACAGTCGAAGTAAAATCACGCCGTGTGGGTGGTTCAACTTATCAGGTTCCAGTTGAAGTACGTCCGGTTCGTCGTAATGCTCTGGCAATGCGTTGGATCGTTGAAGCTGCTCGTAAACGCGGTGATAAATCTATGGCTCTACGCCTGGCGAACGAACTTTCTGATGCTGCAGAGAACAAAGGCACTGCAGTTAAGAAACGTGAAGACGTTCACCGTATGGCAGAAGCCAACAAGGCGTTCGCTCACTACCGTTGGTAATCCCTTCGGTGTAGTTGTTAACCCAGCGGGCGCTCTAAAAGCTAACCCGCTGTGGTTAACTTAAATAGAACGTCCTAGAATTCAGAGGAATCAAATGGCTCGTAAAACACCCATTTCACGTTACCGTAATATCGGTATCAGTGCACACATCGATGCCGGTAAAACTACTACTACCGAGCGTATCCTGTTCTATACCGGTGTAAGTCACAAAATCGGTGAAGTACATGATGGTGCAGCGACAATGGACTGGATGGCACAGGAGCAGGAGCGTGGTATTACTATCACCTCAGCTGCGACGACTGCATTCTGGTCTGGTATGGCTAAACAATTTGAACCACACCGTATCAACATCATTGATACCCCGGGACACGTTGACTTTACTATCGAAGTAGAGCGTTCAATGCGTGTTCTTGACGGTGCAGTAATGGTTTACTGTGCAGTTGGTGGAGTTCAGCCACAGTCTGAAACCGTATGGCGTCAGGCTAACAAGTATAAAGTTCCACGTATCGCGTTCGTTAACAAAATGGACCGTATGGGTGCGAACTTCCTGAAAGTTGTCAGCCAAATTAAAGCACGTTTAGGTGCTAACCCTGTTCCATTGCAATTAGCGATCGGTGCAGAGGAAGGTTTTACCGGTGTTGTTGACCTGGTGAAAATGAAGGCTATCAACTGGAATGATGCTGACCAAGGTACGACCTTCGATTACGAAGAAATCCCAGCAGAGTTGCAAGAGCTAGCAGAAGAATGGCGTCAAAACCTGATCGAATCTGCAGCAGAAGCTTCCGAAGAGCTGATGGAAAAATACCTGGGTGGTGAAGAACTGACTGAAGCAGAAATCAAAAATGCTCTGCGTCAACGCGTTCTGAACAACGAAATCATCTTGGTTACCTGTGGTTCTGCATTTAAGAACAAAGGTGTTCAAGCGATGCTTGATGCCGTTATCGAATATCTGCCTTCCCCAACTGAAGTGCCTGCAATTAAAGGTATGTTGGATGATGGTAAAGATACTCCAGCTGAACGTCGTTCAGACGATAGCGAGCCATTCGCAGCATTAGCATTTAAAATTGCGAACGACCCATTTGTGGGTAACTTGACGTTCTTCCGTGTTTACTCAGGTATTGTAAACTCTGGTGACACTGTACTGAACTCAGTTAAATCACAACGCGAGCGTTTAGGCCGTATCGTTCAGATGCATGCTAACAAGCGTGAAGAAATCAGCGAAGTTCGTGCTGGTGACATCGCGGCAGCAATCGGTCTGAAAGATGTTATTACTGGTGATACCCTGTGTGATCCTAACGCGCCAATCATCCTGGAGCGTATGGAATTCCCAGAGCCAGTAATCTCAATCGCGGTTGAACCGAAAACCAAAGCTGACCAAGAAAAAATGGGTCTAGCTCTGGGTCGTCTGGCAAAAGAAGATCCATCATTCCGCGTATGGACTGATGAAGAGTCTAACCAGACAATCATCGCTGGTATGGGTGAACTTCACCTAGATATCATCGTTGACCGTATGAAGCGTGAGTTCAACGTTGAAGCAAACGTGGGTAAACCACAGGTTGCTTACCGTGAAGCAATTCGTAGCAAAATTACCGATGTTGAAGGTAAACATGCTAAGCAGTCTGGTGGTCGTGGACAATATGGTCACGTTGTGATCGATATGTACCCACTTGAGCCAGGCTCTAACCCTAAAGGTTACGAGTTCATCAACGATATCAAAGGCGGTGTAATCCCAACAGAATACATCCCTGCGGTTGACAAAGGTCTGCAAGAGCAGCTGAAATCAGGTCCATTAGCGGGTTACCCGGTAGTTGACTTAGGTGTTCGTCTGCACTTCGGTTCTTACCATGATGTTGACTCATCAGAACTAGCGTTTAAACTGGCTGCATCATTAGCTTTCAAACAAGGCTTTAAACAAGCGAACCCAGTTCTGCTTGAGCCAATCATGAAAGTTGAAGTTGAGACTCCTGAAGAGCACACTGGTGATGTTATCGGTGACCTGAGCAGACGTCGTGGTATGTTGAAAGGTCAAGAATCAAACGCAACTGGCGTTGAGATTCATGCCGAAGTACCATTGTCCGAAATGTTTGGGTATGCGACTCAGTTGCGTTCTCTGACTAAAGGTCGTGCTTCTTACTCCATGGAGTTCTTGAAGTATGACGATGCGCCGAACAACGTTGCGCAGGCTGTTATTGAAGCACGTAGCAAATAAAACTACGGTTTAAATTTGATCCCATGCTCTCATCGAGAATGAGGGCATAACAGTAAGGAATATAGCCATGGCTAAAGAGCAATTTCAACGTAATAAACCACACGTAAACGTGGGCACCATCGGTCACGTCGACCACGGTAAAACCACTTTAACTGCTGCAAT
>NZ_FOGC01000025.1 GCF_900111105.1 Rosenbergiella nectarea | reverse complement strand
TCCAGTGCTTTAAGCGCTGAACCACGAACGATTGGAGTGTCGTCGCCTGGGAAGTCGTATTGTGACAGCAGGTCACGAACTTCCATCTCAACTAGCTCTAACAGCTCTTCGTCATCAACCATGTCACATTTGTTCAGGAACACGATGATGTAAGGAACACCTACTTGGCGACCTAACAGGATGTGCTCACGAGTTTGTGGCATAGGACCATCAGTTGCCGCAACAACTAGGATCGCTCCGTCCATTTGCGCAGCACCGGTGATCATGTTTTTAACGTAATCGGCGTGTCCTGGGCAGTCAACGTGCGCGTAGTGACGACTTGGCGTTTCGTACTCTACGTGTGAAGTGTTGATGGTGATACCACGTGCTTTTTCTTCTGGCGCGTTATCGATTTGATCGAATGCACGCGCAGCACCGCCGTAAGTTTTTGCTAAAACGGTAGTGATTGCAGCAGTTAAAGTGGTTTTACCGTGGTCGACGTGACCGATGGTGCCCACGTTTACGTGTGGTTTATTACGTTGAAATTGCTCTTTAGCCATCGCTTGTTCCTTTAAGACACAGATAGAATCGGTGAAATTATCACGTCAACCAGGTCATTATTGCCTGATAAATATGGATTTAATCAAGAACAGAAGGAATCAGGGAGGAAGTTAGGAATGTGGTGCTGATACCCAGAGTCGAACTGGGGACCTCACCCTTACCAAGGGTGCGCTCTACCAACTGAGCCATATCAGCACATCTGGAGCGGGCAGCGGGAATCGAACCCGCATCATCAGCTTGGAAGGCTGAGGTAATAGCCATTATACGATGCCCGCATCCTGGAACTCTGCTACCTGGATCTTTCTGTAGCTTATGAATAATAAAATGGCTTTTATTATTCGAGTCTGCCAGATAAACTGACCGACTTTCGACTGTTACCAGTCTAAACCGGTGTGAGGAAAACTGCTTTACTCAGCATTTTACTTCACTATGCCTCAACAAAGTAGTTGAGATGGTGGTGGGAGAAGGATTCGAACCTTCGAAGTCTGTGACGGCAGATTTACAGTCTGCTCCCTTTGGCCGCTCGGGAACCCCACCTTAACTTGATTGGTGCCGACTACCGGAATCGAACTGGTGACCTACTGATTACAAGTCAGTTGCTCTACCTACTGAGCTAAGTCGGCATCAAGTTGAGGCGCATTCTATGGGGAGTTAGAAAATCATGCAACTAAAAAATTAAGTTTTTTTTCCGTTCGCTCACTCTTTATTCAAAATAGGCGATTTTAGTGGTTTTTAGTCCAAAATTTAATCGAAAGTGAGGATTTTAGCATTAGAAAGAAAGTAGTTTTCCATCCATTCAATGAATGAAAACAGGGAGAAAAGTTCGTTACGTTTTTTATTACATGAGTAAATAATTAAAATTATTCGTGCCCTTTCCTTTTTTTAACATATAAAAAATATACACATATCATTGTATTAACATCTTTTTGCTTTGTACTGGTCACGACAGGTGATAACCTCCAGAGATACTATTCCTTTAACTCCTTTAGTTAACTCACTTCCCGGCTTGTTTCGGCCGTACTGAGTTACGGATGTCAGACGTATAATTATGAGTACAATCGATTCGTCACCTTTGAATTCAGCTTATTTGCATTTTGATCGCCAACATTGGGCAGCATTACGAGAGTCGACACCTTTAGTTCTTGATGAGCAAGATATAGAGCAATTAAAAGGGATTAACGAAGACCTCTCCCTGAGTGAAGTGGCTGAGATATACCTTCCCCTTTCGCGTTTGCTGAATTTTTATATCAGCTCGAACCTTAACCACCAGAATGTGGTAAAAAAGTTTCTCGGTACGGAACGCAAAAAAGTTCCCTATATCATTAGTATTGCTGGTAGCGTCGCGGTAGGAAAAAGCACCACAGCTCGTGTATTACAAGCTCTACTCAGCCGCTGGCCTGAACATCGTAAAGTTGAATTAATCACCACCGATGGCTTTCTCCATCCCAACGCTCTATTAAAAGAACGTGGATTAATGAAGAAGAAAGGTTTTCCTCAGTCATACGATATGCATCGCTTAGTCAATTTCGTTGCTGATATTAAGGCAGGCAAGGAGAAGCTCACCGTTCCGGTTTACTCTCATTTGACGTATGACATCATTCCAGAAGAGCAAAAAGTTGTTGAAGCCCCGGATATCGTTATCCTTGAGGGTTTAAATGTCCTACAAAGCGGTATGGATTATTCCCATGACCCCCATCGAGTTTTCGTCAGCGATTTTGTCGATTTTTCGATCTATGTTGATGCCTCTGAAGATCTGCTTAAGCAGTGGTATATCAACCGTTTTCTTCGATTCAGAGAAGGTGCTTTCAGTGACCCTAATTCGTATTTCCACCATTATTCACAGCTGACGATTGATGAAGCAAAGGGGATCGCCTCAACGTTATGGGACGAAATCAATGGGCTAAATCTTCGTGAGAACATCTTACCCACTCGAGAGCGGGCTAATCTCATTTTATCGAAGAGCCTCAAACATGCCGTCAGTACAGTAAGTTTACGCAAATAACGCCTACTCATTCAGTTGGCGGCTCTCAATGAAATCTCGCCGCCAACCCACGCTTTTATTTCGTCTTCGTGTTCCAGCATCAGTGCACCGAATTCATTTATTCCGCGTTCAATACCGTGGATTTCCCTGTCACCTATTATGAGTTTTACCGGTTTATTGAGAAAATTATCTAAAATATGCCAACGAGGTAGGAAAGGAGCCATCCCTTGTATTTCGAAGGTCTGTAAAGCGATACGCAGATTGGTAACTATTGCAGCAGAAAGAGCATTCCTGTCGGTGATAATACCTTCTTGATAAAGGCTGGTCCAACTTTGGTCTATCGGCGAAGTTGCATCAGATTTCATTGCGATATTTATACCAGCGCCGATAATGATATGTGCAACATCACCCGTTTTACCGGTCATTTCAACCAATATACCTGCAAGTTTTCGGTTATTGATGTAGAGATCATTCGGCCATTTTACCTTGACATCATGACAGCCGAACTGAACTAACGTCTCGGCGATCACTATACCCACAACTAAACTTAACCCCATTGCGGCTGCCGGTCCCTGCTCCAATCGCCAGTACATTGATAAATAGAGATTAGCACCAAAGGGAGAGAACCATTTCCCACCACGTCTACCCCGACCCGCTTGTTGATATTCAGCCAGACAAACGTCTCCGGTAGTGAGCTTATCGATATTATCGAGTAGGTATTGGTTGGTCGAATCAATAACAGGGATAACCTCCACGTTATCTGTGTGATACTGTTGAGAGATAACGTCCTGGTCGAGCAGATTAATTGGCTCGGCCAAGCAATAGCCCTTACCCGTCACCCGATAAGTACTCACTCCCCAGGTTTCAAGAATTTTTAAATGCTGGTTGATCGCCGCTCTGCTCATGCCGAGTTCTTGGCCCAGTTGCTCACCCGAATGGAATTCACCATCCGCTAAAATGGCCATGATCTTTAATGTAATGCTGTAATCTTTCATGATAACGCTTCCACTGCATTAACTTCGCCCATAGGACCGATAAACCTAACCTCCGGTTCTAACCAAATCTCAAATTTGTTATAAACAGTATCACGAACATGTTTCGCCATATTTACCAAGTCTTTCGGCTGTGCACCGCCCAAGTTGATTAAGACTAATGCTTGTTGAGGATGTACTCCCGCATGATTGGCTACATATCCTTTAAGGCCGGCCTGGTCGATTAACCAACCTGCCGCGATCTTCACCAGATTGTCACATTGTGGGTAGAAAGGGGCATTCGGATAGTGTCGTTTAATGGCTTCAGCATCTCGAGTTGGAATGATTGGGTTTTTGAAAAAGCTTCCTGCATTGCCTATTTGGGCTGGGTCAGGCAGTTTACTACGTCGTATCTCACACACTTTATCAAATATTGATTGTGGTGTTGTCAGAGAGGCTTCTGCTACTTTCAGAGGCCCGTAGGATAGAGTTGGTTGCCATTCCTTTGCTAGACGAAAACCTACTGCAGTAATGACGTACCCTTGCCGGTACTGGTGTTTGAAAATACTCTCTCGGTAGCCGAAAAGGCACTCTTTATTCGTTACTCTCAACATTTGATTTTGATTAAGGTCGAGAATATCGACATATGCGCATACATCCTTCAATTCAACACCATAGGCGCCTATGTTCTGTATAGGTGCTGACCCTACCGTTCCCGGGATCAGTGCTAAATTTTCTAGCCCCGCCATACCTTCCTTAACGGTAAACTTCACGAACTCATGCCAATTCTCACCAGCGGCACAGTGAATCAGCCACTCTTCTGATGTTTGCTCAATACTTATTCCCTTTAACTGATTAACGACTACTGTGCCTTCAAAGTCGTCGAGGAACAGCATATTACTGCCTCCTCCCATCAACAGCCATGGTTTCTCTTGATGAGCTTTCCAGCTTTCAATAAGGGTTTCGGTATTGCGTGCATAAACAATGCGTTCGGCACTGACGGAAAGGCCAAAGGTATTTAAGGATTTTAAAGAGGTCTGCGAACAAGTCATGGCTTCACCTTGATAGGATAATCACTGACTAGTTTACCTGATTTGGCATCTTTTTTTCATTAAACGCTACAAGAAGTTAGCGTTTTCCAACGCAAAAAGGCCATCCGTTAGGATGGCCTTTTTGACTTATTGGATGCCTGGCAGTTCCCTACTCTCGCATGGGGAGACCCCACACTACCATCGGCGCTACGGCGTTTCACTTCTGAGTTCGGCATGGGGTCAGGTGGGACCACCGCGCTAGTGCCGCCAGGCAAATTCTTGCTGCTAAAAACGTTCCTTTTTGACGTACTCGGCGTTAACTTCCCTCGTGCTGCTCTGTCACATACCTCTGTATGCTCCTTCACATCCCTTGGTCGTCGCCTTGATTACGATAAAAATTAATCGTTTCTTTACTTCGCAATGCTTTAAATAAACGAACGTGTTCGCTTACCTTTCTATTCGTTAATCTGTCAAC
>NZ_FOGC01000026.1 GCF_900111105.1 Rosenbergiella nectarea | reverse complement strand
TTGCTCTGAGGGCGTTTGAGCGGTGCGCGTAAGACTGCCTTATGTTAAATCATTAGTTATAACGGAGATCTCTTTTCCAGTGGATGTGCTTTTATATTTAAAGCTCATTATTTTTTCTTGTTTTTCTTACCCTACAAAAGGTTTTATTGTATGGGCGTAGTGTCAGACTTCTGCAATCACACTATACCGCTTACTACACTTTAGAAATTCAACTACTCAGGTGCTAGTTATCGCACTGCGATACGGGGTAGGGGGCTGACGCGTAGTAGAACGAAAACTCACGTTAAGCTTTCATTGCGTGTTGGAACGCTGACATTACCCTAGCAGTAAACTGTTAGGGTAAAAGGTTTTTGTCAGATTCAGTATGCTGACTAAGAAAAATTATTTTTTCGTCTGTGGTACCTTGTCAGGATAAATCACACTTTTTACTCTTTTACCAGGTGCCGAAGAAGCTATCATTTTTTTCGTAATGGTGTTGTATGTTATTACTGCGGCCGATAGAGTATTTCCTTTTTGCTGAACAAAAGCCTCATCTGTCAGGATGACCTCTCCTGTTTCTGGAGTATATTTAAGCTTTTTAGAGCTTCCTGAGAATGGCTTGCCGTCTTCTGTTACCCCATTGTATTTTATTGGATTTCCTGTGGCTGTTATATATGTATCGTTGGGGTTCTCACGATGATAAATAGCTTCTTCTGCATCAATATTCATATCTCCGCTTACAGCGTGTACATGGCCAAAAGCCTTAATATTTCCATTCGATAACATTAACTGATTATCCGAATCTATTGTGTAGTACTTATTTGATATAACTTCTGAGGAATTGGCAGTACCAGTAATAAAAAATAAAATAATTAAGTATCCTTTCATCTGTACCTCAAGTTCATATTTAATGATGATGTCAGGCGAAAGTTATATGCTATTTTATCTGGATTTATGTATAGGTGATAAAAAATACATCTGAATACTTTACGTTTTGGAAACAGAATGGCCACGATCAACAACCTGTTTGACCGCTTCAATTTTAAACCTTCAGGATAACGCTTACTGCTCATGTGCACCTCTCTTTAAGCCATTTTAAATGACTCTGAGGTGTCTGTTAAATCGGTGGCGATTCAGCTGCTGTAAATGCACCTATGGCTATGTAAATGCTAGGGGGGATTTGATTGAACATGGTGTAGCGACCTTTTTTAATTAAAAAAATGCCTAATGCCCCCGTGGTGGGTATATAAAAATCACGGGGAGCGTAGCGACCTTCATCTAGCTCTTTTCTTGTTTTTCTTACCCTGCAAAAGGTTTGATTGTGTGGGCGTAGTGTCAGACTTCTGCAATCACACTATACCGCTTACAACTCCTTAGAAACTCACTTTATCAGGTGCCAGTTATCGTACTGCGAGACGGGGTAGAGCCAACTTCTTTCCCGAGTTGGTTAGGATTTTATTCCCACCGTATGCCTGTTTATCCTGCCGGAGTCCGGGGCGTAGACCTGAGTGTCTAAGGTGCAGGTATGAGGTTAACGTCTTTGAATGGTTTTAAGGAAGTAGTGACAAAAGCTAGCTTCCACTGCTAGGATTAGATTGCTACGTCTGGTTCCTAGCAGTTACCTGCAAGAATTAGAGTACCTAAGCCCTGTGATTATGTCACGGGGCTTCTGTACATTTATAACCCAGAAATCAAAAACATCCCTACCGGAACACTCCTACCGCTCGCCGCAGAAGCAAACTTGTTTGCGGCGAGGAAGCGGAATTTTATAGCTCCATTGGCATTTTCTTCTGACGAACAGATCCCGAATATTCTCCGAATTTTTTTCAGCGAAATTATTTTAAATCGATTTTAAAACTGCTTTTGAATGGATTTTAACGCTTGAGGATGAAGGGATAGGACGAACACATGCAGGATAGCAACCTCTTCGCAAATTGTAATACAACGCTTCGCAGTTTGTATTACACGATGCCGAGTTGCCCTGAACTTGCAGTTGGCTTATTTAAAATCTTAAAACTGACAGTTAACGACAGGACAAGATATGTGTTTGGTACACCGCCAACACGATCTAGTCGTCAGGATTGCATCCCGACACCCTGCCAACGCCTCACAGACAAATAAAAAATTTATTTGCCCGTTCACCGTTTTCGATGGGGTGATCGGACAGTGTTTTATGGGGTTGGGTATCAAATCACCCTGAAATCAGTTGCTACTCAGTTGGACGCATAACGATTCATGGTGTCAGAATTCATCTAAGCCATTTTGAGTCGTTTTGAGGGGGTAAGTCGTAGGATTTTATGGATTACGCCCCA
>NZ_FOGC01000028.1 GCF_900111105.1 Rosenbergiella nectarea | reverse complement strand
CCTGTCCTTAGAGAGTGTACCTGCCGAAATTACCGAGGTAACGTCGTCAATGTATTGACGTTTTATTCCCTTATTCGTGTCATGTTTATCGTTACACTGGTCGAATACTAACCGATTTATAGTGAGGAAGAGGGAGGATCTACCAACGAAGATCTGAAGTCGGGAGATAAGTTATTTTTTTACCATTCCGTCCAGATCGTAACTGACTTGCATTGCTATAGGTATATGAAAATCCCTTATGGCATAACGTTCAGTCCACCCAAAGGATCTGTTTGCTACCTTACGTGGAGGAGCAGCGTTGTCTGGTTCCCCGAAGGTGTCATGCACCCATTGTCGTGGCATTTCTGCTTTGAGTGGCGTAGGTAAATCATTGGGGAAAATCCACTCTTTTATGCCATCTCGCTGAATTCTTAACGTTATTTCCTGAAGAGTCATTCCATCTCGTTTGAAAGAAAGAAATACGCCCTCTTTGACCATATCAAGATTAAGGTCAGGATCTCCATATTCACCAGAAGGTTTGGTTTTATACGGTATAATGCCCTGAACAATCATTTCGTGATACGTTTGACCTAAGAAACGGATCAATGCCTCAATATTTATTGTCATTTATATAATACCATTGAGAAAAAATGGAGCAGCACCCAAGATATTTCGTGCTGCCTCAGAGATATTTGTAATGTATTAGACACTGCCGCCTGAAATCTGTAGAGCGTTATTAGAAGAATAGAATTTTTTACATAGCAAGCTCTCTAATTTAATCGCTTGGTTTTCATTAATATTATAAACACCAATTCCTAATGAAAATTCTTTTTTATCCTCTTCACTCCACCCCATAATTTCAGCTATATCTGACAGTTTATTCTCTGGGATTTCAATTTCAAGAAGCAACGTCTCATCCACTTTACTATATACATCGATAGTATAAACAATTGTCATTTTTCTACCTTTCTTGTCGGATCTGCTGGTTTAGTTTGCTCACCTGTTATTGGGTCAAACTCGCCTAAATGATTGCGCCCTGAACGATCATAAATTTCGACTGTACCGTGTCGTGAATCCCATTCATAGATTTTTCCTTTTGAATCTTTCCAACGATTACGTAGTTTCCCACCTCCCTTAAGAGGTGTTTTAGCTTGCGCTTTTTTGGCATCAGGATAAGCAGGTAGTGGAGGATTTTCTTTCGGCGGCGTGTAGTATTTATGATCAGCATTCAGATAAACATATATCGGAGGAATATCCGATAGCGGCAAGATAAGAATATAATCCGCAAAATTCTTCTCTTCCGGTGCAGGGCTAGTTGTGGCCTCAATACCGCTATCTTCCGGCAGCGGATCCACTACCACCGGGTTCGGTATCCTTACCGGATTCGGGTTACCTGTATTTGCAGGAACACTGACACCTGCACTGTCGGGCGTCCAGATGAGGGTAATACCTGGCTCTTCCTCTGTGGTAAACGTATAGG
>NZ_FOGC01000027.1 GCF_900111105.1 Rosenbergiella nectarea | reverse complement strand
GTATCGCGACCGCTGTGTAAGGTGACTTGGCCGCCGCTGTCCAGCGTTGTCTCTTGATGGGTCAGGGAACCAGATACGTCGCTATGAAGCGGGGACAGCACAACCTACCTTAGACGCCCTGATAAGATTGGCGAAGGTCTTGCATGTTTCGCTGGACGACCTGGTGTTTGAAGACCGTGAACGCGGACCCTCTGACGACCTGATCTTTCAGTTTGAGGCAGTCAGTGGAATGCCGGAAGAAGAACGCCGGATTATCAGGGCATTGCTAGATGGGATGATATTGAAGTACCAGGCTAAACAGATTAATGAGCGCAGTTAAAGCAGGGTGCAACCTGCCTTAACTGCTAACCACAAGCAACTATGGAGGTAGTTACTATGGCTAAGACACATCATATGCCAGAGACAGGCACACCCACAACTCAATCAAGGCGTTATACCGTGGGATATGTTCGGGATCACATTAAACATCAACCTTCACCATCGATCACGCTGCGGGGCCACTGGATGGGAGAGCTGGGATTTGAGACCGGCAGGAAGGTTGAAGTGAGTTGTCAGCAGGGCGAGCTGATTATACGGCTAGTTGGGGAGTGATTAGTCAGTAAAAAGATCCCGGCTTGATGGCCGGGATTTTTAATAACACTCGTTAAAAATATATCGTTACCCTGATGACTCGATATCATCAGGGTAAACCGTCAAAACATCTAATGTATCACCTTCATTATCAATGAATTCAACTTCATAACCTAAAGTAGGTTCTCGATATATAATAATAACTGCTCCCCTACATCCTTTTAGCACAATGTCAGACAAGTCTTTTTTGGCTTTAACTACATCATATTCTTTGATCATAAAGTAAATACCAATATATTTATTTCTTAGCTGGAATAGCTGTTACGAGTCTAACTACACCGTCATTATTCTCAATCCAACCAAATTTAACATTAATCGTTCTGCCATTCGTACCAGTTATTGGTATTACTTGATCATATTTAGTACCAAACTGAGTTTCTGCTGTTTTAACGGCTTGACTGGAGTCAAAAACGATTTGTTTCGCAAGCTTATTTGAGTTTGTTTTGTTAAAACCAAGAGCACTATCGAACCATTCCGCCTTACTTCCTCCAACAGGATGTTGTTTATCTAACAGATAGTTAGCTAATTTTTGATCAACACTAACTTGTGTTTCAGCTGTATTTTTAATCGAATTTATGGTGCTACCATTTCCGATATTCTTCGCCGAATTAGCCGCCACAACCTCTGCTTTCGCCGCCGTAGCTTCAGCCGCTGTCTTACCTATCCCTATCGCACCACCGGCTCCGACTCCACCTGGAACGATAATCTCTGAAGCCTGAAGACCAAGGTTGTTAATACACAACGCCAGCGCACCGGCACAGGATTCAACTCCAGCCTTCAGAATAGCGGCTATTTCTGGCGTTGCTGCAATCAGCACTCCGCCACCAAGCCCTGCTGGAAGCACAACCGTCAACGCATCCTGCATCGCCAGACCTTTCTGGCAGGACGCTGAACCCGGATTGTCCGCACAGGAGGCGATATTCTTGCCATGCTCTCTGGCGAACTTCTCCTGACCGTCCTCAGTACCGCCCATCAGGTTATTCTCAACCGTCACCTTCCCGGTCTGCATCCCTGATACTGCACTCGCCGTATCGCCACCCACCAATCCACCCGCTAATCCTGCGGCTAAACT